>DATBDT010000016.1:0-2858 GCA_036269815.1 Bryobacteraceae bacterium
AGAACGAAAAAATCCGGCGTATTTGAGCATCGGACGGCATTTGTCTGAAAAGGGCGTTGCTCCACCGAATGCGCCGCAATTGCTGGAGGATGCTCATCGTCGCAGAGCGGCCGTTAATCTGCAGTTAAAGCACCAGGCAGAGCTGGCCCAGCTTTCCAGCCAGATCGATAAACAAGAGCTGCGAAAGTTTTACTTCAGCGCGTTTTCGGTTCTGGTTTTGCTGGCGATCACGTTGCTCGTTGTTTTTCAATCGCCGCGAGGACGCGAATGGCTCCCGCAGGCCACCGATACCATCCTGTCGATCAACGCAGATCAATTCGAACACGCAAACCTCGCAAAGCGCTGGCATGATGAGAAGCTCAAACTCTTGCCGGGATTAATCGGCCCCGCTGCTTCGGTTCCGGGATTGAATCCATCGCGCGATACAGCGCGCATCACCCGGGCACTCACAACGGACGAAACCGGCGAGACCAAAGAGTTCAACCTCGTCCAAACTCGTCGCGGCCTTGCCAAGGTGGTTCGTGCCGTCGCCGACGACAAGAATTTCCGAAGGCGCCCGATCAACGTCAACGGTTTGCCCGTTTGGGAGCGACAATCCAGTTCCGCCGAGGGTACAGCCGTCAAGCCGGATTTTGCCGTGGCCCGCGTCGGACCGGCAACCCTTGCGGTTGGCGCGCCAGAACAAGTGGATGAGTTGGTACTCGTGCGACTGGGAATGAAACCGGACCTGAAAATCACCGGCCAACTGTTCGATCGTTTCCAGGCTCTGGATCACGAAAGCGCGCTGCGGCTTATCTCGCGCGATCCCCAGGATCTCCCCCGCATTTTCCATCCCATCTTTTCGCCTGAACTAATCGATGCTTCACAACTGATCGGGCTTGCAGTGAACCTGCAAAATCCAGTAAAAGCCAGAATTCTCATCAAGGTGAATGCTCCGAAAAATGCCGCCAACGTCGCGCGCGATTTGCGCACCAATCCGGACCAATGGCTTCGCCTGCCTGACTCACCGCTGTTGCTTTACTCTCAGCCGCCGGAGATCCAAACCCAGGGCAACTCGAATCTCGAGTTGCGTTTCACTATGCCCGAAGACAGCGCACGTCTTCTCCTCGAACGCCTGGCAAAAACGGATACTCCCGCAGCGGTAGCAGCGTATTGATCGAACAAAGCAAATGCCAAAGTTCAACGCTTACATTTGCCGGTTTGGTGCAATCGCGATGGCGCTGATCTCGTTGACCGCAAAAGCTGACCCGGTTTTGGTTGATGTCCGATCCGTTGATCCGACGATCTCGGTCGACTTACGCTATGCAGGCCGAAACAATTTCCTTCGACATTCGCTTTATCCCCATGGAACACATGCACTCGTTCGTCCCGAAATCGCCTCAGCTTTGGCTGGGGCCCAGAGCTTTCTGCGGCGATACCAATATGGCCTCAAAATCTGGGATGCATACCGGCCGGTAGCAGTGCAGGCCATGCTCTGGGAGGCGTCGCACAACAGTGATTATGTTGCCAATCCAGAAATCGGCGCGGGCTCGCTGCATAGCTGGGGTATCGCCGTCGATGCCACCCTGGTCGACTCACGGATTCGCGACGTCCGCATGCCAACGGACTTTGACGATTTTACTCCCGCTGCAATGTTGCCGTACATGGGTTCCTCTCCAGAAATACGCCGAAATCTGCGTTTGTTGCGGTACGCAATGCACCAGGCTGGTTTTTGCGGTCTACGCACTGAATGGTGGCATTTCACGATCCTTGGTTGGCAAAAATACGTGCCGCCTGAAAAAGCAAAGAGTGCCGCACAAGTCTTAGAAACTCACTCGGAAGGCGGATTGTGATCGATTCGATACTCCGTGGTTTGCGACAGCCGGAGTATGTTCACGTGTTGCTCAATCCATTGCCGGTTTACGGCTTGCTCGTCGCCTGGATTGGATTGCTCATCGCTTTTTTCTCCAAGAGCCGCCGCGCTCAGATCGCCACATTAGTGCTGGTGCTAATCACCTCATTCTCCGCATGGCCAGTTTATGAATTTGGCCAGCAGGGATACGATCGCGTTCTGTCGATGACTGATGAAGATGGAGAACGCTGGCTCGATGAACATCAAGATCGCGCCGAGGATCTCATCTGGATCTTTTACGCGCTCGCGGTCTTGAGCGCGATCGCAATCGCGGCGCCGATAAAATGGCCGAAGTCTTCTGCACCACTTGTGATCCTGGTGATCTTTCTGGGCGCAGTAACCCTGGGGGCCGGTGGCTACATCGCGTATGCCGGCGGCAAAACCCGGCATCGCGAATTTCGTACCGAACCAGCGCCACCGAAAAAGGCGGAACACCAGGATTAGATCGGGAATGCAAAGCACCTAACGCAAAAGTCATTCCGAGCGAAGTCGAGGAATTCCGTGGCATTATTGATGGTCGCATCACGGGATCCTTCGACTCCGCGGCGCTCCGCTCAGGATAACAGCAAAAGAACGATTCAACCTTCAATGCTTGAGTGATGCCAACCAGACTCGAGCGCGCTGAAGAAGGCGTAGAACAGCATAGCACCGCGTTACGAAAACCGCTCGGTCTCTTCGATCTCGTTCTGACGCAGATTCTCTTCATTGTCGGCTCGAGCTGGGTCGGCGCCGCGGCGAAACTCGGACAAGCGCATCTTTTCTTTTGGCTACTCGCGATCTTGCTTTTCTACATTCCGCAAGCGGCCGTCGTGATTTATCTGAGCAATCGCATGCCGCTCGAAGGCGGCATCTATCAATGGGCCAAGCTCGGCTTCAACGAGTTCGCCGGATTTATCGTCGCCTGGAACCTCTGGCTGCTGTCGATCACGGTCATCGCGCTCGGCGGAATGTTCGTCACCACGAACAT
>DATBDT010000098.1:0-67604 GCA_036269815.1 Bryobacteraceae bacterium
AAGAAAAGCACAACTTGTTCAAATGCGCTATTTCGGCGGGATGACTGCGGAGGAAACCTCGATGGCGTTGTCGATGCCCGTGCACGCAGTCTACCGCGAACTCCGCTTTGCCGAGGCCTGGTTGCGCAGCGAGATGACGGCTGAGGATCCGGAACCGCGAACGCTGCGCCGATCGAAGCCACAACTTTTCAGGGCAGAGTTGCACTGATCGCCGTGCGTCCGCGCGCTTGAAGGTTTGTAGGCATGATTGGACGGCTAAACACGCATCGTCAGGCGGAAATCAGGGTTAACATCCGCTTTTGAAACTGCTCAGCCGAATCGTTGTCGGCTGTGATGACGAGCACGGTATCGTCACCGGCGACGGTGCCGACGACTTCCTTCAACTCTTCCATATCGATGGCAACGGCGAGAGAGTTCGCGGTTCCGGGGGAGGTACGCAGTACGACGAGATTCTGGGCGACCCGAATATCCTGCAGAAATTCTTCCGCGGCTGTGGCCAGGTCGCGACCGCGCCGTTCCGCCGAGAGCCGGCGATAGCCGTCCGCGGTTTTCACCAGACCGAGTTCCCGGATGTCGCGCGACAGCGTGACCTGCGTGACTTGAATCCCAAGCTGGCCGAGCTCGCCGGCAAGTTCCTCCTGAGTCCAGACACTTTTCGAGCGAAGGATTTTGAGGATCTGGCCATGGCGGAAGCTTTTATTCATGCGGGGTTCAAGCAATCTGCCGGCGCAGCTTATCGAGACGGTCGGCGGCCTCTTTCAGAGCGGCGGCCACAGCGGCCGGACCCGTGCCGCCCGGGAGTTCGCGCGTTTTCATGCCTTCGAGAGGATTCAACAGACGCACCATTTCGGGTTTGAACTCGGGCGCAAAGGCGGCCAGCGATTCGGCGGTCCAGTCGGACGGTTTCCTGCCGCTTTTGACACTTTCCAATACGAGACCGCCAACGAGCTGATGGGCACGATGGAAAGGCACACCGCTGCGGGCGAGTTCTTCGGCGAGATCGGTGGCGACGACCCAGCTCGCTTCGGCAGCGGCAGCGGGAACGCGAGGCTTCAACGTGACGGATTCGGCTACCACCTTGGCCATGGCTAAAGAGCCCGACGTTTGATGGAAAGCGTCGAAGAGCGGTTCTTTGTCTTCCTGCATGTCGCGGTTATAGGTCATCGGAAGACCTTTCATGGTTACGAACAGCGAAGTAAGATCGCCGAAGACGCGGCCGGACTTTCCGCGGATGAGTTCGAGCGAATCCGGATTCTTCTTTTGCGGCATCAGGCTGGAGCCACTGGTGACACCGTCGCCGAGCGATATCCAGTCGAACTCTTCACTGGAATATAGAATCCAGTCCTCGGATAAGCGGCTGAGATGCAGCATGATCAGGCTCGCGGCATACAGGAAATCGAGGGCAAAGTCGCGGTCGGCGGAGACGTCCATGCTGTTCCGCGTTATTTCGGGAAAGTTCAGATCGGCGGCAATGGCGTGGCGATCGAAAGGGAAGCCGCTGCCGGCGAGCGCACCCGAGCCAAGGGGAAGAACGTTGATACGCGCGCGCGCCTGCTGGACGCGCTCGCAATCGCGCATCAACATCTCGAAGTAGGCGAGAAGATAGTGCGGCCACAGGACGGCCTGCGCCCGGCGCAGATGAGTGTAGCCGGGAATCACTGCGTCGGGATAGGTTTGCGCGAGTTTCAGCAGTTCGGATAAGAGCCCGGCGAGCTGGTTTAGCAGGGTGTCGCAGCAGGCACGTAGATACAAGCGGATGTCGAGCGAGACCTGCTCGTTACGGCTGCGGCCGGTATGTATTTTGGCGGAAAGCGCAACGGCTTTTTCATTTAGTTTGCGAATGACGAAAGTGTGAACGTCTTCATCCACGGCGCCGCGAAGATAGTCGGGGTCGCGGGCTTCCTCGGCGATTTGCTGGAAAGCCGATACGAGCTGGTCCAACTCTTCCGGCGTGAGAATGCCCTGGCGAGCAAGGGCGCGGGCGAATGCCTGCGAGCCCTCGACATCGGCAAAGATCAACTTGCCGTCGAAATGAAGCGAGCCGGAGAAGCGTTCGAAAACTTCCGACGGCCCGGATTCGAAGCGGCCACCCCAGAGTTTCATTGCCATTTACTTGTGCAGCAACGCCCGAACCTTGATGGGCAGTCCGACGAGATTGATGAAGCCGAGTGCGTCTTTCTGGTCGTAGCTGGCGCCCATCGTGAAGCTGGCGATATCGAGGCTGTAAAGTGAATTCGGGCTCTTGCGGCTGACGGGATCGAGATTTCCTTTATACAGGCGCAGCGTGATTTCGCCGGTGACTGGTTCAGATACCTTTTCGAAGAACGCGTCGAGCGATTCGCGCAGCGGCGTGAACCACAATCCGTTATAGACGAGCTCGGCGTAATCGAGAGCGAGCTTCTGCTTGTAGTGCAGGGTGCGGCCATCGAGCGTCAGGGCTTCGAGCTCGCGCACGGCAGCCATGAGGATGGTTCCACCAGGCGTTTCGTAACAACCGCGCGACTTCATCCCGACGAAGCGGTTTTCGACGAGATCGATACGGCCGATGCCGTGCTCGCCACCGATTTGGTTGAGCTGCTCCAACAAACCGACCCCGCTGAGCTGCCGTTGTCCGTTCAAGGAGACAGGGACGCCGTGTTCGAAACCGATTGTGACCTCGGCGGGTTTGTTCGGTGCTTCCTCGGGGCTTTTGCTGAGCATCCAGATATGCTCCGGTGCGGCATTGGCGGGATCTTCGAGTTCGCCACCTTCATGCGAAATGTGCCAGATGTTGCGATCGCGGCTGTAAATCTTGGTTGTTGACTGCGCGATCGGCACCTTGTGCTGGCGGGCGTACTCGATGGCATCCTCGCGTGAAACGATGTCCCACTCGCGCCAAGGAGCAATGACGTTCAACTGCGGCGCGATGGCCTTATAGGTTAACTCGAAACGGACCTGATCGTTACCTTTGCCGGTGCAGCCGTGACCGAGCGCATCGCAGCCGGTCTTGAGGGCTACTTCCGCCTGCCGCTTGGCCAAGAGCGGGCGAGCGATGGAGGTTCCTAACAAGTATTTGTGTTCGTAAACGCCGCCAGAGCGGACTAACTTCCACAGGTATTCAGTAACAAACTCCTCGCGCATGTCTTCGACATACACTTCGGAAGCACCTGTCTTCAAAGCCTTTTCTTTCAGGCCGTCCAGTTCTTCGCCGCCCTGGCCGATGTCGCCGCATACGGCTACGACCTCACACTGATAGTGTTCCTTCAGCCAGGGAATGATGATGGAGGTATCGAGACCGCCCGAATAGGCGAGCGCCACCTTTTTCGCAGTTACTTTGCTCATGATTGAATTCCAGATTTAGATAAGCTTCACAGTCCTTCTGTTGGATTATGAAGCCGCTGCCGCAGAGAGATTTTATTGCAGGAGCGCGAGCAGCACGGCCTTTTGGACGTGGAGGCGGTTTTCCGCCTGATCGAAGACGACTGACTGAGGCGATTCGACAACCGCATCGGTGACTTCCAGGTCGCGCTTGGCCGGCAGGCAGTGCATGAACTTCGCCTGCGGACTCGCTTGCGCGAGAAGTTTTTCATTCACCTGATACGGCGCGAAGATGCGCTTGCGTTCTTCGGCTTCGGACTCCTGACCCATGCTGGCCCATACGTCTGTGTAAATGGCATCGGCATCGGTCACTGCTCTTGCGGCATCGCTGGTGATCTCAATGACCGCACCCGTCTGGCCGGCTAGTGTACGCGCTTTTGCAACAATCTCGGCGTTGGGCTGGTATCCGTCTGGCGTCGCGATTGAGTAGTGGATGCCGAGGCGGGCAGCGCAGAGCAATAACGAGTGCGCGACGTTGTTCCCGTCGCCAACATAGGCGAGCTTCAGCCCGCGGAGGCGCCCAAAGTGTTCTTTCAGAGTGAAGATATCCGCAAGCGCCTGGCACGGGTGATAAAGATCACTTAGGGCGTTGATAACCGGCAGACCGGACCAGGAGGCAAGGTCGTCAATCGTTTCCTGGAGAAAGGTTCGCGCGACGATGGCGTCCACCCAGCGAGCGAGATTCCGAGCCACGTCTTTTAGCGGCTCGCGCTCGGCGATGGGTCCGATCTGCGTGATGCAGTCGCCGCCGAGCTGTTTTATAGCCAATTCGAAGGTGAAGCGAGTGCGGAGCGAAGGCTTTTCGAATAGCAAACAGATATAGCGGCCCTTCAATGACGACGCAAAGCGGGCGCGCGACTGTTTGACCTGCTGCGTGAGGTTGAGGACGTCGACGAGCTGTTCGGCCGTGAGGTCGAGATCCTGGCGAAAGCTGCAGGGTCCGACGTGGGCTCCAGGGGTTGTCATGGGCACGGCCATTGCTTCGATTCCTTCTCTTCCTATCTACGTGGACTCGTTCTCTACGTGGATTAATTCAGAGGCAAACCGTTGGCCCATGAATTTTTATTCAATCTAATGAATAATTACACATCTGAAGATGTCGGCGCAATAGGGAATTGGTGGATGGTAGTGTCCTGCGCTGCGTTGCCGAAACAAATGAATAGATATTCAATCAGAGCCAACAACAACTTGGCGGACCAATTCACAACACAAAATGTTTGTCAAGCCATTCGGCATTCGGGTAGTGTCCTAATTTGGGTTGTAGCCCTAGTTAGCGTCGTTGAGGGCAAAGAGTTCCTGTATTATCCCGAGTTGATCTTTAGGAACGTTCACTCCTATCTCGAAGCCAGTCAAGAGTGGGGTGCCATTTGGCAAGATCGGCGGATTCCCATCTTCGGACTTAAGTGCTGGCGAGAGAAGATGATAGGCGAACCGGTTCTGGTGAAAGTTCGGTCCAAAGCTGAAACGGTAGGTAACGCACCCGACGACGTAGAATCCGATGAACTTGCGCGGTTTATCGCTGGTGACCGCGACCGCTTGTGCGGCTACTGTGGAAGTTGGCGCACTGATATCTACTTGCCGTTCCGCTGGCTGATCGACCGGGAACAGATCAAATGCCTGCATCGGACTAATCTTTGGATGGTCACACAGTTCGCGCTGATGTTGGATAGCATCAACGGCGACCGGCATCCCGACAGACGTGGGAAACATCTTCACATCGAGTTGGCTGCTTTTGGCAATCGAGTGACCAACGTTTTTGATAGCGAACTTGAGCACCAGGACTGGTTGCTGTCCATTCACCCAACTCAGGCCGTTTACGGGCTGAGCTTCTACGGAGAGCCATGGCCGCTCCTGTATCTCCGTGGCCTTATGCATTTCGGCCAATTGGCCTTGGAAAATCCATGCAGACCAGAAAGCGGCAATTGCTACCAGGAGCGTCAAAGCGACTACAAGCCAATCAGTAATCTTGGCTTTTTCGCGGTTCAACCCGAAGTTCGACATCTGAGTTGGCGTTGGCGGATTGTCGGTTTCATTGGTGTGGCGTTTTGGATTGGTGGTGGCCTGACTGTTTGGCGTGGTGCCCACATGGCCGACAGACTCCTTCTTGCTGGCCTGCTCGGAATGCTTCTTGGCCTGCTCCTTTTGTTGGTTGGTCTTTGGATGCTTCGCCAAGTGTTCCTAGAGGTAAACCCATTCTTGAGGGAAGCAAATAAGGTCCGATGCTTGACAAGCCAAGACATACGTAAAGGGAGGGTGGGGAAATAACAGATGAGAGTATTTGAGTGGGTCGATAATCACAAAGAAGCGCTCGTTTATGTGCCGTTTGGGTTATTGTTCACTGGGTGCGGTCTAGTCCTGTCGATAACGCTTTTCGTATACATGGATGGATGGCGAAGCGTTATTGGAGCATTTTTGCTGCTGATGGCATTAAGTGCCGTGAGCTTGTCAGTATTAGTGGCCACCCGGATAACCCTTTATTGGCGATTGATTAAGCCACGCTCGATAGAAGACAAACAGCACAAAGAGAAAAGCTGCAAATACGCCTAGAAACAGAAATGCCCGATGGGCAAGTTGCTCTTTTGTTGTTGCTCTGAACAACCGAATACCGAAGACAAAAGCAGCGCAAGTGATTATAAGAAAAACCAACAAAGGTACGACTACATCATGGAGTTCTCTGGCACTCATAACAGAAAGGAACTCTATCACGCCATCAGTTCCGCAATCGTCCACACGCGATCTGTGATCCTCGCTTCCATCGCCGGGGTTACGCGGAGGGTTCTGTGGATCTGGCAGAAATTGTAGTAGGCGAAGTGCAACGCAATAGCAGCTTTGTGGTTCTCAAACTTCTTCGAGAAGGCATTCGTAAGCCGCGTGAGTCGGCGGATCTGCATTCGCATTGTAAGATTCTGTCGCTCGACATGTGACGTGCAAATGCGATTAGGATTGGGGTTTCCACTAATCACAACTGGGACCGCCTCCACAACTTCACCGGGCGAATAGCGTTGATCGCCTTCACGCGGAGAAGCGTAGATTTTGATAAGCTGCGCGAAGTCGCAACGATCTGAGAGCGTCAAGTCTACCGCGGTGACGTAGTGGGGCAAGCCATCAGTGGTCAACTGGAAGCGCCGGCTTGCGCTTGTGGCGCGGCGTAGTTTTCGGGTGAATTCAATCGCATCCGTCACGGATCGCTTGCCGACTACGAACGAAAGCACCAGCTTTGTGCGGGCTTCAATTGCTACCCAGCAATAGCTGTCGCCCAAAGTAGGGTTGTCCTCAAGCGTTGTGTTCTTTTCCTTCTTTCCAACGAAACTCCAAATTTCGTCCGACTGCACGTCACGTGCGGGAACGTTCTGAATCAGAGTGTCCATGAGGCGCTCGCAGCGCTCACCGGCTGCTAGCAGTAGACGCATGATGGCGTCGCGGTGTAGGCCGGTAATGCGCTCGACTGTGCGGATCGAGCAGCCTTCGACGAGAAGTTGGATTGCCATGATGCCGCGCGCCTGCCCGAGGTAGTCTTCGATGCGAAAAGAAACCTCATGGTCTTCCGTGAACGTTGCGCCACAGAGACGGCAGCGAAAGCGCTGTAGGCCATTGCGGTGCTTGCCAAAACGCTTGCAGGAGACGCCGCACTTAGTGCACGTTAACGTGCCTTCGACTTTTGCAGTGAGCGTTTCCATACACCCACTTTAACAGCAAGCGCTTGCTGTTTGCAAGAGATTATTGCAGTGTAGTCTCTAAATAGTCAAGGTATTTCTTGAGGCTCGAAACGAACTCCTTTTTTATGCTTGCATCAAACCGAACATGGGCAAACACAATTTGTCCATCATCGGTACCGACAGGCGTCGATATCTGAGATTGCACAAAATTCTTGTTCGGTTCCGTTCCGTCGCGCTGTAAGGACTCAATACGATTGCTGTTAACCTGATCTTTTTGCGAGTGCTGCGCTGTAGCTGTCACACCATCATCGTATATCGAAGCATCAGATCCAACAAGCGAAATCGAGTCTCTAAAAATCGATACAACGTCAGAAATCGACCCAGGGTTGAAGCCACGTTTAAGTAGGTCATTCCGAAGTGTGGCGTCTGAAGGAAGGTCATCAGGGTAAACTTCTAAAAGCTCCCTGAAGAGTGTAGGCTTGCGGATTGCATCGGCAGCGGCATGCCTCCACTCTGTCGTGTTTCTCTCAAAATGGATTAGCGTAAAGCCCAATTCAGAGATTCGATATTTTCCAGCCGCCTCCTCCAATAAGCCAAACTGTCTCAGAGCAGAAACGGCCCGTCCTCCGGGACCATTCGCCTGTGTGTACCCCATGTGAGAAGCAATCACTTCAGGTGTAGTGGCTGAGCGTTTCTCGCCGCTATAAATTGATCTTGCTTTCTCAATTGCGTCGTTCAGCGCGAACACGGGATAGCTAGGACTGCGATGCACCTTACGCTTATCTTTTTCGTTCTGGTCTTCCACGATTACCGTTCCCCCCAATGATACAGAGTGTATCGCAAAAATAGCAGGCGGGCAAACTTTATAATTTATGTTTATATCGTTAGGTTGGATTGACAGGCTGTATCTACTCGGTATATTATTGTGCTCAATAGCGGTTTAGAGAATCTGGCTGCTGTTAAAAGCAGAAGGCCCGAAGCGCTGTCACGCTTCGGGCCTATCTCAAACCGGAAAGGGGTGATCGGCAAATGCCGCCGCCACCAATGTAGGGTGTTGACTCAGGGGCCGCAAGGCCCCTCACCCTCTATTATCGGATACAACAGTTGTACTTTCAAGCCTCCTTCTTGGGTCTTCCGCCAGCCCTGGTCTTCCGCATAGCTGCGATCCTGGCAAAGTATTCAGGTCCGCGTTTGGCTGTTTCTTGGCCGCCTAGCGATCCAAGAAATGCCGCTGGCGTCTGCTCGATTAAGTCATCCGTCAATGCAATGCTGGCAGTCAGAAGCTCGGCCGATCTAGCTGCGATCCCAGGGGGCAGCGGGCCAATTTTCAGAACCCGTTCCAACTCCTTGAGCATCCGTTTCAGCGCTTTCAAATCGGTTCGCTTGCTTGGCATGTCCCCACCGTAACACGAGCAAGCGCTTGCTGTTCTCACGAATTCGGCTAGCAACGCATGTTAGGACACTACCTTGGTGGATTCGCGCTGCCAATTTTCGTCTACCTGGAGATCGAATCAGCGCCCGGACTTTATTCGAAAACCCCATCGAATTTGACCCCTCGCATAAGCTCTGGATGTCGGGCAATTGATCGCTCAGGTGGTGAAGCGTCACGCGGCCGGCGTCGGCAAAGATCCGAGCGAGTTTGCGGGCGACAGCTTACGACGTGGTTTCGTGACCGCCGCGACCAAGGGGTGGAACTCAAGAACTTGCGCGCATGCGAACGACAGATCATCGGTCCCTGGCAATGGTCCGCGAGTACATTGACGAGGCGAACCCATTCGCGAACAAAGCCAGCGGGATGTTGGGGCTATAGTAAAGGGGAGAAACTTACACGTGGCAGAGACACAACAATTCGATCCTTTTGAGAATGACGAGGAAGTCGAATTAGACACTGAGGAGCTTCGGATAGTCGATGAGCGCTGCCGCGAGATTGACGAAGGCCGCGCACGCATGCTGACCTCTGAAGAAGCGCGTGAACATTTTCGCCAATGGCTTTCAAGCTCATCTACAACGACAAAGCGTTAATCGATCTCGAAAACATTTTTGAATGGTCCCGGGAATATCACCCGGATACAACTGAGCGCTTTGGTGAGGAGCTATTTAACCATTTGGAGCTTCTAACGTCATTTCCTCATCTGGCTCCGCGTGCGAGGGAACGTTCAAACGTGCGGCTGCTTTCTCATCCTCCGTTGCTCGTTTTGTATCGAGTTCACGAAAAGCAGAACCTAATCGAAATCCTTAGCTTCCGACATGCCAAACGGCGGAGGCTTCGATTTTGAATTCGGAATAGTCGGACATGTTAACCCGCGCGGCGTTCGCATTTCTCGCATTAACCGGCATTGCGATGTGCCAATATCGTCCCTGGCTGCTAAAACAGTTCCGCAACATCAATGCTGAGGCAGCAAATTCTCGGCGACTATGCGCTCGACCTGCTTCTCGCTACTTTCATCGAAGGAAGCCAGACGTAGCAGTGAAGCAGTAAGTCCTTATCTTGCGAAGCTTCAAGGCGCACGTTTTACAGGCGCCCAAGAGCTCAAAGGAGGCGCAAAGCTCAATGAGGAACTTGTTCGCCCGGTTTTTGTCGTCGCTGACGCTCCGGGCTCCGTATCGGGATTTTACCCGGGTGCGGCGAGGAGGATGCGCGCGGATTTCAATTCTGCCGGGCTCACGGTGTGCGGCATTCCGGGGTAGTGCGCCAGCGTGACCGACGCGCCCATGGCTTTGAAGATCCCGGCTGATTCTGCGACGCGCTCCCAGGGAACGTGAGGATCGGGATCACCGGATCCGAGAAACACGGGTGTTCCGGCGAGATCGCCGCTATGTGCGAGATCGGCGCCTGGAGGCCCGATCAGGCCTCCGGTAAAGGCGATCAACCCGGCGTAGCGCTTTGGATGCGTCGCGCCGAATTCGGAAGACAGGCAGGCGCCTTGCGAGAAGCCACAGATTGCGATGCGTTCGGAGCCGATGCCTTTGGTTTCGAGATCCTTCACGATGGAGAGCACCTTGCGAAGCGCCGAGGAAAGAAAAGGTTCATTACGATCGCGGGGCGCGAGGAACGAATTGGGATACCAAGTGTGATTGGCGGCCTGGGGCGCAAGATAAGCGGCGTCGTCGGCTAATGACGGACCCAGGGAGAGAATGTCTTCGGCCGAAGCGCCGCGCCCGTGCAGCAACACGAGCACAAGCCGTGCCTGTGACACTTCAAGTCCGGCGCGCAGAACGGGCTGCGCGCCGTGCGGATCGGAGTTCATATCGTGGCACCCTGCGCATCCCGAAGCTCGATGGGTGGGACAGCTTTGTGAAGCTCGAGGGGCGAGACACGCGCTTCGATGCTGGCGCGTTTGGGCTCGAGCCAAGGCGGCAAGCGCAGCGCTTCGCCGAGCGATTCGACTGGCTCATCTATGAGAAAGCCGGGCGGGTCGGTGGCGAGCTCGAAAAGAACGCCGCCGGGTTCACGGAAGTAGATGGAGTGGAAGTAGGTCCGGTCGAGGACCGGTGTGACGTCGAGATGTTTCGCGATCTCGCCGCGCCACTCGGTTTGCGCGTTGTCGTCTGGCGCGCGAAAGGCGATGTGATGAACGGAGCCGGCGCCGGGACGGCCGTAGCTGGCTTTCGGGTCCACCAATATGTCGATGTGGTTGCCGAGCGCAGCGCCAGGTGCGGAGAAACGCAAGCGGTTTCCTTCACTCGCAATTTGATTGAAGCCCATTACGGAGAGAATTTGGGCGGTGGGTTTGGGGTCGCGCTCGGCCAAGGTGACGCCGAAGAATCCGCGGATAGCGTGTTCGGGCGGAACGGAGGCGTATCGAGGCGCATTCACCGGACCGGCATCGGCGTGGCCCACGATCTCGATCTTCATCCCATCGGGATCGGCGAGGGTCAGCACCTGTTCTGCGAAGCGCTCACCATTGCGTTCCACCGGCACATGAATGGAGTTGAGGCGCTCCTCCCAATAGTCGATGGATTGTAAAGGAACGCCGAAAGCGGTCCGGGAAACCTCGCCGGCTCCGGCCTGCCCGCGAGCGGCGCGCGGCCATGGAAAGAAGGTGAGGATTGTGCCGGGCGAGCCGACGTCGTCTCCAAAGTAGAAGTGGTAGGTTCCGGGGTCGTCGAAATTTACGGTTCTTTTTACGAACCGAAGGCCCAGAGCGTCTGTATAGAAATCAAGATTTTGCTGCGGATCCGAGGCAATTGCCGTGACGTGATGCAGCCCAACGATAGGTTTTGGCATGAGTTTTTAAAAAGCTTTGGAGCCGCCGAAGCGCTCCAAAATTATCAGCTATTTATTGGATGAAGGCAGGATTCACCTCCGGCTAGAGATTTGTTCGCGGCTTCCGGCGCCGGCGCAGATGGCGGCAGGGCTGAAGCGCAAAATGCGGAAAAGTGAGTTTGCGGAAGTGTGATGCAGATAACGTGCCGATGAGCCTGGGATTTCAAAGAGCGGCCTTGAAGTTTCGGCTCTCGGGCTGGGCTGCATGGAAACACCGGAAACGGGGCGACCCTGGATGCAGGATAATAAAGACCAACAGCAGGATCATCGTCTGGATTGAGCACACACTAGCTATCGCTAGCTGTCGAAGGAGATTTCTATGACTGCTTTCGTCGTGAATGGAGTGAAGCGCGAAGTTCAGGCGCCAACGGACACGCCGCTGCTTTACGTTTTGCGGAACGATCTCGAGCTGACGGGGCCTCAATTTGGCTGCGGGCTCGCACAATGTGGGGCTTGTTCGGTGCTGCTGAATGGGAAGGAAGTGCGCTCGTGCATCATTCCTTTGAGCGCGGCGAGCGGTAAGGAGGTCACGACGCTTGAGGGGCTTCCGGCGCGATGGGCTAAACAAAAAGGCCTTTCGCAAGAGGACGCGGCGAAAACTCTTCACCCGGTGCAGGAGGCCTGGATTCAAGAGCAGACCCCGCTATGCGGATTCTGTCAGAACGGCATGATGATCAAAGCGACGGAGCTGCTGGAGAGCGTGGCATCCCCGACGGTGGCGCAGATCAAAGAGGCCTTTACGTCCGGTGTTTCCCCTCATCTGTGCCGCTGCGGCAGTTACACGGCGATCATCCAGGCCGTGCAACGCGCTTCTACTGAAATGACGAAGGGGGTGGCACATGATCGCGCCTGAGAAGCCAACCATGGACAAGGCAACCGACGTTTTCGGGGCAGCGCTTTCCCGCCGTGGATTCGTGAAATCCGGTGGGGCGCTGCTGGTGGGATTCGGCGTCGCACTGAATGCCGACGGCATGCAGAAAACCGCCGCAGCAGCGGTGAGCGGGAACACGTTGAATCCGGCTTTACCGGAATCGTGGATCGAAATTCATGCCGACAATACGATCCTGATTCGCGCGGGCAAGCCCGATTTCGGACAAGGCACCGTATTCACCGCGTACCGGCAGATTGCAGCCGAAGAACTGGGCGTGCCGTTTGAAGCCATTACGACGGTTATTTCGGGCGACACGGACCGAACGCCAGACGGCAGCGGCGCCTTCGATTTTCTGCAACACGGAATGCCGAATATCCGGAAAGCCGCAGCCTATGTGCATCAGGCGCTGCTTGACCTGGCCTCGCAGCAGTTGGGCGTCGCCAAGGACCAGCTTTCGGTGAAGGACGGTATCGTTTCGGGCGGCGGCCGAAGTGTGTCCTATGGAGAGCTGGTCAAAAACCAGAAGTTGAATCTCACGATCCCGGTCAAGGGCGACATACACAGTATGTTCGGCTTGATGGTTGATGGAGACCCGCCGCTGAAGCCGGTCAGCCAGTACGCAATCGTCGGCAAGTCGTTCCCCAACTCCGTGACGGTTTCGAAAGTGACTGCGAAGGAGACGTGGGTTACGGACGTGCGGCTGCCGGGTATGCTGCATGCGCGGGTGGTGCATCCGAAGACGCTGGGTTCGAAGCTGGTTTCGGCGGGTACGCTGGACAAGGCTCGCTTCGCTAATGCGCAGGTGATTGTAAAGGGAAATCTGGTTGCCGTGGTTGCCCCGACGGAATGGGAAGCCATTAAAGCCGCCCAACAGGTGGCTGGGGGCACAAAATGGACGGACTGGAAAGGACTGCCGGGCGACGAGCGGCTGTTCCAATTTTTAAAAGAAGATGCGGACTGGAAGTCTGCTCCGGTTGCGACCAGTAAGACGTCAAAGGGCGATGTGGCTTCGGCGATTGCGAAGTCGGCCAAGAAGTTTTCGGCGACCTACGAGCTTCCATACTTCAAGCACGCGCCGATTGGGCCGACGATGGCGGTAGCCGACGTTCGTCCCGACGGTACCGTGTATGTCTACACGCACACTCAGAATCCGCAAGCGCTGCGCTCCGGCCTGGCGCACATGCTCAGCACGTCTGCAGACAACGTGGTGGTGCGAACCTTTGCAGGACCCGGTCACTATGGCAGGTCGAACGGCGGCAACGCCGGGGCGGAAGATGAAGCCGTAATTTTGTCGCAGGCTGTGGGAAAGCCGGTTCGCGTGCAGTGGATGCGGCAGGATGATTTGCAGTGGTCGACGCAATCGTCCGCGGCGCTTTCGAATGTCCAACTCGGTCTGGATGCCGAGGGCAAGTTAAGCGCGTATGAGATCGACCACTATATGCCTGCGATGCAGGATGACCGCCTGGTGGGTGCGGTTCTGGCCGGTCTGCCTACGATACCGGCGCCGAGTGAGAACGGGTCGCTGTTCGGCATCGCAAATGCGATGCACGATCCCTGGGTTTACGACGGCACGCCGACGGTGCTGGAGCGTGCTTACGGAACATTCCAGGTGGGGCAGAAGTCTTCGCCGCTGAATGTCGGGTTGCGCGATCACAGCATGAGGACGCCCGGGCAGTATCAGCAGAACTTTCCGCGCGAGCTGGCCATCACGGAGGCGGCGGTGCTTGCCGGTGCAGACCCGCTTCAGTTTCGAGTTCAGCACGCGCGCGAGAAACGAGCCATTGGAGTGCTGGAATCCGTTCGCGACGCTTCCTGGTGGGAGACGCGTTCGGAGCGGCCGAGCGGGGGCGGCAATGGTCTGAAGCGAGGACAGGGCGTGTCGCTGATGTTCCGCTCCGGAAGTTACTGGGCTTGCGTTGCGCAGATCGCGGTGGATACAAACAGCGGCGCCATCAAGGTGGAGAAGATGACGGTGGCCGTGGATCCGGGGATTGTTATCAATCCCATGCAGTTGCAGCGGCAGGTGGAAGGCGGCACGGTGATGGGAGTGAGCATGACGTTGCACGAAGAGCTGCGCTTCGATGAGAGCGGTATCGTCGTGAACGATTGGCGGAGCTACCCAATTGCGACCATGGCGGATCTTCCGGAGATTAAGGTTGTTCTGCTCAACCGGCCGGAGGTTGGCACGTACGGGCAAGGATCAGAGGCGGCGAATGCCCTGGCGGCGCCGGCTATCGCGGGAGCGCTGCTGGATGCAACCGGTAAGGTGGCGCGGCGGCTTCCTTTAAAGCCGGAGTATGTGCAGGCGATTCTGAAGGCTTAAGGTAACGCTGCAGGCAGCTTAGAAATCTCACGAAGCCTGGAGGACGAAATGGTCGGCTTGATGCGCCGCGTATTCAATGGCGGCGTAGATGTCTTCCTTTTCCAGAAGTGAGTAGTCCGTCAGAATTTCGTCGAAGCTTGCGCCATTGGCAAGAAGCTCAAGAATGTCGGTGACCCGGATTCGCAATCCGCGAATACACGGACGACCTCCACACTTGCCTTCCTCGACGGTGATTCTCTTGAATCTTTCAGGATTCATAGGTAAGTCAATGCCGGCGAGCCTACTCGTCGGGCAGGCGTCCGGAGAGATAGATGCGGTTGGGCGGAGTGCGGCGGCCGCCACTGTCAATACTGCGCACGATGTGCACGGCGACGGGCGCGCCCGGCTTCAGCGTCTTCTGCAAGCGCAAGATGTCCTCGGGGGACGTGACGGCCTGACGGTTCACGCCGATGATGGCGTCATTTTCCTGGAGCCCGATATCATCCGCGAACGAGCCGGGGTCCACGCTTAACACGCGAACGCCGTTCTTGCCGTCGATGCCGAGATCCTGCCGCTCTTTTTCACGCAGGTTGGTGATGGTAATGCCGAACTTCAGTTCGGTCGGAGTATTTGCGTGCGGAGGCGATGGCGGTTCGGGCGGATGAGCTTCGGCCAATTGAGGCGAGTCTTTCCACACGACCGAACGGTCCTCAATGTTGACTTTGAAGTCGACCCGCTTTCCCTCGCGATCGACGGTGAAATTCGCTGTCGAACCGATTGGCATATCTGCAACTTTATTCACCAACTCGTCACCGTTCTTCACGGGATGGTCGTTCATCGCGACAATAATGTCGTCCGGTTTAAGGCCGGCCCGACCGGCGGGCCCTTTGGGCGCAACCACCTCAACGATGACGCCGTGGTCGAGACCGAGACCGCCGAGCGTGTCCGTCTGACTGCCGTTCTTCGACCATTGAATTCCGATGGAGCCGCGGACAACGCGGCCGCAACGGATAATGTCGTTGTATACCTTGACCGCCATATTCGATGGCAGTGCAAAGCCAATGCCTTCATACGAGCCGCTGTGGGTGGCGATCATGGTGTTGATCCCGATCACCTCACCACGCGCGTTTAGAAGTGGGCCGCCGCTATTGCCAGGGTTGATCGCGGCATCCGTCTGCAGGAAATGCTGGAACTGACCGGCGCCGAGATCGCGCCCGGTGGCGCTGACAATTCCGGCCGTTACGGTCGCCTGCAATCCGAAGGGCGATCCGATCGCAATGACCCAGTCGCCGACTTCGACGCCATCCGAGTTGCCGACTTGCACGGGAACCAACGGCTTCTTGGCATCGATTTTTAACACGGCAACGTCCGTTTCCGCGTCAACGCCAACCACATGCGCGCGGTATTCCTCTTCTTCGCCGTTCAGAACAACTTTTACGCGATCCGCTTTGTCGATGACGTGATTGTTGGTGATGATGTAGCCCTTGTGGTCGACGATGAAACCGGTACCGGACCCTTCGGTCCGAAAGGAACGCTGATCGGGCTTGCCAAAGAAGTGCTTGTAGAGCTCGGATGGATCTTTGCTTTCCGGAGCACCCTTTTCCTGTCCGTCGCCGTTGTCGTCTTCGTCACCTTCACGCTGCTTGGCGTGTTTGCCGGGCTTCGCCAGGTAATCCGATTCGATGTAAACGACCGATGGCTCCAGCCGCTTGGCCAAGCGCGTGAAATCGTTCGAAAGGGAGACGGCTTGCGGAATCGTCAGCGGCGTCGCATCGGGCGCTACGGTGGAAACCTGCTTATCGGCTTTCACGGCACGATTCATCACGGTTCCAATTACAATCCCGATGAAGAGGGTGAACACCAGCAAGAGGATGCTGAAGAGCTTGGGCTGTTTGAATTTTGGAGAGAAGGGCATTACGGCGAGCCCCTTACGCGGGGTATCTACTTAGTATAGAGAAAACGGCTCGGAACCTGAATGACGCGTAAATTGGACGGGACGATTCTCCCTTTACGAAACCAAACAATTCGCTGATTCGTCCGTCGTAGAATCTTGCTAGAAATGTTGTTACCGCCAGGAGACTTGTGACCCGATGCATATGTATCCTGCTTTCTTTCAGCGCCGCCCTCCACGCCGCGGATGACGCCGCCGCCCGAACAGTTCGCATAACCGGCACGATCCAGGCGGTGCACTCCACCGATATCCGGGTTCCGCTGGTGGCGGGCCAAGGCGCAAATGTCACATTGACTCGCCTCGTTCACAACGGAGTCACGGTGCAAGCCGGGGCAATTCTCGCCGAATTCGACGATACCTCGGAAGTACGCCTCGCCCGCGACGCCCACTCGAAATACGACGATCTGTCACACCAAGTCGATGAAAAAAAGGCCGAGCATGTCAGCAACGCCGAAAAACGCGCCTCCGAGCTCGCGCAGGCGGAAGCAGACCTGAAGAAGGCCGAGATCGACATCCGGAAGGGACCAATTCTTAGCCAAATCGAACAAGATAAGAACCAGGTCAAATTGGAAGACGCGCAGGCGCATGTTGCCAGCCTGCAACGCTCCGGACACGCACATGACATCGCCGAAGAAGCCGCGATACGCATCCTCGAACTGCAGCGCGACCGGCAGCGCGTTGCTCTTGATCGGTCCGAAACCAATATTCAGAAGCTCGCGATTCGAGCTCCCATCAGTGGAATGATCGCGCTTGAGAACGTGTGGCGGCAGGGCTCTTTCGGCCATGCCGCGGAGGGGGATCAACTGTGGCCGGGCAGCCCGATCGCGCGCTTGTTCGACCCGTCGCAGATGGAAGTGGACGTGAATATCAGCGAGGCGGATCGCGCCATCTTGTTGCACCTGCAAAGCGCGACGGTTCGGCTCGACGCGTTTCCTTCTGTGATCCTCCCGGCGCACTTCGATTCTGCGAGTCCGGTTGCGACTTCCAACCTGGGCGTCCCGGTAAAGAACTTCGCGGGGAAATTTGTTATCGACAAGGTGGATTCCCACCTGCTGCCCGACCTGTCGGCTGCAGTAGATATCCAGGTGTCTCGATGAAGAAGGGCCGATCGCGAGCCATTCGTATCGTGGTTGCAGTTTTGGTGCTCGCGACCTGCACCTTTGGGATTCTGCGGGCGCGCCTGAGCCGAACGAAAGCCGACATTCCGACGGTACAGGCAAAACGTGGGGAATTTCTCGTCATGGTTCACTGTCGCGGGAACCTTGTAGCGGCGGAATCAGTCCAACTCTCTGCACCGGTGGACGTGCAGGATCTCCAGATCGTGTGGTTGGCTCCTCCCGGCTCCGAAGTGAAAGCCGGTCAGGTAGTGATTCGCTTCGACCCAAGCAAGTCACAGCAGGAACTGCGCGAAAAGAAAATAGCGCTCGACCAGGCCCAGGCGTCGCTGGATCAGGCGGTCGCGGACGCGCGGATTACATCCGACCAGGACAAGCTCGATCTTGCGAGCGCTCAGTTCGACCGTGACAAAGCTCGCCTGGAAGCATCCAAAAAAGCAATCGTCAGCGCAATGGACGGAGAAAAGAGCACCATCGATCTGGGCCTCGCCGAGCAGAAAGTAAAGGTGCAGCAAGCCACTATTCAACTGCACAAGGCCTCGGCCGATGCGAAGATTGCCTCGCAAGCGCGGCTGCGTGATGAGGCAAAAGCCGAGTATGCGCGTGCCGAACACCGGTTACAGCAGATGGCGCTCGTCAGCCCGCTGAATGGCGTGGTGAACTATCTCACGAACCGCAGCCAAGGCTGGGCCAATGCGCAGCCGTTTAAGGTTGGCGACCATGCCTTCGCCGGAGTACCGATAGCCGAAGTTCCCGAGCTTGCTTCTTTGCAGATGGAAAGCAAAGTGGATGAAGTGGACCGGGGACGCATCTCGGCAGCGGACGACGTGATCGTTCATGTGGACGCATTTCCCGAGAAGACGTTCCCGGGCAAACTTGCGACGATTTCTCCCTTGACCGAGCAGGATCTTGCGGAGTGGCCGCCCACGCGAACCTTCCGAGCTTTTTGCACTCTCAATCGATATGCGCCGGCATTGCGGCCGGGAATGAACGGAGCCGCTGACGTCATTCAGTCCCGTCTACCGGATGCCATCCATATCCCGGCCAAAGCGCTCTTTACGGAGCATGGCCAACCGGTGGTTTATCTGAAATCTGGCAATGGGTTTACGCGCCAGCAGGTGAAGCTGTTGGCACGCAGCACGGATGAGGTTGCGGTAAGCGGCGTGTCGGGCGGAGCGACCGTCGCACTCCTGAACCCGGACACGAATCGATGAGCGACACACTGATCGCTGCCCCGCCAGCTACGCAAGAAGCGCCGCTTTCTGCTGAACCGCCTCGCAAATCGCGCCGGCGATTCTTGAAGACCATAATCTGGTTCGCAGCGTTCGCCATCGCGGGTGGACTCGCGTACCAGTATCTCCCTCAGCTTAAACAGTGGACAGCCAATAAGAGCGAAGAAATTCCCGTCGCGAAGGTGGAGAAAACGGACGTTAGCTTCACGATCAGTGCCAAAGGCAGTCTCAGCGGTGGCAATCCCGAAACGCTAATTGCGCCCCCGACCGGCGGGAGCGAATTGCACATCACTTATCTGGCGAAGAACGGCGCTGAGGTAAATGCGGGTGACGTAATCGCGAAATTCGATACCGGGGAACAAGAGTACAAGCTGAAAGAAGCAAACGCCGATGTGGCGGAGGCGGAGCAGAAAATCATTCAGGCCAAAGCCAACCGGGATGCGCAAAAAGAAGAAGACGGGTACGCGCTGATAAAAGCAAAGAACGATTTGCGCTTAGCAGAACTGGAGATGCGCAAGAACCCGCTGCTTCCGGCTATCACGGCGAAACAAAACGAGCTGGCACTGAATTCCGCCCGCGAACATCTGAAACAGGTACAGCAGAACTTAACCAATCGGGCCCTTACCACGGACGCCGGCATTGCGAAAGAGGAAGCCGGAAAGGCCAAAGCGGCATCCGAAGCGAAAACAGCCCAGGAAAACATCGATGCCATGACGCTGAAGACCAAGCATGCGGGTTATGTATCGATCAAACAAAACACCAACCTGAATTTTGGATATGACGGCATGGTGCTGCCGCTGGTACAAGTCGGCGACTCGGTGCACCCCGGCATGGGTATCGCAGAGATCCCAGGTCTGAACAACTGGGAAGTTGCTGCGGTGGTGGGGGAAGCCGATCGCGGCCACATCAAGATCGGCGATCCGCTTACCATTCACGTCATCGCCGTACCGAACCGCACCTTTCGGGGCCACATCAAGGATTTGGGCGGAACAACCGGCAATTTCTGGGAACGTCACTTCGAATGCAGAGCCAGTCTCGAAGAAACATCTCCGGCACTGCGTCCCGGCATGAGCACGGAGGTGGTAATCGCCACGGAAACGCTGCACAATGCGCTCTCCATTCCGGCTCAGGCGGTATTCGATTCAAACGGCGTCAGCTATGTGTACGCCCGCAACGGTGCATCCTTTACTCGTAAAGACATCGATCTGATTCGAAAGAACGAGACGCGAGCGGTTGTCTCCGGCTTGAAGGAGGGACAGATCGTCGCACTCGCCAATCCCTTAGATAGACCCGATAAAGCGAAGGCCAACTCAGGAGCTGTTGACACAGTCACGAAATGAGCGCCAGTCTCGTGGTGTCACGCTATGGGTCGGACGTGGCTTTGGCGGCCCAGAATCTATGGTCACAGAAGACCCGGACGGTATTGACGGCCCTGGGTATTATCTTCGGCGTCGGCGCAGTCATCGGAATGCTTGCTATTGGCGCCGGCGCCAAAGATGAATCGCTGCGCTTTATCGAACAGTTAGGCGTCCATAACGTTCTTGTCGAATCGCACCCGGCCTCCAGCCTGCAAGAAGTACAGCAGCGCCGGCGTTCTTCACCGGGGTTGACCCAAAGCGACGTTCGCGTCTTAAAGGCCAACGTGGACGGTCTTGAACTCATCTCGGCGCGAAAAAGCATGCATCCAAGTGTCATCCTCCCGAAGCCTGATTCGCCGGCGGTACCCGAACTATATGGCGTAAATCCGGAGTTTGCTCAGATTCACGATTGGCAAATGCAGGAAGGCGTTAGTTTCGACGCGCAAAGTGACGAATCGGCGATGGCGGTCGCGGTGCTGGGCGAGCGCGCGAAAGTCTCACTTTTCGGCTACGGGAAAGCGGCCGGCAACTACGTGAAATTGAACGACAGCTGGGTTCGCGTGGTGGGTGTTTTGAAGGAGCAGATTACGTCGCGCTCCGGCGCTCAAAGCATTGACCCTAATTACGTCGTGTACGTCCCGCTCAATACATTTCAATACCGCTTCTACGACCCGACAGCGGGGTTCTTAAAAGACGAACTCGATGGCATCGATATTCGGATGAGCGCCAGCGCGGACAGCATCCATGCGGCTCGCGTCATAGACGCGATACTAAGTTCCACGCATCATGGCACGCCGGATTATAGCGTCACTATTCCCGCTGAACTGCTGGCGCAGCAGCAGCGGGCACAATCGATCTTCACCTACGTGATGGTTGCAATCGCGGCAATCTCTTTGCTGGTGGGGGGAATTGGCATTATGAACATCGTTCTTGCCACGGTGCTAGAACGAACGCGAGAGATCGGGATACGGCGCGCTAGCGGAACGCGGCGGCGCGACATCGTCAGGCAGTTCCTGGTGGAATCGGTTTTGATTTCTATCGGCGGAGGAGCGGTGGGAATAGCGTTTGGTTATTTGTTGTCCTGGTTGATCGCGACAAGCGCACATTGGAAAACAATTGTCACGCCTATGTCGGTGGTTATTGCGTTCGGCGTTTCGGTGGCGGTAGGCGTTTTGTTTGGTATCTATCCTGCCAGGCAGGCGTCCCGTGTCGACCCGATCGAGGCGCTCCGCTATGAATAAGCGATTCTGCTGCGGCGTTCTTGCTCTTGGATTTTTTCTCTCGTCCTTGCACGCCGAAGACGTCGTTTCCAGCTATCTGAAACATCGTTTTCACGCCGATGGCGGTTGAGATGCGCCAACTCGAGAGCCTTCAACAACGCATTTCGGATGGCAAGCTTCACCTGCAGATCCGTGAGTTCATCGAATTGATGCTGAAAAACTCGGCCACTATTCAGTTGACGCGGCTGGACGTTTACACCGCGGCCGATCAGATCGTCAGCGCTAAATCCCCCTTTGACCCAACCTTGGGACTCAGCTTTACTACGCTCCGATCCACTACCCCGTTGTTCTTTGGCGGTAACGGAATTTCCAGTACCTCCTCTACCACCGATACCGGCGGAAACCGCGTCGGAACCGGCACATCGTCCTCGATTTTTATCCTGCCGCAGACCATTACCAGTCTGACCCAGAACAGCAGCATCACCTACAGTCAATTGCTTCCTACCGGCCAAACTTTTAGCGCCAATTTCAGCGGCGTTCGCAGTTCCGGCAACGAATATCCGTACCCGGCAGTTTTCGGGGCTTTGAATTTCCAGCTTGACCAACCGCTTCTACAAAACCGCACCAACTTACAGGCGCGCGCGCCGCTGATGATCGCTCGCACTGGCCTGCTGGTGACGTCTGAGCAGAGCGAGGCTACGATCGGCGATGCGGTAGCGAACGCTGCCCATCAGTACTGGGACGCGGTTGCAGCCCGCGAGGCGATCAAGGTACAGGAACAAACGCTCGGTCTGGCGCAGAAGTCCTACGAGCGCGACAAACTCGCTCTCGATCTCGGCGCGCTGGCATCACTCGACATTTATCAATCCCAAACGCAGGTCGCCGAACGAAAGCGCGACTTGATACAGGCTCAATACAGTTATCGCGTGGCTCTCGATGGTTTGCGCCGCTTTATTGGTGCGGATCTTACGCCGGAACTTCGAGCTGCGGAGATCGTGCTCGATGACGACGCGTCAGCGACACCGCCGCGCTCCGACGTCCTTCCTTTCGAAGAGGCACTGCAAAAAGCGCTGGGCGCGCGCCCGGAATTGAAGGCTGCCGATAACCGAATCTCCATCGACAACATCAGTGCCAAGCTTGCCAGGGATTCCTTACTACCGCAATTGAACCTGACGTTGAATGGCGGCTCAAGCGGCCCCTCGCTGAGCGCTTCTCAAGCGGGCTCAAACACGCCTTATCCAGGCTACGGACAAACACTCCAGCAGATCGCAACGTTCGATTTTCCCGGCTACGGCTTCGGCGTTGTCTTGAACTTTCCGTTTCGCAACAGCACAGCGAACGCGCAGCTCGCGGACGCATATGTGAATCGGACAAAGGATCGTTATCAGAAGCGGCAGAGCCAACAGGATGTGACGCTGCAGGTGAGACAATCCATCGACAACTTAGAACTCGCCGACGCCTCCGTAGCGGCGGCCATCACGGCTCGCGACCTGGCGCGCAAAAATGTCGATGCCGAACAACAGAAGTATCAGCTGGGGACCATTACTGCCTTCGAGTTGCTCGATTCGCAAAATCGTCTGGCCAGTTCGGAGAATGCGCTGCTGAACGCTTATGTCGTTTACCAGGAGGCATTCGTCGATTACAAACACGCCACCTGGACGTTGCTGGATGGATTCGGCATTGTCGTTGAACCTCCGAGGATGCGCCAGTAGCTGGCACGGATTCTGCGTCTGACGCGTCCTGCGTCGTCGGGGCCCGTGATTCAACGATTCAACTGACTGACTGCGAAACATACGGGTCGCGCGCCGAAAGGATGTCTTGTCTTTTCCGCCTGAGTCTGGCTGTAAGCCTCCGGATGGAGAGCGACAGGCCCGTATACACCAGCAGACACGCGCCGAGTGAAACGAGGGCGGCGACGGTTTGGCCGGCGAATCCGCCGTATTCGCCGGTATGCCCAAAACGGACAAAGGCGCGCAGTCTTTGGCCGAGGCTGCCGTCTGCGAAAGCAAGCTTCTTCAGGACGGCGCCAGTATATCGATTCAAAACATATTGCGTGCGCTTCTGCGGTTGTCCGCCATATCCCGTATCGAGGACTGCCTGCACCGGTGAACGCGCATCGCGCGCGACGTTCAATGTGATCGTGCGCCAGTCCGGATTGAGAGTCCTGACGAGCATAAACAGGTATTCGTAATTTGGTTCATTTGCAGCTGCCGACTGCGTATGATGGCTGTCGCGTCCGGAGGCGGAGGGCGGAGTGGATGCGGTCAATCGGAACAGGAGCACGTTCGCCCATTCGAATGACATGACCACGCCGGTCAGGACGATGACCAGCAGCGGGAGTGCGCACCAGATTCCAATCACGTTGTGCCAATTCCATTCACGCGCACGGCCGCGGAGTCCAGTTCGGAACGCGATGGAGGAACGAATAGTATTCCAATTCCACTTGCGCGGCAACCAGAGAATTACGCCTAGAAGGATGAGTGCACCGAATAGCAGATTCGATACTGCAGCGAGCCAGTGACCGGCGGTTTTGGATCCCAGGGGCGCGCCCAGTGCGCGATGCAAGCGTTCCACTGCGAAGAAGAAGTCGTGGGCGCGAACCGAATTGACGCCCAGCACGGCCCCGCCGTAGGGGTCAACATATACCGTTTTGCTCCGTCCGATCAGAAATCGCACGGCCGCCTGGGGCCAATTGCGAATAACGATGGCAGTAGGCTCACCCATGCCGGAGCGGCGTACCACCTCGAGCAGTTGATTCAGCGGACGCGGCTGGGCATCGTTGGGCGCAGAAACTGAACGGACATCGCGGTCCACGAATTCAACAATCTGCCTTTCGAAGGCAAGCACCACACCTGTTGACGCCATCACGAAGATAAACAAACCAGCTGTGACTCCGATTAGCAAATGGAGCCAGAAAAGAACTTTACGAATTGCCGTTTGCTTCATGCCGGTAGCAACCTCAGGATGGCGTGCTTTCCTTAAAATTGCCTGAAGGTTGCCGGTTATGCTTTGAACCATTCGCAGAATCTGGTCCAATGATTTTCAGGAGCGCACAGGCGTTTGCTGGCCGTTGTGCGAGGTTGTATTCGGGAGCGCACAGGCCGGTTGCTGGCCGTTGTGCGCGGTTTACTGGAGACATGCGCGTACTGCTGGTTGATGATGATCGTGAAGTTGCCGAGTATGTGCGGCGAGAGTTGGAGGAAGAAGATTTGAGCGTCGTCGTTGCGCATGACGGCGCGTCCGGCTTGCGATTGGCCGAGACATCGGCTTTCGACATTATCGTGCTGGATGTAATGATGCCGTTCATGGATGGGTTGCAAGTGACTCGCAACCTGCGCAGGCAGAAGATTCTGACGCCGATCCTGTTGCTTACCGGACGCGATGCACCGGAGGAGATTGTGCGCGGGCTTGACGCGGGAGCGGACGATTACTTGACGAAGCCGTTTTCTTTTGATGTGCTGCTGGCACGAATACGCGCTCGAACGCGGAGACCCGACCAGCAAGAAAACCAGCTGCGATTTGCCGACTTGCTGCTCGATTTAGACGAACACAAAGCGTGGCGAGGGAATCGTGCTATGACTTTGACGCGCACCGAGTTCTCGATACTCGAGTGCCTGTTGCGATCCGCGGGCCGCGTGGTTACCAGGGATCGGCTCATCGAAACGGTTTGGAGCGACCGCGAGGTGAGCGACAACAACCTGGATGTCTTCATCAAGTTTCTTCGTTCGAAGGTGGATGTGGCGGGCGAGTCGAAATTGATCCACACCGAGCGAGGGCTCGGCTACAGTTTGCGCCAGGACGGTTCAGTACGTACATGCTGAAGCGATTCAATCCACGCTCACTGCGCTTTCGTCTGACACTCTGGTATTCCTGCGCCTTGATTCTGGCGGTGTTGGTGCTCGCCGGTGCGAGCCGACTGGCGATGGCAGTAAGCCTCGATCATGCGCTAGACCAGAGTTTGAGGTACCGGCTGATCGGATTGCACGGGTTTATCGACGAAAACAGCCGACAAGGATTGGAGCAGGTAACGGCCAGACTGGGCGGGTTAAACCATCTCGGCGAGCTGTTTCAGGTCTTCGGACCGAAAGGCGAGTTGATAGCGCAATCCGACGGTTTGGCGCGACATCACGCCAGTACTGAATTGCCACCCGATCCAGGCGCGGGCATTCTATATCGGAGCGCCGGTCCGCCATGGTTCCCGGTTCGTATGGCGACGCAGCGCATTTACGTCGAGGGACAACCGCTGATTATCGAAGTGGCAGATCCGCAAGGTAAGTTTCACGACGTGTTGGGTGAGTTCTATACGGTTTTGTCGGTGGCACTTCCGATCGCGCTGCTTATCGCGGTGTTCGGCGGTTATTGGCTCAGCCGCAGAGCACTCGCGCCGGTGGATCAGATTATCGACGAGGCGTGCGCAATCAGCCCAAGCAACCTACAGGCGCGGCTTTCGGTTCCGGCTTCGGGGGACGAATTGCAGCGGCTTTCAGAGACGCTAAACCAGATGCTGGGTCGGGTGGAACAGTCTTTGCTACAGATGCGTCAATTCACGGCCGATGCATCGCATGAACTCCGCGCCCCGATGACTTTGATCTATACGGCTGCGCAGTTTGCGCTGCGGCGCGAGCGCAGTGCCGATGAGTTGAAGGAGTCATTGCAGAAGATCCTGCGCGAGGCGAAACGATGCACGGAACTGATCAACCAACTTCTAATGCTGGCGCGATCCGACGCGGGAAGTAACCGGACGGAATTGGTCTCCATCGATTTGACCGGGTTGCTGGAAGAGGTCGCAAGCGAGATCAGGATTCTGGCTTCGAGCAAAGAGCTGACGGTTTTGACCAGCTTGCCGGAACAACCGATTCTCGCCGAGGTAGACGAGGCTTCCTTCCGGCGAATGCTTTTGCTTCTGCTGGACAATGCAATCAAGTACACCGCACCTGGCGGCAACGTCAGCATCGGTGCGGCGGAAAGTGCCGGGCAGATTGTAGTAGCTGTCGCAGATACCGGCGCCGGAATTGCCGCAGACGAACTGCCGTTGGTGTTCGACCGGTTCTGGCGCGCCGACAAAGTGCGTTCGCGCGATGCAGGCGGAACCGGATTAGGGCTGGCGATTGCGCGCGACATTGCAGAACGTCACAATGCAGAGCTGACGGTGGAAAGCTCGGCCGGGCACGGGTCAACGTTTAGCGTTCGGCTTCGGCGCTCGGCCGCGCATCCGGCGACGTTAGCGGAGGCAAGTGAGCGCTCCGTTTAGCGGCCCGGTGACTTCTTCGGATCTTAAGCTACTTGCCCGGTCCGTCGCATAATCTGAAAATCTTCTGAAAATCGCCCGAGACCGCAGGCTTCAGAGATGCCGGCCGCAAAGAAGATTTGCAATTCTTCATCATGGCTTTACGTTGTTCGCTTAGTCTGGTTTCTAGACTCGAGCTTACCGACGCAGAACGCATGTCTTTACGCGAGGCAAGTTTCAGAAACATTTAAGGTTTGCGGATGATGCTGCTAACTGTTAAGGATTCACACGGAAGATGCTGCGCAAGTATTCTAATTTGACGTTCGGCTTTGTGCTGGGGATCGGCGCCCTGGTTGCATTGATGCTTTGCGTTCAGTGTGTCCGCACTTATCTGTATGCCGACGCAGTACTGGTTCCGCAACAAGCCGAACGGGAAGCAGCGCGACAGGTGGGCGCGCTCACCAGCGCTATCCGGAGCGCCGGAATCAGTGATCCAGGCGCACTGCGGCCAATTATCGACCATGCGTTGGAGTCTTCCGCGGATCGCGTGCTTTGGATGCGTGTTCTGGATCCGGAGAACAACGTGGTGGCGGCGGGGGGCAAGACGGAGGGAATAGCGAAGATTCCGTCGCGCTGGTGGGAGCGCGTTGAGACGCATCACAGCCTTGGAACTTTAGCGGTCACATCGCAAGGCAAAGCGTTCATCGCCATGCTCCCGTTTCGTATGCCGCATCCTCCGAGTTCCGAACGGCAAGGCGGTTTGCCACCTCAGTTCCACGACGGCCCGCCAAACGGCCATCGCCCGCCCGCTTACGTCATTGAATTAGCGGTTCCGCTCAAGGCGGTCACGGGCACTTTCGACGGCTTACGGGAGAATCTGATCGTCGGCGTGATCGCGTCGTTTGCGCTGCTGCTGTCGCTCGGCATCATCGCGCTGCGCGCGCGGCACTATCTTCGCGGCAAGTATCTGGAGAGTGAAATGCAACTGGCCAGGCGAGTGCAGAGCGATCTGCAACCCAAGCAGCATTCGGTGTCGTCGGTTGTAGACTTCGCGGCATCAGCGATAGCGGCCGACCATGTGGGCGGCGACTTCTATGACATCTTCCAGGCGGAAGCCGGCAAGATCGCGATCGTACTGGGTGATGTCTCGGGCAAAGGAGTACCGGCGGCGCTGCTGGTGAGTGTGCTGCAGGGCGCGATTCGATCCTCCCATGTATCCGAACACGAAAACGCCTGTGAGCGGATCAATCGTATGTTGTGCGAGCGCACGGCCGGTGAGCGCTTTGCGACACTATTTTGGGGCGTTTTCGATCCGGCGACGGGTACACTACGCTACGTGAACGCCGGTCACGTACCCCCGATGCTTGTGCGCAGTCAGCATGTGAGCGAGCGGTTGTGTGAAGGCGGCCCTGTTCTTGGCTTGCTTCCAAATGTGCGCTACGACGCGGGAACAGTCAAGATTGAGAGTTCCGATGCGCTCGTCCTCTATTCGGATGGCATCAGCGAAGCGGCAAATCACAACGAACAAGAGTTTGGAGAGAGCCGCCTGCAGGACATCATCGCGGGGTGTGCGAATACAGCGACAGCCGAATTATGCGGACGCATTATGAATGAGGTGACGGCGTTTGCAAGCGACGGAGCTTCGCCGGATGACCGTACATTACTGGTGGTCAAGTTTCCACAATCAGGAGCCGCTCTGGCGGACGGGCAACCGGAGGACCTGCGGATACCGGCATTCGCCTGAGGAGAACAGAAGATGAAGCCTTTTTTGATAAGAACAGCTTGCGGCATCGGGGTGGCGCTGATTTGCTTGACGGTGACGGCCGCCCGGAAGCAGACGCAAACGTCGCAGATCGTGACCTCCGCAAACGCGTTCCTTTCCACGCTGGACGCGAAGCAGCGGCAAAGCGTGCTGTATGCGTTTAATGACGGACAACAGCGGCAACGATGGTCGAATTTGCCGGTTCCTTTCGTTCCCCGCGGAGGGATCAGCCTGAAACAAATGAATGCGGCCCAGCGTTCGGCGGCGATGGCTCTGGTGGCATCTGTGCTCAGCCCGCGCGGCTTTGAAAAAGTTCAGGAAATTATGGAAGGCGACGAGGTCAACAAGCTCACCGACACCGGCCGGCCGCCGGTTGGCAATGGTGGCCCACCTCGGGGTAATGGCGGCCCACCGCCCGGCAACGGTGGTCCACCTCAGGGTAATGGTGGTCCGCCGCCGGGCGCCCGCGGAGGTAACCGTCCAGCGTGGGAGGGCCCGATCTTTGGCAAAGATCTTTACTACATCTCGATTCTCGGAACGCCGTCCGAAACAAGTCCGTGGATGTTGCAGTTTGGAGGGCACCACCTGGCTCTCAACATCACGATTGCCGGCGAGCATGGGGTTCTGACACCAACTCTTACCGGCGCTCAACCCGCTCTCTACACCAGCAATGGGAAAACGGTGCGCCCGCTGGGTCCGGAGAGTGATAAAGGCCTGGCACTGCTGAACGCGCTGAACGAAACCCAGCGCAAACAAGCGATTCTCAGCTATAAGCTGGCGGATCTTGTGCTCGGCCCCGGACAGGACGGTAAAACAATCGAGCCGGAAGGACTGAAGGCTTCCGCGATGAACGAGCGCCAACGCGCAATGCTGCTCGACGTGATCTCGGAGTGGTCCGGCATCAATCACGAAAGCGCCGCGGAGGCGCGCATGGCTGAAATCAAAGCTGGCCTCGACGAAACCTGGTTCGCCTGGAGCGGTCCCACAACCGCAGTTCCCGGCCGCAATATCACAGCTTATTACCGTATTCAGGGACCCAATCTGGTCATCGAGTACGCGCCGCAGACACTGGGCGGGGATCCTTCGATGCATGTTCACACGATGTACCGCGACCCTACGAATGACTACGGCCGCAAGTTCATCGCGAAATGAAACCGAAGCTTGCCGCTGCAATCGCGGTCTTTCTCTCCCTTGGCGTTTCCGGCTCCGCGCATCGGCTGGATGAGTACCTGCAGGCCACCATCCTCTCGGTGGAGAAAGACCGTGTTAACGCATCCATGCGTTTGATTCCCGGTGTCGCCGTGTCGTCGGCGGTGCTTGCGGGCATCGATTCCGATGGCGATGGCGTCATCTCAGCGTCCGAACAGCAGGCTTACGCGCGACGAGTCCTGCATGATCTTTCGCTCAGTATCGACGGCCATGCTTTGAAGCCCGAGTTGCTCTCTGTCAGTTTTCCAAAGATTCAGGAGATGAAAGAGGGTTTGGGTGAGATTCAGATCGACTTCAGCGCAAGCCTGCCACGCGGCGCAGGCAAACGAACATTCGTTCTCGAGAACCGCCATCAGGCGCAGATCTCCGCGTACCTGGTGAATTGTTTGGTGCCGCGCGACCGGGCGATCCGGGTCACTGCCCAGAAGCGAAGCGATAATCAGTCGTTTTATCAGTTGGATTATGCACAGGACGGCGGCCGCACCGACTCGCTAATTCTGAGATGGTGGTCTCATCTACGCCCATCCGCCGGCAATTTCGGAGGCTTTCCCAGCATATTCCGCCTGGGTATGCGGCACATCGCCGAAGGTACGGATCATCTGCTGTTTTTGTTAGCGCTTCTTCTGCCTGCGCCGCTGCTGATTCGAGATTCGCGCTGGACCGGATATGCCGGCGTGCGACACAGCCTGATGCAAATTTTGAGAGTAGTGACGGCGTTCACAGCCGGACACTCCATCACCCTCGCCTTGGCGGCATTGGGCGTGGTCCGAGTGCCCAGCCGCCCGATTGAAGTGTTGATCGCAGTTTCGATTCTCGTGTCAGCTACCCACGCGCTGCGCCCATTGTTTCCGGGGCGCGAAGCCGCAATCGCCATGTTCTTCGGCCTTATTCATGGCCTGGCATTTGCTGCAACGTTACGAGAATTGGGCCTGGGCCGCTGGGAGCGTCTCAGCGGTATCCTCGGCTTCAACCTGGGCATTGAGACTATGCAGTTGGTGGTCGTTGCCGCCATCCTGCCGTCGCTTATGTTGCTTAGCCGCACGCGCGCTTATCCGGTGTTGAGAATTGGCGGCGCGCTATTTGCCGGCGTTGCGGCGAGCGGCTGGATCGCCGAACGGCTGCTGGATATACATACCTCCGTGGACTTGGTCGTGAACGGGATCGCGCATCACGGCGTTTGGATCGCGGCGGCGTTGTTCCTGATCAGTTTTACTTATTCGTCCTATGCCGGTTCTTCAGTAAACGCGCACAACAGACTCGCCCCGGGCGGCACAACGGTAGGCGCGTTTGCTCGTTCCAGCGAGCCGCCGGGGCGGCTTGTGCGCTTCTAAGCGATTCAAACTCGCGAACTTCACCACTGGTTGAGCAGCCGATACTGAGAGCAAACACGGTGCGTAGCTTGTCCGGTTCTTGGAAGCTTACTACTGCATTGTTTCGCGTGCAGTTCTCCACAGATCGACATTCCCCTCTTGCGCGAACTTGTCGAGGGTCTGTAATTCATCTTGCGTGAAGTCCAACCTGTTTACCGCATCGAGCGAGTTGTCGAGCTGTGCCACGGTCCGCGCACCGATAAGTGCGGAAGTAACCCGGCGGTCACGCAGCACCCAGGCGATCGCCATTTGCGCAAGACTCTGACCACGCTGCTGTGCAATTTTGTTCAGTTCGCGCACGTGATGGAGGTTCTGTTCCGTTAGCAAAGATTTCTGGAATGAACCCTCGGCCGCGGCTCGCGCTTGCTCGGGCACGCCGTTAATATATTTATCAGTCAAGAGTCCTTGCGCCAAAGGAGAAAAGGCGATGCAACCAACGCCCAACTCCTCAAGGGTGGCGAGCAGACCGTCCTCAATCCAACGATTCAGCATGGAGTAGGCGGGCTGATGAATCAGCAAGGGCACTCCTTGGCTCTTGAGAATTTCCGCTGCCTGTCTCGTCCGTTCAGGACTGTACGAGGAGATGCCGACATAGAGCGCCTTTCCTGCCCGAACCGCGTGCGCTAAGGCTCCCATGGTTTCTTCCAACGGTGTGTCCGCCCAAGGGCGGTGCGCGTAGAAAATGTCCACGTACTCGAGGTGCATGCGGCGCAAGCTGTCGTCCAGCGAGGCGAGGAGATATTTACGGGATGCCCCGATGCCATAAGGACCAGGCCACATGTCCCAGCCTGCCTTGGTCGAAACGACGAGTTCGTTCCGGTAGCTCTGGAGATCCTTGCGCAAGACGCAGCCGAAGTTCTCTTCCGCGGAGCCATATGGCGGACCATAATTGTTCGCGAGGTCGAAGTGGGTGACGCCACGATCGAAGGCGCGCCTGATCATGGCGCGCGCGGTCTCAAACACGTCAGTGCCGCCAAAGTTCTGCCAAAGGCCTAAGGAAATCGGAGGGAGCACCAGTCCCGAACGGCCGCAGCGGCGGAACTGGGCGTTGTCATATCGCTGAGAGTTTGGTACGTAAGACGTCACGTCATCAAAGTATCATCGTGTCCGCCGCAGCCAGGGTTGTCCGAGGATCGGAAACAAGCGACGGAAACCGGCCTCGTCCCGAGTGCGCCTTATGTCGAAGTCGTCGGGATGCGCTCCACGTCGCAGTCGTCGCGATTGCGCTCCGAAGCCGATAGCTTCCGGCGGACTCTACTCTGCGCGAAGAATCTCCACCACGTCCATGTTGCCGATGCGGCGCGTAGCGACCCAGATGCTGGCCGCTGCAATCAGACAGATCGAGACGGTCGCGAGAACATACGTCGTAAGGTCGAAGGCTTTTGCCCCTTCGATCACATTGCCCAACAGCTTTCCGGTACTCGCAGCGCAGGCAATTCCGCCGAGAGTGCCCAGGGCCACGGTAGCTAAACCATGCCGGACAAACCTCGCACGCAAGCGCGTGGGGGTTGTACCGAGCGCCAGCCGCACGCCCATCTCGTGTATGCGCTGCGTGACCGCATACGAAACGACAGCGCCGATGCCGATAATCGCCAGCAACAGCGCAAAGCTGGCAAAGAAGACCAGCGCCGTTCGATAGAACTTCGGACGGGCAAAGGCCCGCTCCATCCGCTGCTGCATGGTTTCCACGGCGTACACCGGAACACCGCGATCAACCGACTGCAAAGCGGCCCGGATCGCGGCTACATGATCCTCGGGCTGTCCTTCGAGTTTCATGGCGAACGTCGAGTCAAATCCTCCGGGATTGTGCGCCGGAATGAAAGTCTCGGGAGGATCCACATCGAAAACGTCCGAGATGTACTGGCCCATGAAATCGAGATTCCGGACAACACCGACGATTGTTCGCGCGGTTCCGTCCGGACCTGTGACGGTGTGCCCCACGGCATCGGCGGCCCGCAGCCAAAGCTTCGCGAATGTTTCGTTGACGAGGACGACGTTGGCGTCAGATCGGATTTCCTGATCGGTAAACTCGCGCCCATAAAGAATATGGCCGCCCGTCGTTGCAAAATAGTCTGCCATGATCGGGATGACATCGGTAGCAGTGCCCTTGGGTGAGGGATGACTGTCGAATGCGTACGGGCCGCCCATGAACTTGCCAGATAATAGAGGCAAGAACTCCGTCGCGCTTGCACTTTGCACTCCCGGCAGGCCCCGCAAACGATCCAGCACCTCTTCGAAATACTGCAGCCGTTGCCCGGGCTTGTCGCGGACGGTGCCGTCGAGCGCGACACTCGCGGTAATGACGCCGTCGGCTCTGAATCCGCGATCAATATGAAGCTCGTGAGACACCGCGCGGACCACCGAGACTGACGTCGTGAGTAAAACAATGGTGAGCGTTACCTGTGCGGTAACGAGCACATCGCGCACGATTCGCGAGCTGCGCAACTCGGTAGATCCTCTGGCCGTGAACATGTGCGTCCGGCCAACGCCCAGCGCAGGCAATAATCCGAACATCACCGCGCTGACGACCGCGAGCCCGACCATAAATGCGAGCACTCTGGCATCGAGAATCGTATACGCCTGCGATGGCAAAGCGGCTGGTTGCACTTTGCTTGCTAATGAAGTTGCCCAGACGGCGACGATTAAGCCAAGCGCAGCTGAAACCATCGCCAACAGCAGACATTCCGTGAGTACCTGTTGGATGAGACGCCCCCGGCTTGCGCCGACGGCCGAACGGATGGAAAGTTCGTGCTGCCGATCGGCCGTCCGCGCCAGCATTAAATTCGCCAGATTCGCGCAGGCAATCAGCAAGGTCGTTATCACAACCCCCATCAGAAGAAGCGACGCCTTTTTCACATGCCCAGCCAACTGGTCCTGAAGAGGGAGCACGATCGGAATCCAGTCAGCCCGGAATCTGCGATGCGGCTCGAGCCGATGCACATCGGCCGCGAATGCCTTGCGAGCTTGTGTCCAAGTAAGGCCGGGCTTCAGGCGTCCGATCGTCGCCCATCCATTGTTGCCCGGTGAATACTCGGGCGATTTCCACAGAACGGTGCTTGCCGGATAATCGAAATCCGCCGGCATCACTCCGATGATTGTCAACGGGTCGTCCGGACGCGGTTGCAATCCGTATACGCGGATTATCCTGCCGAGAACCTGATCGCTGCCGCCATACAATTCTTGCCACAGTGCGTAGCTGATCACCGCCACGGCATGATCTCCCGATGCAAAGGTTCGTCCAATTACCGGTTGCGAACCCAGCAGGGAAAAGAAATTGTATGACGTCATTGCAATGTGCGCCCGTAACATATGTTGCGGATGGCCGATATTCAAGTCACCGTCTTCCATCAGAGCGGCATCCTGAAGGTAATTCGAATGCCGGCGCCAGGATTCGAATTGCGCCGCGCTGTCATGCGGAGGAAGGAAATGCATCAGTGCCGCCAACTGAGCTGGATCCCGGAAAGGCAGAGACCGCAACAGTAGTGCATTAACAACGCTGAAGACGCCGGTATTTGCTCCAATGGCCACGCCGAGCGCTACAACGGCAAAGCCTGTATGCCAAGGACGTTTCGCCCAAAGCCGCAACGCATGCCGGCTATCGCGTGCGATCTCGCTCGCAAGCTGAACGGGAATGGAAACCGCGAGGTCGAACAGTAAACGCATCCAAAGCCAGACAACCGCAAGTCCCAACTGCGCTTCCGCTATTTCATGCCGGAACTCCTGCTCCATCGCTGCGGCATACTCCTCGCGAAACGCTGCTGGGTAGAGGTGTAAAAGCATCCGGTAGAGCTTAAGCATGTCTGGCCTTCCCGAAAGTTGCTGCCGCCATCTCTGCGAGTTCCCGCATGCGCGTTGCCTCCGCTCGCGCGACTTGCCTCCCTAAGCTGGTAATCCTGTAATATCGCCGGCGCTCATCGTCGAGATGCGGATCCGGCCGCTCATCCGATTCCTCGATCAATCCGAGCTCAAGCATTTTATTGATTGATCCGTACAAAACACCCGGTCCGAGTTTTAGTTTTCCATTGGTGCGCTTCGCGATCTCGCGTTTCAAGGCGTAGCCATGGCGTTCGCCTTCGCCGAGAGAAAGCAGGATATGGAACACGGCTGGCGAGAGGGGTATCAGGTTGTCCGCCGACGGCATACTAGTACGTTATCAGACCTAGTATGTCAGCGCTAGAGCAGCGTCAATCGCCGCGGGCTAAAGCTTCCCCGGATCGTGCGAGTGAGTAGTTAATTTTTTGAACAAGAATTCCTGAAGAAGCGCATTTGCGCCCTCCGATGCTAAACCCAGCGCACTGTATTTCGCGGTCTCGCCGGGGCTGTTGCTGATCGCCTGCGGATAGTAAAGGTTGGAGATGCTGGCCGTAACGACATGGCCGAGTAAGGCCGAGTAGTTCAGCTGCCACTTTCCGTTGTCGCCTTTGCAGCGAAACGACCAGGAGAGTGCATAAAGAACCCGGGAAGGAACAGTGCCGGTTCCCTTGTAGTAGTAGCGGGGGTCCTGTCGCAATAGCGCGTTGATCAGACCTGATCCGACTATCGTGCCGATGAAATCGTCGGCATAAGCTGCGGCAAAGCGTTTGCCGAAACCCTCAGCGCCAGTTCCATATTCTTTGTAATTCTCGCTGTTGGTCTGAGCCGCAGCTTGCGCAGCGTCTATTCCGATATTGACCGGATCGATGGCGAGGCGAAATGCGAGGTGCATCTTTTGCCCTGCCGTGAGTGGAACCGGATCTTTGTAATACACCACGTAATAGTTTGGAAGAATCCCGATTAGCCGCTGCTTTACTTCTGACTGCATCTGCGCTTCGGCAACTTCCCGTTTCGAAGCAGTCACGTCTGCATGCGAAGAAACAGCGGCCACGTGCAGCGTTACGTCAGTAATTTGCACGGTCTGCCCCGGCGCTAAGACGATTTGCGGATTCGTGAACGTGCTAAAGCCTGGCGCCGTAACAGTCAGCGCGAACTCGCCGGCAGGGAGCGCCGGAAACGAATAATTTCCTTCAGCGTCGGTATTCGTGGTGTACGACTCGCCGCTTTGAAGCCTAAGTGTGACAGGAGCAGCCGAGATCTCTGCCCCAGTTTCATCGAGCACTCTACCTTGAACGACACTGGTTGCGGCTATAGCGGTACTTTGCGCGATAGAGCCGGTCGTTCCTTGTTGTTGCTGAGCAGCTAGTTGAACAATGGAAAAGACAAATACCGCGGCGAATCTAACTTGAAGGCAGGGGTGAACAGAACGCATCCCGTAAAGAAATGATAAACGAAGCTAAACGAGCGACTCGTTTTTTTTCCAGGGCTCAGGGATCAAAAGGCTATATGACCCCTGCTGCTGGCCGCCTGCACTGTCGTAATTACCAGCGCAACCACCGCTTACCCGAATGTTGCTGAGAAGCTGAGAGGCGGCGGATACGATCGTGGCAAATTGAGATTAGCTTAACCCGAGCAAGGAGGAGCGCATCGTGAGCAAGATCGAACTTAAGGTGAACGGCCGTTCACACGCACTCGATGTGGAACCGGACACGCCGCTGCTGTACATTCTGCGCAACGACCTCGACCTGCGAGGCCCGCGGTTTGGGTGCGGGCTTGGACAGTGCGGTGCATGCAAAGTAATCATCAACGGCGGCGCGGTTTTCTCCTGCATCACGCCGGTTTCTTCCGTGAAAGATGAAATCACCACGCTCGAAGGACTGTCGTCGAACGGCAGGTTGGACCCCGTGCAGCTGGCGTGGATTGAGGAGCAGGCGCCGCAGTGCGGATTCTGTCAAAACGGACAGATCATGACGGCCAAGGCGCTACTCAATAAGAATCCGCATCCGACGGATGCGCAGATCCGCGAAGCGATGAACGGAACGTTGTGCCGCTGCATGAGTTACTTCCGGGTTCAGAGCGCGATCAAACGCGCAAGTAAAACGATGGCCGAGGCTACGCCCGGTGCCGGGAAGAAGGTGGTGGCATGAGGTTGTCGGAGGGAATTCCGAAACAGGTCGAAGACGTGCTTGTTGAGCACTATGGCGCTGAGCAGTACGGCGTGACGAATCGCCGGGGTTTTCTGAAAAGCGCGGGGCTGCTTGCGGTGAGTTTTGGCTCGTTTGGAACGGCCGCGATCACGGAAGCGCATGCGCAGAGCAACGGGGCGGCTGGCGGCGGACCCGGTCCGTATCACGATCCGGATTTCCATCAAATCGATTCATGGATTGTGATTCACGAGAACAATACGGCCACATTTTATGTCGGCAAGACCGATCCAGGGCAAGGTACCGGGACATGCTTTCGCCAGCTGATGGCGGATGAGCTGGACATTGCCTTCGACAAAACCACGTGCATTATGGGGAGCACGGACATTACCGTTGACCAGGTGGGCTCTGGCGGATCGACAGCGATAGAGAGAGATTCGTGGCCTATGCGCCGCGTGGCGGCGGAAGCGCGCCGTGTCTTGCTGGAGATGGGCTCGGAGCGCTTGGGAGTGCCGCTGGATCAACTAGCTGTCAGCGACGCAGTCATCACGGTGAAAACCGATCCTTCCAAGCGCGTCACCTATGGCGAACTGCTCGCAGGGAAGAAATTCAACGTCAAGTTGACCGGGAACAATATCAATTCGGTTGCCGGGAAAGCGAAAACCAAATCGAATCCTGAGCTGAAATACACCGGCCAGTCCATTCAGCGTGACGATATTCCGGCGAAAGTGGACGGTTCGCTGAAATGGGCGGTGGATGTGAAGCTACCGGGCATGGTTCACGCGCGCAACGTGAAACCTCCGTTCGCGTGTGCGAAGCTGACGGGCATTGATGAATCATCGGTGAAGAACCTGCCGGGCTTCATCAAAGTCGTGAGCAAAGGCAACTATGTGGCTGTGGTCTGCGAACGCGAGGAGCAGGCCATCCGCGCCGCGCGCCAACTGAAGACCACGTGGGATAAGCCGTCGACTGCTCCGTTTCCCGCATCGGAAGATCTTTTCAACTACATGCGCGCGGCAACGCCTACTTCGGCGTCCGGATCCGGGGGAGAGTCCGAACCCGCTCCGGCTGCCAGACCCGCGGTCGAGGGAGATTCCGAATTACGCAGCCAAAAATCTAAGCCAGCCGCAACTGCAGATTCAGGGATACATGTTCCGTCGTCCAGGCCTCCGGCGGCGGGAAATCCTGAAATGCGCGCCCCGGTGTCCGGACCGATGGTGGTGGGAAATCCGGATGCGGCGTTTTCGGGCGCGGCAAAGATTATCGAGGCGGAATACGAGATACCCTTTCAGGGCCACACCGCGTTTGCGGGCGCCCATGCCTTAGCCGATCCCTCGAACGGCCAGATGACGGTTTATACGAACGACATGAAATCGTATGGCATGCGGAGAGGCATCGCTACCTTTCTCGGCATGCCGCACGACAGCGTGCGTGTGATCTGGATGATGGGCCCGCAGGGCTTCGGCCGCTCAGCCGCGGAGGACGCCGCTTTCGAAGCGGCCTGGATTGCGCGCGAGATCGGCCGGCCCGTGCGCATGCAATGGATGCGAGAAGAAGAGACGGCGTGGGATACCAAAGGCCCGGCGTTTCTTGTAAAAATGCGCGGCGCTCTCGATAGCGGCGGCAGCCTGGCCGCCTATGACTTCCACGCCCGTGCGTGTGACTACAACCATGTCGGATACAACGAGCCGGATACCGTGCTGATTGCACAGTTGACGGGATCGAGGCGGGCAAAACCTGCCGCCGGCAGTGCCGCCATGCCTTCCGATATGTACGCCATTCCCAACCGCAAAATGGTTGGGGAGGTGGTTGGGCTTCCGGCTGTCTGGGAAACTCCGCTGCGCACGGGCAACCTGCGCGATCCGAATGGTCCACAACCGACCTTTGCCGCCGAATCGTTCATTGATGAAATGGCCGCAGTTGCCAAGGCTGATCCGCTGGAATTCCGAATGCAGATGCTCAAGGCCGGAACCCACGATGACAGTGGATTCCGCCGCGCACGCTCGATTGCGGTTCTTAAAGCTGCCGCGGAGGTTTATGGCTGGGATTCACGGCCATCGCCGAGACCGGTCGGGAAGGACAATATCCTCACCGGACGCGGAGTTGCTTACTCGTTCCGCGGACAGACCGTGGTCGCGGAGATCGCCGACGTCGAAGTGAATCGCCAGACGGGTCATGTCTGGGCGAAGCGCCTGGTGTGCGCACACGACTGCGGTCTGGTGGTCAATCCCGAGGGCCTGCGACACACGGTGGAATGCGCTACGCTTCACGGCCTGAGCCGGGCTATCCGCGAGGAAGTCCGATTCGATACCGAGAAGGTGACGAGCCGGGACTGGTTCTCGTATCAGACGCTCCGCCCCGAAGACATTCCCGAACGTATTGATATCGTTCTGGTGAACGGCGATCCAAATCCGCATCGTCCCGATCTCCCGCCGTACGGAGCCGGTGAAGCATCCCTCAAACCTATGCTGGCGGCCATTGGGAACGCAATCTATGACGCGACGGGCGTTCGCATCCGCAGGATTCCCTTCCGCGACGACCGCGTTCTGGCCGCGTTAAAGGCCGCAGGAGTGTGATCCGAAGGGCAGGGTCCGGTTTGCATTAATATCCGGTTGGCGAGGGCGGAGCAACGGCCATTTGGCGAAGAACGTAAGAATTATTCGGCAGCTTCCTGTTCCACGCGCTCCATAGCTCCGCTCTGCGCGCGTCGAATGCCGCTGCTTCATCGTTGCGGCCCGTTTGCCGGAGAACTCGCGAAATGCCCGTCCAGGCTTGAGAAAAAATGCTTGCAGTCTGCAGATCGGCATGCGGATCGGTGTTCCATGCCGTGAGCTTATTCAGATCTTCCCGATAAACTGCAATCGCTTTCTCGGGGTCGCGGGTTTCAGCGTAGTGGTCTGCCAGGGCTCGAAGAGCGCGATCGGGCTCGGAAAACGGCTCTATTTTGCCGGCTGGATATTCTTTGGCATCGCCTAAAACCCGGAAGGCGCCATCAATCCTTTGCTTTGCATCATCGCTTCGTCCTACCCAGCGCGCGGCGTAGGAGGAACTCGTCAGCAATGCTGCTTCTTCATTCTCGCTTAATGCATTCACGTTTGTCTCGCGAGTTCTCTTCAACGCCTGGTCATAGACGGCTAAAGCCGCGTGGGGATCAGCATGCCGCAGGATGTCGCCGGTTTCACCAGCCATCCGCGCAATAAGCATTCGGCTGCTCGCATCCGCCGGATCATTCTTTGCCAAATCCTCGGCGATAGCAAGTCCCTTTTTGAAATCTGCCAGAGCTTCCTGGGTCCGGCCTAAGCTGATTACTTCGTCCGAGCCCAGGATGGCGCCTTCGTGGTCGAAGGCATTGGCCAGGTTCTGTTGCTGCACCATTGGATTGCTTCCAGTGCCATGTTCCACCAAAGCCAGTTCTTCCCGGGCTGCGCGGAGGGCGCCGTCCAAGTCCCCCAAACGCACCAGAGCGGTGGCCATGGCGGCGAGAACGACCGAGCGGCTGTGAGCCGCGTCTTTCGATCGTGATATTGCTTCCGCCCGACGGCAATAGCGAATGGCATCCTCAAAGTAACTGTTGTTATCGCAGGCAACTCCCATATCTCCATAGAGGCGCGCAGCCATCCTAATCTCCTGCGGATCTTGACTTGGATGCGCGAATAAACGCTCAAGCCGTGACGCCGCCACTTTCGCCTGCGCCATTGCCTCATCCCGACGCGCTTGCATATCCAATAGCACCATTTGATCGTGGGCGATCTCGGCTGATGCAAGAAGCGCCCGGCGATTACCGGGCTGGAGTTTCACAGCCACGTCTACGAAGGAATCGGCTTTGCGAAGACTCTCTTCTGCCTCGGTGAATTTTCCCAGATTCGGCCCCGTCGGTACGCCTTGCACCCGCGCAACCTGCAAGTACGCAGAGCCAATTTCGAACGCGAGATCCGGATCGTGTCGCGCCTCTGTTCCGAGCGCTGCTAAATATTCAAGGGACTCGGAGACAATTCGACTCCTGACCTTCGTTGAACCCGGCAGCTTCTTGACGTCGCCATCTAGGTCAATGAATTGCTTTGCTAACTTACGCACTTGAGAAAACCGGTGTTGCGCCACTTGACGTTCGCGATTCGCGATGAACAGGCCAATGAATAAGGCCGCGATGGTCAACGCGACTGCGGCAACGGGCAGGCGATAGCGGCGCACGAACCGCCGCATGCGATACCAGGTGTCGCCGGACCGCGCCCGGACGGGACGCCACTCGAGGAAACCTTGTATATCATCCGCAAAAGCGTCGACCGACGGGTAACGCTCCGACGCTTCTTTGCGAAGCGCTTTGCCCAGTATGAAATCGAGATCCCGCGACAGCGCCGGATTCAAACGGCTGGCCGCAACGGGTGTCTTCGTGCAGATGGCCTCGGTGATGTCTTCCTGCTTTGCGCCTTCAAATGCGTGTGGCGACTTGCCGGTGAGCAACTCGTAGAGAACGGCGCCGAGCGAGTAGATGTCCGTGGCGGTCGTCTGTGCGCCGCCGCGGATTTGTTCGGGGCTCGCGTACCGCGGCGTGAGCACGCGGTCCATCGTCTGCGTTTGATCGAGCGAATCGTCCAGCATTTTTGCAATACCGAAATCGAGAAGCTTTGGCCGCCCGGCGCCGTCAACGAAAATATTCGACGGCTTCAAATCGCGGTGAATAACAAGGCTACGGTGCGCGTAGGCGACCGCCTCGCAGACTTGAAGGAAGAGGATGAGCTTGCGGCGAACGTCGAGCGGCTCTGCATAAGCATCGATGGGCACGCCATCGATGTAATCCATGACCAGGTACGGCTGTCCGTCCTCGGTATGGCCGGCATTCAGCAGGCGAGCAATACCTGGATGGCTTAGTTTGGCTAAAATCTGCCGCTCACGCAGAAAACGATCGCGAAAATCGGGGCCCCAGCCACGATGATGAAGAAATTTAATAGCGACGAACTGCTCAACCTCACCGTCGGCACGTTCGGCCAGATGGACTGATCCCATGCCGCCATCACCGAGCAGACGTAGGAGGCGATAGGGTCCGCAGCGGCCTTGTTCGCGGCGAATCGAAGCCCCATTCGGCGGCGGGTCAACGGAAATGGCTACCGTTCCGGTGATCCCAGAGGCCGTCAAAGGGTCAGGCGGCGAGGGCTGCATGCTGGATCGCTGCAACAATGGCTTACTGAGAAAATCTCCGGCAGCTTTGTATTCGCCCAGCAGTCTTTCCACTTCTGCGCAAACAATTTCGCCGGAGCAGGCGCTAATCAAAAACGCGTGCCGCACATCGGGGGGCTTTGCGAGAGCTTCGGAAAAGCGTTCTTTTACTTCCTGCCACTGCTCCGATGTCATAGAGGGTCGGGAAAACAGGTCGCGAGAAAAACGTGAGGCAATTGTTCGATTAACCGCCGGTTGCACGGGAAATGACCGCACAGCCTCTCGGATTATTCTAAAACTCTTTTTGTGAGTCGGAAATGCCGAAGCTATTTCGGCAGGTTTTGAAATTGAGGACGCTTTAGCCAGTCACTCACCGGCTGACTTTGCCTCAGCGAGCCGAACGCGGTGGGATGCTTCTGTGTTGCGGCCGGCTTTGCCCCAGAGCCTTGCAGGAAGCAAGGCAGCGCTGGAACCGAGGCTGGTTCAGGCAGTGCGGGAACACTCGCGTCGGGTGTAGAGAAGTTGAATTTAGCCACGGGATTGCCGATCTCCTGTGACGCATCACGAAGTGTCAGAGGAGACAAGCCCCAGCGCCATTCGATCAGTTTCAGAACAGCGGTGTGATCGTAGACGGTGGAATCAATCTTGTTGCTCCCCCGCGTGAACGGAGATGCAATGATCACCGGAACCCGGAATCCGAGCAGGGCGTTCCCGTTTACCAGGTTGGTATCGACGGCATTCGGCGCAATCACGCGTGGCGGAGCAACGTGGTCGAAAAATCCTCCCCACTCGTCGAAAACAATAACCAGAACGGTGTTCGACCATTTCGGGCCGGTTGCCACCGCGCGAAAAAGACGAGATAAAAACGCGTCGCCATTGCGGATATCCGAATGCGGGTGATCGTCGTCGCCCAGGCCATCGTCGAATTCGGTGAACTTTGGATCAACAAAGGAGACCGACGGTAGTTTGCCGGCTTTAACATCGGACAGGAAATCGTCGAATGTTGACGACACGGGAGCGTACTTCAGACCCCAGAGCGCAAGGAACGGAATGTTTCCGAAGTAGTAGCGGTGAGATATCCGTCCTGCGGAAAGGCGGTCGAATATGGTGGCTAATCCGCTGAGCGAAAGGGTATTGGACAGGCGGTCGGTTTGAGCGGCCCACAAGAACATCCGATTGGGAAATGTTTCCGCCAGGATGGAAGCAAACCAGTGGTCGCACGTCGTGTATGCCTGCGCCAGCGCACCCAGGAATGGCACTTCCTGCGCCGTGTAGTACCCAATACTTTAAATGTCGTTACCGGGGACACGCAAGAATCCATCCATCTTGCCTTTGTCGTACGCAGTCTCATTTGGCGTTCCATAGGAGTTGTCGGGGAGGGAGTGTCCGCATCCGGTGTAGTCGCCGTCGAGCGGGTACACGTTATGCGCAACTCCCGAGCCGTCCATGTATTGCAACCCGGAGGGAAGGCCTGCAGCACCCTTAAGCCAGCCCAGCATATGGTCGAAGCTCCGATTCTCCATCATCGCTACGATGATGTTGTCAATGCCGGAGTCCTGTGGATTCACGGTGGTGGGGTTAGGCCGCGGACCTGGAGGAGGAACTGGGTGCGTGGGCACTGGTGTTCTGCACGCCATGTTCAGGGCGGCGCTGCTGAGTCCGCTCGCAAAGAGTCCTTGAGTAAATCGACGGCGGTTCATTCGCGTTGTAGAGCCTCCCGCACGGTCAAGCGTAGAGGCTGACCTTCGCGCATCATCCTAACATCCTCGCAAGTAATCGTATTTCTGAATTCGATAGTCAGCTCAATTGTCCCCTCGCCGACGTCGTTCCGAACGTGACTATGCGCGCAGTCCTTTGTCTCGCCAGGTAAAAGGCCAACACGCCACGACATTACTTCAGCCATGGTGATTTGACCTGCTTGCCGCTGTACGCGTGCCGGCCGGCGCGGCTCTTCAAAAAAATTCCATCGAACTCCGTCCGGCGAACATCCGACTTTTCGGCTGGTATCGAGCGCAAGCTACGGACAAGCGGACGGGACCAGTGCGGGCGTGGCGGCCATTCGTGGTGCTTTGATTGGCGCGCTTTGCCGGAGGAGGCAAGTAGTAGTAGCAGTTATTTAATGCTGTCTCGGCTGCCGGTGCCGTATTCATGGGAGGCGCAATGTATACAAAGAAGCGCGGGCCATCCTGTAAGGCGATTAAGCCAGCAAGGGACTGCATCATCCAATTTCGCTGCGGGAAGTGTTTTGCGGCCCGGTCTGGAGGGGTAAGACTCCTTCGCAGCGGCGCTAGCCGCGCGGCAATGTTGGCCATTGGTGTTCTTCTGCCGGTAATTTGCGGCTACGCACAAGCTACGGGTCAGAGCCAGACACCGGACATTCTTATCTGTAAAGATGGCGAGAAATTCGTCGGTCACCTTGTCAGCTCAAATGATCTTTCAGTTGTATTCAAAAGCGATGCGGCGGGGCAGGTGACCGTTAACTGGAGCAAGGTTCAGGAACTTCATACATCGACGGAGTTCGCGGTGCTTACCAAAGGCGTGAAACTGCGCGGCCCTAAGGACCAGGGCGCAGTGCCACTGGGGACCGTGGTGGCGGCGGATCAGCAGGTGCAGATAAAGCCACCGTCCGAAGCCGCGCCGCAGACCCTGCCCGTTACAAACGTTGCGCAGCTTGTGAACGAAGCTGCTTTTCGGCGGGCCTTTCGACGGCGAAATTTCTTTGAAGGATGGAGCGACAAAATCACTGTAGGCATTGCGTACACCAACTCGACCCAGAAGAGCCAAAGCTATACAACCGCGCTTAACTTGACTCGCGTCGTGCCCGATGAGACGTGGCTGGATACAAGACGCCGTACCCTGGTCAATCTGTATCAGGAATACGGAGAGATTAGCGCACCGGCAACGCCGACGACGAAGATCTCCATTCTCCATGTCGATGCGGAACAGGACTGGTATCTGCACGCGAGGCTGTTCGCGTTTGTGCAGGCGATTGCCGATCACAACTATTCGCAAGGGTTGGATCTGCAGCAGGATTACGGCGGCGGACTTGGGTTCCATGTTCTTAACAGCGACAAACAAACGTTCGACGTTAAAGCGGGCGTTTCGTACGTTCATCAGCAATTTACGAATTCGAACCAGAACAACAACCTGATTGGGGCTACTTTCGGTGACGTGTATCTTTACAAGTTCCCGCTCAATATCACTTTTACGCAAACCGCTGATTACATCCCGGCCAAGAGCAATACCAGGGCTTCCTCGGGCGATATCGATGCACAGCTGACGTTCCCGGTATATCGCCGCCTAGGATTCACGGTCGGCGCTGTCGACGACTATGTCAACAACGCGCCGATCGGGTTCAAAAAGAACTCGTTCGCGTTTACGTTCGGCGCAACGTATTCTTTTCACTGATGCTCACCAGGAAGCCTGAGCCATCAGCACAGTCCACCCGCCGCGCGTGTTCGATCCGATATGCTGCATTCCGAAATTCTGGTAGGCGCGTCTTACTTCAGATTCGAGCGCCCACGGGATCCCCGAGAGAATCAGCGTCCCCCGAGTGCCGACGCGACGCACCAGAATCGGCGCCATCTCAATCAGAGGAGCGGCCTGCACGTTCGCGACAACAAGCGGCCAACTGCCATTGAGGACATCGGGGCCGCCAAGCACGAGACGCAACCGGTCAGCCAGGTTATTCAGGCGCGCATTCTCCGCTGCAACTTTCAGCGCGGCCGCGTCGATGTCCATACCCACGGCTTGCGGCACCCCCATCAGTAGCGCCGATAAGGCTAGAATGCCCGATCCGGTGCCCACGTCGAGAATGCTGCCGGCACGCTCCACATGCAGCGTCTCCTGGATGGCTTCCACGCACAGTGCTGTGGTGGGATGATGTCCCGTTCCAAAGGCCGCGGAATCGGTTAACCGCAGCGCTTCGAGCGGAGCGTCCGTCTCAGCTGAGCTAATCAGAACAGGTCCAACACGAACCGCTCGTGGACTCAGCATCCACACTGAGCCGTCATCTCGCGCAACCGCGGCCGAAACCATGACGCTCGACACACCCAATGCATCGGTCACGATCTCCGCCGTCACGCCGTCAGGCAGGATGGCGGCCATTCCGTTGCCGACCGGCTCGACATCCAGCGCTCCCAATTCCACAAGCCGGTCAAACGCGTCCGGAGGTGGACAATCGATCTCGATGCGATAGGGCACCCCGCAGGGTAACGCAAATCGGAGCTGGAGGCTAGCAGCGGTGAACATTGCAGTTCGCCTTGGGACAAATAAACTACCTGTGTGACCCTCGGCCATTTATCGCTTCCTGAACTCGTTCGCAGGACAATTCGCGAGAGTTGGCGGGACGCCGTGTTCGGGCAGGGAGGCCGCATGGCTTTCTACCACTTTCTCGCCATCTTTCCCGGGCTGTTGATGCTCGACATGGCGGCCAAACATGTTTCTGGCATCACTCCGGAGGTGCAGCAGTCGCTCGTGCAGGCCGCAGGCAAGCTCCTGCCGCGCGACATCGTCCAAACAGTTAACTCCGTTGTTGCCGATTTCGACAAGGTACAACTGCCAGGCTGGCGATTTCTCACAACTGTCGCCGGCGTTCTCTGGGCGGGGTGCAACGGTACCTGGGCAATGATCTATGGACTGAACACTGCATACGAGGTGAAGGAGTGCCGGAACTGGCGGCAACTGGCAGTCACAATCGGGGGGCTCACCTTGGCTTTGATTTTCATTACTACTTTTGCGCTGGGTATTGTTGCGCTAGGCGCAACTTTGCGTTCACGCGTGCACGCCCACATTCCCCTGGGCTTCATTGAATCCGTCGTCCTGATCATCGTTCTGCTGTTCTGGTTTTCCATGCTCTATCGTTTCGCGCCGAGTTTACAGAACAGGCGATGGCAGTGGAGCACTCCCGGCGCTCTTCTGGCGGCTGCTCTCTGGGTGGGCGCAGCGCTGGCAGGCCGCGTCTATTTCGAACACATCGATGACTACCACGTCTCGTTCGGCCGGCTGAAAGGCGTCGCCATGTTGCTGCTGTGGCTGTATGTAACCAACGGCGCAATCCTGATTGGCGGCGAGATGAATTCGGAGATAGAGAAGTCTGCGGATAACAGGCGCTCGTCATCCGCTCATTGAGAAGAAGACGTCAGGGGTTGATGGCACTGATAGTGACACCAATCGTGGCTGTCCTACGCGATACGATTACACGCATGAAGGGTGTTACAGCGTTCCTCTCGGCGCTGGCCATTATCGGCTCTCTATACATCGTCCGCGCAAACGAAATGAACTCGGGGCCAGCAACCACTAACGTCCGCAACGCCCAGAGTCCGCGAGTCTTTCCGGATCTCCGGGCTCAGTTCACGCTGAAAGCAGCCGATGCACGCACAGTTGAACTTGCGGGCGCGCTGTCGAAAAATCCGTTGCCCATGACAAAGGGCGCAGACGGCGTATGGAGTATCACCACCTCGCCAATCGTTCCCGGGTTTCACTACTACTGGTTTCTTGTTGACGGCGTGCAGGTGAACGATCCCGGAAGCAGGACGTATATGGGCTACGGTAAGGAAACCAGCGGCATCGAAATCCCTGAGCCCGGAGTTGACTTTTACAACGTCAAGCAGGTTCCGCATGGCGAGGTGCGGGAACACTGGTATTTCTCAAAGGTGACCGGCGACTGGAGACGCTGTTTGGTGTACGCGCCGCCGGGCTACGACAAAAACCTCTCCACCCGCTATCCGGTATTGATTCTGCAGCACGGCGCAGGAGAAGACGAGACCGGATGGACTCGCCAAGGCAAAGCAAACTTCATCCTGGATAATCTGATCGCCGCCGGAAAAAGCAAGCCGATGATCGTTGTGATGGATCACGGGTACGCAACGCGAGCCGGACAGGCGCCGGCTAATTTCGGCCCAGGGGCCTCGCAGCGCGACTACCAGGAAGCCTTTCGCACGTTTGAGGACGTAGTCCTGAACGACCTAATTCCCGATGTCGATCGGACATATCGAACGATTCCCGACCGGGAACACCGCGCGATGGCAGGACTCTCGATGGGCGGCATGCAGACCCTCTTCATCGCTCTTCGTCACACCGGAGATTTTGCATACATCGGTTCTTTCAGCGGTCCAATCATCCACGGTCTCAATACGGGCGGCCCCAGTGGCTTCGATACCAAAACGGCGTTCGACGGAGCATTTGCCGACCCGAAGGCATTCAACAGCCGGGTCAAGCTTCTATGGCTCGGCGTCGGCACCGAAGAGGGTCAGTTTAGGATGGGCATCAAAGAAGCCGCGGACGCGCTCCGGCAATCGGGCGTGAACGTGATCTACTTTGAATCTCAAGGTACGGCCCACGAGTGGCAAACCTGGCGCCGCGATCTGAACGATTTCGCGCCGCGGCTGTTTGAATAAGCAACGCCGGCATGCGACGAGCTGCGCTCGCCCGGTTATGGGCCAAGTTCCTGGAGTGCATTTGCGGGATGTGCCTGTGTTAGTCGGCGAGCGGATGCGGCCGGATCTGAAAATGCACAACCTTGCTGGTTGTCCCTTTGCCGGTTTCGCTGTGAAACGGAGTGCGCGTTCCCCAGGTGGTCCAGACGCCTTTGCCTTTCCAGCCGCCGTTCGTATCGTCGATCCGTCCATCCATGCCTTTGGCAAAAAACCCAAGCGGATAAGGGACGCGCAGGATAACGAACTTCCCGTCTACCAGCGCGAGCAGGGAATCGGAGGAATTGCCCGTGATGATGGGCGTGTCCTTTCCCAACCCGAGAGTGTCGAACTGATCCACCCAATCGTAGTAGTGTGAATCGGCACTTCCGGACGCTTCAACGCCACGGAATTTCGGTCCCGGCGTAGCATAGAGGGTCCACCCTTCGGGACAGTGCTGACCCGTGGCTTGCGGACCGTTCAACGGGCCCTTGCATTTGCGCCGGTCAAAGCTGGCCAGATGTCCACTTGCCAACGCCACCCAGACAACATTGTTGCGATCGATATCCATTCCACGCGGCGAAAAGCCCGACACCGGCGCCTTTGGGTTGTGCCAAGGCACCTCGTAGTATTCGGCCAGCGCGGTTTCCGGCGGATTTGTCCCGGGATTTATGCGCACAAGCCCGCCCGGGAACCCTAGCACGCTGCCCCAGACCATCCCATCTGTGCCGACCGCGAGTCCATAGAATGCCGCGTTCAGTCGCGTGTCGTGCGTAGAGTCGGCGGCTCCGTTTATGGCGGACGATGTGCCCAGACTCTCGCCGCTGGGCGCGGTCAATACTTTCTGCCCGGCATCGAGATAAGCGTCGCGTTTGCCATTGCCATTCGTGTCCAGCACCAACGCTGTCCAGCCCTGCGATTTGCGTTCATCGTGCGTCTCGTCCCAGAGGCGGGTGTTCAGCCATCCCACTACTCCGCCACCGCCTCCGCTGCTGGTCCACAACGTATTGTTGGCATCCGACGCGAACACGAGGTGGTGCGTGCTGAAGCAGGTATCGACCAAAGATACTTTCTTGCTAACGGGATCGTACATGGCCAATTGACGCCCGGATCTTTCAACCGGGGTAAGCTTCGCGGAAATCAGATCAGAACCGGCTTTGCAAAATTCAGGATCGTTGTTTGCTCGAATGCGCGAGGTGAACCAGAGACGTCCCTGTCCGTCAAACATCGGGTTGTGAACCGTGGTGTGGCTATCCCAGATCGCTTCATCGCCCCAGAACGCGGAGGGCTGGAGCGGCTTTGGCTGCCCCGGCGTGTCCGGAGCACGATACGGCACGTTGACCCTGCTAATGGTGTGGTGCACGGGGTCGAGCACGGGCAGGTAATCGCGGCTTTCTTCGGCAGATCCGTAGATCAGGCCGTTTGCGTTTACGCGCGGGTTCCGCTTGTCGGTTGAGATTTCATCGTGCAGATATGCCTTTTCGTCCGCCCAGTCCCACTGCGTGATGACTATGTTGCGCTCGATCCCCTGCGGCCGCGGCGGCGCTTCCGCGGGCATTTCGCCGTTTGCAATGCGCGTGGTCCAATCTGCGAGTTCTGCCGTTGCCCGCTCAGGGCCGAGCTGGGCGAGCCCGCCAACCATAGCGTTGCCTGCCTGCCCCGACTGCACGCGCCGCAGCCAGGACTGGGCCGGTGAATCGAAGTGAGTAAAGAGCTCTGGAATTGTCCGCGTGTATTTGTTGCCGAGCTGGTGGCACGATTCGCAGCTATCCGTCTTGATTAAGTGCAGCCACTGTCCCTGCGTTTTGATGTTCGGTGAAATCCCGTTTCCCTGTGCGCCGGTACCGGGAAACTCGTTCTCAGCAGGGATGTGGAGCATGGCGTACCAGTAGTTCGCGGGATAATACTGCGCAGCAGTTTTCGCGTCCGGCGCAACCGCCGTTTTCAGATCGATTCGCTTTCCCGGTTGACTGCGAACCTTTGCTGAATCCATCAGTCCGTAACCGCGCGCCCAAACCGAGTATGTCGCGCGGGGAAGAGCCGGAATCAGGTAGCGGCCTTGATCGTCAGTGACGACCTCCCTGATGAAACGGGTAGGCAGATCGGTCGTTTCGGCAATCACCCAAACACCTGCCTCCAATCCGTTGCCGCTGGAAACAACACCGCCGATCTGGTTGCTCTTGAGATTGACGGCGGCGGCCCGTTGGGTCGTCAAGTATCCGGCCCACGCCGATATCGTCAGAGCATACAAGAGTACGAATTTACAGCTGCGCATCCTCCACTCCTTCGACCGGGTCTGCCCTCGGTTGGTTCTGGACGGTCAGTATATACCGGATTCGCGCAGCCATGTGTAGGCGCTTCGGCCCGTGCCTATCTGCCAAAACGAAATTGGTAAACTCAGGTCGAATTCGGGGAAGATTTGTTGCAACCTCGCTTGCTCCGCGGCTCGATCGTTTTGTTTGCTTGTCTGCTCTTCAACGCGCCGCGAGCAGCGCCGCAGTCAGATTTCACGCTCCGCGCCAACAGTACGTTAGTTGTTATCCCGGTCAGCGTTACCGATGCTGCAAACCACTTTGTCTTGAACATCGAACGAGACTCCTTTTCGGTCTTCGAGGATGGAGTAAAACAGCGGGTGTCGCAATTTGCAGACGAAGATGCGCCTTTATCCATCGGTCTGTTGGTGGATGTCAGCGGCAGCATGGGAGGGAAACTCCAAGTGTCCAAGAATGCCGTCGCAGAGTTTTTGAAAACTATGAATCCTAATGATGAGGCGTTCCTGATCGAGTTCAGCGACCGGGCGGACTTGGCGCTTGGTTTTACGCGGGATTGGAATGCGATCGCGGACAAGATGAGTTCGGTACGCTCGGGCGGGCTGACGGCGTTACTGGATGCCGTGCACCTTGGCCTGGACGAGATGAAAAACGCCAAGAATCCGCGGAAGGCGCTGCTGATTCTTTCGGATGGCGGCGATAACAACAGCCGCTACTCCGGTCCTGAGATCAAGGAGGTTGTGCAGCATGCCGATATTCAGGTCTATTGCATGGGGGTGTTCGAACCTGTGCTGTCCGTTGGACTGACGGCTGCGGAGGTGTCAGGGCCCGGCTTACTGGCCGCGATAGCGGAACAGACCGGCGGGCGGGTTTTTCCGGCGCGCTCCTTCAGCGCGCTGCCAGGCATTGCAAAGAGAATCGGGATTGAGCTTCGCAACGAGTACATTCTGGCCTACGCGCCTTCGAACCCGAACCGGGACGGAACGTTTAGAAAAGTAGAAGTGAAGTTACAGCCGCCGGACGGCTTGTCCGGACTGAAAATGCGCTGGAGGACGGGGTACTACGCGCCGAAACAGTAGCGAGTTTGATCCTAGCGATGGCCGATCGCAGCGTGCGGGGCCGCAACGTGCGGCATCGTCATGTGCGGCGCGACGGGGCCGGGTGAAACAGGCCGGGGCGCCACAGGGCGGGGCGCTATAGGGCGGAGTCCTACTCCGGGAGCAGTTGTGCGCGGCACGAAGATTCCTGAGGGCATCGGCACTGAGCCATAAGCGGGGTGCACGGGAAGGTGCGTTGCCGTACCGGCGCCATAGGAAGAGATGGTGGTCTGCGTTGCGGCAGGCCAGCGGGTTGGTCTTGGACGAAATCCCGAGGTGGGGGGCAATTTCGTTCCGTTGGGCCAATGATGTCTTTCCGGCAAGAAAAGGATGCCATAAGAGGGTGGAAAGAAGCCAAAGAATGACGGTTGAGCGTAAAGGTAGGGCGGCTGAATGACGCTTCCGTAGAACGATCCGACGCTGGGAGAGAGGATGCCAGAATAGCTCGGAGGCGAAAACGGCGAAGGGATCCCGGCAATCGCGGCCCCAGGGTCTGGGTCATTCGATTCATCCTGTTGAGCAGAAGCCATTTGGTTCTGGTCCGCGATCATCTCGCTACGGTTATGAGCCCAATCGTAGAATTCGTCGGTTGCACCCTCGCCAAACTTGCCCGTTGTCATTCCGAGGCTGAAGTAGTAGATGTGCGAGTCATCCACGAGTGTCGATACTGTTTTTAATGTGAAGTCCCGATGCGTGACTTCGGCTTCGCCGGTGTAAGGTTCCAGTTCGCCCAATTCACTGTCGATACGGTAAATACCTGGCTTCTCAAAGCGAACTGTCGAGTCATTGAACACGAGCGCGACGCGATAACCGGGAGCGGCGTTCAGGTTATCGATAATTGCGCGGCCGGCGACGACTTCGAGGCGCGTGTCCACGAGAGAGTTCGATTTCATGCGAAGAGCGCTGTTCTCGTCCAGGCGGAGATACACGCCGGGAGTGAGCAACAGTTCGGCTCTCCCCTTTTCCGTCCGAACGACCGAGCCGTTTTTGAGACTGGGAAACACCGCCGCCTTGTGTTCAACCGGCTTCTCGTCCAACAGTACGGCGCCTTCGAAATATTGGACAACGCCTGACGACGCGGACACAACATCCTGACCGGCGCTTAAGGAGCAGAAGCCAATCAGGAGAGTGAAAGAGAAGACAACTACATCCCCGCGCATGAGACCCTCTGCCGATAGCATGGACGCGAAGAGGGCCCTTGTCAACTGCAAAAGTGACGATCTTCCGGCGCGATCAGCGGCCAATTGCCGGCAAGAGCTTGGCGGCGGCATTTTCCCAAACCGGCTGCTCGACGGATCTAACCGTCAGATCGAGTTGAGGGAAGGGAAGCTCGATGCCGGCTTTATCGAGCGCGTACTTGGCGGCTTCGAGGACTGCGAAGAAGGCGGGCTTTTCATCCTGGGCGTCAGCGACCCAAACGAAGAGCAGCAGGTCTACAGTTGATGCACCCAAATCATTGAGTACGACAGCCGGGGCCGGATTGCTAAGAACGTACTTTACCTGTTGAGCTGCCTTCAGTATGACGGTTCGGGCATTGGCGATGTCTTCCTTGTAGCCGATGCCGATCGGGATCTGCAGGCGTGTCTCGCCATTCGTCGAGTGATTGATAAGGATCTGATCGATAACCGTCGCGTTTGGAATGACGATCCATTTATTATCACGCGTCTGTACTCGTGTCGTGCGCATGGTGATCTCAGCCACCTTGCCATAATGCGCGCCGACCGTGACCCACTGACCCACGTGAAAGGGCTTGTCCCAAAAGATAAGGAATCCGGCCATGATGTTGCTCAATGAATCCTTGGCTGCGAACCCGATTGTGAGGCCCAGTACGCCAAGCCCGGCAAGCGCCGCGCCAACATTGATCCCGAGCTGGCTGGCTGCCATGATCAGCCCGAACGCGATCAACCCGAAGCGGTAGACGTTGATCAGCATGCCGATGAGCGCCGCCTCGAACCCGGTTCTGGCCAGAACGTGGCGAAGCGGCGAGCGGGTTGCGCGAAAGAGCAACCAGAAGAAAACAATAATCAATACGGCGGCGAGCAGAGATGGCAGCCAGGCGACAAACTGCGTAAACAGCTGCTCAATATTCAGCCGCTCCCAAATGGGTTTCGGTGTCATACCCGTTTGACGGATAACCGGTACGGATGTGTCGCGCGTACCGAGTTCGGGATAAGTCATCCAAAAATGCTAGGTTTTGCTCATCTCGCTCCTTGCGGGCGCTTCATCTTGCTGCAAAACCGCGCGGAGTGCGCTGAGGAGCTCAGCGATGCGATACGGCTTTTTGACAAACGAGCAACCTGCCTGTTCGGTAATTCCGAACGAGTTCTGTACTCTCTCGCTCTCGTATGCACTGGTGATTACGACTTTGGCTTCTGGACGAATTCGCCGGAATTCCCGAAACACTTCCGTGCCAGAAATTTCAGGCAAATTCAAATCCAGCACGATTGCAGAAATCTCCTGGGCACGGTCGCGGGTCAGGTCGAGGGCGGCCCGCCCGTCTGCCGCTTCCAGCACGGTGAATCCATTCTTCTGAAGAGATAGCGAGAGGACCAATCGAAGCGTTTCTTCATCTTCGACAAGAAGAATGACTTGCCCGGCCGACCCGATTTCCGTCTGAGGAGCCGTATTGTGGAGTTCGGGTGCTGCCTTTGCGGCGCAAGCGCACGGCAGGAATACTTGAAACGTAGACCCTTGTCCCGGCGTGCTGGTGACATGAATGGCCCCTCCATGCGAACGAACAATCCCCTGAACAGCGGACAATCCGAGGCCCCGCCCCATGGACTTGGTTGTATAGAACGGATCGAAGGCCTTTGCGAAGGCCTGCCGGGTCATCCCACAGCCCGTATCAGAGACCTCGAGCAGAACGTAGTCGCCTTCCGGCGAACCAGCTGTTTCGGGGTTGCGCGTGGCATCACTTTTGCGAAAGGATTTCGTACTGACACGGATGATTCCCTCAGATTCGCCGAGGGCTTCCGACGCGTTCGTAACGAGGTTCATAAAGACGCGCTGGAGTTGTATCGAGTTTGCGCGGATGACGGGGCAACTTCTGCCGAAGCTGGTTTCCAATGTCGCCTTCTTCGAAATGGAAACTTTCAACAGACCGAGCATGTCCTCAACGAGCGAAGAGAGATCCACCGCTTCGAACGCTGTCTCCTCCTTTTCACCCCCGGCATACGCCATCAATAAGTTGAGGACTTCAGAAGCCCGCGTTGCTACCGCACAGATCCGCTCGAGATTTTTTCGCGGTGGAGAATCGGAAGGAATTTCTGTAAAGGCGAGATCCGCCTCCGCGAAGATTGTTCCCAACATATTGTTAAAGTCGTGAGCGAGTCCGGCTGCAAGCATGCCAAGGCTTTCCAGCTTTTGGCTTGCAAGCGTTCGCTCCTGGCTCAATTTGATTTCGGTGAGATCGATGCAGGATCCGATATAGCCAACGAACGCGCCTGCCGGTTCGAGTCGGGGAGCGCCTGTTTCCAGAACCCAGCGGTATTCTCCATCACCCCGGCGGAGACGATATTCCATTTGAAAAGGCCGGCGAGCTTCGAAGGAAGAAGAGTATGTCTCGTAGCAGCGACGTCGGTCATCGGCGTGTACAGCGGAGATCCAGTTTTCGCCCAACTGCTCGGCCGTTGCACGACCGGTGAAGTCCAACCATGTCTTGTTGAAAAATGTACGGAGCTTATCAGGACCGGCCATCCAGATCAAAACAGGCGCCGTATCCGCCATATTCCTGAAGCGCGCTTCTGTTTCGCGTAACGTCTGCTCGGCAAGTGTGCGTTCAACCAGATCCTGCTGTAGCTGCTGGTTGGCAAGCATGAGTTCGGCGGTTCGGTCAGCGACGCGCCTTTCGAGATGGGCACGCAATCGCCCGAGTTCCAGGTGTGTGTGGACGCGCGCAAGCAACTCTTCTTTGCGAAACGGTTTGGAAATGAAATCCACCGCGCCCAGTTCCAGCCCCTGAATCCGCTCGTCCGAATTCTGCGATCCGCTGATCAACATGATGGGGATGTCGCGACTTTCGGTGCGGGCTTTGAGTCGGCGGCAGACTTCCAGCCCGTCTAATCCGGGCATCCGAAGATCAAGCAGGATCAGATCCGGAGGTTTGTCGCGTATCGAGCACAGAGCGAGTTCGCCGTTATCGGCGGGCCTGACCTGATAGCCTTCGGCGCGCAGAATGTTTGTCAACAGTTGCAGCGATTCCAATTCGTCGTCGACGATCAGGATCGTACCCGAGTTCATAGCAATTTGATTGACAACGGGCAGCGCGTCAGATGCGAGAGCACTTGAAAACTCAATGATTTCACAGGTGAATCCACGGTCCGGAGCCTATAACCATAGCCCAACGCCGGGATCGACGGACGGAAACGGCAATGCGATTGTTCGATTCGCGCGCGCTGACGTTTAGGCCGGCGCCGGAATTTTGGTGGTCAGAATTGGCGGGATGAGTTTCGCTGAACGGATGCGCGGAGCCGTGCTTGCCAGCCAGCCTCGCAGGCGAAACTGTTTACTGCTCGACGGGACTCCAGCTAGAATCGGGATCGAATTCGGTCATTGCCGTTACAGTTTGGGTCGTAGTGGTCCCTAAATCCTTTTGGAGCACCACGTCATCCTGATTGATCATGAACGTCATCACTCCCGAGTTGCCGTATTCCGCCGGATAGGCGAGGAATGCGAAGCCGCGTGTCAGTCTTCCGTCAACCACGTATTCCAGCGCGCCGCCCGGCGCTCTTTGACTTTGCCCTTTCAGCATGTGGAAGTAGTAGCCTTGGAAGGGCGCATGGGCGCCCGGATTGGCGCTGTATCCTTCGGCGGTCGCAAACGCTACCATCGGCCCGAGTGGGCTCACAGGCTGACCTTCCGGCGACTTCCAGTACAACCCGTTCTGCCTGCCAGGGTCACTGATGAACTTCATAGCGTAATTTCTTGTACTCGCACCATCGTGGACTTGAGAAAAGTACTCCTTCTGTGCGTCAGCCACCGCTCGGCAGACGTCGATAATTGCCAGTTCATTGCGGCCAACGCGCCGTGCCAGAATCTCGTGCTTTCCCGCAATCGTATCGAAGAACCACTGCCCATTCGCGTTTTTCTTTAATGGGATGGGCAATGGAAAATTGTCAGCTCCGATTATCAGAATTTGACCGCCATCCGCCATCTGGCGCCAGCGGTGCATAACCCCATACGCTGTCACGAATGCGTTGATACCGCTCTTGTCCTGCACAGGATCGCCGGAAAAAATGATCTGTCTCGAATCCGGACCGAAAATTGCCAGCAGTGCGTTTTGATCGTCTGACTTCGCTGCCAGTTGCAGCGCATCACCCGCTTCCTCCGGCGAACTAAACACTCTCGCCGAAACTTTTTCGGATTTCCTGCAAGAGGCGACGCACAGGACTACAGCCAAAAGCAGTAGCGCTGCCGTAAATGCGATTCCACGGTATTTGAGCGTCATAACATCTCCTTCAAAAGATCAGTCATACTCTCTCAACATTGCCACGGTTGGACTACCTGCGATGCATACCGCCCCGGGCACCACTGAGGCTTGCCGAACCACGAGCGCTGTCGGCCCTCGATTGCCAGCCGCCTCCGCTAAAGGCCGCCGAGCCGGTGCTCTTTTCCTGCCCTCCCCACCCATGTGAGGCTGCGGAGCTGGTTCCTTGGGTTTGCTGCCAACCGCCCCCCGTGTTCTTGTATACATTTCCGTTTGCCGCCGCATACTTGTCGCCATTTGCCGCCTGGCCTGCGGCAGCGTTGCCGTATGCGCCACTTGCTGCAGCGCCCTTGCCACCGGCCGAAGTTTGTACCGTCCCTACCGATCCTTGCGCAGTAGTCTGATGCTGCGTGTAGGCAGACTGACCATTCTTCGAGACAACCGAGCTTCCGTAATTGCCATAAGCGTTGGAGGCTTGATGCGTTGCGCCATAGGCTCCGGTGTTCGGGTTGTAAGCCTGACCCACTTTCTGTGTACCGTAAGGAGTTGCGGTAGACGCGCCACGAGCATACGTTCCAGTGGAAGGATTGTAGGCATTCCCAACTCGCGCGGCCCCGTTCGGGCCATATGCGGTGGCACTGGAACCGTACGCGCCTCCACGCCATGCCGTATTTCCGTAGTAAGTTGTGCTTCTGTATTGCACCGCCCCGCCGTGCCAGTTACAGTTCCAATAGCTGTAACCCCAACCGCAACATTGGTTGTTGCTTATCGCGGCTCCGACGGCGATGCCGGCTCCAAATGCAAGCAGCCCGGTCGTCACCACAGCGGCAGTACTGTACCCTGGGGTCACATAAGTGGTGCCGTAGGCAACTGCTGGATTGTACTGCGGGACGTAGACCACTTGTGGACTAGTAGGTTGAATGACAATCACCTGCGGTGATTGCTGCACGACTGTAATCTGTGAGCCTGACTTCAGGTTGCCGGCGGCCTGCGCTTTGGCGCGCAGCACCTGGATCGCTGTCATGACATCCGCTGGTTGAGTGTTATATGCCTCTCCGAGTGCCGAAGTCCAACTCAGATTCTTCGCCAGGTTGTCGAGGACCGACGGAAACTGAGTAAGCGCCTTTACGCTGGGATCCCACGGCTGGGCATCAACCGCCTGCATAAGCGATGCGCCGTTAAGATTGGGTTGCTGGTGAAGCCAATTACTGGCGGCAGCAACCTGGTCGGGAAAAGTCGTGGCACCAAGGACCTGCGCAACCAGGGCGTCCGGATACAGTGCGATCGGCGCTGCAAGTTGTTGCAGCGCATCCGCAGATAGTGGCGCGCCCGCTCCAGCATATGCAGTGGGCGCCGGCTGCTGACCGTCAGCCTGAAAGGGCACAGTGCTGGTGACCAGCAGGCATGATAACGCTACTGAGAATGCGTGCTTTGTCCAAGGGTTTATCATTGTTCTCTTGCCATCGAATTCTTCTAACCGCGAAAAAGAATAGTACCGGCAAGAATGATGAAGTTAAGCTGCAGCGGATCCAGTTTAATTTCGTTGGATGAAACAGGTTTCTTGCAGGCCGGATGCAGATATCACGGATCTAAGGGCCGCTGGAGAACTTTAATTTTTTCTACCCCGCCCTGGTTAGAAGCATCACACCCGGCGTGCAGAGTCGCATGCCAGAAAGATTAGCTATACTTTGCCTTACACTCGCTTGTGTCCTAAATGCGGCGCAGCGGCCAGGCGAATGGACCGGGGATTACTCTCCCTGCGACCGGCACAGCGAACTCCTGCAGCGTATGCACATGGATTTAGGCGTCCGGTTTTCTACGTCGAACCAGAACGTGGCGGCGGAATTTGGGCGCGCCATGAACTTCTGGGCCACCATCCTTGATATGAATTGGCACGAAGAAAACGGCCGGAACTGCGCCGTTCAAGTGCTTGATGGATCTCCGGCGCTCTTCAAGCCGGCCGAAATCGCGCGCGCGCAATTCCCCGGCAGCCCTACGTTTCAGGGCTGGATCGCGTTCAATCCAAGAGCTTCCGTAAGCTCGGAAGAACTGTTTCTTACAGCAGTGCATGAACTCGGGCATCTGCTGGGCTTGTCACACAGCAACAGCGTATCGTCGGTAATGTATTTTCTGCGGCTGGATGGCCCCGCGTTCCTCGACGATGCAGACGTGGCTGCGCTGGTGAGCCGTCACAAGCTCCGCGTGATCGCGATGCCGCCGGTCTCTTCTAGGCAATCTGTACAATCAGCTCGCATAGTGGATGGCTGTTGTTGTGCAATACGGGCCGACGCTTCGCATGCCCCGCATGCTGCTACGGCTGCGGGATCGTGCCCAGAGCACTAAGGCCATACCCGCGGCTCGGCGTATCGAGCTTCATCGAGCTCAATGCAGGGTATGCTTGCGAATAGCAAAAATGGGGAATTGCTGGCAAGCGGCGATCTGGTCGGCTGCTATCCGACGCGCGCAGGTTTCCGCTCTTCAAGTAATCGTTGTGTTCATCGCCGCCGCCTGCCTGGCGGGCGCGCAGCAAAACAGCGCCATGCCTGGGTTAATAGAGCTGCCAGTCATTAACAAGCACGATATCCGCTTTACTCCGCTCTCCATAAATGGGGAATCCCTTCACAGCCGGATGCAAAAGATTGTGCAGGATGACTACGGATTTCTGTGGTTCGCAACGACAGACGGTTTGTACAAGTACGACGGCTACAGTCTCAAAGCGTATCGCTTTGAGCGCGGGGACCCCAATAGCGTCAGCGACGACACCATCATGGCCTTGTACAAGGATCTGGATGGCAGTCTCTGGATCGGCTCCCGCTTTGGTGGTCTCGATAGGCTCGATCCAAGCCGCGATACGTTTACGCACTATCGCAATAAAGCGGGCGACACGGCGAGCTTGAGTAGCGACTTTGTCAACTATATCTATCGCGATCGCAGCGGCAGACTTTGGGTTGGCACCGGCGCCGGACTTGATCGCTTTGAGCCGGAAACCCGAACTTTCATCCATTACAGGCACAATCCTCAGGATTCCGCCAGCCTGAGCGGCAACAACGTAATGTTTGTCTACGAAGACAGGCAATCGAATCTTTGGGTCGGGACAACCGATGGTCTCAACAAACTGGAGCGGACCAGCGGCCGCTTTGAACGTTTCCTGCACGATCCGGGGAACCCGGACAGCATCGGTCACAATTACGTCACTTCTATTCTTGAGGATCGCTCCGGCACTCTGTGGGTGGCCTCTGCTTTCGGAAGCGGGCTCAGTGCGTTGGACCCGAAAACGGGTGAGTTTACACGCTATTCATTCCACCCTGAGGAACCATCCAGCCAGAGCGTAGCGGGCGTGCAGGGGATCGTCGAAGGCCGCGACGGCGATTTATGGTTCTGTACGATCGACCGCGGACTGCTGAAACTCGACCGCGAACGCAAAACGTTCACCCGCTACTCTAATGAGCCTGGCAACCCGAACAGCCTCCCGAACGATACCGTTTACGATCTTCTCGAAGATGCCGAAGGAGAAATGTGGGTGGGCACTCAAAGCGGGGTAAGCCGCTTTCAGGCGGGGCAACCCTCGTTCACAAAGTATCGGCATCAGGTTGGCAATCCGAACAGCCTTCATGACGACATGATCTGGTCGGTACAAGGCGATAGCCTGGGCTTCTTCTGGATCGGAGATGAAGACGGACTGAACCGGCTGGATCCACGAACGGGACAGTTTACGTTTTATCACCATAATCCGAAGGATCCGCACAGCCTTTCGTACAACAAAGTCGCGGCAATCCGCGAAGACCCGTCAGGCGCACTATGGTTGGGCAGCTACGGCGGGGGACTGGACCGCTATGATCGCACGACAGGAAGGTTCTTCGCGTACCGGCACAATCCAAAAGACCCTACCAGTTTGAGCAGTAATTCTGTTCTCTCGTTATTAATCGACCGGGCAGGGACGCTATGGGTGGGAACCCAGGGCGGCGGACTGGATCGCCTTGACGCGAGAACAGGGCGTTTCACTTCCTATTTCAACCAGTCGTTCGATTCGGAGCTTTCGTTCCCGGTCCTAACGGAGGATCGAGCCGGGTTGCTGTGGCTGGGCACTCCGGATCGGGGGCTGATCAGCTTCGATCCCAAAACGCAGCGAGTGAAAGCTTATTCTCACAACTCCGATGACCCCCAGAGCCTTAGTAACAACAAGGTGACTTCTATCCGGGAAGACCGAAGGGGACGGCTGTGGATTGGGACGAAGAACGGACTCAATCAATTGGATCGAGGCCGCGGAAGTGTCATCATCTTTACCACGCGCGATGGCTTGTCCGACAATGCCATCGAGTCAATCTTGGAAGACCGCCGTGGGTACCTCTGGCTGGGCACCCACAACGGCATCAGCCGCTTTGATCCGCAGACGAAAACGTTTCGCAATTACTCCGAATCAGATGGCTTGGCCGGGAACTTAGAGGACCCGTACGGACCTGAAGGCAGCTGTCAAGCGCCGGACGGTGAAATGATCTTCGGCTCCAGCGACGGTGTGACGGTCTTTTACCCGGAGCGGATTTCCGAAAACCGCCATATTCCACCGGTGGTACTGACCAGTTTTCTTCTGTTCAACAAGCCCGTACGCGAGGGCGGCGAGTCACCGCTGACGAGATCGATCTGGGCGACGCCTGCCGTCACGCTTAGTCCAAACCAGAATATTTTCACGGTGGAGTTCGCCGCATTGAGTTACATGGCTCCGAAATTGAACCGGTACAGGTACAGGTTGGAAGGGCTGGAGACGCAGTGGAACGAGGTGGATAGTGGACGGCGCAGTGCGACTTACACAAATCTTTCGGCAGGAAAGTATTTCTTCCGAGTTCAGGGATCGAATAATGATGGAGTCTGGAACAGCAAAGGCGCGAGTCTAGCTATCACCGTTCTACCGCATTGGTGGGCGACCTGGTGGTTTGAGAGCGTTGCTTCGCTGGTAATTGGCGGACTCATTTTCGCGATGTACCGCTCGCGCCTGAAACAACTTCAGCTGCAGACTGCCAGGCTGGAGATTCAAGTGGCGCAGAGAACCCAAGAGCTGGAGATTGCGAAGAATGCCGCCGAGGAGGCGAATCGGGCCAAGGCAATTTTCCTGGCCAACATGAGCCACGAGCTGCGTACGCCTTTGAATGCCATCCTTGGTTTTTCTAATCTGCTGCGCGAGAGCCGTGTTTCTGAAAAGCAGCGCCGCGATTTGGAGGTTATCAACCGCAGCGGTGAACATCTGCTGAATCTGATCAACGACGTACTGGACGTGGCGAAGATTGATGCGGGCCGCGTCGTTATCGAAAATGCGCCAGTGGATCTCCGCGATCTCGTCAGCGGCGTGATGGATCTTATGCGCCTCCGAGCGAACGAGAAAGGTCTCGCGCTGTTGCTGGTGGAAAGCGCCGACGCTTGTGAGTTTGTCGAGACGGATGGCGAAAAGCTACGCCAGATACTAATTAATCTCGTGGGCAATGCCGTGAAGTATACAGACCGGGGGAGCGTTACTCTGCGCGTAAGTCATCGATCCAATTCGGACGCTAAAGATTGCACGTTGATGATCGAAGTGCAGGACACGGGATTTGGAATTGCTAAAGACGATCAGGCGCGCATCTTCGAGCCATTCATCCAAGCGGGCAAGCTGTCGGCGCAAAAGGGCACTGGCCTGGGACTTGCGATCACCAAGAAGTTCGTGGAATTGATGGGTGGCAATATCCGGGTGGAAAGCGAGTTAGGCCAAGGATCCTTGTTTCGGATCGAGCTTCCGGTGCTGAAGCTCGACAGGATGGAGATAGCTCGAAGTTATGGGACTCAGCGCGGGCGCGTTACCGGCCTGCAACCAGGACAACCGGAGTACCGCGTGCTCATTATTGAGGATCAGCGGGAAAACTGGCTCTTGCTCGAAGGGTATTTGCAGAATGCCGGCTTTCACGTGCAAGTAGCCGAGGATGCTGGTACCGGCATAGAAAAATTTGTAAGTTGGCGCCCGCATTTCATCTGGATGGATTGGCGGCTACCGGGAATGGATGGGTTGGAAGCATCCCGGAGCATTCGGGCGCTTGACGGAGGACGGGACGTGAAGATCGCGATGCTTTCTGCTTTTGCATTTACAGAAGACCGTGAAAAGGCGTTGGCAGCTGGCGTAGACGACTTTGTAAGCAAGCCGTTCCGAGCCGATGAGGTGTTGAATTGCCTAGCACGTCACCTGGGCGTCCGCTATACATATGAAGCGGCGACGACTCAGCCCGGACCTGGTCCGATTCCGCACGAGGCGATTGGCGCGCTGTCCTCAGAACTCCGAAAGGAACTGACCAACGCCATTACCTCGCTGGATATAGACCGAATCGCCGCTGTTATAGACCGTATCAGCGAACAAAATGACGAACTGGGCCGCGTTCTTTCGCAATACGCCGAAAAATTGGCGTACTCGCCAATTCTTGAGGCGGTGCAATATACAGAGGGTTGGGCTCTGCGGCGGAACTGATCGATTTGCCGCGGCATCTCCGGGTGGCTCGCCTGACACCGCGCGTCTTGCGCGAGTTCCTCAAGCTGGCATATAGTACACCCATGCCCGATCCATACGAACGCCCGATTTCAGCTCTTTCACCGCATCTCTTTGTCAGCGATGGCGCAGCGGCTATCGAGTTCTATAAGAAAGCATTCAATGCCGAGGAACTCACGCGGCACGCCGCTCCAGACGGCAAGCGCCTGATGCACGCTGCGCTGCTGGTGAACGGCGTTACGTTAATGCTCTCCGACGACTTTCCGGAATACCGCGGCGGTAAGTCTTCGACGCCGCAAGCTCTAGGCGGCTCGCCGGTTGTTCTCCACCTTCAAGTTGCCGAGGCCGATCCCCTTTTTAATCAGGCGGTCGCTGCCGGGGCGACCGTTGCTATGCCTCTCATGTATCAATTTTGGGGCGACCGTTACGGCCAGATAGTCGATCCCTTCGGCCACACCTGGTCCATCGGCGCAAAGATTCGTAATTTGTCCGAAGCGGAAATCGCCGAAGCGGCCAAAGCCTCGTTCCGCTGAGGGAAGGCCCGCGATTACTCCGCGCGAAGCGCAATCATCGGATCGATTCTCGATGCTCTCCGCGCCGGCAGATAACCCGCTGCGGCCGCAACACTCGTCAGCACTACCAACATCGCGATAAACGTAACCGGATCATTGGGCGTGACACCGAAGAGCAAACTTCGGAGCGCCTTCGTCAACATCTCCGAAAGCACTACGCCCACGACCAGGCCGCCCGCACACAGCGCCAGTGTGTGCAGCAAAATGGATTTCTGTAGATTACCCGGCGAAGCTCCCAACGCCATGCGAATCCCGATCTCGGCAGTGCGTTGTCCAACCGAGTACGAGATAACGGCGTAGATGCCCAGGGACGCCAGAATCAAAGCAAAACCTGCGAAGCCCGAAAGCAGGGACACGATGAAGCGGCGAGGCGAAGCAGCTTGATCGACGACTTGCTGCAAGGTATGGAATTGCTCCTTCGGAAGGCCCGAATCCAGCGGTAACAACACGCGCCGGACGCTGGTAGTTAATGCGGAATCAGTCATACGGGAACGCACCACAAGATAGAGCGAACCGTAGTCCGGAACTTGTCGCACCGTCATGTACATTTCCGATCCGGCGTCTTGTTCCAAAGCCAGGTGCCGCACGTCTCTTACCACGCCCACCACGAGTCTCGGTTTGTCGCCGCCGGTAACAATGAAATGTCCAATCGGATTCTGTCCCGGCCATAGCCGGCGCCCGAGGGATTCATTCACAAGAATGACTTGTTGGCTGTCCGCGGTATCGTGCTCCGTCAGTTCACGTCCGTCCTCCATCCGAATGCCGGCGGCCTTCAAATAACCTTCCGTCACGATATGTACGAAGGCCAGCGGATAGTCATCTCGCTTGTACGCGACGCCCTGTGCCGGAGCTCCCCAGGTGCGGTTCCGTCCCAGAGGCACCGCGTCGGTGAATCCAGCAGCTTCGACGCCCGGTATGTCACGTACGCGCCGCAGCACCTCGTCGTAATACGCTATGATCTGTGAATCGGTTGGCGATTTTCCCGCCGGATCCACACGCAGCACCTGCGCGCTTGGATCCACCCGCATCGCGGCCGCGCGTGCCGGTTGAAATCCAAGATCGACATCCAACACTCGCAGGAAGCTGCGAATCAGCAGCCCGGTACCGACCATCAGCAGACACGCAAAGGCAATCTCTGCGACCACTAGCGCTCCGCGGATCCAAGTATGACTGCGTGAATCGGTGGAGCCGCGATGCTGATCTTTCAACGCATCGTTCACCGTAATCTTCGGTATCTGCATGGCCGGTACTAATCCAAACAACACGCCACTGGCGACGGTCAGAAGCAGAGTAAACAGCAAAGCGACGGGATCGACATGCACGTCTGCCAGCAGCGGAATATTGAAGCTGGTCAAATGCGACAACGTCTTCGTGCCAAAAAATGCCAGGATCGAGCCCAAGGCCGCTCCGCAGAACGACAGCAAAAGGCTTTCCGTCAGAATCTGTCGCACCAGCCGCTTCTTGCTTGCTCCGAGCGCGCTCCGGATTGCAAGTTCTTTCTGCCGCGCCGTTCCGCGGGCCAATAGCAGGTTGGACAGATTCGCGCAGACGATCAACATCACCATGCCAACCGCGCAGGCCAGTACGAGCAGCGCCGGACGCAGTTTTCCACTGACGTGCTCCTGAAGCGGCATCAACATGGGCGAAATGTCGTTCCGCTTATGCGGCTCCGCCGAAATGCGTTTCCCCAATACAGTCGCCTCGGCTTGCGCGCCTCCCAATGTGACACCCGGCTTCAGGCGTCCGATCACCGAAATCGTGTTCCCCCATTGATCGGTTTCTTTACTTAAAGGAAAAGCAAAATAGAGATCCATGTGAGTGCCCGGCGCAAACACAGATCCGAAGTCAAAGGAGGCAGGAAGAATTCCAATCACATTCACCGGCTCGTTATCGAGAGTGATCGATTGCCCGACAATATGCGGGTCGGAAGCGAACCGCCGCTCCCATAGACCATGGCTCAGCAATACCGCCTTTGGTCCGTGCCATTTAGCTTCCTCGGCCGAAAACGATCGCCCAAGCTCCGGCTCCACACCAAGCACCCGAAAAAAGTTCTGCGAAACCGGCAGCGCGTTCAATCTCTCAACCTCGCCGTTTACCTGCAGCTTGCTGTCGCCTGTTCCATAGAACGCAAAATAGGCAGCCATATCTACGAATGAGTGATTCCGTTCTTTCAATGCGAGAAACGGCAGCACCTGCAGGGTTTGCGCCGACATGCCTTCTTCCGGCGGCGCATTGGCGATCCAAACCAGGTGCGCGGGATCACGAAACGGCAGCGGCCGCAACAAAACAGTATTCAGAACACTAAACACCGTCGTGCTGGCGCCAATCCCGAGTGCCACAATCAACAACGCGAATACGGTGAAACCTGGTTCCTTCCGCATCGTACGTAACGCGTAGCGAAGATCCTGTTGCAAGCACTCTAAGAAGGGAAGGGAACGCGCGTCCCGTTGCATCTCCTTTGCCGCCTCAAGACCGCCGAAACGAATCATCGCCTGCCGCCGCGCTTCATCCGGGCTCATTCCCTTGGCAACGTATTCGTCGATTGCCAAATCGAGGTGTGCCCGCAACTCCGCATCCAGTTCGCGGTCGCGGTCTTCCTTTCGGAAGAATGAAATCAGCCGGTTTAAAAATTCACGCATGGAAGCTCTCTTCTTTCCCGATCGCCATCACTCGCGCCATCACTTCGGACAACCGCTGCCAGTAAGCCATGTCGTCATTCAACTGCTTGCGGCCTTTGGCGGTGATCGAATAAAACTTGGCCTTGCGATTGTTTTCCGAGGTGCCCCATTTCGCGGTAATCCAGCTCCGCTGCTGCAACCGCACCAGCGACGCGTAAATCGTGCCCTGATTCAGCAGCACCTGCTCGTTGCTGACTTGTTCAATGCGCCTCGCGATGCCATATCCGTGCATTGGGCCGAGGACCGAAAGCGTCTGCAGAACCATTACATCCAGCGTGCCCTGTAAAAGATCGAGTTTTGATTCCGGCAAAATTCCCTCCTGGGCGCCTCCTGTGGTGGTACCACATCAGGGTAGCATCACTTGTGTTGTGATGCCACAGGAATTGTCACCCTCGCAAGCTGAGCGTGCTGACGAGCCAACGTCGGCTGATGACCTTGATTAACGGCCAGGAATTTATAGTCGCTAAACTTCAGGCAAAAATATCGAGCCTTGCTGGATTGGCGAAAGTGGCTTATCGTTTAGCAACCCGCATTTTCTTCGGATGTGGGTCTGCGCCGGAAGCGGCTTTCGTCGTCAGAAGGTGAAAATAGTTGCGCAACTGGGACACTGCCGCGTCGAACGGCTCAACCGCGCCATACGAACGC
>DATBDT010000078.1:0-30567 GCA_036269815.1 Bryobacteraceae bacterium
CAGCTTTTTCTGCGTTCCGCAAACAAAAGTTTGCATCGCGCCCACTCTGGCGTTATAACTACTCTTGTCCTGAACCCGCTCCTCCGTTGGCCGCTTTTGAAGTGTTCACGCTATGGCCGGTTTTCAGGTGTTCACCGAGGGCAAACGAGGGAGCTAGTATCAGCCACTCCGCGAAGCGGTGCTCGTTTTTAGCCGGAAGTATGCGATATCCCGCTCGAGCGTAGTCTTCCCGATAGATCCACGCGATCGCCATAACGTGGGGAAATTGCCAGAGAAACAACACAGCGTAAAGAATCCACGCGTTGGCGCTGTTGAGGGAACCTGCCGCCGCGGCCCACCCTATCAGTGGCGGGATGGCGCCCGGAACGGCGCCGGCCACTGTACAGAGGGGAGTCCGGCGTTTCAGCGGCGTGTAGATGAACAGATAGCTCGTCAGTGTGATGACAGCAAGTACACTCGCCAGTGCATTGACGGCTATGAGCAGGTAAGCAGTACCCAATGTGGAAAGCGTGACTCCGAACCAGGCAGCAGTGGCAGGGCTTAACCTGCCGGAAGCAACTGGGCGTCTGGAGGTGCGCCGCATTTGCGCATCGAAACGGTGTTCAAGATATTGGTTCAGCGTACCGGTGCCGCTTGCCACCAGAAGCGTGCCGGCTAACACATTAAACAGCCGCTCGAAAGGGAACCGGTGGAGAGGACAGCCCAGGTAAAAGCCAGTGAACGTTGCAATTACGATTAGAAAGTTAACCTCCGGTTTTGTAAGAGCCCAAAAATCCAGAACGGCCGCACGTCGCGTTGCCCATAACGATGGCCGCGCGATGGCCCGAAGCTCCAAAACCGATGTGGACACTAATAGGCTCCCACCTGAGCGGAGGGATCTCGCTCGCCTGAAAGAAGGTGGCTTGTCACCACGAGTGCCGGGACCAGATAGGCAAACGTGACGGTAACCCACATGAGCGCTCCGGCGAGAGCCTGATCATCAAGCGGAGACAGCCGAAAATGTGCGCCGCCAGTCAAGTAGTGCTGGTACACGACACGGCCACAAAACGTCAAAAAGGCCGAAAGAGCATCGCAGGGAAACGTGGCAAAAAATAGATAGAGCGGAACCGACCAGCGAGAGCTCAGGCTGCCCGGCGCGGGCCTGATGACGGGCCACCAAAACAGAATTCCCGCAATGAAAAACGTGGCCTGCTCAAACTCATGCCAAACGTGTGAGCGCAGCGACAGCTGAAACACAGCAGGAACATGCCAAATGATGACTGTAAGTGTGCCAGCGAGCCAGCAGAATGCGGGGTGAGGATGCCATTGCGTAGCAACACGCGGCGCACCGAGAAGAATGAGCGGGGCTGCCAGCAGCATCAGGATAAGATGCTGCACCATGTGTGCTGTCAGCAGGTAATGATTGAGGTGCGCGATAGGCGACGCAACGACAAGCCATAGCGCGGCGAGTCCCGGTGCTGTGAATGAGGGCCTCACGGTTGCACCGCAGTGATGTGTGAAGCGTCCTGAGCGGGTGCCTGGCTTGCAGGATGAAGCGTTTCGAGAAACGCCACCAGCGCCATGGTTTCCGCCGGATTCAGATTCTTTCCATACGCCGGCATATTGCCACCGCCTTGCAGCACCTGGCGCACGAGTTGATCAGCGGTGAGCCTGACCGCGACAGCATCGAGAGCCGGGCCGCGCTTGCCACCGCTTTCGCCCAGCGCGTGGCAGTTGTGGCACTGCTTTGACTGAAAAACGAGCGCTCCCTGAATCTCCAGAGCGCTGTGTCCCGTTACCAACTTCGGGGGGACCGGCACGCCGGTTGAAGCCTCCATCACCGGACTCCAGGGTGTATGACTCGCCATATTTGTGAACGTGCCCAGCCCCACAGCGACCAAAAGAATCGTCAGAACTGCAATGGGACGCCGCTTCCAGCTCTTCTCGCCTTCGCCCGAAGCAAAGGGCAGCACCAGCAGAACGACGACGGCGATCGCAGGTCCAATCAACAGAACCGGAGTTTCGAGCGCCGGTGGAAGCAAAGATAAAAGCGCATAGAGCCACAAGAAGAACAAATCAGGACGGGGTGCGGTCTGAATGATGCGCGGATCGGGTTGGCCGCTGGGACCGAAGGGGCCGAAGTATAAGGCGCAGGCGGCAATACAAAGGAGAATCACTCCAGAAAAAACCGCGTCCTTCCAAATCCCATACGGAGCAAACGGCACGCCCTGTGTGTGCGTCAGATTGTGGTACTTCTCCAGATAATCGGAGCGTCGAACCACGCGCCCCGGCATGGGCCACTCATTGATACCGAGCTTCAGCACCATCAGTACGTGCAGACCTACAAACAGCATCAGCGAACCGGGAATCACAAACACATGCAGCGCGAAGAAGCGCGAAAGTGTTGCACCCGCGATGATCGGACCGCCTAAAACGAGCGATACCAGTGCCGGCCCTAACACCGGCACCCGGCTGGCGATGGATGCTCCGATTCCGAGCCCCCAGTAGGCGTCCTGATCAAATCGCAGCACCTGGCCGGTGAAGGCCATGCCGAGTGTCATCAACAGCAGGAGAACGCCGATAATCCAGGTCAGTTCTCGCGGAAACTTGTAGGCTCCGAAAAGAAACACCTGCACCATGTGAACCAACACAATGGCCAGCATGAAATTCGAACCCCAGCCGTGCAGCGCGCGAATGAACCAGCCCAACGTTACCTGATGGTTTAAGATCTGCAAACTGTCCCAGGCTTCTCCAGCGGACGGAACATAGATGAGGGCGAGAAGAATTCCTGTGACCAGCTGCAACCCGAAAACTGTCATCGCGGCGCTGCCGAAGACGTAGTACCAGCTCGCAGTATCCCGGGGGATCGGGTGCTCCATAGTTTCGCGAATTGGCGCACCAAGCTGGAGCCGTTGATCGAACCAACCGCCGATTCTGCGCATCAGGCGCATGGTGACCTCTTGTCCAGGCGCACAGCGTCACCAAACGAGCTGTACGCATTGATCTGAATCAATGCCGAAGCAGCAGTGGGCGGGGAAACGCCGGGCGTAGGCATCTCGCCCGCCTGAATGTGAAGCTTCCCCCCGACGATCTTGAACGGGTATTCGAATAAACCTCGCTCCGGAGGGCCCGAGGCGCGCGCGCCGTCTGAGTAATATGCGCCACCGTGACATGGACACATGAACAGGCCGGACTGCGGGAACCAACGCACCGGGCAGCCCAGGTGCGCACAATTAATCGCAAATACCTGGAACTTGTCGCCCTCCATGTGACGCACCCAGCAGGCAATGTCCGCCGTCTCTCCATCCGAGGCATTCGCGAGGGGATGGCGGTACGTCGCGAGGCGTGTCTCGCCGGATGGAAACTGATTTATCTCCCCAAGCGAGATCCAACTCTCATACCCCGGTTTTCGTCCGCGCGTCACGGGAGAGACGAGATACCGGACGATCGGGACGCCCAGGACCACGCCTATCACTCCGTTGAAAGCCAGCGCGACCTTCAGGAACATCTCACGTCTCGAAAGATCACTCATTCAGAACCTCCTTGAGAATTCGAAGCGCCGGAATGCGATTGCGTTGATAAGGGCTCGCGCTGCCCGGCGAGCCATGCGACCACATCCGTCACGTCGGCCTCGGAAAGAGGCTTACCAGGTACGTCGCCACGCCAGTCCGGCGCACCGAATGCCGGCATGCCGACAATCGTGACCGTGCGCAAATGCTGATCGCTCACCAGTGCAAGATACGCACTGTCCACAATCGAGCCGCCGCGCCCGCTACGTCCGTCGGGGCTGTGGCAGGAAGAACAGAAAGCCGTAAATACGTTTTGGCCGCGCGCAGCATCGCCTGGCCCGGCTGCCGTATAGGCCGGAGGCTTGGCATTGTCGAAAGTCCCGGGCTTGGCCCAGCGCGCCCGAATGCCGCGGACGAGTATGTCGATCTGCGCATCTGTCAACATGCCACCGGCTTTCTGCGCGAAAGCGGGCATAGCCGTTCCACGCACGCCGTCCGCCGTGATGCGGCGGATCGCAGCATCACCGGCAATGGCCAGATACACCGGGTTGCCTACGCCTACGGTCAGTCCTCCTTGTCCATCCGCGCCATGGCATCCCGAGCAATTCTGGCGGTAGAGTACTTCGAAATCGCTGACCTCATTGGGGCGAATGACGGGTGTTTCCGCGGCGCGCTGGCCCGGCGCTCCACAAGATGTAATTACCAGTAACGCTGCAATGACCAGAGCACCATACTTCATCGCTTCGACTCCTTCTCGTGTTCTGGTACGAGGCCCGGAGCCTCTACGCCCATGCGCACGAGCAGCGGTACAGTTTGGCGGGTGGCGATTCGTTCCTGAATCGCAACCACGATCCCGGCTACGGTTCCAAATGCAATTTGACAAAGAGCGAACCAAAACCAGTCGATGCGCTGGTTCATCACCGGGTTGATAACCGCGAGGCTTCCATAGATTAGGCCGGACCACAGGAGAGGACCAACGAAACCACCCAACAGAATGGGGCGGCGTGGAACCATGGGGAGCATCGCGCCGTAGAGCAATCCAACCAGCAGTGAGATCAACAGGTGAATAGGAACTGCAACCAGGAACGCATAAAGATGGAAAGTCCCGATCTGCCTGGTGGTCTCGGACGCCATCACGGGGAACAAGCCCGCAACCAGGAGATCCATGGCATACCAGATGCCGTTCCCAGTCACGATGCCGTAGAGGGCGGCGAGCAACGCCATCGTGACGCCGCCAGCCAGACCTCCTTTAATTCCAGCAGAGATGGGATAGATTTCGAGAGGCAGCCAGGCGCGCGGCACTGCATGATTCGGGGTAATTCGCTCCACCGTCTCGCGGCTCGTCTGAATGGTGATCTCCTCCGGAACCACGGGCACCCACTCGTGGCACGGTTCCGGCAGGACGTTACGAAACCAACCGACCGTTCCTGCTGCAGCCAATACGGCACCTAGAATACTGACGGATGCTGCCGTGACCATTCCGGCGAACACCAGAGTTAACCCAAATGCCAAAACGATCGGCCACGCGGAAGGCGAAGGCATTGCGATCTGCTGTGGAATGTCGCTCGAATACCCGTTGAATTCAGTGTTCATGACGTCTCCAGCTAAACCCCGGCCACGTATACAACCGTGAAAACCACTACCCAGACCGCGTCGACGAAGTGCCAATACATCGACAGAATTTCGAGCCGTTCAGCATGTTCGTGCCGTAGCTTGGCCGCGAAATAAAACACTGCGACGACGCTCAGGGCCAGCAGCCCCATCGTCACGTGAAAGGCGTGCAGGCCGACTAGCGAGTAGTAAGTCGTTCCAAAAAGATTCGTACTCACCGTGAGGCCTTCATCGAAAATCAGGTGCACCCATTCACGCGCGGTTCCGTAGAGAAACGTGCCGCCCAGAATGATCGTGAGCAGCCACCAGCGCGCAAAGGCCGCGATGTTTCCGGTAACCAGCTTGCGCACGGCAATGTGAATCGTGAGACTGCTTGCGAGCAGGCAAATTGAATAGAAGATCGGCGCATGCAGAACATCTTTGGGCTGTGGGCCGCTCACGCTCTTGCCTATATAAAAGAGATAAGCCACCACGAAAATTGTGAAGATAGCGGTCTCGGCACCAATCAGGCACCACATTCCCACGCGTCCTCGCGAAGGGAGCCGCCAATCGAGACTTCGTTGATGCAGGCCGACAGATACTGTGCTCATGGGTTACTCGTACCTCCAATCGGGATCTTCGGGATGCTTGAGGTCCCACAGCGGACGGCGGCTACGGACAGTTGGGATCACGGCGTAGTTGTATGCCGGAGGCGGAGAGCTTGTGGACCACTCCAGCGTCCATGCGTCCCATGGATCATTTCCCGCCGGCTTACCCCGGAAGTAAGACCAAATCAGATTACCGAGGAACACCAGAATTCCCGCGGCTTGAAAGACCACGCCTATGGTGACGATCAGATTCCAGATGTCCCAACCGCGACCCGGCTCATAGGTGTAGATGCGTCGCGGCATGCCCAGCAGCCCGGGGATGTGCATAAAGTCGAACGTCAGATGAAAGCCAATGAGAAACAACCAGAAGTGCAGTTTCCCAAATGGTTCGTTATACATTTTTCCGGATACTTTCGGGAACCAATAATAGAAAGCGGCGAAGCTGGTGAAGAGAATGCCGCCCACAATTACGTAGTGAAAGTGAGCCACGACGTAATATGAGTTCCCGAGTTGCCAGTCGAACGGCGCGACTGCCAACGTGACTCCTGTCAATCCGGCAAGCAGAAACTGGAACAAAAAAGCGACGCAGAACAGCATAGGCGTCGCGAACCGGATCTTACCTCCCCACATGGTTGCCAGCCAATTGAAAATCTTGATCCCGGTGGGGACCGCAATCGCCATGGTGGAAAGTACGAAAAATGTATTTGCGCCCGAGCTCATGCCTACCGTGAACATGTGATGCGCCCAGACGCTCACGCTGATGAATGCGATACCCAGTGTCGCCAAGACCATCACCGGGTAGCCGAAAATCGCTTTACGCGAAAACACGGGAATGATCTCTGAGGCGAACGCGAACGCAGGAATTACCAGGACATAGACTTCCGGGTGGCCGAAGATCCAGAAGAAATGCATCCAGAGGACAGCTGACCCGCCGGCTTGTGTATCGAAGAAGTGCCCTCCCAGGTAGCGGTCGACCACCAGCATCACCTGTGCCGCGGTTAGCGGGCTCATCGCCAGAATGACCAGGGCTGCCATCGTAAGATTCAGCCAGCCCAGCAGCGGCATTTTCCCGAGCGTCATGCCCGGACAGCGCATGCACAGAATGGTTGCGATGATGTTGATCGCCGTCCCAATGCTGCCCATTCCAGAAACCAGCAGCGAGAGGGTCCAGAAATCCGTACTGTGTCCGACTGAAAAGGTCTTTGCGGTCAAGGGAGCATAGGCGAACCAACCGACATCGGGCGCACCTCCCGCTCCGTACAGACCGTCACCACCCAAAAAGCTGAAGTAGAGGAACAGACCGCCCAGAGCGGTCATCCAGAAGCTGAAGGCGTTGAGGCGTGGGAATGCCATGTCGCGAGCGCCAATCATCAGAGGCACAAGATAGTTCGCGAACCCAAAGAGCAATGGCATGGCCACGAAGAAAATCATGGTTGTGCCGTGCATGGTGAACATGCGATTGAAGACCTGCGGCGAAACGAGATCATTGTGCGCGCGAATGAGCTGCAATCGCATGATGATCGCCTCAATGCCGCCTACCACGAGGAACAGCAGCGCATACACAATATAGAGGAGACCAAGGCTCTTGTGATCGACCGTGGTCACCCAATCATGAAGAAGCAGCGTGAACGGGCGGGAGGCTGTCGAGACCTCAGGTAATGCGATGGTCGTGGTTGACATCAGTGAAGGGTGTCCAGGTAAGCAGTCAACGCATCCAGGTCCGGATCGCTCAGCCCCATGGCTGGCATCTTTGATCCCGGCTTAATGGCGTCCGGATTCTTGATCCAGAGCCGCAGCATCTGCGGCGTGTTGGGCGCCGCGCCTGAGGCAATCGTGTCGCGCGTCATCAGATGCGTCAGGTCCGGGCCGAACAGGCCTTTTGCCGGCGTGCCCGAGACCGTGTGGCAGTTGACGCAGGCAGTAGCCTCAAAAACGCGTCGCCCAGGGGACAATGCTGCGCTTTGCGTGGCGCCCGGCGGCAATTGTTGTTGCTTCTGAACCCAGCGGTCGAAATCGTTACGCGGTTGAACATAGACGCGCAGCAGCATCTTGGCGTGCTGAGTTCCGCAATATTGGGCACATTGCCCCAGGAACAGGCCTGATTCGTGGGGATCGATCCACATGCGATTGGGATGATTCGGAATCAGATCGGTTTTTCCTGCCAGCCGAGGCACCCAGAAGCTGTGGTCCGTATCTGCTGAAAGCAGGGTCAGGAATGTGGGCGTCGGATGAGCCCGATCGCTTACCGGCACATGGAGTTCGTTGGCGGTGATGATGTTTAAGGCCGGATAGCGATACTCCCACCAATACTGGTGACCGGTGACGATCACCTCGAGAGCGCCAGGCGGAGGTCCGGCATCCTGAATCGAAGCGATCGCGCGCGCGGACGCCAGAGACAAGGCCACAACGATAAGAATCGGGATAATGGTCCAGGCCAATTCCACCTGGATGCTTCCGTAGACCTGTGCGGGCTCACTGCAATCGTCATGCCTTTTCTTCCTGAATTTCACGACGGCGTAGGCAAGCAGAGTGAAAACGACCACGAAGATGGCTGTAACCGTCACCGAAACGAATATCGACAACCCGAAGATCGATTCCGCGGGAGTGGAAGCCGGGGTAAAAATATTAGTCGGGCTCATTTAAGGGTTGCCTTTCTCTCTGTGCGCTGCTGCCTAGGCTTCAATTCGAAGCGGCGGCGCCAAAGGATGCGTCATCTCTTCCGGGCGCACCCATGCATCAAACTGCTCCCCGGTGACGAAACCGAGCTTCAGCGCAGCTTCGCGTAGACTCACACCTTCGTGGTATGCGGTCAGTGATATCTTTGCTGCTTTCTCGTAGCCAATATGCGGATTGAGCGCCGTCACAAGATCAGTGAATTATTAAGGTGTTCTTCAATGCGCTTTTTGTTTGGTTCGATCCCAACTGCGCACCGATCGCAGAATGAACGGGACGCGTCCGCGAGCAGCTCGATCGAGGTTAGAACGTTATGCAGGATGACCGGCTTGTAAACATTTAATTGAAAGTTGCCCTGCGAACCTGCGAACGCAACCGCGTGGTCGTTGCCAAATACCTGGACGGCAACCATCGTGAGCGCCTCGCATTGAGTGGGATTGATTTTTCCCGGCATGATGGAGGAGCCGGGTTCGTTGGAGGGAATTGTGAGTTCGCCGATTCCAGCCCGCGGCCCGCATGCGTACCAACGAACATCGTTTGCGATCTTCATCAGCGCGCCGGCAAGCGTGCGCAGACGCTCCGCTGACGCTCACCATAGCGTCGTGCACCGAGAGTGCCGCGAATTTATTCGGAGCTGAGACAAAGGGTTGGCCAGTATCTTGCGCAATCCGCCGGGCAGCCGCTTCACCAAAGCGCGGATCAGCGTTGAGCCCGGTGCCAACCGCTGTGCCTCCGATCGCCAATGCGTAAATGCCGGGAAGCGTTTGACGAATGCCATCGAGTGTCTGATCAAGTTGCGCTACCCAGCCTGAGATCAATTGACCCAGGGTTAGCGGCGTTGCGTCCTGCAGGTGTGTTCGACCCACCATAACGGTGCCGCGATACATACGGGTCTTCTCGTCAAGGTCGGCACAGAGCCGGTTTACCGCGGGCAACAGTTCGCCTTCGATTGCCTCGACGGTCGCGATGTGCATCGCTGTCGGGAACGTGTCGTTCGATGACTGGCTGTGATTCACATCATCGTTGGGATGGATCGGCTTCTTCGAGCCGACCGTTCCACCGGCAAGCTGAATCGCTCGGCAATCACCTCATTGGCGTTCATGTTGGTCTGCGTGCCGGAACCGGTCTGGAACACAACCAACGGAAATTCATCATCCAATCGGCCGTCGATTACCTCCTGCGCGGCTCGAACGATCAGATCGACTTTTTCCTTCGGAAGCTGTCCAAGTTCCCCGTTGGCCAAAGCCGCACATTTTTTCAGGATGCCGAGAGCCCGGATTACGGGCCGTCCCCAGCGAAAACGGTTAGAAACTGACGGATTAAACGCTGTTGTGTGGCGCCCAGCGATATGCGAACCCCTACTTCTTTTTGCCGGGCGCCGGCTCGTGCCAAAAGCAGGATCGATACATTGCCGCAAGCGATGAGCAGAAGAAACCCAACCGCCGACATAAGGATCCAGAGCGTACCTTGGAACTTGCCGAGAAGCCAGTCATTCAAAGTGCGTGCCGCGATTCGAAAGTCCTTCGGGTAGACGTTCGGATTGCGCTTTGCGAATCGAATGGTTAGAGCCTCCAGTTCTTTGCTCAAGGCCGCTAAGCTGACGCGCGGGCGCATTCGAAGCATCACTTCGATGGGTCGCCTGCTGTCGGAGACCATGGCGAGCGGAACGTACACGTCGCAGTCTCCCCAAGTGAAGCGCGGTGGAAGGACGCCGAGAATGGTGTAGCTGTCATGGTCCAGCTCCAGCGTTTTGCCGATGGCTTTCGGATCTCCACCGAAGTGCCGCTGCCAGAAAAGGTAGCTGAGAACCACGATCCTCGGCGGCGCTGCAGGCGACGGTATATCTTTGGGGCCGAATGTTCGCCCGAGCATGGCCGGTACGCCCATAAATTCGAAACCGTCCGGCGCGTAGGCATCACCTCTGACTTGCTCCGGCAGACCGCGCGTCGCGACAAAGTTCCGATTCTCGAAGCCCAAGCCGCCTTCAATCGTGCGTGAGGTTTTTAACAATTCCAGATAATCGGGAATCGTGTACTCCATCCGGCCGTCGCGCTGAAGTTTGTCCTTAAAGGTTGGGGCAATGATCCGATTGGCGTCTTTGTAAGGATACGGATCGATCAAGACTGCATAGATAAGGCTGAAGATGGCGGAGCTTGCACCAATGCCCAGAGCTAACGATAAGGCGGCGATCGCAGTGATGCTCGCGTTCTTAGCAAACATTCGCAGACTGAAACGCAGGTCGGTGAAGAAGTCCTGGACAGCGGTCATGGCCATTCCTTTATAACGGAAGCCGGGTAGTTCTTTGGCGGCTGAATTTGAAGAGCAATGAAAACGCCAAACGTTTACAAGTCAGTTCGTTCGTAAGCCAGGGCTCAGAGAGCAACTAAAACCCTTTTTCAATGACGTAAATCGCCGCAACTCTCCCATCCAGCGAGGCGCAAGACTCTCCCAACTTCGAGCACTGCATCCCAATACCGGACGCTGTAGCGCAATTGTTTAACGTCCCAGAGACAATTTGGCGCGACTTTTTGCGCGTGGCCGATGAAGTGCGAGTAACCGCAATCAGGTTCAACCGTATACGTTGTGTCCGAATTCGTTCGCGAGTGAGAGCCATGAACAACTTGTTACAGGATCTGCGCTACTGCTGCCGGCAACTGGCGAAGGCTCCCGGCTTTACGTTGACCGCCATCCTTTCGCTGACTTTGGGCATCGGTGCGACCACCTCGGTCTTTAGCGTTATCTATGGCATCCTGATGAATCCGTACCCGTATGCGGCCCCCGACCGCATGGTGCACATGCGGCTGCTTGATGGGGCCGGGCACGAGAACGGATTTGGACTCACGGCCGATCAATGGCAAACGATCCGGAAATCGCCCGTGGTCGAAGACGCGTTCGCTTCCGACGGCTGGAGTCTCACCGTCACCGGCCGGGATCTCCCGGAGGATGTCAACGGAAGCTACTTCACGTCGAATGCATTCAACTTCTTCGGCGTGCCTACGGCGCTTGGACGCGGGCTGCTGCCGTCCGATGCTGTGGACGGTCACGACCCACAGCCGGTCGTCGTATTGAGCTACAAGTTTTGGCAGCGCCACTTCGGGTCGGATCGTAGCGTTCTGGGACAGCCGATCCAACTAGTCCGGAAAACATACACCATCGTTGGGGTTGCAGCGCCGAGGTTCACCTGGGATGACGCGGATGTGTATCTTCCGCTGAAGCTTACTTCGGACCAGACGCGCGCTTACTATGTGGGATTGCGTTTGAAGCCTGGGGTTTCCCGCACCGCAGCAAATGCAGCGCTACAACCGTTGATCGAACAGTTCAGGAAAGAGACGCCGAAACACTTTCCCCATGGATCTTTCAAGTTCCGCGTGGTCGGTTTGAATGATGATTTCAAAAAGCAACTCGGCGGCACTTTGTATCTGTTGTTTGCGGCGGTCGGTTTCTTGCTCCTGATCGGCTGCGGCAACGTTTCTATTCTTTTGTTAGCCCGTGGAACCGCGCGTCAAAACGAATTCGCCATTCGCGCAGCGATTGGAGCAAGCCGCCGGCGTCTGATCCGGCAGCTATTAGTTGAGGCCCTGCTACTTTCGGTGACCGGAGCCGGGTTGGGCGTGCTGCTTGCATATCGTGCCATCCGCGTTATCAGGGACCTGCTTCCCAAATACTCGTTTCCGCATGAAGCGGCTATTCAGCTCGATATCCCGGTGCTGGTTTTTTGCGTGTCGCTGGCGATCTTGACTGGTGTTCTGTTCGGTCTCTGGCCGGCGCTGCAGCTATCGCGTCCCGATGTCTCTCAAGTGATGCAATCCAGCACGCGCCGGATCGCAGGCGGTGGACGGGGACGCATGATGAACACCGTGCTGATCGCCGGACAGATCGCTCTGACGCTGGTGATGTTAGCCGGAGCAGGCGCTGCAATGCGAGGCTTTTTGCGACTGCTGCATACGCCTTTGGGCTACGACCCGCACAATCTGATGTCGGTTGGAATTCCTGTCCATGACGGAGCCTTTCCGACGTGGGAAGCGCGCACGGCTTATTTCGAACAGATTCGCAAAAAGGTCGCCGAAGTGCCCGGCGTGCAGATGGCCGCCATTTCGACGAATGCAACACCTCCTTCGAACGGCTGGAACACAGGCATTGAAATTATCGGCAAGGCGCCAAAAGACGATCAGAAGATCCGTGTCAATTTCGTCAGTCCGGGTTATTTTCCCATCCTGCGAATTCCATTGGTTCAAGGCCGTCTTTGGGACGAAACGGAAAACCATAACGCCGCGCAATTCGCGGTTATCAATCAAACGATGGCGCGGCTCTATTTCCCGGAAGGAGCACTCGGCCACTCTTTCAGGATTCCCGATTTTAAGGCGCAACCACCTTTTAACCTGATGCCATCGGGTGATGCTCCCCGAGTGCTGATCGTTGGCGTGGTCGCGGACAAACGGAATGATGGACTGAGGAATTCCATCCTGCCGGAAGCCTTCGTTCCCTATACGCTGGGCCTGCGAATGTGGACTCAAATTCTGGTGCGTGCTAACGGCTCTCCGCTGGTTCTCCTGCATGCCATCGGCAAGCAAGTGAATTCTATCAATGCCGAACAACAAATCAGCGGGGATGTGCAAGACCTGGACCACTGGATTCAAAGCCAGCCGGAGTGGGCGTCGGAGCATTTAGTGGCGTGGCTTTTCGGGTCGTTCGCTGTTTTGGCGCTGGCGCTCGCCGCCACCGGCCTGTATAGCGTAGTTTCGTTCTCGGTGGAGCAGCGGACGAACGAGTTTGGCATTCGTATGGCGCTCGGCGCGCAGCCCGCACATGTGCTGCGAGTTGTGTTTGCTTCCATGGTGGTGAGTGTTGGCGCGGGACTGATCGGCGGAGTTGTGTTGACGTTAGCCCTGAACAACGTATTAGCGCAGTGGGCGGAAGGCAGTTCTCGTGATGTCGTGGTCCTCTTGAGTGCAATTGTTGTGCTGACCGCTGCAGCCGCGATCGCATGCACCGCGCCCGCGCGCCGCGCCGCCACCGTAGATCCGATGACGGCTCTTCGTTACGAGTGATTGCTTGTCGCCGGTTAGTACATTACGAAGGCCCAGAGGGTATCGCCGGCTGCAGCGATTACGTACTGCAGACCATCGAGCAGAAAGGTCTGCGGCGCATTGCTGACATAGCCGATGCGCGTGTTCCAAAGCGGTTTTCCGGTAGCGGCATCGTGAGCGACGAGGCTACCGGCGCCATCGCCGCCAAAAATCAGACCGCCCGCGGTTGCCAAGAGGCCTCCGCCGCCGCCGCCGTCGCTGTAATAAGGATGCCGCCAAGCAACCTTGCCCGTTTTGTAGTCAATGGCTGTCAAAAAGGTACCCGCCGAGCCAATCTCCGCTTCTTCTTTACCGCCGAGGCCCATGGAACCACGCGGATCGAGATCGGTGAGATAGAACTCGGAGAAGCTGTTGTGCTCGGAGACATAGAAAAGACCGGTTTGCGGGGAAAATGCCGGCGGCTCCCAGTTCACTGTTCCGTCGGAGCCCGGAGACACAAGCGACCCGCCGACGGTAGCGTTCTTTTCAGGATCGAGTTTGGGTCCTTTAGATGGAGTAAGTCCATCTGCCCAATTGGTGAACTCTCCCCACTTGCTGGTTACGAGATGTTCGCCGGTAACGCGATCCACCGTGAAGTAGTACCCATTGCGACTGGCGGTGAGCGCGAGCTTTCGCGTCTTGCCATTGAACGGCGCATCGACTAACACCGGCGTCTGGGCCGAATCGTAGTCATGCATATCGTGCGGCGATGTCTGGTAATACCAGGCCATCTTGCCCGTATCGACGTTTACAGCGATGAGGGCGCAAGTGAACAGGTTGGCGCCCGGGCCGCGCGTACCGTTGGTGAAAGCGGGCGTGGGATTGCCGGTGCTGAAGATGTAGAGTTTTGTCTCCGGATCATAGCCTCCGGGAACCCAGGTCTGCGCTCCACCGTGCCGCGCGGCATCGAGAGAGGCCCAGGTGTCGAGTCCGGGATCGCCTTTCTCCATTGGCACCGTGTAGTGTTTCCACTGCAGTTCACCTGTTTCGGGATCGAACGATTGCAGAAATCCGGGAGAATCGATATCGTTCCCGGTCCCGACCAGAACGTGATTACCCACCACGACCGGCGCGGGAGTGGAAAAGTATCCGTCGTCAACATTGGCGATTACTTTGTGCCAACGCTCCTTGCCTGTTTTGGCGTCGAGCGAGACGAGATAATCGTCCGGCGTTTCCATGAAGAGATAGCCGTGCCACATGCCGACCCCGCGATTTCCAATATGTGTTCCGCCTTTAGTCTTCCAGAAGTAGTGCCAGAGGATGTGTCCGTCGCGGGCATCCACGGCCCAGGCGTTATCGGGCATGGTGAAGTAGAGCGTGCCGTCGACCATAAGAGCGGACGCTTTGATTGTGCCGCCGTGAATGTTGATGTCGCCCGGACCTTCGCCTCCGACGATGGTGGGTGCGTTTCCCTGACCACGGCGGCGCCGGAAATCACCGTCTCCTCCGGTTCCCGCACTTACCTGGGTTGACCAGGCCAGCGTGAGGTGCTGAACATTGGTCTTATCTACCTGCTTCAGCGCGCTGAAGCGTTTGCCGGAATAATCGCCGCTATAGGTCGGCCATGAATCAGAGAGCGGCTTGAGAATATCCGCCGGATCTAATGCGCCACCTTGCGCCCGAACGAGAAACGGAGCGATGAGCAGAGAGGCGCCTGCGACGATTTTATTCAGCTTCATTTCAAGGTCACCAGATATGCGGTTACGTCGTGGATGTCTTTGTCGCTGTACTGTGACAACAGTTCGCGATGGGGCTTCAGCGGGTCGTGAATGACGACCTTTGGAGTATCTCCATCTCGCCGAAAGCTTTGCTGCGAGCCATTGGCGGCAACGATTGTAATTAAGAAATCGTCTACGCGGACCAACTTGCCTTCTACCTTTTCTCCTGAAACAAGCGTGACCGTCGCTGTGACGGTATGCGCGGTTTGCTCCTGCTCGTCTCCGCCGCGAGAGCCACCTTCGAGCCAGGTATTTTGAAGGCGTTTGGCGTCGGAAATCCGGCTGCCGATTTTGCTGAGGTCACCGGTTGCCGAGTGACAGCCGCTGCATTTGGTCGCGAAGTACGCTTTACCTTCATCCGCATTACCGACGAGAATGCTGACTACGGGTTGACCGGCAGAGGGCGGGGCGCCCTGCACCTTTATCGATTCGATCACGCTGCGGACGTAGGCGGCCGCCGCGTTAGCATCTGCATCGTTTAACGGAATGGCGGGCATGCCCATGCTCTGACGGCTGCCATGAATGATGGGAACGATCAACTCGCCGTTGAGATCGCTCAAAGCGACTTGCGAACGCAGGAGATTCGGACCGCCGAGATCGCCGCCCCGCAGATCCGGGCCGTGACAACCGCGGCAGTTGATGGCGTACAACGTCTTGCCACGGGCGATCTGAGCAGGATCGGCCGCTGCACGCTTTTGCCCGGGCACAAATCCGCCCCGATGCAGCGGTTCGTTTGGTGGAGGAACATTTTGTGTGCCCGGAGTCTGCGCACCGGGCGCCGGGGCCGGCGGCGACTGCTTGGTCTGGGTCTGTGCCGCCTTCGCGCCAGCGGACGAAGATAACAGGATCAGGAAACCGATGGTTGCGACGGATGCTTTCGCCAGAATGTTCAAACCTCGTTTTTTTAGCAGGTATAGAGCGTGCGCGGCGCCGCTCCAAATGTATTGTACGCGGGGCGCCGGGACGACTTTGTGTCGCGCTTAGTACGGCGTTATTTCTCGACTTCGCGGACGAACTCTCCCAAATCGGCAGCATTCAAGTCCGATACGACCCAATAGATCATGTGCGATCGAGTTCCGTAGACGACGTGGTAGCCCTTGATGGTGAGGTTATGCGGGCCGGAATCCGCGCCCGACGATGGCCACAAGAACAGGTTAATTGTGTGCTGCCGATGTTTATAGACAAGTGCTGCTACCGAGTGATTGTCGATGTAATCGAGGCGCCCGCCGGTTAGAGGATATCCCCGTTCAGACAGATCCTTCACTACTGGGGCGAAGTCGAGTTTCCCATTGAACCAAGGCTTGACCGTATGTTGATCGGAAGAAGGAACATCGACCAGGTGATTCGCCATTAAGGAGCGGACGTGACTGGATACGATCTCGTCAGCCAGCAACTGAGTTCCAGAGAACTGCTGCGATCTTTTGAAAACGAGAGTGCCGAGGGTGAGCACAACCGCGACGGCCGTAGCCATTGCCCAGGAACGCCAATGCGGAAACCACTCTTTTTGAACGACAGCATCCCGATCGCGCGCAGCAGAACGAAGCTGGGCGTGAATCCTATTCTCCAACTGTGCCGGGGCTTGAAAGTACGATAGTTGCGATTTTACGGAGTCATGTACTTGTTGGTATTGGTCATACATCGCGCGGCAGCCGCTGCATTCGGAAAGATGACGCTCGAACTCCAGCGTGTTCACGACATCGAGTTCTTTGTCGATGTAAGCATCAAGCAGTTCTTGGGTTTGCCGGCAACTCATCGCTGCATCTCTCCACGGGTGGCGCTCAGGCGGGCATATAGCTCTCGTCGCGCGCGAGAAAGCCGCGACATAACGGTCCCCAATGGTATTTCGGCCACCTGCGCGATTTCTTTGTAGGAGAGCTCTTCTAATTCTCGCAACACTAATATCTCGCGATATTCAAACGGTAGCTCTTCCATAGCTTCGCGAATCTGCCGCGAGTCCGCACTTTTGATCAGAATTGTTTCGGGATCAGGCAATGCGCCGATTGGGGCTTGCATGTTGTCGTCCAGTTGGACCGCGGCCTGGCTAGACCGGTTTTTCCGCAGCCAAGTCCGGCAGCAGTTTCGAACGATAGTCAGTAACCAGGCTCGGGCATCGCGGCCCGGGATAAAGGTATCGAAAGACCGCAGCGCGCGCAAAATGGCCTCCTGGACGATATCTTCCGCATCGTGTTCGTTGCGGGTGAGCCACCTCGCCAGATTGTATGCCGAGTTGAGGTAAGGCAGCACGCTTCGTTCGAACAGGTCGGGGCTGACTTGCCGTACTCCTTTACTCGCGCCTTTATTCCAGCTTTGGTCGGGCATGATGCAAGCCGGTTTTTAGTCTCCCAAGATTTGCGTCCAATACAAAGTCTCGAACAAAAGTTTACGTGAGCGGGAATATTTCGCCCCGGCTGGAGTATTGCCATCTGACAGCGCATAGCGAATGTCCGTTCTTAAAAAGGAGAAGAATTGCCTCGTCATATAAAAGACAATCCGAACAAAGATGGAATCGATCGGCGTGGATTCCTGGAATGCATGGCCTGGGCCGGCACCGGCATGATTTGGACTGTGAGCGGGGGAGTACTCAGCTCGAAAGCTTTCGGCGAAACCTCAAACCGTGAAACGGCTGGTTTTAGTTTTGTTCAGATAAGCGATAGCCATATCGGTTTCAGCAAAGATGCAAATAGAGATGTCACCGCAACTTTACAGGAAGCGGTCAACAAGATCAATTCGCTTGAGCGTACGCCGGATTTTCTAATTCATACGGGCGATTTGAGCCACTTGTCGAAACCTACGGAGTTCGACACTTTGGATCAAGTATTGAGATCGGCTAAAACCGGACAAACATTCTTTGTGCCAGGTGAGCACGACATGCTGGGCGACAACGGTGCGCAGTATTTAGCGCGCTATGGAAAGGATACGAAGGGAGCAGGCTGGTACAGCTTCGATCACAAAGGCGTCCATTTCATTGGCCTGGTAAATGTCGTCGATTTGAAGGCGGGCGGTTTGGGGGCGCTCGGTCGAGAGCAACTTAATTGGCTCCAAAAGGATCTAGCCGGCCGTGGCAGCAGCAGTCCGATTGTAGTGTTCGCTCACATACCGCTTTGGACGGTCTATCCGGAGTGGGGATGGGGCACTGATGACGGGATGGAAGCGTTGTCTTACCTGAAAGGATTCGGTTCGGTGACTGTGTTGAACGGACACATTCACCAGACGATGCAAAAAGTAGAGGGAAACGTTTTTTATCACACCGCGATGTCAACGGCGTTTCCTCAGCCCAAACCCGAAAGTGCGCCGTCGCCCGGTCCGATGAAAGTCCCTACAGAGCAACTTCGTGACGTGCTGGGTATCACGCATGTGAGTTTCGTTCCCGGTACTCATACGCTCGCCGTTGTGGATTCCACTCTGGCGCAGGCTTTCATAACATCGACTGATAGGGAGAAGATTGGCGCTCCGGCAGAAATCAAGATCGACAATTTCTCTTTCAATCCGAAATCGATGCGGCTGAAGGCGGGAAGCGTAGTTAGTTGGACCAATTTAGACGATGTACCGCACAACGTGGTAAGCACAGACAATAAATTTTCTTCTCCGGTTCTGGATACGGATCAGGCGTTCTCGTTCCAATTTCGAGAGCCCGGCTCCTACCGTTACTTCTGCAAGCTCCATCCGATGATGACGGGAACAATTGTTGTCGAGAAGGACGGGTCGTCGTGAGAAACCGGGAATAAGCGGGTATTTGGCCGGACAGCTTTGTCCAGTACAATCATGTAATGTCATGAGCGCACTGGAAGCATCGGATCCGACTATTGACCGTCTGGAAAACCAGATTGAGTGGTATGACGTAAAAAGCAGAAGTAACCAACGTTGGTACAAGCGGCTGAAAGTGGTTACTTTAGTTTCTGCGGCTCTGGTGCCGGTCGCGTCCTTTGTCCCGCAAGGTAAGTTCATAACTGCGGGACTGGGCGTCGTGATTGCGGTTATGGAAGGATTGCAGCAATTAAACCAGTTTCAGGCGAATTGGGCTGCATACCGTTCTACCTGCGAGGCTCTGAAGCACGAGAAGTATCTTTATGTTGCGAACGCCGGTCCTTATGCGACAACAGAGAGGCCGCTGGCTTTACTGGCCGAACGGATAGAAGGACTTGTTTCACAGGAACATGCAAAGTGGGTGTCCGCACAAGAGCAAGCCGCGAGCAAAAAACCGGAACGCGCGCCTTAAGCCAGCTTCCGGTGTTTGTTGGTTGTGTTTTTTCGACTCGGCAGGCTGAATGCCCTCCAGAAGGCATCGACAACTCCTTCGGCAAGGCGCGTCGGATCTTCCTCTACGTTTCTGAGAAACACAAACCAATAAATGATTGGCCCGAGCAGAAGCGAGAGCGATAGATCCAGGTCAAGTTGCGGAATGACTTTTCCTCTGGAGATGGCTAACTTTAACAAATGCCGCAGCTCGCGGCGGGGCGGATCCATGACCATGTTTCGCCACGCCATACCCACTTCCTGATTGTGAGCTGAATAAGCCATAAAATGCGGCATGATCTGCTCACGAACGTCGGCATATTCTTTGGGCCGATAGGCCAGAACCTTCACAAGATCGGCGCGCGTGTTGCCCGAATCAAAATCCGGCCGCAGATGTAGCCCGTTGACTACGGCCATAACCTCCAGCAGAAGAGAGTTTTTATCCGTCCAATGTTTATAGATGGTGGCTTTGCTGACGCCAGATTGCTTGGCGATCGCGTCCATGCTGGTAGTCTCGATACCTTGTTTTGCGATTAAGGCAATAGCGGCATCGAGCGCCTTTTTATGCGCGCTGGCACTCGGGCTTCGGGGCATCGGTCAGATCTGAATTTTCGAGAAGAGATGGCTGCCGATGAAAAGCAGCACTGTCCCGAGAACGGCAAGCACGATGCAATCAAGTCCGATGCCGAAATGCGAGACTCCTATCAGCGCGGCTCGCAAGCCGTCGACACCATAGGCGAGCGGATCCAGACTGGTCACGATGCTGAAGGCCTTCGGCAGGTTCGTCAGTGGATACAGCGCGCCGGACAGAAAAAAGATCGGCATGACCAGGAAGTTCATGATCAGTTGAAAGCCTTGCATGTTCTGAAGCACGGAGCCGATGGCGGACCCGAGCGACGCAAACAGAGATGCGATCAGCGCCATGAACAGAAACGCCAGGGGGACGGTGCTGAAGTGTGCGACACGAAAACCGGCGATGAAGCAGACAATCGAGACGAGCAGTCCTTGCAACATGGCGACGGTGGCTGCGCCCAGGGTACGGCCCAGCATCACCTGGATGCGCGGCACCGGTGCAACGAGTGTCTCTTTGAGAAAGCCAAACTGCCGGTCCCACAGCAGGCCGATGCCCGAGAAGACGGAGCTGAACAAAATAGTCATGGCGATTACGCCCGGAGCGACGAATTGAATGTAGCTGCCCTGCCCGGCCTTTTGAAAAACGGGACCGAGGCCGAAGCCGAGCGCGAGGAGATAGAGCAGAGGCTGTCCGAGGGACGCAACGATCTGCGCCCGCGAACGGACATAGCGCCGAAGTTCGCGTAACCACAAAATGTAGATTGCACTCATTGTCTATTCCTTTATCTGCGATTGCCCCACATTCGCGCCATCTGCCGCATTTGATCCGCCGAGGAGTTTGCCGATTCATCGCGGATGGTTGATCCCGTAAGAGACAAAAACGCTTCCTCCAGGCTGGCGGTTTCCGTCTGCTGCTTCAATTCCTGTGGCGATCCTTGGGCGACGATCTTGCCGTGATCGATAACGGCCATGCGATGAGCGACGCGATCGGCTTCGTCCATATAGTGTGTGGTGAGGAAGACGGTGAGCCCTTCGGTCTGATTCAGGTTTTTCACCTGCAACCAGAGTTGGTTGCGGGTTTGCGGATCGAGCCCAAGCGTGGGCTCATCGAGAAACAAAATCTTAGGAGTATGCAGAAGCCCACGTGCGATTTCCAACCGGCGTTTCATACCGCCGGAGAACATTTTGACCAGATCCGTGCGGCGCTCCCACAATTCGAAAATACGCAGCAGGCCTTCAATTCGTTCGTTTCGCACCTTGCGCGGCACGTGATAGAAGACGCCGTGCAGTTCCATGTTTTCGTAGGCGGTCATGTCGCCGTCCAGACTCGGATCCTGAAAGACAATGCCGAAGCGCTTACGAACTTCATGAGAGTGGATCCGGGGATCGAGGCCATCGATCTCGAGAGTGCCGCTGGTCGGCGTCAACAATGTGGTCAGCATCTTAATCGTCGTTGTCTTGCCGGCGCCGTTTGGTCCGAGGAAGGCGAACACTTCACCTCTGCCGACCTGAAACGAGACCTGATCCACGGCTTTTACATCGCCGAAGCTTTTGGTCAGGTTTTCGACCCGAATGATGTTTTGCATGTTGGTCCTGTTTTCCGGCAATACCCGAGACCTTAACCTCAGCATCAATACTAAACGGTATAGTTTAGATACGTCAACCTTCGTAAGCGCTGCGATCGCGACTGGATTATGAAAGCTGCGATGCAAAGAAGAAGTGAGACATCCAAGGGGCCAAATCGACGTATAGGCCAGTGCTCAGGATGTCGCTTCCACTGCGATGGAAGACTGCGTCGGAAAGCGCGTCGGCCAGGCGTATGGTTCTGCCATCAATGTCGTCCCAAGGCACATGAATCATAGCCTGCGCCGAGCTATTGCTGAGATTGACCACAATGAGAGAACGCTTTTCTCCGTCTATCCAGTTCCAGGCGACCAGATTTTGGAAGCTTGCATTGTCGGGCCAACCGGTACAGTTGCACAGGCTCCATTTACCACTGCGAAATAGAGGATCGTCGATGCCTTTCAGAAGCTTCGTGTAGAACGTCTGGAGACCCGGATCAGCTAGCTCCTCGGCACTCCTGCCGAGGAAGACCGGGATTCTTATTCGCCGGCCCTCAAATTGCCCGTCGTGGAAAAGTCTTGCTCCCGGAAGAGTCGAGACTGTGACGGCGGCGGCGCGGTGCTTGGCTGGTGAAAATGTCACAGCGGCCCGAGGTTCGTCGTGGTTCTCCAGGAATCGCAGCAGTTTTGCCTGGAAGTCGAGGCCGGCGCTCAGATGGAGCCGCACGCTTTCAGCATTGCCATGTTCCAGCCGATCGTAAAGTCGCTTGTCGTAACAAAAATCGAATCCCGTCTGTTGAAGCTGCCACTCCAATTCCCAATAGGCTTCCGCGATGAAGAGAAATCCGGGATGTGCGTTCTTGGCAGCAGGAATGACATCGGCCCAATACTCGGTTGCGGGAGTTTGACCTGCGCGGCCCGCCCACGTGCGTTCGAAGATAGCGTTCAAGAACAGCATTGCCATGTCGCAACGAACCCCGTCGCATTGGCTTGCGATGTAGGAGACCGTTTCGATAATGGCTTTTCGAAGACCAGGCTCGAAGGCATTGAGCTGCAGCACGTCCGGCCATGCGGGAAAGTAAGGATCCTTCCCGCAGGCGAAGGTTTTGCCGTCGATATTGATGTATGATTCCGGATCGTTTCTGCTATCCTCGGCGGTACCCAAAATGAAGTACTCCGGGTGTTCCTTCACCCAGGGATGATCCGGGGCGACGTGGTTGGGTACGAAATCCAAAATCAAGCGCAACCCACGTTTTGCGAGTTCGCTGCGTGCAACCGCAAGGCCTTCCGGGCCGCCAAGCTGTCGATCAACCACGTAGCGCCGGACGCAATAGGGAGAGCCGACATTGTCCTCGAGGCGAAAATCAGCGAGGGCACGCCGGAAATCATTCGTTAAGCCGGCGTTCTGATTGGCGATTGTGAGCCCCGCCGGACTACGTTCCCAAACACCCATTAACCAGACGGCATCGAAGCCGATTTTGGCAATCGCGTCCCACTCAGCCGAGGGTATTGAACTTAAATCGATGGTGGCGCCATATTTTTTTCTAATGTTGGAAAGCCAGACCCAAGTATTGGTTTCAAATATTGACGGATACGGAGGCCAAGTCGACATAGTTTCCTTATTGAGTCTTCGCCCAGTCATTCTTCGCGAACTTATTTGTGCGGTTGAGCGGGTCACGATTCACATTTGGGTAAATCAGCATGAGCAATCGCAAAAACTGACGGATGTATGCTATCACCGGTTTTGGTTGAATCAGCGAAGCGCGTTCGTCGGCTTGCTGCTGATTGGTGAAATACGCGGGTAAGATGTTGATCTGGTTTGAACGCAAATTTGATTTTTCATTTCCGGCTGAACTGCTGCCAAACCTGTGCGCACGGTTGCGCGGCACCCCCGCGAGATTGGAAGAGCTGCTCCGGGCGCAAACGCCGGGAACTCTCGTCGAGAAAGTGGACGGAAAGTGGTCGGCGCAGGAACATGCCGGGCACCTACTTGATCTTGAACCGTTGTGGTTGGCGCGCGTCGCAGATTACGCGGCGGCCAGCGATAATTTGACCGCCGCGGACTTGACGAATCGAAAAACGCATGACGCAAACCACAACGCGGCCGCGCTTGCTCAGATTTTGATCGGATTCCGCGCCTCAAGGGAAGTGTTGCTGAGGCGTGTGGAAGCCCTGGACAAGTCCGTAGCAGCGCGCGCCATCCCTCACCCGCGTCTGAAAACGCCGATGCGGCTTGTAGACAATTTGTATTTTGTCGCCGAACATGACGATCACCATCTCGCGAAAATGTGGGAGCTGGTCGAAGCAAGTGATAAAAGATAAAGCAGCAATGATGACGACGATTTGTTCACGATGTATTCCTGCCGGGATGTTTCGATTGGGCTTTGGCCTCGTGTTGACACTTTGGGCCGGAACGGCGGCGGGGCAGAGCCGGCCGGCGATTACCGGGATATCGCATATGTGCGTATACGCAAGCGATTTGGCCGCTAGTGAACACTTTTATGCTCACGTGCTAGGCGCCATGAAGGGGGCTGATCCGCAAGATGCGAACGGAACCCGCTACTATTTCAGCCCGACGCAATTTGTCGAAGTATTGCCGCTGCCGTCGAACCATTCCATCAGCAGAATGGAGTGTGTAGCTTACAGCACGGAGGATCCCGGAGCCTTGCTGCTGTACCTGCGCGCCAAAGGCGTAGAGGGAGTGGGCGATCTTCAGACGACGACCGATGGAAGCCGCTGGTTCCGAACGAAAGACCCCGAAGGAAACGAGGTTCAATTCGTCCAGGCGGGACGGCCGCCGGCGATGGACCCGAATGCAAAACCCATTGGCACGCGCATTATCCATGTCGGATACCTGGTGCACAGCAAGGCGGCCGAGGACCACTTCTATCGGGAAATTCTCGGGTTTCGACCCTACTGGTTTGGGTCGAAGCAGCCTGATCGTGTCGACTGGATTTCACAACAGGTACCGGATGGACATGACTGGCTGGAATACATGATGGTCGGAGACGGTTCTACCGTGCCGTTGTCGAAAGTCGATCAGCGGCTGCTAGGCGTTCTCAACCACTTTTCAATTGGGGTTCGCAACATGGAAGAGGCGGTGGCGACGTTGTATCGGGAAGACCGTCTGAGTCCGAGACATGATGGTCCGCAGATGGGCTTGGACGGCAAATGGCAGGCCAATTTCTACGACCCCGACGGCACTCGCGTCGAACTGATGGAATTTCAGCCGGCGATGAAGCCATGCTGCTCGCCGTTCACCGCCGATAGCCCAGTGAATTGAATCGTCGCTGGTGAATCGCGCAGCGGGCAACCGGCACGACCAATTTAGTAATCGTTTGCTGTAACGGATTCTCCTAACCGCCAGCTCCGGCTAACATTATTTTAATGGCCGGACCGGTATCATCGCGCTTGGAGTCTATATGCCAAAAGCTTTTAAAGACTTAACGGAACGGGAGATTCTAGGACTTGCCATTTCGCTGGAAGAGGAAGATGGACGGACCTATGCCGAATTCGCTCAGCGTCTGCGCGAGCCGTATCCGGCCACCGCAAAGATGCTGGATGAAATGCAAGCCGAAGAATCGGAGCATCGCTCGCAGCTAATCGAACAGTTTCGCGCACGTTTCGGAGAACACATTCCGCTAATTCACCGGCAGGATGTGAAGGGCTTCGTCTCGCGGCCGGCGTGGTGGATGGTGGAGTCGATTGGGCCGGCGGCGGTCCGGAAAGCCATCGAATCGATGGAATCCGAGACGCAGAATTTTTATCGCGCGGCGCAAGCGAAGGTGACGGACGCATCCACAAGAAAACTGTTGGGCGAGCTGGCAGACGCGGAAGCGAAACATACAGCGGCGGCTGGGGAGATGGAGAAGCAGTACTTTAACGCCGAAGTACAGATACAGGAAGACGAGGCACACCAGCGCGCGATTGTGCTGCAGTACATTCAACCCGGGTTGGTTGGCCTGATGGACGGGTCAGTTTCGACGCTCGCGCCGGTTTTTGCAGCGGCATTTGCAACACATAAGAGTTGGGACGCGTTTCTTGTCGGTCTTGCGGCATCCGTAGGTGCGGGCATATCTATGGGCTTTGCAGAAGCGTTGTCGGACGACGGAACGCTTTCCGGACGGGGCAGTCCACTCATTCGCGGCGTAGTTTGCGGCGCGATGACGACGGCTGGCGGAATCGGGCATACGCTTCCGTATTTGATAGGTGACTTTCAGGTGGCGACTGCGGTTGCGATATTCGTCGTCGCCATTGAACTGGCTGTCATCAGCTGGGTGCGTCACCGGTTTATGCAAACGCCCCTAGTGCGCGCCGCGGTTCAAGTCGCGGTAGGCGGAATTCTTGTTTTTGTCGCCGGCGTGCTTATCGGACAAAGTTAGAGGAGAGACCGGATGACACCGCTGATTGAATATGACCAGGCCAGCCCCGAGGTGAAGCTCGTCTATGATGATATTCGTACTATCCGAAACACCGAGTACGTTAATAACTTTTGGAAAGCGTTAGCTAACCATCCGGCCACTTTGCGACGGACTTGGGAAAGCGTTAAGGAAGTGATGACCGCGGGAGCGCTCGACCCGCTGATGAAAGAGATGATCTATTTGGCCGTCAGCATGACAAATCAATGCGGGTATTGTACGGCGTCTCACGGCGCTTCGGCGCGTACTAAAGGCATGACGGCGGAAAGGTTCGGTGAACTTTTGGCCGTCGTGGGGATGGCAAATGAGACCAATGCGCTTGCGAGCGGATTAGGCATCGAAGTGGACGAGATTTTTCGCTGAGAAGCTGATTTCATCCACAGTAATGAGGCGGGGATTTCGATCGATGCAATCTGACGTACAGTGTTCGGAAGAAACAACAACGAAGTAGCTGCTGCGAACCAAACGTGCAAGACTAAATTACACTGTTTTAATCGTCAGGCTCAGGGTGGGAACGCGCCAGGAGGAGGAAGGGAAAAAAGCAGTGAATTGTTCCATTCAAGTTTGGCCGGCAATTGATGCGCCTGGGTGGCTGCTGGAGTTGTTAGGGCGAGGAATCCGGTATGACTGGGTGGCCTTTGTGCCCCAGGACCTCAACGATGACGAAGTGATTGGGCTGTTGATACGGGATGCGGGGAAAACGCGGACAGAACTGATGAGTTTCTCCGATGGGAGTGCGCTGCTCGCCGGTCAATTCGAGGAGCGCGCTGATCGCGTGCATTCGTCAATCGAGCGCCGGCCAATGAGTCGGGAAAAGGCAAGAACGGCTTTCGCCGGATAGCCGGCTAATACGTTTTCGAACCAATTGTAACGATGGGGTACGAGCCGTACGCGCGAGCTTGCAACGAAAACCAAAATTAAGAGGCGCGAACTGAAGGGCCTCGTCCCTCCTCGAACTCAGGTTTGTAGCCTGCGATGAAAGCGGGTTTACAAAAGGGCATCTCAGGCTGAACCGGATCGGAGCCCGCGGAAAAAAGCACTCCATCTGCCGCGTGTCCTTCAAAGGTCAGATGACGCGCACGGTTATATAACTGAGCGAGAAAGCTCCGGTCAGGCCAAGGCAGTCGAATCAAGTCGGCCAGCAGCGCAGGTTCTTCCCACGGGACGTCATGAAAACTCGTGCGCAACAGTTCGCTTTTCGGGTTCCAGTGCCAAGCCTTCGGGAAGTAGGCTATGGTGTTCAGCTCAGTGGTTTGGGGCCGCCAATTCGGCTGCGCACCGGATATTTCTGCGCAGAACGCACCTACCAGATCATGTCCTGGTCCAAGTTGTAAGTGGCAGATCGGCGTGCAACGAGGATTCATTTCGATCAGATAAGCAACCCCGGTGCTGTTTTCAATCATGAAGTCGAATCCATGAAATCCGGACGTCTGAAGCTTGGCGGCCAGCTTCTCTGATGCATCCATCATTTGGCGATTTTCGATCACCCGCACTACGGAGGAACATCCAGTGATTGAAAGAGCTCCGATTACCTCCACGCCGATACCGGCAATGGATTTGCCGCCGACGCAGGCAATTGCTGAGTTTGCCGGCCGCCCATCGATATGGGATTGGACAATGACAGCCGGGCGCGCTCTGCGTAGCCAGGGCCGGAACCAGTATGGATCCTGATTGATCAACCAGCGTTTTAGTGCAGAAATCGCTCCTAAAGGAGCGGACATCTTGCGAAATTCGTCCCTTGCCTCATTAATATTTCTTACTATTTTAACGCCGGAACCACCCCAAGTGCCGTCTAGTTTCAGCACCCAAGGAAATGGCTGGCGCCGTTGGAAGACATCAAGATCGGCGGTTTGACGGACGATGGCCGTGTCTGGGACGGCTAGCCCTAAAGTACTTGCGATCCGCATGACTTCATAACGTGTCACGGTCGCGGAGTAGTGTGGGGGAAAGCCGATCGAGCGCTCGATGAGCAGGGCGATTTGCCTATGAAATGTGTCGTTTGACGCAGACACAACGGAGTACAGCTCATGCAGGTGTTGCACCGCGGTGTCATCGCACGGGATGATCACATGCGGCTTAGAGCTGCTGATGGCGCGACGCAGTGAGCCCAACGGATCCAAGCCGATGTAATTAAACCAGCTTTGAACCGCAGTTGTTAGCGGAAGCGAGTGCCCACGAGACGGGCAGAGAGCCGTCACGGAGCAGCCCGATTCCCGAAACGCCATGGCCATTCGGGCCGCTGTAGGCCACCAGGTTGTATTGGTTAATAAAACCCTTAGAACCAAAATTGACTCGCCATAAACACTGTTTTTCGCTAAACTCCGAAGAGTTAATCGTAGCCCAATCGCGGCTCTTTTTGCCAGTACTAGAGACTCCATATGAATGTTGACACAGAAATAGCGATCATCGGGGCTGGGCCGTACGGGTTATCTCTGGCCGCATATCTCCGCGCAACTGAGCGAAGCTTTCGTATTTTCGGAAATCCTCTGAAGACCTGGCTGACTCAGATGCCCGAAGGCATGCACCTGAAATCCGAAGGGTTTGCTTCGACGCTTTACGATCCGGAGTCGGCCTACACTCTCGCGCGATATTGCCGGGAAAACAGAATACCTTATACGGATGTGGGGAAGCCGGTCGCACTAGAAACATTCACGCGTTACGGCCTTGCGTTTCAAAAACGGCTGGTTCCAAATCTGGAGAACAAATGGGTCATTTCACTCGAAAGGTGTGACAGAGGATTCCGTCTTAAGCTGAGTGACGGCGAAGAAGCAGTTGCCAAGAAAGTGGTGGTTGCGGTCGGGATTAGCCACTATGCCTACATGCCGCCCGAATTTTCCGGACTGCCGCAGGAGTTGGTAACGCACTCCTCTAGTCACAGTAGGCTCAGCGGGTTTAAAGGCCGCGATGTGGTCGTGATCGGCGGAGGGGCTTCCGCGGTTGATGTCGCTGCGCTTCTGCATGAAGCAGGAGCTTCTGTGCGTTTGGCGGCGCGCAAACCGGCGATCGATTTTCATTTGCCGCCGGGGCCGATGCCACGGTCGCTACGTCATCGGGTTCGTGGACCCATGACCGGATTGGGGCCGGGCTGGCGTTCGCTTTTCTACACATCCGCGCCCCTGGTATTCCGGACATTTCCCGAGGCGTTTCGCATAGAGGTTGTACGAACGCACCTTGGTCCTGCACCGGGGTGGTTCATGAAGGACAGGATTGTGGAGAAAGTGCCATTCCTGTTGAACCATTCACTTTCGGAAGCAAAGGTAGAGAACGGAACAGTTGTGCTTCGGTTTACGCAACCGGGAGGCGCCTTGACCAGCATCCGAACCAATCATGTGATTGCCGGAACAGGCTACCGGGTTGACCTTCGTCGTTTATCTTTTTTGCCGCCCTCGCTTGTTGCCGAACTCTCGTCGGTAAATCATACGCCGCGCTTGTCATCTACGTTTGAGTCCTCCGTCGCCGGCCTGTATTTTGTGGGTGCATCCTCAGCCAACAGCTTCGGTCCATTGGTACGTTTCGCGTATGGAGCGCTGTTTACGGCGAGAAGATTATCGCAGCATCTCGCGGACCCGAAGCTTCCGCTCATAACTTCGGAATCGGAGTTGGCCAAGGCCTCGTAACCCGCGCAGGACATTGGCTCCGTTGTTGCTTTTGCTCAAAGTCCCGATATACCGCGAGCAAAACGTAGCTTTATTCCTTGTGCGTTTGCGTCGCAGCATCATGCCCCCTCGGCGAAGTGCTGCCGCCGTTCGGTTGTGGTGCGCTGGGCCGCCTGTGCGCGAGCTGCATTACTCCCAAATAGAACGCTGCGAGACGCCTTTAGCGCTCGGCAATCGCTATCCCGATGCTCGCGCCCGAAAACCAGACCGCAACAGATCAGATTTATTTTCAACACATTGGGACTAGCCGGATAGCGCAGTACTAACAAGCTACGCTGGTACCCTTTCGGTTGACCGCGACGCGCGGATTACCGCATCATTGAATCTGAGATCGAGATGTTTAGAACTCGTTCTAAAGTTATGTTCAGACTGATTCAAGCGTAATGTCCGAAGCGATCAATCACACGATCGACTGAGGCGATTTCTAGAAGTTTTTGCCAGTCCAGCTGCATGCATCTGGCTAAATTATTTGCAACGCCGATTGGGTGTCTAATGGCGGCAGCTTGCTCTGATTTCAGCCACAGGGTCGAACTCTCCGTCCTGTTCTCGTGAGGTAACTCTTTCGAGAAAGATCTTAATTTCACTCACCAGATTCAGTTTCAAAATCCACAATCAAAAACTGTGCTAATCAGCTTTATTCTCGGAGCGACATCGCTGCTTTACAGCTTTCTGCTGACGCCGGTAATCCGTAATCTATTTCTGCGTCTCGGATTAGTGGACGAACCGGATAGTGTCCGCAAGCTTCATACGAACCAAATCCCGCGCGTCGGCGGAATTGCAGTGTTTTTGTCGTATCTGCTGGCGTTCCTGACAGTGTTTCTCATACCAGCTCTTCGAAAGAACCCGTTGGTGGCTTTTCCCGGAAATTTCTGGCTATTTTTAGCTGTACCGGCGATCTTTCTGACTGGTCTCATCGACGACTTGCTGGGGCTTCGGCCGAGAAACAAAATGGCCGGGCAGGTCTTTGCGGCGGTATTGGCCT
>DATBDT010000061.1:0-4447 GCA_036269815.1 Bryobacteraceae bacterium
GGCGGAACCCGCTTGAAGATTTACGAAGCCATGGCAACGGCGAAAGCTGTCGTATCGACAACGGTTGGCGCCGAAGGATTGGATATCCAGCATGGCCGCGACATCATGCTGGCTGATGACGCAGGGTCATTCGCACAAGCCGTGATCATGCTCCTGCGGGACAGGGAACTACGCCGCCGCTATCAAAAGGCAGCCGCGGAAACTGCCGCCCGCTATGATTGGCCTTCGATCGGGGAGCGCTTCAGCGAAGTTCTGCAGTCGGCGGTTCAAAGAAATCGTTCGACGGTAGGGCCGGTTTCGGCACGAATGGCGTAAAAGAAAAGAGGAGTTTTGTGGCAATCGGCAGCAACGGAACGATAGCGGAGACCGGCATCATGGGTCGCAGAAAGACGGCCCCGGTCGTCGACGCGACCAAAGCCGCCTTCTTTTGGCTGGCCGCTTTCTTTTTTGTTTACTGCGCGCGTCCGGGAGACTGGATTCCCGGTTTCAAGTACGCTCCGCTTGCCAAAATAACCGCCATCCTCGCGATGTGGGGCCTATTCTCCAGCCTGGGGCGCACCAAGCGGACCTTCAAGGACCTGCCCAAAGAAGGACGATACCTACTGGCTATGATCGGCCTGCTGTATGTAAGCGGCTTTCTTTCTCCGATCTGGAAGGGCGGCGCAGTTTCCCGCACGATCGACATTTCCAAGGTCTTCGTTGCATGGGCTCTGACATTTCTGCTGATCACGACATTTGACCGCCTGCGCCGCATTATTTTCATCCAGGCGGCGTCAGTAGTAGTGATCTGCATTGTTTCCATCATCAAGGGCCACAACCAGCCTCGGCTGGAAGGAGTGCTGGGCGGTATTTACTCCAATCCCAACGATCTGGCATTTGCCATCGTGCTGTCGTTGCCTTTTGCACTGGCATTTTTTGTGACCGCAAAAAGCATCTTTGCAAAAGTTCTGTGGGTGAGTGGCATGCTGTGCATGATGGCCGCCTTGTTCCTCACGGCCTCCCGTGCTGGTTTCATCGATCTGGTGATTTGTGGTTCGGTTGCTTTGTGGCACTTCGGTATTCGCGGCCGCCGTTTCTATCTAATCGTTGGGACGGGTCTGCTGGGCGTCGTGTTGGCGGTAACTGTCGGCGGCAAACTCTACGACCGCTTTTCCGCGCTTTCCGGCGAAAGCTCAACCGAGCAGTCCGCTTACGGATCCTACGAAGATCGCAAGTACCTGATGTTGCGCGCCATCAATGGCATCGAGCACTACCCGGTTCTAGGCGTAGGTGTGAACAACTTTGTGACCTATTCCGGCATCTGGCACGAAGTACACATGACCTACCTCCAGATCTGCGTGGAGGGCGGCATACCGGCGCTGATTCTGTATCTGATGTTCTTCGGTCGTGGGTTCAAAAACTTGCGAGTGCTTCTGAAGACCAAGAATTTGGACACCGACATTGTGCTCTTCGTCGGCGCCCTGCACAGTTCGCTGATCGGGTTCGTGGTGGGCGCATTGTTCGCACCCGAGGCATACCAGTTCTTCCCGTATTTTGCCGTAGCATTTACAGCGACGCTATTACAGATCGTGAGAGAACGAGAGCGAGACGCACAACCCGGCCCGGCGTCCCCTCCGCCGAAAAAGCCGCGTCATTTTCTGGAGACCTATGCCGACTACGGACGAACAGGTGCTGTCACCCCTGTCCGCTGAACTTCAGGCAATTTTGCGTTGCTTGAGTTGCGGGTCAACACTTGAAAGCGATCAGGCGGGGGGCTACAAGTGCGCCGCTTGCAAGCGAGCCTATCCGTATGTGCAGGGCATCGCCCGTTTTGTGGATGCTCAGCATTATGCCGCCAGCTTCGGCTTTCAATGGCATCGCTATCAGAAGACGCAGCTCGATCACGATGAAGTTCGCGAATCCGATCGCCACTTTCGCATGAAGACCGCTCTCCGTCCCGAGGAATTAAAAGATAAACTGGTCCTCGACGTGGGCTGCGGCATGGGTCGCTTTGCCGAAGTAGCGACACGTTGGGGAGCGCGTGTGGTCGGGATCGATCTGAGCGCTGCCGCTGAAGTTGCTGCCAAGAATCTCGCCGACCGCGACTTCGTAGCCTTCCAGGCCGATGTATTTTCGCTGCCGTTTGCGCATGAGAGCTTTGACATTATCTACAGCGTGGGAGTTCTGCATCACACGCCCGACTGCGAAGCGGCCGTCAAGGCGCTCGACAAATATCTGAAGCCAGGTGGCACCCTCGCTGTCTGGCTTTATAGCGGTTACAACAAGTGGTATCGCTTCAGTGATTTCTATCGGCGCTTCACGCACAAAATGAAGCCCCGGACCCTGCACGGTATCCTGAGAGTTGCAGTCCCGTTCTTCTATCATCTGGAGCAGGGTCTTCGCCGGCTGCCATTAATTGGGCGTCCTGCGGCTGGCGCGGTTCATCATGTATTCCCGGTTAACCGGCAGAAGGATCCTGAAGCGCGGATGCTCGACACTTTTGACTGGTACTCTCCGCGCTATCAATCGAAGCACACGTACGAGCAGGTGTTCAGCTGGTATCGAGCGATGGGCATGGAAGATATGAACATCGGCGAGTTTGCGATTGCTGTGCGAGGACGCAAGCCTCTGCAGCGCAAATAAACGGCGGTGCGTTCCCGGCCGTCGAATCAGACGATTACGATGCGGCTCCTGAAGAAAATTGCGTACACCAGCAAGGTCCTGCCGAGCGCGATGTGGCGCGCGATCGGTGCTTCTCCGCGTGGACCGTTGCATTTGGTGATCGCGATGGCAGACCACTTCGAGCCGGCAATCGACCCCGAGAGCGGTGCCAAGCGAGTCCCGCGCTCCGAGCAGGAACGCCGGTTGGATAGCTGGAGTCGCGAATATCCCGACGCCGTAGACCGGTGGCGAGACCACGGCGGTCGGCCCTTCGTTCACACATATTTTTATCCTGCTGAACAATACGACGAAGGACTGCTGCAAATGCTCGCCGACCACTGTCATGCCGGTTGGGGAGAGGTCGAAGTTCACTTGCATCACGGCATGATGCAACCGGATACCGCTGAGAACACCCGAAGCGTTCTTACAGAATTTCGGGACCATCTTGCCATTCGGCACCGCTGCCTCGCGCTGGAAGATGGCTCCGATCAGCCGCGCTACGCCTTTGTGCACGGAAATTTCGCTCTTGCCAACTCCGCTGGCGGACGCTTCTGTGGCGTTGACTCCGAAATGAAGGTTCTCGCGGAAACCGGCTGCTACGCCGACTTCACTCTTCCCACAGGCCCTAACCATCCTGCCCAGACCGTCAAGACCAATTCCCTGTATGAGTGCGCGTTCCCTTTGGAGCAAGCTGCACCGCACAGAGAAGGAAGAAATCTGTCCGTCGGGTCTGCACCGAAGACGCTGCCCCTGATTGTCCAGGGACCGCTGGTGGCAGACTGGAAACGCGCCCTGCGCTCACCCGGATTTTTGCTCGAAACCAGCGCGGTCACACGACGCAATCCGCTAAGCCTCCGTCGCCTCGCCCTCTGGAAACAGGCGCGTATCACGGTGCAGGACCGTCCGGATTGGATTTTCATCAAACTGCACTGCCACGGTATGGATCCCACGCAGCACGACGCCGTCCTCGGCCGGTCATTCCGGAAGTTCCTCGAAGATCTGGTCGGCGGCGCCGCGGATCGCAACGAAACATTACATTTTGTGACTGCGCGGGAAATGGCAAACATTATTTTCGCGGCCTGCGACGGCAAGGACGGAAATCCTGGCGAGTATCGCGATTACCGTTTCAAGCCCATTGCAAGTGTGCCTGCGGCAGCAGATAAATGGAGCGCTCCTCCTGTTAGCGTGAAAGGATAGAAGCCGACCATGTGTGGAATTGCCGGAGTCGTTAGCGCAACCCGGGAAAGCAATATCACCGAAGCCCTGGTACGCCATATGTGTGATCAGATCATCCATCGAGGGCCGGACGACGAAGGCATCTATGTCGCCGACGGCGCTGGCCTTGGCATGCGGCGGCTCAGCATCATCGATCTCTCCGGTGGTCACCAGCCCGTTTTTAATGAAGATCGCAGCGCCTGGATTGTCTATAACGGCGAGGTCTACAACTTTCCTGAGCTTCGTCCGGAACTGGAAAAACGCGGCCACCGCTTCTATACGAGGACAGACACCGAATGCATCATTCACCTCTACGAAGAAATGGGCGCCGACTGCGTAAAGAAGCTGCGCGGCATGTTCGGCCTCGCGATCTATGACAAGAACAAGCGAAAACTGATTCTGGCGCGCGACCGCTTAGGCAAGAAACCGATCCATTACGCGCTGCACAATGGCAATCTGTATTTCGGTTCCGAGATCAAATCGATTCTTGCAGTCGCTCCCGAACTGGCTGAGGTTAACTCGCAAGGCCTGCTGGAATACCTCTACTACGGTTACGTTCCGGATCCGATCACCGCTTTTACCGGCATTCACA
>DATBDT010000089.1:0-64062 GCA_036269815.1 Bryobacteraceae bacterium
GAACACTTTCACCAGCTCCGGAATCACCGCGCCCGCCAATGTGCCGCATGTGATCACCGTCGACAGTTTCCACCACAACGACGTATCTCCGCCCAGATCCGGAATCATCGCGTAAGAAAGGATGTAAGTCGCGGCAATCGATGTCAGTGATGTCAGCCAGACCAGACTTGTCAGCGGAGCCTCATAATTCATCTCGTCGGCATTGCTGTAGCGTGCCCTCGCGATCAGGCCGTTTATCCAGTACGACGCGCCGGAGGAAACGACCATCATCACGCGCATCGCGAAAATCCATACCAGAAGCTGGCTTTGGACCAGCGGATTTCGCACAGCAAGCACTATAAACGTAATCAGCGCCACGCCCGTGACGCCGTAGGTTTCAAATCCATCGGCGCTCGGTCCAACCGAATCGCCGGCATTGTCGCCGGTGCAATCGGCGATCACGCCCGGGTTGCGCGCATCATCTTCCTTGATCTTGAAGACGATCTTCATCAGGTCGGCGCCGATGTCGGCGATTTTCGTGAAGATTCCGCCGGCCACGCGTAACGCGGCGGCGCCCAACGATTCACCAATCGCAAATCCGATAAAGCAGGGTCCTGAATAATCTTTAGGGATGAACAGCAGGATGATGAGCATCAGCACGAGTTCGACACTCACCAGCAGCATGCCGATACTCATACCGGCCTTTAGCGGAATTTCAAAACAAGGGAAAGGTTTTCCGCGCAGACTGGCAAACGCACACCGCGAATTGGCAAACGTGTTTACGCGAATTCCAAACCATGCAACGCCTGAACTGCCACAGATGCCCACAACGCTGAACAGCAGGATAATGAACACCTTTAAGGCGCTAAAGTGCTCAAGAAGTCCAAAGTAAAAAACGATGATGGCGCCGATAAAGAGTTCGAGAATCGCGAGGAATTTGGCCTGAGTTATCAGGTAGGTTTTGCAGGTCTCGTAAATCAGCTCGGAAACCTCGAGCATGGATGTATGGACGGGCAAGTTCCTCAATTGCCGGTAAATAACCAATCCGAACAGTAGCCCTAGGAAAACCACGATCAGGCTATACAGCAGCAGCGAACGTCCGTCGACTGCGCCACCGAAGAAAGTTGCGTCGCGAAGGTCCGGAAGGATCAGATTCGCTTCTCCTCCAGCTTGCTCCGGCGGTTGTTGCGCCCAACCACGCAGTGGGAGCAACAAAAGCGCGATCGGCACCGTGGCCAAACCGGATACCTGGAAACGGCAGTGCCGGCGGGCAAAGTCAGCAACGGAGCTGAAAATCCGCAGCAGAGCGGTGGAAACTGAGAACACTGAAACCTCCTCGACAGGCGAAACTGTTGCTAGAACAAAATGACTATAGACGCTGAAACAATAGCATGTGGATCATCTGGTTCAATCGTCTGCGACGTTTGGCAGCAAAACGGATGCAAATGTAAGGAAACGAATGAACAAACAGGGTCGTGGAGCCGGCAGAGGGACTTGAACCCCCGACCCGCAGTTTACAAAACTGCCGCTCTGCCAACTGAGCTATGCCGGCTTGCTGGAGCTGTCAAATCTGAAGCTCCCCTCAGTTTACAACCAAGTCTGAGCTCCTGACCATGTGAGCCGACCGCCAGGACGCGGCTCTAACGAACTTGTGGAAATCCCAGATCTACCTGACTGGTACTTGGTTCAGGCCAGCGGCTGGTAACGACCTTTCCTCTGGTATAAAACTGAACACTTTCCGGTCCGTAGATGTGAAGGTCGCCGAACAGGGAGGCTTTCCAGCCGCCGAAGCTGTAGTACGCGACCGGCACCGGAATCGGCACATTGATTCCGACCATTCCGACCTCTACGTCAAACTGAAATTGCCGTGCAGCCCCGCCATCGCGGGTAAAGATCGCCGTGCCGTTCCCCATTGGGTGTTCGTTCACCAGGCGCAGCGCTTCTTCGTATGTCTTCACGCGCACGACACTAAGAACCGGACCGAAGATTTCATCCTGATAACAACGCATGCCGGCCTGCGTGTTATCGAGCAACGAAGCGCCTAAAAAGAACCCGGCTCGTTTGGCGGCAGGATGCTTTCGGCCGTCCACAATCACCGCCGCGCCGTCTGCTTCTGCGCCTTCAATGTAGGACGAAACACGTTCGCGGTGCTCGCCGGTAATCAGCGGGCCCATTTCGTTGCCGTCTTCGAGACCCGGACCGATTCGAATGCGGGCCATGCGCTCCCGGATGGCATCGATCAGCGGATCGGCGACCGCGCCGACTGCAACAACTACCGAAATGGCCATGCAACGCTCGCCGGCGGACCCATACGCTGCCGATACAGCGGCATCGGCGGCCATCGGCACATCTGCGTCCGGCAAGACCAGCATATGGTTCTTCGCACCACCCAACGCCTGGGTTCGTTTGCCGTTTCTGGTGCCGGTTTGATAAATCGTTTTAGCTACCGGGGTGGATCCCACAAAACTGATCGCTTTCACATCGGGATGGTTCAACAGCGCATCGACAGCAACGCGGTCGCCTTGCACCACGTTGAAGACGCCGTTCGGAAGGCCTGCCTTTTGCAACAGCTCTGCCAGAAAGAGACTGGCGGAGGGATCCTTTTCGGATGGTTTCAGTACGAAAGTGTTTCCGCAGGCGATGGCGCTAGCGAACATCCACATCGGCACCATCGCCGGAAAATTAAACGGAGTGATTCCAACCACCACGCCAAGCGGCTGTCGAATCTGGTAAACATCCACGCCACGGCTGGCCTGCTCGGTAAATCCGCCTTTCAGCAAGTTGGGGATGCCACAGGCGAATTCGATGTTCTCGAGCCCACGTGCAACCTCGCCCATGGCATCGGCCAGGGTTTTGCCGTGTTCACGCGTCACAAATAGTGCGAGTTCCCGCCGATTGCCATCGATCAGCTCCCGCAGTTTGAACATCACTTCGGAGCGGCGCGAAAGGGCCGTCGCCCGCCACGCCGGGAAGGCAGCGAGGGCAGCCGCAACCGCCGAATTGACGTCCTCCACACCGGCAAAGTCAACCCGTGCCTGCACCTCGCCCGTCGCAGGATTCCATACATTTCCGCTGCGGGGTGAGTTTGACGACACAGCCTTTCCGCCTATCCAATGGCTTACCGTCTTCAGTTCAACCGTTCCCTCAACGCTAGGCAAAGGCTACCTCGTACTTCCCTTCCAAAATCCAGTCCGCGGTTTTAGCAGCCAGACGATGTAAGGCCTGCACCGCCAACTCCAGATGCTCTTCCTTTGTATCTTCGATCCTATTGTGACTGATGCCATATAGCGACTGCACGAACATCATCACCGTGGGAATACCGGCCCGCGCCACTTCCGCCGCATCATGTAAGGGCCCGGACGGCATCCGGTGCACGCTCCCGGCGGTCTCGCGAATGGCGTCTTCGCACAGCTTTATGAGGCGAGGATGAAACGGCACCGGTTCAATGCTCCAGATGCGCGACCATTCCACCGTACATCTCTCTTCCGCGGCAAAGGCGAGGCTCGCTTCCCGTGCATCGCGCAGCATCTCTGTCAAAACTTCGGCCTCCAGATCGCGCTGATCGAGTGTGGTTTCGCAGCGGCCCACAACAGCGGTGGCAATGCCCGGAAATGTTTTTAAACTTCCCATGGTGCAGACTGCGTCGGTATGCTGACCCGCGATCTGGCGGATTTCCAGCGCTAATCTTGCCGCTGCCGCCAACGCATCGTGCCGCACATCCATGGGGGTGGAACCGGAATGCGCTTCCTGGCCAAAAAACGTCACGGAGTGTCGTTCCACGCCCTTCGTTCCCAGCACTGCTGCGAGCGGTAATCCCAAACGCTCCAGCACTGGACCTTGTTCGATGTGCAGCTCCAGATACGCAGCGGCATTTTCGCGCTCGCGAGCAGCCTCGCTAAAGCGGTCAATGTCTACCCCGCAACGCCGCAGCGCATCTTCCAGCCTGATTCCATCACGGTCTGTCCGCACGCGATCGGCCTCAATCGTCTGCGTTCCCGCAAATGCCGAAGACCCGAGCAGGCTCCGCCCGAATCGGGCGCCCTCTTCATCTGCCCAATCGACCAGACGCACGGTCAACGGCGGTTTGCTATTAAACTCGCTCGCGAACTGCCGCAAAACCTCCAACCCGGCCAACATGCCAAGTGCACCGTCCAGCCAGCCGCCATTCGGCACAGAATCCAGATGACTGCCAATCAATAACGCTTTCGGAGAGTTGCCTGCAAGCGTTGTCCATGAGTTCCCGGCCGAATCGTTGTGGTGTTCAACGGGCAATTGGCTTATCTTCGATTCAAACCATTTGCGGGCGTTCAGCCAGGTGTCGGTCCAAGCGACGCGCTGCGCGCCGTAGTCATTCGACGTAAGCTCTCGCAGCTCTTTTAGCTCTGCAATCGTTCGTTGTGGATCGAGGTTCATGATTCGGAGGATTAGAACTGGTTTACTACTGTTGTGTCAGCGGTTCACGTTTCAGCAGACGGCCGCGGCTCTTTTCACCCACAAACGCACCGTCTTTCACCTGCACTTTGCCGCGCACAGTTACCATAGCTGGCCGCCCTTCAATTGCAAAGCCCTCAAATCCGTTGTAGTCATTGTTGGTATGTTGCAATTTTGCGGATAAAACGCCGCGGTACTCCGGATCGTAAATCACCAGATCGGCATCGCCGCCCACCGCAATCGTTCCTTTCTTTGGAAACAGACCAAATAACTTGGCAGCGCGAGTGCTTGCCGCATTTACAAAAGTATTTAAATCCAGCCGGCCACGTTTTACTCCATAAGTGAACAGTAAGTTCACTCGCTCTTCAATGGCCGGAATACCATTGGGGATTTGGGTAAAGGCGTCTTTGCCCAGTAACTTTTGTTCGGTATCGAATGGACAGTGGTCCGTGCCCACTGTATCGATAAACCCATTCGCCAGCGCCCGCCACAACACATCCTGATTCGATTTTTCGCGCAGCGGCGGCGACATTACGTGCTTCATTCCTTCAACGCCGGTGCGTTCGGCATAGCTCTTGTCCAGAAGAAGATGCGGAATCACGGATTCGACAAAGATCTTCACGCCGCGTGCCTTGGCAGCCATCGCAGCTTGCAGCGCCGGCTCACAAGATAGATGAACAACATAACCAGTCGCGCCCGTATTTTCCAAAAATGTCGCGAACCGGCTTGTCCCCTCCGCTTCGACTGACTCCGGACGGCTGGGCTCATGCCACTCAGGGCCCTTCTTTCCTTCCGACAGAAGCTTCTCCTGTAACCGTGCCACGAGCTCGGCGTTCTCGCAATGTGCAGTAACAATAACTCCAAGTTTTTTCGCCAATGTAAGTGTCTGATACATCTCGTTATCATCGACACCAAAGAAGTTTTTATAAGAAAGAAATATTTTGAACGAAGTGATTCCGTCGCGAACGATTTCTGTTAACTCACCGGCCGTCTGCTCGCCGAACTTTGTAACAGACATATGAAAGCTGTAGTCGCAGGCGCTGTTACCCTCCGCTTTGGATTTCCATAACTGGTAACCTGCCAAAGCTTCGTCGTGCCGCGAAGGGCAGCACATCTCAACAAATGTCGTTGTACCGCCGCAGAGTGCGGCAATGCTTGCCGTTTCATGCGTATCCTTGGCAAATGTTGCCATAAAGGGCAGGTAAATGTGCACGTGCGGATCTATAAATCCGGGGAAGACATATTTTCCCGCGGCATCAATCACTTCTGTTCCCGGCGGGACGTCCAGGTTATGTCCGATGCGCGTAATGGTCTCTTTTTCTGCAAACACATCGGCGCGATAACGCGAATCCGCCGTAACGATCTCGCCATCCTTGACCAGGAGTGCCATTTAATGGATATCGATTCCCATTTGGCCCCGGTACCGCTCCATTGCTTCCCAATCCTCGGTTACCGCCGGCTGCGATTGCGATAACTCATCCCAAGTGATGGACGGGCGGCCGGACGGAAGCTCTATCATTTCGATGCAATCAACAACCGGGCAGACGTTGTAGCAGAGACGGCAGCCGACGCAGTCTTCTTCGCGTACTCGTGGCTGAGGGCGTGTTTCGACCGCTTGCTTCTTTCCGTTCGATGTAGCGGCGTAGCCGTAGGGCGGGACTACCTCCCCGCTTGCATTCATCAGATCGATGCACTGGTGCGCCGTGTCATTGCAGGCTACATAGCACAGATTGCACTTGATGCATTTTTTTGAATCGATTCGAGCAACGGCGCGAAACGCGAGGTCAAAGTCCTTGAAATCAGAGATACGGGAAAGGCTCTTACCCCTGATTTGTTCAATCGAAGTAACTCCGCGCTCATCCATCCAATTCGAGAGGCCTTCGCACAGATCTGCGATAATTCGAAATCCATAGTGCATGACGGCAGTGCACACTTGCAGGCTGCTTGCACCGAGCAGGAGAAACTCCGCTGCGTCGCGCCACGTGGAAATACCGCCCATCCCGGAAATCGGCACATTTGACCGCGAAACGCTCTCATCCGTTCCCAGGGAGGAAAGCATATTCAGCGCAATTGGCTTAACGGCGGGTCCGGCATATCCACCGTGCCCGCCCTTCCCGCCGATGCTCGGGACAATCTCGAACGTATCCAGATCAACTCCGGTAATCGAGTTCAAGGTATTGATCAGCGAGAGCGCATTGGCGCCGGCAGCGACGGCGGCGCGTGCGGACGCGGCAATATCCGTAACGTTTGGAGTCAATTTGACAATGACTGGAATGCGAGCGGCATCCATCACCCAGCGCGTGATCTGCTCGCAATATTCAGGAACTTGTCCGACGGCGGCGCCCATTCCGCGCTCGCTCATGCCATGTGGGCATCCGTAGTTCAGTTCGATACCATCGGCTCCGGTATCTTCAATCCGGTGAACAATCTCGCTCCACGCTTCGGGCGTAGATTCCACCATCGCCGAAACAATCAGTGCCCGTTCCGGCCAAAGACGCTTTATCTCCGTGATCTCGCGCAGGTTCACATCAATCGGCCGATCGGAAATCAATTCGACGTTGTTGATCGCCAGCATACGCTGCGAACCGTAGTGCCAGGCGCCGTATCGATTTGACACGTTCAGCACCGGGGCGCCGATTGTCTTCCAGACTGCTCCGCCCCAGCCCGCTTCAAAGGCCTTATGCACCTGTAAGCCGGAATTGCTTGGTGGCGCGGACGCAAGCCAGAACGGATTCGGCGATTTAATTCCCGCGAAATCGATACTGAGATCCGCCATTTAAGCCACTCTCCCGGCAGTCGCGGCGCTGGCCAGCGCTGTGTGAATGCTCCGCGCGGCAATTTTTCCGTCCTGCACGGCCATCACCGTCGTTGCACTTCCTGCCGCGCGAATGCAATCGCCACCGGCGAACACGCCCGGACTGCTTGTTTTCATTTTGTCGTCCACCTGAATGTAGCCACGCTCGGTTTTCACTCCAAAGATTTGCGCAACTGAGTGCTTTAATTGCCCGATAGCCTTCACAACTTGATCGGCTCTCAGGACAAACTTTGAATCCCATCGCGGCCGCGGCGAGGGGCGTCCGGATTCATCGCGTTCACCCAGCGACATGACGACGCACTCGAGGCCAGTGACGCCGCTGCTATCGCTCAGCACTTGTATGGGCTGCGCCAGAAAGCGAAACTCAATCCCTTCATTCCGCGCGAATTCGTATTCATGCGGATAGGCGGTCATCTCGCGTTCCGTTCTTCGATACGCGATCGTCACTCGCTCAGCGCCCAGACGCCTCGCAATGGTGGCGCAGTCGATCGCTGTATTCCCTGCCCCGATAACAACAACACTGCGGCCGATGCGGAGATTCGCCAGGTCCATCTTGCTTTGCTCCACGTATTTCAGCCCGTCCACGATGTGTTCTTCACCGGGAATACCGAGTTCGGGCATAGACGACTCTAATCCGCCGCCGATAAAGATCGCATCGTAATCGTTTCGTAACCCGCTGGCCGCGGCCGTCGAATCGAGCTCGACTCCGGTGCGCATCGTTACTCCGAGCCGTTCGATCATGGCCGCTTCCGTCAACGCAATCTCCCACGGCTCACGGAGCGCGATGATGCCATAGGCGGACAATCCGCCTGCAAAGTTCCGTTTTTCAAAAAGCGTTACTGCATGCCCCAGTAACGCCAGTTCTCCGGCGCACGAGAGACCCGCCGGACCGGCTCCCACGACTGCCACCTTTTTCCCGGTTGCAGGAGCGCTCGCAAGCGGAAATGAGTCCCGGCGGTAAACGTAATCCATCGCATACCGCTGCAATCGGCCAATCATGATCGGCTTATGCTCCGCCCCCAGCACACAGGCGCCTTCACACAGTTCCTGGACGGGACAGACACGCGCGCAGGTAGCGCCCAAAAGATTCGCCGATAAAATCGTCCTGGCTGACCCAAGCGTATTTTCTGTGGCAATTTTCTTGATGAATCCCGGGATATCGATATGCGTCGGACACGCGTGCGTACACGGAGCGTCGTAGCAATACAAACACCGGTTCGCCTCGACGAGCGCCTCTTGCTTGGATAGAGCCGGCAAAGCTTCCGCTAAAGCGTCTTCTCGTTGGAGCAATTTATCTCCTTCAACTTGCACTCTGGAGGGCAATGTTCAGAGTGTAGAAGGTTGTGCTCTTGACACTCAAGGCGTTTTTGCTTTAATTTTGTTTTCTGCCCCTCGAAACAAGCATCGCCGCGCCTTTTTCGCCTGCTTCCTTCTTCCTTGTTTATGTCAATCGGCAGTGAATTAGGCGAAGCTACCGTCTCCTCCGGACTTTACAACAAAGATCTGGCGCCAGTACCTCGGGACAAGCGCACCTGGGGTGTCTACAACTACGCGTCGTTGTGGGTGGCGATGAGCGTCTGCATCCCCACCTATATGCTCGCTTCCGGCCTAATTGCCGGCGGCATGAGTTGGAAACAGGCGATCGGCACCATTCTGTTGGGAAACATCATCGTTTTGGCGCCGATGATCTTAAACGCGCACGCCGGAACCAAGTATGGCATTCCATTTCCCGTCTTTGTCCGCGCCTCGTTCGGTGTCCGTGGGGCCAATGTTCCCGCGATATTGCGCGCCGCCGTGGCTTGCGGCTGGTTTGGCATTCAGACATGGATCGGCGGACAGGCGATCTATTCCATGCTCAAGATCGTCTTTCCGGCGGTTGCTAATTACCCGATAGCTTCGTGGATCTGCTTCTTCGCATTCTGGCTGCTCAACATGTTCGTTGTATGGCGAGGTATCGAAGCCATCAAATTCCTGGAAGGCATCGGCGCGCCGTTCATGCTGGCCGTGGGACTGTTGCTGCTGTGGTGGATTACGCGCAAGGCCGGCGGCTTAGGTCCCGTTTTGCACAGCCAAGGCAAATTCCGCACGACTTCGGAATTCCTGCACTTCTTTATTCCTTCACTTACGGGCATGGTCGGCTTCTGGGCAACCGTGGCGCTCAACATACCGGATTTCACCCGCTATGCAAAATCCCAGAAAGCGCAGATCCTTGGCCAGGCACTGGGGCTGCCGCCTGCGATGACGGCGTACTCGTTCATCGGCGTGGCAGTCACTTCTGCCTCCGTCGTTTTGTTTGGCGAAGCCGTGTGGGATCCCGTTGCGCTGCTTGGCCGATTTCAGCAGCCCTTGATCGCGGGAATAGCTCTGATCGCGCTCTTGCTCGCCACGCTCAATACCAACGTGGCCGCGAACGTTGTCTCGCCATCCAATGACTTTTCCAATCTCAACCCGCGTCTGATTTCGTTCCGCACCGGCGGGCTCATCACAGGTGTAGTGGGTTTATTGATGATGCCCTGGAAGTTGCTGACAAACTTCCAAAGCTACATCTTTGGCTGGCTGGTCGGCTACTCCGGACTGCTGGGACCCATTGCCGGCGTGATGATTACCGATTACTTCCTGGTTCGTAAGACCCGTCTGGATGTTGCGGCACTTTACACCCGCGGCGGCGTTTACGAATACAGGAACGGCATCAATTACAAAGCGATTCTCGCACTCGCCGCAGGAATCTGTGTGGCTCTTGCCGGAATCGCAATCCCGCCGCTTCGATGGCTCTACGATTACGCGTGGTTTGTGGGCTTCTTTGTTTCGGGCGCTTTGTACTACGCAACGGCCGCTAACGGACGTCGTTAAACTACTGCCAACATCAACCGGCGGTACTCGTCATCGGGACTAAGGTCCTTTATCTGGCGAAATCCGCTGGCAGATAACAGTGTGCGCAGTGCTTGTGGATCGATGTGCCAGCAGGGCGGCTCTCCCACTTCGCTTGCCAGCGCGTCCATTGATGTTTCCCACCGCGAATCATCGTGTCGCCGCCGGATCATGTAATCGAAGATGAGGGCGCTCGACGCGGGTAGAGACCCAATGAAGCGCAAAATCGAGACGATTGTTTGTGGCACCGATATGCGCCCTCCAAGCCAGGAGACGAATGTGATCTTATCGGTCGAGAGTCCGGCTTCTTCAAGCACTGACGAAACGGGCTCGGCTCCCGCATTGTCGAACTCCTTTTCGAGTGAGAGAACACGCATTTCGGGCGGCAGCCGTCGCTCCCGAAGGTCACACCGGTTTCCGATGGCGAGATACTGCGTTGCTCCGCGTCCAATCGCGGCCGCCAACTCCTCGTCTATCTGGCGGCAAGCGATCGCTGTTGCTGGGGTTTCCGTAATCACTGGCTCTCCTTCATTATGCTTGCGTTTCCTGCACGGGTTTTGCCGCCCATCCGCAACGTCCACGCATATTTTGCCGAAATGTCTCGCGTTCCTCCGGGCTCATGTGTTCCCATCGTTCCCGCATCCGGCGCCGCCAGTGGCCGCCGCGGCCCGGCCCCATTCGCAATCCGCCCAGCAGAATCTTACTTAGCACCAGCAATCCAAGCGCCTGCCAGTACGTAATAGCGGGCCCGGCAAACAGCGCCGGCACTAGCCAATTCCATAAACTCATCACCACGAATGTGAGCAGGAAGATTGCGCCAACCATCATTACAAAAAACGCCAACCCGCGCAAAATCCATCTGTTCCTCATCTGTCCACTCCTCATCTGCGCATAAACTCCCGGTAAATCGCGTCCAATCGCTGCCGCAGGTACAGGACCGCGTAGCGTTTCCGCGAAAGCAAAGTATTCACATTGACTCCCGACTCGCGCGCAAGCTCCGGAAAGCTTCGGCCTTCCAATTCGTGCGCGACAAACACTTCACGCTGCGCGGGCGGCAATTCATCGAGCGCTGCATCGAGTTCATCCAATAACACCCCGCGTACGTATACCTCAGCGGGGTCTGCTTCCGGAGAGGGCAGTAAGGTCTCCAGGCCCAAATTGTCATCGTCCTGGTTCACGTACAGCCCCTCCGGCCGGCGGCGATGCCGGCGGAACAAATCGATAATCCGGTTTTTTGCCGCTTGGTAGAGCCACGCGCTCACGTGCTCCACCGGCCTCATCAATTCGTATGATTCCATTAGTTGGTAGAAGACATCCTGCACGATATCTTCGGCATCGCCCGCGTTTGCAACGCGTCTTTGGATAAAGCTGAGCAGACGCTGACGCTCGCGCTGAAAAATCTCGGAGAGCCGTCCTTGCTGCTCCTTCCGAAGCTCGATACTCAGCGCTTGTTCCACCTACTGAGGAAGACGAAAATGGATGGCCGAAAATTGTAAGCCCGAAGTTTTTTTTCGAGAGCGTTCAGCAGTGCGAAAAGCGTTTGTCTGTAGTGAAAAAAGACTGGCCCCAAATTAAAAATTACTGATTAATTACGCTGCCGTCTTCGCGCCGCACAACGCCCCACCCGCCGTTTAACGGTTTACGGCTTCCTGTTTCCGCCCCAAACGGGTATTTGGCGGCGGCCTTTTCGTTGACTTCCACACCCCAGCCTGGTTTTTCGTTCGCAAGCACGTACCCGTCTTTGTAAACCGGATACCCCTCAAAGACTTCTTCAATGCGGCTGTCAGGAAACGTCCACTCCTGGACGCCGAAGTTCGAACTGATCACATCGAGCGTGACGTTGGCGCAATGACCAACCGGCGAGACGTCACCGGGGCCATGCCAGGCGGTCTTCACCTGAAATGCTTCCGCTAAAGCCGCAATTTTGCGGGTGGGCGTCAAGCCTCCGGCCTCAGAGACGTGCACGCGGATGTAATCGATCAGACGGTCGCGAATGACGCTTTGCCATTCATGCGGGCTGTTGAACAGCTCGCCCATGGCCAGCGGCGTGGCACATTGCGCGCGAATTTGACGGAAGTATTCGATGTCTTCTGGAGAAAGCACATCCTCCAGAAAGAAAAGCCTGAACTGCTCCATGTCTTTCGCATATTGCACCGCAAGCCGCGGTGGAACCCGTTCATGCACATCGTGAAGAAGCTCAATCTCGGGACCCAGTTCCTTGCGTGCCGCTTCAAACAATTGAAGCGTGCGCCGAACATATGGGGCGGGCTCAAATACGGGATCTTGCGCGGCCTGGGAAGATTGTGAACCTCCCGCAGCACCATAGGCCGCCATCCCCGGAATGCCGACTTGCAATCGTACGACCTTCACGCCCTTGGCCATAATCTGGCGGGCACTGTCGAGCGTCTCCGGAATCTCTTTGCCTGCTGCATGCGAATAAATAAGGGCGCCGCGCCGGCACTTTCCACCCAGCAGCTCGTATACCGGCATGTTGGCCAGCCTGCCCTTGATGTCCCACAGCGCCTGATCCACACCGCTGATCGCATTATTCAAAACCGGTCCATTGCGCCAGTAGGACGAGTTGTACATCGCCTGCCAGAGATCCTCAATGCCGTCGGTGGGCCGTCCAATCAGCAGCGGCTTCAAATATTTTTCCACGGCGGGAACTACCAGATCGGCACGCTGCGTGAACGTGGCGCAGCCGTAACCGTACAGACCATCCTGATCGGTGGTTATCTTGACGACCACCAGCCGGACGCCTGATGGCTGCGTCGTGATTACAGAAATATCGCGAATGGTCGGCACGGCCATCCCGCGCAACGCTGGAGCGGCTACCGGCAGTACCGCGCCCAAACGCATGAAGTCTCGTCGATGCAAAGTCGATTGTCCTCCCTTAGCGGGTGATTGACGTAAAGAGAATCTTATGCCACTTGATTTGTGGCCTTGGCCAACTGAGACCAGCGGGTGTTCTAGTCTGTCAGTTAGGCGTGAGTCACACCGCAACTCTTCTCATCGACTGTCCGGACCAGAAGGGACTCATTGCGCGTGTGTCCAACATGCTTTACGCGCACGGGGCAAACATTCTGCACGCCGACCAACACCAGGATCATGAGGCTGCCCTGTTTTTCATGCGTGTTGAATGGGAGCTGGACGGCTTCGAACTGCCCGGCTTTGCGGAAGAGTTTTCGCGCCTGGCTCCGACACTTGCAATGAACTGGCGGCTGGAGGTTTCCTCGTCCAAACCTCGAGTCGCTGTATTCGTCTCACAATACCTGCACTGTTTGATCGATTTGCTGTATCGCCGCCAATCTGGCGAGTTATTGTGCGAGATCCCGCTGATCTTCAGTAATCACGACAATGCCGCGTCAATCGCCGAGTTTTACGGAGTTCCTTTTCATTTGGCGCGTGTCATTCCGGAGACCAAAGCCGAGGTGGAGGCCGAACAACTGCGTCTGCTGGGGGAACACAAGGTCGATCTCCTCGTGCTAGCGCGCTACATGCAAATCCTTTCGCCCCGGTTCGTAGCGCTGTACCCAAACCGAATCATCAATGTCCATCACTCGTTTCTCCCGGCGTTCGTAGGCGCTCGCCCGTATCACCGGGCCTTTGAACGCGGCGTGAAACTGATTGGCGCCACCAGCCATTACGTGAGTGAGGTTCTCGACGATGGACCTATCATCGAACAGGACGTCACTCGTGTATCGCATCGCGACCAACTGGCGGATCTCATAGAAAAAGGCTGCGACCTGGAGCGTATCGTGCTATCGCGTGCTGTACGCTGGCACCTGGATCATCGGATTCTGTCTTACGGCAACAAAACGGTGGTGTTTGATTAGAACGCGGCAGAAGCGAAATATTGGCCAGAAAATTATTAGCACTTACTGCTGCAGCAGCGCGTCGTTCAGCGGCTTCCCTCGGCGAAGGTCGTGGATGTGAACGACTGATATCCGGAAGCGCCATGTCCGGACTTTGTCTACCCGGAAGCCCTCAGGTTTTTTATCAGAATTTTCGAGTTCCGGCCGCTTTGATCGTATTTCTCGCGGCGATTTAAGGGAAGATCATCAGGCGCGCCCTCGACAAAGCCGCCCTTCGATTGGAAATAAGTAAACGCCTGCGTCGATAGCGTGATCAGTTCCGTCAGGCCGCTCTCGCGAGCTTTGCTTTCGGCGAATTGAATCAGCTTTCGGCCAATGCCCTGGTTTTCATACGACGGATCGACGTAAAGGCTGGCTAGTTCACCTTGTTCTTGCGAGGGATAAACGTGGAGTGCCACGCATGCGACGGGGTTCTCGTCGATTTCGAAGATGTAGTAGTCCGCCAGGTTTTTCTCAATCTCTACGCGCGTCCGCCTGACAAGTTCTCCAGCTTCCACAGCCTTCCTGGTTAGCATTTGAATAGCACGAATGTCCTTCTTCTTGGCCGGGCGGATATGTTCGTATTCATTGGCGTAAATAAGCGTGCCGATGCCCTCGTTTGAGAACACTTCGGCGAGCAATCCTTCGTCCTCGCGGCCGTTGATAACGTGGACACGTTGCACACCTGCGGCGCAGGCGGCAGCTGCGTGGTAGGCCTTCGAAAATACCTCCGGTGCAAACCCATGGTTGCCTGACTGTATGAGCTCTAGCAAATCCCCGACCAATATTTGGCGAATGAGTTCATCGTGGTACCGCAGCCCGTCCACCGCGGTAATAAAGATCAGCTTCGTGGCCTTTAACGCATCAGCTACCGCGAGTGCGACACCGTCGGAGTTGACCCGGTACGTCTTGCCGTCGCCATCGAAGCCGAGAGGTGGAACGACTGGAACAATACTCTCCTTCAGCAATGTTTGCAGAAGCTCGGTATCGACACGTTCAACCTTTCCTGTAAGCAGGTGGTCCACGCCCTGAAGAATTCCCAACGGATGCGCAATAATCGCATTCGGGCAAGCGGCCCGCAGGTCGTTGGCCGAAAGACCTTCGAGGATCTCGTGTGTCAGACGGTTTGCGGCGTCCATGGCCACTTGCAGCGTAGGGGCATCGGTCACGCCAGTGCCATCAAGGTTGGACGCCTGAATTCCCTGCTTCTCGGCGAGAGCTTTAATCTGCACGGATGCGCCGTGCACAAGCACGACACGAATATTCAGCGAACGCAGCACCGCTACGTCCAGAAGGATGTTGGCGAAGTTCTCGTCTGTGACGATCACTCCATCGACCGCGATAATGAATGTCTTCTCGCGAAATTGCGGGATGTATTGAAGAATCCCGCGCAGGTCCGTTAGCTTCACGTCAACAGCTATTATCCCGGACCGCTAAATCGCGAGTGACCGGCGGATTTGACCGAAAACGCGGCCTGGGGAGTATCGCACTGTCGCGTGCTGTACGCTGGCACCTGGATCATCAGATTCTTTGCTATGGCAACAAAACGGTTGTGTTTGACTAGAAAGCGGCAGGAAGCAAAACATTGGGCAGAACATTAGTGGTAATCACAGGCGCATCCAGCGGTATCGGCGAAGCATTTGCCCGCCGCCTCGCCCCGGAACACGATCTTCTCTTAGTGGCCCGCAGAAAAGATCGACTGGAAAAGCTGGCCACTGAACTTTCGAGTGAGCATCCGACGCATATTGAAATCTCGACCGCCGATCTCACCCTTGACGATGACGTTGACGGGGTCGCCCAACGCTTGGCTACCGACCCGCGGCTTGCATTGCTGGTGAACAACGCCGGCTTCGGGTCTCGAGGACTGTTCTGGAAAGCTCCGCTGCAGCAGCAGGAGGACATGCATAAACTCCACATCATGGCGCCTCTGCGTCTGATGCACGCCGCTTTGTCCAACATGGTCCCGCGCGACTTCGGCGCAATCATCAATGTCGCTTCCATCGCCTCATTTATCCGCACCCCTGGCAATGCCAGCTACTCAGCGACCAAGACATGGCTGAGCACGTTCACCGAAGCAATTTACACCGAATTGAAGAGCGCCCGCTCGCAAGTGGTCGTCCAGGCGCTGTGCCCCGGTTACACCTACTCGGAGTTTCACGATGCACTTGGCGTAGACAGAGAAAAACTCGGATCGAAAGCCATGTGGCACAGTGCCGAATTCGTGGTCGATGCTTCCCTTGACGGTCTTCGCAGACACAAGCTCTTCGTCGTCCCCGGTTGGCGCTATCGCCTGCTGCTTGCTTTTCTGAATAGCTTGCCCTCGCCGCTGCGCGTAGCACTTGAAGCCAACCTGACGCGTACTCTTCCCGAGACACTGCCGTCCGCTAAAGCGCACTCGCAGATTGACGCCGGCGGTAGCCGGTAACGATGTCGCACGGTCGCCGTCGTTGGGGCATCGCCATTCTTTTGGGCATTGGTGTTCTGGTTAATTACTTCGATCGCATAAATCTATCGGTGGCGCAAGAAGCGCTGCACCGCGAGTTCGGGATCAGCACCCAGGAATTCGGCGTTCTCTCAAGCGCCTTCAACTGGACATACGCCTTGATGCAGTTGCCAATGGGTGCTATGCTCGATCGCTTCGGCGTACGCACCCTGGGGTGCATTGGCGCATTCCTCTGGGGCATCGCCTCTTTCGGATCCGCGCTGTCTCCCAACCTGAAATCGTTCTTCGCCAGCCGCTTATTGCTGGGAATTGCCGAAGCGCCCACTTTTCCCGCAAATGCGAAGGCGATCGGCTACTGGTTTCCTAAAGTGGAACGCAGTCTTGCTACGTCTCTATTCGACGGCGCCGCTAAACTTGGTCCGGCGGTAGGCGTTTTGTTAGTAGGAGCACTCGCGATGGCCTACGGCTGGCGCATAAGCTTCGCCGCAACCGGCGTGATCAGCCTTTTCTTCTTTGCTGCATTCTTTTTGCGGTATCGCGATCCGGATGCCGACAAAAAGCTCTCGCCGGAAGAACTGCGCTTCATTCAGGAAGGCGGTGCAAATCGCCCGGAGAAAATCGAGACCGCACCCGGAGCATCCATTCCCTACCTCATCCGTCAGCGCAAGGTGCTCGGCCTGGTGTTTGGCTTTTTCGCATATAACTACGTGTTCTACCTGCTGCTCTACTGGCTTCCCAGCTATTTCCGTTCGCTGGTCGATCAGAAGCACGCCATCATGTACACCAGTTCCGTTTGGCTATTCGCAACGGCAACTGACATTCTGGTAGGCGGCCTGCTTGTCGATACGCTAATCAAGCGCGGAAAGTCCCCTACGCTTGTGCGGCAGACCACGCTGCTGGTTGGAACTGCCCTCGGCTTATGTATCGCCGGCGCGCAGTACACGCGCGACCCCATGGTCGCGATCATTTGGATAGGCATCGCCATGGGCGGGTTGGCGGCGGCCGCGCCCGTCGGCTGGTCCATTCCATCCCTGATTGCCCCACGCAACAGTGTCGGCCGCGTCGGCGGTATCCTGAACTTCGGGAATCAGATCGCGGGCATTGTTTCGCCGATTGTTACCGGAACACTCGCCGGAGGGCAGAACGATTTCGGTCGAGCTTTTCTGGTCGCCGGGATCGTACTGGCTTTCGGCGGTCTCAGCTATATTTTCTTGCTTGGCAAAATTGAACCAGTTCCCGAGCCCGAAGGGCGAGTTCAAAAACTCGCTTAACCAGTCGCGACTTTACGCGCCCGCTTCGGTGGCGTCTTCTTCTCCGGGGCGGCAGCGCCGACAAGTTCCAAACGGTTCTCTTCCGCCATTCCAACCGGTTTGCGTTTCGGCAGTTCGCCCAAGCTCTTCTGCAACGCCGTCATCAGATCGATAACCGGCGCGAGTTTCTTTGGCGCCTGCACTTCCAACATTTGACCGTCACGTTTCGCTTCGATCATTTCTTTTAGCTTGCCCTGATACTCGTCGTGATACTTCGAAGGGTCGAAATCGGTTGCCAAACCTTCCACCAGACGTTCTGCCAGTGCAACTTCCTGAGGCTTCACCGTCACATTCGGGTCGCGGTGGAACTCAGGAACCTCGCGGACCTCTTCCGGATAGAACATCGTATGCAGCAAAAGTCCATCCGCATGCGGTCGGACGACAACGGCGTATTCACGCTGATGCATCGCGATCTTGGCGATGGCGCTATACCCGGATTTCTGCATGGTTTCGAGCAACAGATGATACGCCTTTTTCCCCGCCTCTTCGGGGACCATGAAATACGAAGCATCGTAAAAGATCGGGTCAATGCCCTCCGCTTTCACGAACTCGAGAATTTCCATGCTGTCACTGGATGCGGGTGCAACACTCTTGATGTCTTCGTCGCCGATAACCACAAAGCGGTCCTTTTCGACTTCGAAGCCCTTGACTAACTCACTGCGTTCCACATTCCGCTCGCATCGCGGGCAGAACGTCTGCTGCTTGATTCGGCTCCCGCACATTCCGTGGATCTGATTAAAGCTGACTCGCTCAGTCCGCGCCGCCGCGAACAGCCGGACCGGGATTGTGATCAGTCCAAATGAGATATAACCCTTCCAAACCGTTGAAGCCATCGTTCTTCCTCCGCGGGAAAAGAGCGCACCGCAAGTTTTTGGAGCCCGGCGATTATTCCTCCCAGCTCACTATAAAACAATATCGCGCCTTTATGTGCTTTGCAACCTGTTACTTACGAGCGCACAAGCCGCCCGGCGGCTCGCTGGAACGAGCAAACGTGCTACCGTTGTGCCGCCCGGGGCGAGTCTGTTGTGCGCGTTTACTGAACAGGACCGGCGGGTCAATCCTCTTTCACAATCAGGACGCCCCACGGGTCGAGCGAAATCTCGCTGTGAGCATTTATTCTCTGGCGCGTCAGCAAATCGAGCCCCGAGCCGTATTTATAGCTGGCGCTTACGCGCGACCCCGAATAATTCAGATAATAGTGGACCGGTTTGCCTGATTGGTTGATTCCGTGTTTGACTCGTACCGCGCCAGGCAAACTCAGATCCAGGCTTGGCACGCCCGCTTCCTGCAGTACCTGCCGGACAACCGCCCGCTGCAGTTCGTCGGAAAGCGCTGTTCCTTCGTAGGTCAGCATGCCCGAACCGTATTGATTGCGAGTGATGGCGGGCCAACGCCCGAAAAAAGGATGGTCGTAATAAGCCAGGGGCTGAGCGGTGGTGGGCTGCAGAAATTCGGCCCAGGTACGAACCTGGTTTTGTTCCGGGGCGACATGAAAGGGATTGTTTTTCAGAGCCAGCGGCTGTTCGAGATTTGAGAACTCCTGGTAGGTAAAGCCGGCGGCTTCGCGCAGCGGCCCTGGCGCACGCTCCCAGCGGACCGCCGAGTTCTGATTCGTAAAACCGCTTTTGAAGGTCATCAGAACATGTCCGCCGTGGTGGACATAATCGGCAATCTTCCTGAGCAGTTCGTCATCCGCCGCATACAACATCGGGACAATCAGCAGCTTGTATTGCGAAAACTCGGGCGCTTCGGGAAATACAAAATCGGCGCCCACGTTCGCTTGATAGAGCGACCGGTGCAATTGCGAAACGACAGCGTTATAGCTGCCCGCCGCTTTTCCCGGAACCCACCCAAGTTCCTGTTGCTCGAATGGCATGAAGCTGATCGCATTCGAGGAATCTACGCTATATAGAATGGCGACCTGGTTTTTGATTTGAAGGTTGACAATCTCCGGTCCTATCGTCTGCAACTCGTGGGCGATGCGCGACACTTCTGCGTAAGCGCGATTCGGCTCCAGATCGTGGCTGAGAACGCCTTTCCAATACGTCTCCTGTCCCGCATGGATCGAGTGCCAGTGCCAATACTCGACCATGTTTGCTCCTGAAGAGAGATCAGTGTAGACGTCCAGCCGAAGCTGACCATCGTACGGCGGGAACTGCCCCATCGAATCCCAGCCCAACGTTTGAGCATTCGTTTCCGTGACCAGAAAGTTTTCGTGCTTTAACGAGCGTGAAAAGTCTCCCTGCAGCGCCTGCCATGCGCCGTCCATATGGTCTTGCGTCCCGTGATACGGATTGTTCGAGACCACATCCAGCAACTTCGCGACTTGAACCTCATTCACGTCCAGCTTCATCATTGAACCGAAGTCTTGGGTCACGAACTGATCGGGCCGGCGGTATTTACGAACCAATGCGGCCTGAAATGCCAGGTAGTGCGTAACCCGGATCTGCTGCCAGCGGGACCACTCCAGCTTGTAACTGGTACTTGTGGCGTTGTCCCGGGTCGGCATATCCGCCCAATCATTCACATTCTGTCCCCAGTAATTCAGGAACCAGGCCTTGTCCAAGGCTTCCGGAGTTCCAAACTTCTCCTTCAAATGATCTACAAATCCGCTGAACACATCGGCATTCGATGCCCCGTTCGAACCCGTTTCGTTGTCGATCTGCCATCCGATGACCGCCGGGTTGTCTTTGTAATGGGAGACCAGGTTTGTAATGATGCGCTCGGCGTAGAAGCGAAACTTTGGATTATCGAAATCCATGTTCTGGCGCATGCCGTAATTAACGGCGGCCCCGCCCAGCGGCCGGGCATAGAATTCCGGATGGGCTTTGGCCATCCAGGTAGGCATGGAATAAGTCGGGGTGCCCATAATCACCTTAATTCCGGCCTTGCCCATCGCGGTAACAACACGGTCCATCCAGGCATATTCGAACTGCTCATCCACCGGCTCCCAAAGGCTCCAAGTCGATTCACCCATGCGAACCATGGAGATGCCAGCCTGTTTCATCAGCTCAACGTCTTTTGCCAAACGGCCGGGCTGCAGGTCTGCCGGCATGTATTCGTTGTAATAAGCCGCTCCGTATAGCACGTTGGGCAACACGGCGCCGGGCGCAGCCGCGTCCTCAGCTGTTACACCAACCGCGCAAAAGCCAATTGCCAGCGCAATGCGGAAAGAAAGTGAAACAAGATTCGTGCCGGTGGCCATAGCGCAATCCTATCGTTGCCTCGGTTCGAGGTCGCGTGGCCATGTCAACATATCGGCAGAGGATGCAGAGGATTGTCAATGAAAGTGTTCGTGTTCTATATCGGCAAAGTTCGGGACGTGCATGCGAATGCCATTGCAGCGGAATTTATGGACCGCTGTAAGCATTACGCCGACTGCCAGATGCGGGAAATTGTTCCCGACCGGTTTGACCTTTTCGCGAGACACCCTGCCGCCCGCAAGATCTTTCTCGATCCTGCAGGCCGATCTCTCGATTCTCCGCAGTTCATTCAAGTCATCGAACAAAGCGAACGGGAAGGCCGGGAACTGGCATTTCTAATCGGCGGCCACGATGGATTGCCGCCCGCCTGGAAGCCCAAAGCCGACCTGCTTCTTTCGCTTTCCACCATGACATTTCCGCATGAACTAGCAAGAGCAATGCTCACGGAACAGATCTATCGCGCCTTCACCACGCTTCGTGGTCACCCGTATCCGCGCTAGCGACGGAGCATCAGCTCGTCGGGCAATTGTAGACTAGTCGCTGGCGCGCTATGAAAAGAACATTTTTCAGTCTGATTGTCATTAGCTTCCTACTTGCAGCCGCGCTTTCGCTGCGCAATGCTCACGCCCAATCCTGGTCCAGCACTCTCGCCGATGGGTTCAAACTGGTCGAGGTAGCTTCCGTAGCAGACGCGATGGAACAACTTTACGGTGTCCGTGCGTATATGTCCCACGACATGCGTCCGCTGGGCGTTACGAAGTTCGCAGGGTCTGCCGTTACTGTGCTATTGCGGAAAGATGAAAACAAGGAAGGTTCGCGCGCTATCCAAGGCATGTTGGATACCATCGACGAAGCCCCTCCTGGTTCCGTCTACGTCATGGTTGTCGAGAATGGTCTCGACTACGCCGGAGTGGGGGGACTGATGACCACCGCTATGAAATTCCGCGACCTCGCCGGTGCGGTCGTTGATGGAGGTGTTCGCGATACGCCACAGATCACCCGGCTTCAGTTTCCCGTCTTTAGCCGCGGTATCGTTCCATCTACCACCATCAACCACTTCCGTTTCGCTGGAAAAAATGTTCCGGTAATGTGTGCGGGCGTCGAAGTCCGGCCCAACGACATCATCGTTGCCGATATGGATGGCGTCGCCGTTGTACCGCACGACAAAGCTGCCGCGGTGCTGGAACGCGCCCAACAATTGGACAATACCGAGCACAGTATGATGCCGTTCATTGAAAAATATCGTTCTCTCCGGGAAGCGGTTGCAAAGTTCGGCAGGCTTTAATAACAGCGACGTGACGAACTCTCCACCTTTTCAAGTCCGCTGGCTGCTCGTTTTCTGGATGTTTGTCGTGAGCGCCATCGCCTATCTCGACCGTGTCAACATCTCCATCGCCGGGCCTTCCGTAGCCGCCGAATTCCATTTGGACAACGTGCATCTTGGATTGGTGTTTAGCGCTTTTGTTTTTGGCTACGCCCTCTTTCAAGTGCCCGGCGGCGCAATCGCCGACCACCTGGGACCACGCCTGGTGTTGGGACTCGGGGTTATTTGGTGGGCCGTCTTTACTACGCTGATCACTCTGATTTCGCCAAATGCAGCCGGGGTTATTTTTCTGTTGATGGCAGTCCGTTTCCTTCTCGGCATGGGAGAGGCTGTAGTCTATCCGGCTTCGAACTCTGTGGTCTCTTCCTGGATCCCGTCCGTAGAGCGCGGCGTGGCGAATGGAATCATCTTTTCCGGTGTCGGCTTTGGCACCGGTCTTACCCCTCCGATAGTCGCTTATTTGACGCACACCTATGGATGGCGCTCCGCATTTTGGGTAAGCGCTGGCCTGGGGCTAGTCGCCGGAGCCGTTTGGTATGTCATCGCGCGCAATAAACCCCGGCAGCATCCCTGGATTTCTAAAGCCGAAATCGAGCACATCGAAACAGGCCTTCCGCCGGTTCCGCCAACCAGCACCGGTAAAGTCTCTTTGACGCAGGTGTTGGCAAAACCTGCTGTGTGGCTGATTACGTTCAGTTACTTCGCTTATGGATATGTGGCGTATATTTTCTTTACCTGGTTCTATATCTATCTGAACAAAACGCGCCATCTGGACCTGAAGCAGAGCACGCTCTACACAATGTTGCCGCCGCTGGCAATGATGGCGGGCTCGACGCTCGGCGGTTTCTTGAGCGATAGGCTATCCAAACAATTTGATGATCGGGTGGGCCGATGTTACGTTGCGTGCGCTGCCATCGCCGTTTGCGCCGTGCTGCTTGCTTTCGGCTCCAATGTACAAAGCGCTCAGGTAGCGAGTGTCATTTTAGCCGCCGGCGCAGGAGCACTCTATGTCTCACAAAGCGCCTTCTGGTCCATGTCGGCAGACCTCGGCCGAAACGCGGCAGGTTCTGTATCGGGCTTTATGAACATGGGCGGCCAGTTCGGGGGCGTTGTGACAGCTTCCCTTACCCCGTACCTGGCCGACCACTTTGGATGGTCGGTCGGATTCGGAACCGCAGCCTGTCTGGCCGCCGCCGGCGCCTTGGCTTGGCTATTCGTCAGGCCGGACAATGTAAGGGCGCAGCAAACAACCGCTGTCTACTAAGAACCTAATGCACTTTCGTGTGAGGAGTGATCACAAACTTATCCGGAGAGTCCCAGGTGGCCCCATGACCGGCCTCCGGATTTGAGATCCGAACCATCGTACTAGTCAGCAAATTGGAGCCAAGCACGAACTTGATGTAGTGGTAGTTCGGAAGGGGTTTTCCGCCGGACATGAGATCTTTGCCTTTGAAGCTGTCCTCGCGCTGGCGGCGGAAGATGACCGGGTGCGCTCCACCTCCTCCAGAGACGATATAAACTACTCCGTTCCTCTCCATGCGCCCGTAGTTGTGATCGTGTCCGGCGACCACCACAAACCGGGCATGCGAACGCCTTTCCAGGTGCTCGAGATAAATCTCAAGATCGTCCTCGTTTGCGTTGCGGTCGAAACCGCCTGAACCGCTTTCCAGGTAGTCGCCAGCTCGCGCATGGTGCAACACAAAAAAGACGTAATCGATCGAATCGAGGAGGTCCGATAGCTGTCGCTCCAGCCATACCCGCTGAGGTCCTCCTGCTTGAAGAGCGCCGAAGTTCGAATCCAGACACAGAACGTAGACGTGGTCGCCTAGCTGAACGGAGTACCATTCGAGGCCCTTCACCACCGGGAACTCTTTCCACCAATTCGCAAGGCCTCGTCCCCGGCTCACCAGTAAATCTCTGTTGTAGAACTCATGGTTGCCCAGGACGGGATAAAGCCGGAGGCTCAGTTCCCTCCAGATGCGCGTCTCTTTTTCGAACACTTCGTAATCGCCGAAATCCGCGCCCCGATATGGCAAATCTCCGTTTAAGAACAGCGCATCCGGTTTCTCTGACGCAATTTGCTGGACCAGCGCCTGGCGCGCCCAAGCGGAACTGGCATTCCCCGCAAACCGCCACCTTGTAAAGCGCATATCACCGTAAATCACGAACGCTGGAGGAGAAGACAAGTCTGCCCTGTCCAACTTGAAAGTCGGCCCTCTCGCGTTGGAAAACTGTGCAACAGCAACATACGCCAGCAAGGGGAGCGCCAACATTCGCCGCATAGCTGAAACCTGTCTGGCAGCACGCCTCTACGCCCTTCGGGCTATCGCGGCAGCATCATTTCCTTTTCTTGAACTGCCAGAAGATGGAACAATCCGCAACATCCTTCCGCTGTTTATAAAGCTCCGCCAAGTGCCAATCATCAATTTTGTCGTCATCGCAAGTCTCCACCGTCGCATAGACGCCCGCCTTCATCTGTGCGGCCAGTTCTTTGGTCGGAATGATGTGCAGCCGCTCCGCCTCTTTCGGCGGCAAGTCCACCTTATGCGAGTACGAAAACTCAAGCCCGGACGGAGGCTGGCGTCGCAGCAGGAAGTAAACATGTTCATCCGCAAACAATTTCGCACCGGATGGGGTCACTTTAGCTACTTCCCTGGAGATCTCTTCGTATCGCTGCCATGTTGCGCCATCGCGCTCATCGAAGAGCGCTCGGCCTAACGAGAGAAGCAAAACCAGCACCAGCAAAGCGGTTGGCCAGAACGGTCGCTGTGGCGACAGCAGGCGCGAGCCGACCACCATCAGCCCGGGTGCGGCCAGCAGTGCATATAGTGGCATCCCGACGATGTAGTAGCGGCTAAAAGTCGGATGTGCCGTTGATATGTACAGAACCAAGGCAGTCGATAACCAGCATGCTAGCCAGAATTCGTCGCGCAAGTTTTTTGGCAACCCGAGATTCTGCCGCACGTACAGAATGGCAACCAGGATGAACATCAGCAGCAGCAACGTCTGTCCACCGTCCACCCAAGCCGTTAAAACCACGAAGTCATGACCGGCCGCCAGCGGCGCCGACCAATCCGCTCGCCGAAAAATCGCCTGATACTGCACGACGTTGAAAAAGGTTGCGTGCGGAGACTGCACAAACAACCACAACACCGGCAGGAATGGCGGCAGCAGCCCTGCCATAAATGCAACGGCCTTCGCTATGCGGCTGCCGCGCTCGTTCTTCAGCCACAACCAGAGCAAAAGAACGGGCAGAATCGGGGCGAGCAACAACGAAGAAGCGGTCCCGGCGCCGCTCGCCAGTCCGGCGAGAAACGCTCGCCACAGTCCAGCTCGTCGGGCTGCACTCAGCGTCAGCAGATAAGCCGCGAATCCCAATAGCACACAGATTGCGTACGCCTGGGCGACGGGCCCGAACTCAACCAGCACCAAATTGGCGCCAAAAAAGAGCATTCCCGCCAGGACACAGGGAATCCGCCACAAACTCACCGGAAAGCGCGACAGCAAGTAGTGTGTAAAAAGTAGAATTGCGGCATCCAGCTCGAGAGCGGCTGGAATGTGGCTGACGCGCCAGGACTGTCCAAACAGCAGCATCCAGGCAGCATTCCAATACGCATTAAGTGGCGTCTGCGGAAAACAGAAATCGATGTACGGCTTTTTACCGGCCAAAATCAATTGCGCAGCCACGAGATGAAACCCCTCATCCCAGACAAACGCCCGGATCATCGCGTATACGAACATCCCCACGCAAAGAAGCGCCGCTACCGTCCAAATCGGCCAGGTGCGTTCGCGTCTGGCGAGAGGCGCTTCTGCATGTTGCGGCAGTGCGCCAGCGCTTTGTTGGACATCCTGCATTGTCGCCAGCATAATAGCTGACGCGGAGCGGAGCGGGCAAGCAGCGAAGTTTAGCTGAGCTCCGGTTTATCTACGCTCGCACAGCCCATAGACTGACCTCGACGTTCCGCGATCCCGGGATGCTCCAGGGTCCCAGGTCCCGATTCAGCAGGGGAGCACGCCGCCGCAGCTGAGTTTACTGCCGCGCATCAGGTAAACTGAATAATTAGGTAAAAAGGCATTTAATGGCAACTATCACCGGCAGTAAGCCAGCGCATTCAGCATCCTCCAAAATCGAACCAAAAGACAACGTCTACCAGGCTGAATACCTGGGCAGCGGAACGTTTCGAATCGTGAAGCCCAAGCGGCAGAAAAGAAAACTCCGTCAATCCGCGCTGAAGGGCACCGTGCGCGGAGCACGCAAGTAACTCTATCTTCCGAAGTCGATAAATCCTTTTTCGGGATCGACCGATAACAACGTTACGCGAATCCGGTCGCCCACGTCCAAACCGCGCTCGCCGCGCATCAGACGTCCTTCTATTGGCGGATCGGGAACCCGCACGAACACGCCGTTCGGCGTGACCCCGGTAACAATCCCCCGAAAAGACTGGCCGACGCGTCGTTTCAGCGCGAAAGCAGCTGCACATTTCTGAACCGTGCGCTCCACTTTTCGCGCCGCATCTTCCTTAAACGTACAGTTTCGTGCAATGCTTTGCAAATTCTCCAAACCGTACGGGCTGGCCGTCTTAGCCAGGAATGCCTTCACCAGCCGCTGCGTTACAACATCTGCAAAACGCCGGTTGGGCGCAGTGGAGTGTGTATAGTCGTTCGTCGCCAGTCCGAAGTGTCCCAACCCGGTCTCACCAGGCGGAAGTACAACGTACTCGCCCGGCCCCATCAGTTTTAAAACCGATAACGAGAGATCCGCATATCGACCGGGGTGAGCCTCATTCTGTTCGCGCAGGAATCCTGCCAGCGCGCCGGCATCCGCCTGCTCCGGAAGCTGGTATCCGTAGCCCGCGGCCAATTGAACAATGCGCGGCCAGCGCTCCGGAGAACGCACTACGCGTTGGATGCTCGGCACATCTTTCAGCAGAATTGCGATTGCTTCGTTGGCCGCGATCATCAGTTCTTCGATCAGTTGAGTCGCTCGATTCTTTCCTCGAGCTTCAATCCGAACGACCTGCCCGTCGTCCAGGACCGGAACCGCCTCGACCCGATCAAACTGCAACGCGCCTGCACGCTGCCGGGCGCTACGTAAAAGAACGGCTGCTTCGTCCTGCAGCTTTATTTGCTCCTGCATCTCCACGGAATCGCGAATGGCGTCCGGCACCGCATTACGACCTTCCAACCAGGAGCCTGTGCGCCCGTAACTAAGCTGGGCCTGATTCCGTACCAAGGCTCGATAAACATCGGAATGGAGCGTCTGTCCTTGCGTGTTGACCACATAGTCGATGACAACCGCAAGCCGGTCGTGACCGGGGCGCAGGGATGTTATACCGCTCGATAACTCATCGGGCAGCATTGGAAACACGTGACCCGGGACATACACGGAGGTTGCTTCCGCGGAGGCATACACATCGATAGCGGAATCCGGATGGACTACGGAATCGACGTCGGCGATAGCGATTTGCAGCCGGATGCCATCGGTCACGCGCTCAGCTACTTCAATCTGATCGAGATCAGTGGACGAGCTGTTGTCAATCGAAGACCATGGTCGATTGCGTAAATCAATGGCTTGTGAAGCCAGATCGACGTGTGAGGTTACCTCTCCCAACGCGCGTACCTGCGCTTGAACGCCTTCGGGAAAATCGGGCTGAAAGCCGTGCCGCACCATCTCCGACCGCGCCGTCGCCACTAAATCGAACCTAGCCTTTGCCATTCCAGCGCAGGCTAACACGAAGATGGAAGATGAATTCTCGATGCGTCGCACCGATTCCCAAATCTCCGCTTTCCTCGGGAAAGATTAGCTGTTTCCCAACGGAGTGACGAATCTACTTGATTTATTTTCTTCTTTTAAATGCGGTACTTAGCGGAATTTTCCACAGCTCCTCCGCACGGCTGGGCGGGAGACTCGTGCACAGGAAGCGACAACGATGTGCAGGACGGGCGTTCAAACGAGGCCGGAAGCAGCTCCCGGCAGGCCGATTTGCCGTCCGGGAATGGTCCGGACGCGATTTCAACGGAATTTGACGGTCGTCAGGAATTCAGTCACAAAAGTTCGAAAAAAATCTCACTTTTATTTTCTTTTTTATTTTCAGGAGCCTGAGAGTCGACTCGGCCCAGCCCATTCGTCGGGCATGACCGTTTTTGGGCGGGGCCCATGTTACGTTTTTGGTCGCTCGCAAGAAAAAACAACAGCGAGTGAGATTTTTCGAGTAGCCGGCCCACAGCGCCGGCATTTTTCATTTAAGGGAGCAAGACACATTGGGCGAACTCATCATGATGCCGATTCGGAACGCCGTTAACCAAACGGAAGCGCAGCCTGCATCGGTTTCGCTGGAAGCCGCGGAGTCCTTGGTTGATTTATCTGTTTGGAAAAACGCGCCACGCGAACGGACAGCAGCTTACTTCCCGACCTACGCCGCAGTTTCGAAGGCGATGCAAACGGCACTGCGCAGCTGGGTTCGCGAATGGTTCAAGGCTAACCCGGAAATTCTCGATCGGCCTCACACCGCGTACGCAATTCTCGTTTATCAGTGCACGACGCCGTTCTCGGGCAAGCCGACGAATGTCTTCACATATGACATTCAACAGACCGAGCCGCTGAACCGGGCATTCGCTTCGGCAGCTGCCAAACTTGGTCGCGAGCTAAAGGAACTCGATACCAAGAGATTTTCTTGGTTCACCCGTGAACACTACTTCGCCTACCGCAGCAAGGAAGTAGTGAAGTATGTCTCGCGGAATCGGCGCGCTCTGTACAAGATGTTGAATGTGGAGACGGTCCTGATGGACAGTATTCTCAAATTCGCCTTGATCGATATTCCGAAGCTCGGGATAGAAGAAGCTGCCGTGAACCTCCGCCGCGCTTTCCGTACACAGCTGAACCGGTTCTCTGATGAGTTCAACTTTATGGATCGCGCGGAAGAGATGATTCAAATCGCAACCGACGCCTTGGTGGCGAAGACTGCCAACGACAACGTCATGGCCATGCCGCTGGCCGCTTAGTTTTTACGATTTCTAAAAAATACTCAGGAGCCCTTACTTTGATCAGACCTATCAGCAAATATCGCCCCGCCGCTCTCCTTTTCGACTTCCAGGTCCTAAAGGGGAAATGTGAAAAGACTATGCAGGCTTTTGGCCAGCCAGTCGCCGCCGCGCACGAAGCACGTCTGCTAATTCAAGACGATGCAATGAAGCTTGCCACGGGTGAGACTGCATTGTATGTCATTCACCAACGTTCCGAGAATAAAATACTGAAGATCGTGGCCATCCCACATGTGCGCGTATTCAGAACGCGCGTATCAGGTGTTGCCCGTAATTCGCGATTCCCTCTGTCGCAGGCGGCCTGACGCGTGAAGTAAGGGAGCGCAACTAAGGTTACGCTTAGTTGGCGACGTCCAGAGGAAGGGCAACCGACGTGTCAGGGCGGCCATTCGCGAGCGCGCCCATGGCAGTGATCTTATAAGTGCCGGGCTTAATCGAACCCGGGATTTGAATCGAAAGAGTGTAGGAAGGGGCCGTTCGAAGGGCCTGAGTACTCACTCCGATCGGATTATCTCCAACTAGATAGACCGCAACGTAATTCCTGCTTGCATCCACCTTGACCCGCACGGTATCGCCGGGGTGGACCAGGGTATTAGCCGCCGGTGAGGTGATTATGAGATTTGGCGAGGCAGAATTCTGGCTAAACGTTAAGGCGCCGAACATCGCAGTAACTGCCAACAACCGGATCAAACGAGAAACCATCAAAAGAATCCTCCAAATTTGTCACTTCGGTAGGCTGTCACGATGCCCTCAAAACCTCAAAGAACTATCGCACACGGACGCGCTTCCACAACTTACCAGCGCGTATCACTATGATATCGCCTACGTTGACGAGAAGCAGCTCTTTAACTATTTGACCGTCCACCTCGACTGCTCCAGCCTTGATCCTGCGGACGGCGTCAGTAACGCTGGGCGCCAAGTCTACGCTAGCCAATAACTTGTCGAGACGAATTCCCTTCTCGCTGCGTGCCGGCTCGGGCAAATCGACGGTTTGAATATCGGCGGGCTCTAACCGCTTTCGTACTTCTCTGTCGAATGCCTCACGTGCCGCATCTGCGTCCGCAGCGGAGTGAAAATCGGTCACGATCAGGCGGCCAAGTTCCATCTTTACATCCATAGGATCTTTGCGGGCAGCCGCGACGTCGTCCTTCAGGGCGATGATTTCGGAATGTGAAAGATCGGTCAGCAGTTCGTAATAGCGGTACATCAGTTCGTCACTAACCCGCATTATTTTCGCGAACATCACTTTCGGTGGCTCGGTAATTCCGATGTAGTTGCCTTTTGACTTCGACATCTTTTCGACGCCATCAAGGCCCTCTAAAATCGGCACCGTAATCACGATTTGCGGAGCCAGCCCATAATCGCGCTGAATTTCGCGGCCAACTAAGAGATTAAATTTCTGGTCGGTACCGCCCATTTCAACATCGCATTCAAGCGCATAGGAGTCGTAGCCCTGCACCAGTGGATAGAGTAGCTCGTGCATGGAGATTGCATGACCTTCCTTGAAGCGTTTAGTGAAATCGTCCCGCTCCAGCAAACGTGCAACGGTGTATTTCGAACACAGATGAACGACTTGTTCGAATGTCATCGGGCCAAACCACTCGCTGTTGAAACGCACCTCCGTTTTGTGTGGATCGAGGATCTTGAACACCTGTTCTTTGTAGGTGCTGGCATTACGTTCGATGTCTTCCCTCGTCATGGGCGGTCGTGTAACGTTGCGGCCCGTCGGATCTCCGATGATACCGGTCATATCACCGATGAGAAAGATGACGGTATGCCCAAGATCCTGGAAGTGCTTCATCTTGCGTAAGAGCACGGTGTGCCCAAGATGCAGATCGGGCGCTGTGGGATCGAATCCCGCCTTGACTCGCAACGGTCTGTTTTCTTTAGCCGCTGCCGCAAGACGCTCTCGTAGTTCCGCCTCCGGAATTATCTCCGCAATACCTTTTTTCAAATACTCAAGCTGTCGCTCAACAGGCAAATAGGACACGTGGTTGTTTTTGCGTTGTTTCGATTATTTTCGGCGCAAACCGCACCAGCCGCCGAGCGCTCCTCTAATTGTAAAAGGCTGCCTCGCAATTCGTGGATACGGTATCCTGCAGCCAGTCTCTTTCTTGAAAAATGGTCCTTCATACACTCGATTGGTTTATCGCCGCCATCTGCCTTCTCGTTTGCTTTCTGCCTGCGTTAGCGTTTGGAAAGCGCAGCTCCAAAAGCACCTCTGAATTTTTTGCATCTGGCCGTTCCGTGCCGTGGTGGCTGGCGGGTATATCCATGGTCGCCACGACGTTTTCCAGCGACACGCCCAACCTGGTGGCCAATATCGTTCGCACCCAGGGTGTGGCGGGTAATTGGCAGTGGTGGGCATTTACCCTAACCGGTGTAGCGACTGTGTTCTTCTTCGCGCGCCTCTGGCGCCGTTCGGGTGTTCTCACCGATTTGGAATTCTACGAACTTCGCTACTCCGGAAAGTCAGCTACCGTGGTACGCGGTTTCCGCGCCGTGTACTTAGGCCTGCTGTTTAACTGCATGATTATGGCGACGGTGAACTTGGCTGCGTGTAAGATCGCCAGCGTTCTGTTCGGACTGGACCGTTGGGAGACGCTGCTTGCCGTCGGCATATTGAACGCCACGTTTGCGGCCCACAGCGGGTTGTGGGGCGTGCTGGTCATCGATATGATTCAGTTCTTCATCAAGATGGCGGCAGTAATTGCCGCCGCGTACTTCGCAGTCGAACTGCCACAGGTGGGCGGCCTTTCGGGTTTGGTAAACAAGCTGACAGCATTGCGAGGTCCGGGCGGGGTGAGCTATCTCAATATGCTTCCCGACTTCACCAACAACTGGACGTTAGCGGTGGCGGTGTTCATTGTGCCAGTGACGGTTTCCTGGTGGGCGGTGTGGTATCCCGGTGCGGAACCGGGTGGGGGCAGTTATATCGCACAGCGTATGCTCGCCTCGAAATCGGAAAAAGACTCTCTCGGCGGAACGCTCTTCTTCAACGTGGCGCACTACGTGCTGCGCCCGTGGCCGTGGATCCTGGTGGGCCTTGCGTCGCTGATTGTTTATCCAACTTTGCAGGATATTCGAAAAGCGTTTCCCAACGTGGACCCTGTTCTGATCGGACACGACATCGCGTTTCCCGCAATGTTGCGTTTTTTGCCGGTCGGCTGGGTTGGACTGATGGTCGGCGGCCTGATAGCCGCGAACTCCTCCACCATTCTGAGTCATCTGAATTGGGGCGCATCTTATCTGGTGCATGATTTCTATCGCCGCTTTCTGCGGCCAAAGGAGAGCGAACATCATTACGTGCAAGCGGGGCGCATCGCAACGCTGCTGCTGTTCGTACTCTCCTCAGGGCTTGTTTTTGTACTGCAGACGGCGCAAGAAAGCTTCAACTTGATTCTGCAGGTTGGAGCGGGTACAGGGTTGATCTACCTGTTGCGCTGGTTCTGGTGGCGGGTCACAGCATGGTGCGAGATTGTGGCCATGGTTGCCTCATTTGGAATTTCGGTTGTGTTCTTATTTGTTCGCCGGAGTGGCGTGGCTTTGGGTTCGGATCGCGAACTGGTGCTGACCGTCGTATTCGTTACGATTTGCTGGCTGATTACCGCTTTTGTCGGACCACAGACAGACCGCGAAACCCTGATTGCCTTCTATCGCAAGACACATCCGTCCGGACCTGGCTGGAAGCGCGTAGCAGAATGGGCGGGAACAGCAGTAGAGATCGCGGGTGCCGACAACATCCCACTGTCCATCACCGGCTGGGTAGCGGGGGTTTCGCTGATCTGGTCTTCCTTATTTACAGTGGGGAATTTTTTGTACGGGCGTACGGGATACGGCTGGGGACTCCTGGCGGTCGCGGTGGCGAGCGCGGCGCTTCTGATTTCCGTCGTTAAGCGGCTCTGGGACTAAATCGGGGCTCGAGAAGGGAGATCTCAGCGTCCCGCCAGCAGCTTTTCGATGTGCTTGGCGAGGATGTCTACTTCGACATTGACGACTGTTCCCGGGCGCGCGGCCTGCAGATTAGTGTGGGACCAAGTGTGGGGGATGATGGCGAAGTCAACCAGATTTTCTGCTACGGCGGCGACGGTCAGACTTATCCCGTCGATCGCCACGGAAGCTTTGGAGACGATGTAGCGCAGAAGATTCTCCGGCATGCGGACGCGGAGCAGCCAGTTCCCGGCGCCCAGTAAATCAATCCCGACGATTTCCGCCGTTCCATCCACGTGGCCCAAAACAAAGTGACCATCGAGCCGTCCGTTGAAACGCAACGGGCGCTCCAGGTTCACCGCAGCACCGATGGTAAGCAGGCCCAGGTTGGTGCGAGCCAATGTTTCGGGAGACAAGTCTGCGGAGAAATGCCCCTCGCCCAATTCCACGGCAGTAATGCAGGTTCCATTTACCGCGATACTCGCACCGATCACGGCATCGTCCAGAACGCCGCGGCAACTGATCGTGATGCGTGATCCGGAGGTAAGGACGCGGCCTGTCTCTTCAATGATTCCGGTGAACATCGCTAATTTTTACCAGATACGCCTCGACCGCGAACTCATTGCGCGAAATCGGGTGAAGCGTGACGCGATCCAAGACAATGGCGTCCACGCGTCGCATACGTCCTTTGCCGCCCGCCACGGGAAGACTTTCGAGCCCGCCAAGAATTTTGGGCGCGTAGTAGAACAAAACCTTGTCGGCAATCTGGCCATCGAGAAAGGTCCAGTTAACCTTGGCGCCGGCTTCGACCATCAGCGACAGATAGCGTTCGCCGGCAAGATACTCCAGCACTTTCCGCGGATCCGTGCGGCCTGCAGCTCCATCGGCAATCAATACTTGCGCGCCCGCGGTTTCCAAACGCTTGCGGCGTTCTTCAGACGCGGCGGACGTCCCCACAATCAGCACGTCGCGGTTCGCGCTGGCAATCAGCTTTGATTGCAAGGGAGTGCGCAATTGCGAATCGAGGACGATGCGCAGGAGAGGCCGGGCACGCTTTTTCCCGGAACGATCAGTAAGCAGGCAATCATCTTCCAGCACGGTCCCAACACCGGTGAGAATGGCATCGGATGTATGCCGCACTTGCTGGACGTTGGCGCGTGCCACATCGCTGGTGATCCAGCCGAGGTTATCCTGCGGAGCGGCAATCTTTCCGTCGAGGGTCAGCGCGGCTTTGACTGTTACTAAAGGCAGACTAGTGCGCATGAAATGGATGAATGCCTCGTTCAAATGCTCCGCCTCAGCGGTGTATTCGGATGCGATTTCCACGTCAATGCCGGCGGCGCGCAACTCTGCAAAACCCTGGCCGGAAACGATCGGATTCGGGTCCTGCATCGCGGCGACGACCCGCGCAATTCCGGCTTCGATAATGGCAGCGGTGCAAGGACCCGTGCGACCTTCGTGGCAGCACGGCTCGAGCGTGACATACAAGGTGGCTCCCCGCGCCGCGCCACCGGCCTCACGCAACGCAATGGTCTCCGCATGGTTCACGTCGGCCCAAGTGTGAAAACCGCGGCCGACGATAGAACCATCGTTCACAACGACCGCACCCACGGCGGGATTCGGACTGGTGAGCCCGCGTCCCTGCGCTGCAAGTTCGAGAGCTTCGCGAAGGAAGTCAGCGGTCATTAGTCGAATAGAGAGGCTACGAATTGTTGGGGCTCGAACGGAAGAAGATCGTCGAGTTTTTCGCCGACTCCGATAAAGCGTATGGGAAGGTTGAGGTCGCGCGCGATGGCAACGACGACGCCACCTTTTGCGGTGCCGTCTAATTTTGTGAGCACAATGCCGGTCACGCCTGACGACTCCGTAAATCTGCGCGCCTGTTCCAGGCCGTTCTGACCGGTGGTGGCGTCGAGAACCAGCCAAACCTCGTGAGGCGAGCCAGGAATGACGCGGTTGCAGGTGCGCCGCATTTTCTCCAACTCTGCCATCAGGTTGTCCTTGGTATGAAGACGGCCGGCGGTATCAACGATCACATAATCTATCGCGCGCGCTTTCGCGGCCTGAAGGGCGTCGAATACGACGGCGCTTGGATCCGCGCCGGTCTTCTGATGGATCATATCCACGCCCGCCCGTTCGGCCCAGACTTCGAGTTGCTCGATGGCAGCAGCGCGAAACGTATCGGCGGCACACAACAGCACCTTACGTTTCTCGCTTAGAAAGCGATGAGCCAACTTGCCAATGGTGGTGGTCTTCCCCGCCCCGTTTACCCCGACGAGCATCACCACGGCAGGCGGCTGAGCAATGACGCGCTGCGGAGTTTCGGAAGCACTAAGGATTTCAACCAGGTGCTCACGAATGAGATTGCGAATCTCCATTGCATCGGCGGTTTGTTTGCGATCAACGCGCTGGCGAATATTCTCGAGAATTTCGGACACCGTGCGAACGCCGAGATCGGCGGTGATCAGCGTGTACTCCAACTCATCGAGAAGATCCGCATCGATTTCCTTTTTGCCGGAGATTACATCTTCAATGCGATCAACCAGGCCGGTGCGCGTCTTCTCGATGCCTGCTTTCAGCCGGTCAAGCAGGTTGGGTTCGGTTGGAACGGTACCAAATAGTGTCTGAATAGCCATGTATTGTGCGCGGACGGAGCAATCCCGTGCTAACAATGCGGACAGATTTTGGCTTTAGTCTAGCAAGCGAGCTTGTCGATTCGATGTGTGAGCCGCTGAGATTATGGAGCAACGACCAGGATGCGGAAGCTGCCGGGCTTAATCTGAGGCCGAGGCCGGGGATTCTGCGCAGTGGCCGCCGGCGCGGGATCGAAGTCGGCCGCCGCCAGATATATCTTGTGAGAACTTGGGTTCAGCGCCATGGTTCGAGACCCTCGCTGCGTTTGGACCGTTTGAGCCACGACATAGTTGTTTCCTTGACGCTTCACGACGGTGAGTGTTCCCTCGCCGTTTGAGGAAAACGAAAGTTCGGTCTCCGGATCATACGCCGCCGCATCCGGACCTTCACCAATTGCGGGCGTGGCGATTACTTTCCGGCTGCTTGCGTCGACGACGGCCATGACTTTCCCGTCGCAAACCGAGAATAGGACGTTATGCGCCCGATCGATCGCCATGCCCGAAGGAGAATCGCAAGGAGCTACTGACCAATGTGCTTCGACGGTCATCTTTTTGGCATCGATTTTGACAATCTCGTTCTTGTCTTCTATGTTGTCGTAAACATAGCCTTTTGCATCGCTCGTAGGGAACTCTGGCTTGCCGCCTAACGCGATCGTCCCAACAACTTTGCCGGAGGCGCCATCGATGACAGTGGCGTCCTGGCTTCGTCCATTGAATGCGAACACACGCTTCGTGAACGGATCGTACAGAATGCCGTCCGGGTTTGTTCCGGCCTTCACTCGATTTTTGACTTGGAGCGAGGCGATATCAAACACAACTACCTCATTGGCTCCTCCGTCACTGATGAAGCCGAGGCCCAGGTCCTCCGCTAATGCGATCCCGTGAATTCGATTCATGCCGGTGATCTTGCTCAGGGGCTTCTCGGCGCCGAGGTCAATTACTTCGACAACAGAGGTGTGCGAAACGTAGAGCCGATCACCCTTCGCATCTGCCGTCAGATAGTCCCAACCTCCCGTTCCGCCGATCGGAATGGAACCCGCCAGCCTATAACTCTGTGCCGAAGCGAAACCGGCAGTCCCGCATAGTAGCGCCGTGACTCTTAACCACTTCAGACGTGTCATTTGAATACCTCCCGAGTATTTCGTCTTTAAACTTAGGCGTCGGGTCTTTCGCCCCGATCACATGTAATTAGGAATCGGTCCGTTCGCCCCGATCCAGGTAGTAATGAACCGCAGGCGTAACAATCAGTGAAAGAATCATAGAAGCGAGAATGCCTCCGATTACCGCAATGGCGAGCGGCTGAAGCATTTGCGATCCGGCTCCCAGGGCCAGCGAGAGCGGGACCATTCCGGCGATCGTCGCGAGAGCAGTCATCGTGATGGGGCGCAACCGGCGCTCGCCCGCGAGGATCATAGCTTCCCGAGCGTGGATTCCGGCGGCGCGCTGCTTCTGGTCTTCATCCAGCAACAGGATTCCGTTTTTTGCGACGATGCCAACCACCATCACGAGACCCATAAAAGAGGACACATTGAAACTGGTTCTGGTCAAGAAGAGCGCCAGCACGACGCCGGACGTGGAAAGAAGTGCAGAGGCCGTGATCGCAACTGGCGCGGCGAAGCTTCGAAACTCGATCAGAAGCACAATGAACACCAGCACAATCGCCAGCGTCAAGACGAGCAGCAGGCCGCGAAAGGATTTTTGCTGCTCCTCGTACAACCCGCCGTATTCAACGCGAATCGAAGAAGGAATGTGCAAACGCGCAACGGCATTCTTGACCAGATCTACTCCGGTCCCAAGACTTACACCTTCGAGGCGTCCAATGACGGCCACATCACGCTGCAGGTTTTCTCTTCGGACCTCCACCTGTCCCGAATTGTTCTCCACTGTGGAAAGAGTTCCCAGCGTCGCGACGTGTCCGGCACCGCTGACAAGCAATGTGTTCTGAATTGCATCCAGGGATGACCGGGTTTCCGGCGGCATAGTGACGCGCACTGTGTAAGGCCGATTGTTCAAGACGATCGGACTCGCCGCGGGTTCGCCCTGTAAAATCGCACTGATGTTGACCTCGATTTCCTGCGGCGTGAAGCCCGCGCGGACCGCGGTTCCCTGGTCCACTTTGAAAGTAATCGCGGGGCCGCTGATGGTGTCCTCAATTCCGTTCTTCACATCTTTCACGGAAGTGATCTGTTTGATGGCGTCCCCGACCCGCGGCGCCCACTGTTTCAGAAGCTCGATGTTCTCCGAAAACAGTTTTATCTCGATCGGGTCTGGCGAACTGGTCAGGTCGCCGATCATGTCCTGCAGAACCTGTATGAAATCGGTGTCGAGTTGCGGGAATTGGGAATTGACCTGGCGGCGCACATCCGAGATCACCTCATCTACGCCGCGGCTGCGCTTCTGTTTCAACTTCACCGAGATGTCGCCGGTGTTTGCCTCGGTAACGGTCGCAAGTCCTAGCTGAAGACCGGTGCGGCGCGAAGTACTCTCTACTTCGGGGACAGAGCTGAGGATCTTCTCCACTCCGACTAACACCCTGTTGGTGTCGGTAAGCGAAGAACCCGCCGGCATCAGGTAGTCGAGCACGAAGCCACCTTCGTCCATAGACGGAAGCAGATCGCTCCCAAGGGAACGATAGACCACTAAGGACAGCGTTACCAGCAAAACGCAGGCGCCGGCCAGGGCAAGTGGAAACCGGAGCGCCAGCTTGAGAACGCGCTCATACAAGCGGAGTGTACGCCCCATAATGCCCGCCGATCCGATCTCCGATCTCACCGATTCGGAGTTTCCAGAAGACTTCCGGAGAAAAAGACTGCTGAGCGCGGGAGTCCAGCTTAGCGCCAGGAGCAGCGAAGTTATCAGCGCCACTCCGACTGTGACTGCAAGCGCGCGAAAGAACGTTCCGACCACTCCGGTGATGCCAATGAGAGGAAGAAAGACAACGATTGGAGTGAACGTGGAGCCAAGAAGCGGCGTTCTGATTTCGCGAAGAGCGCTGCGTATGGCCTCAGAACGGCTTTGACCCGAGTCGCGGTGGACAGCGATATTCTCGACCACCACGATTGCATCATCTATTACCAGCCCGACAGCCGCCGCAAGGCCACCGAGCGTCATCAAGTCGAAGCTCTCGTTCAAGGCGCGCAGGACGATGAAGGTCATCGCCACCGTGACAGGAATCACCAGCCCGGCAACCAGCGAACTCCCCCAATCGCGCAGAAAAAGGACAAGAATCAGCGCAGCTAACAGCAGCCCTATAAGAATTGCGTCGCGCACACTCTTGATGGCATCGCTGACTACGGTGGATTGATCGTAGAACGGCTGCAGGTGAACGCCGGGCGGCAGGCTATGCCGCAGGTCATCAATTTGCTGGTGTACTTCATCGGCAACGGCGACCGTGTTGCTCGTGGGCTGCCGATATACGTTCAGTAGAACCGCCGGCTTACCGTTGCCGGTCACCATGGTGTAAACGGGTTTGATGGAACGGCTAACAGACGCTACATCGGCGATGCGGATTGGAGTCCCGGCGGCGTTTGTCTTGATTGCGGTGCCGCCTATCTCAGAAAAAGTAGCCGCCTGCCCGCTTACCAACGCCAAAACAAGATTGTGGTTATGCTCCAGCAATCCCGGCGAGTCGATAAGGTTGCTCTTCGAAAGGGCATCCAAAATGGCGGGCACTGTCACCTGCGCCTGCAAAAGCTTGGCGGGGTCCGGTTGTATCTGAAATTCCGGTTCCTGGCCGCCTTGCACGACAATCGAAGAAACGCCATTTAACCGATTGAGGCGCGGCTTGATATTGTATGTTGCGAGCTCCCACAAAGTAGTTTGCGGAATATCTTCCGAGGTCATGCTGTAGCCAAGAATGGGAAAAGCCGCGAACGTCAGGCGGTTGGTGGTGACGCTGGCAGTTGCGGGTAACGTGGCCTGCGCTCGCGCGATCGCGGCGTTGACGTATTGAAGCGTCTGGAACATGTCGACGCTCCAATTGAAGAACAGATCGATTTCGGCTGAGCCTCTGCTCGTGACAGACTTGACGCGCTCGAGCCCAGGAACCGAATTCAAGGCTTGTTCGACAGGACGCGTGACGGTGACCTGCATTTGCTCGATGGGCATCACGCCATTGTCGATGCCCACGACAATACGAGGAAAATTGGTGTTTGGAAACACGGAGATCGGTATCGTCGTTGCCAGGTAGAACCCGAATGCAGCGAGAGCGATGATTATGAAGATAATCGGCGTCCGGTATCGAACGCTCCAGTGTTCCAGTTTCTCGTTCTGGGCGGATGCGGCTTCAAATGAGGTCTGGGAACTCACTTCTCGCCCGCCCCGCTCTGCTGTTGTTCCGCGGCGGAAACTTTGACTTTGGCCTTGTCGTCGAGACCCAGAGCTCCTTGAGTGATTACTCGGTCGCCGGGTTTTACCCCACTTAGAATCTGTACGTCGTCGCCGTCCCGCACGCCGATCTTCACAGGTTGCTCATGCGCGAGCGAATCCGATCCGACAATCATCACTTTTTCGCCGCCCTCGTCGCTGCTCAATAACGCCGATACAGGAACAGTGATCGCGTTGGGTATATCGGCAACTTGAATCGTGAGCTGCGTGGTAAGGCCGGGCTTTAGCCGTTCTTCCGGATTCTTCGCCTGTACCCAGACCTCAATCGTGGTAGTGTTCGGATCGACCGCGGGGCTCACCACTGTAACCCTGCCGGCGATGTCGCCGCCGGGACCGGAGATGGTTGCGGCGTCACCGGTCTTTATGCCGGCGGCTTTCGCAACCGGCAAGTTTGCGCGGGCGATAACCTCACTGATGTCGACGACGGATATGACTGCGGACCCGCTACTAACCATTTCGCCCACGTTTAATGGCCGGTCTGACACGATGCCGTTGATCGGGCTCCGTATTTCGGCGTAGGATGCTTGCGTTTCGGCACCTTCGAGGTGCGCCTTAGCGGCATCAAGCTGCGCGCCGGCACTCTTCAGCTGTTCTGTGTGGCCCACTGTCTGCACATCATTGAAGCGCTGTTGAGCCACATCGAATTGAGCCTGCGCCTGAGCCAGCGCCACCCTGGCATCATCGACCAACTTTTGCGCGATTGCCCCTTCTTTGAGCAAATTCTGGCGGCTCTCGTACACTTTCTTCGCCGCGTCAACCGCAATACGCGCGGCATCGAGATCGGTCGCGGCCTTCTTGAGATCTTCCGGCACCGTGGCCCGGGTGGTCGTTTCGTAGGCGGCTTGCGCCTGTTGATAGAGACCCCGGCCTTCCTGCGCGAGCGCGGAGAGGTCCCGGTTCTCCAGAACAACGAGAAGTTGGCCCTCCGTGACGTGAGTGCCACGCTCGACCAGAAGCCGCTTGACCGGCGCGCTGATTTTCGGCACGATGCCAGCCTGCCGTACCGGATACAGAACCGCCTCCGCGGTGACGGTCTGGTGAATGGTCGCCGTTTTTGCCGCTTCGACTTGAACAGGCGTGGCAGATTCCGCATCGTCCGCTTCGCCAGACTTCGGTTTCCCCGCGCAGCCGAGTAGCAGAAGACTGCCAGCGAGCAAAGTCAGGTAGCCGTTTGGCTTTTGCATCAAGGAGTTCCTCCGACAGTCTGTCCCGTGAGTATCCGGAGATCTGCCAGAGCGAGCCGGTACCGCACAAGTCCGTCGTCATAGGCAATTCGGGCCCCGTTAGCCGTGGCTTGGGCGTCCACGACTTCGAGGGTTGTTGCCTCGCCGGCCTGGTAACGAAGAAGTGTGAGTTTTAGACTTTCCGCGGCTAATTCGGACGACGAGCGTAGAGACTCTATCTGATTCAGGGCCGTTTGCGCTTCCTGGTAGGCAGACTCAATATTCGCGGCAACCTGTTTTTGACTAGACGATAAGTCTAATTGGGCCTGCTGCTGCCTCAACTCCGCCTGTTTAACTCTGCTGCGGATTGAGCCCCAACTCCAGACGGGAAAAATCAAGGTGGCCATGCCGGAATAGCCGAGGTTCTGCCGATACGGAACAAGGTAATTGGGGAGAGTGCTGCGCCCGCTTTCCGGCGTCGGGTAGTTGGTGCGGACGGCGAACTGGTTCGCGTCGATACCATAGTAAAAGTCAAGCGTAAAGCTTGGCAGATAGGCGGAGCGGGCTGCTCCCAACTCAGCTTTCGATTGCTCGAGACCGGCTGCGGCTGCGTGCAGCTCGGCGCTATGTCCGGTTGCTTGGGTGCGAAACTCATTGAAAACCGGCAAGCCGCCGGACACGAGAACCGGCAAGCTGGTCGGTGTGCTCAGATCATCTACAATGCGATAGTTCAAGTCAAGCGCAGGGAAGATCAGGACCCCGAGCGCGATTTTGGCCTTCTGAATGGATACCGCAGCGTCTTCCACATCGCGCTGCCGCTGCTGGGATTGAAGTTGAGCTTTGATCACGTCGGCATGGGCTGCTTCGCCGCCGGCTTCCTGTTTCCGCGTGATATCGAGAAATGCTTGCGCTTCGCCGAGCGCTTTTTGAGCGTTCCCCAATTTTCGCTGCGCGCTGGCGATGGCATAGTAGTCCGCAACAACAGTAGCTGTTAGTCCGCGAGTCGCGACGTCGGCCTTCGCTTTGGCAACGATCTCAGCGGCAGTGGCGGCGTGGATTGCGCTTCGCGTAAACAATGCCAACAGATCTTCGTGTACGACCGCTTGGTCGTTATAAACGTGGACGCCATCATTCGCAACGAACACGCCTGAGGGGGTTCCATTGCCCTCGGTATAAATAAATTGGCTCAATGCACTGAGCGATGGAAGCGTGGCGGCGCGAGCCTGCACCCGATCCTCATGCGCCAACCGAACAAGTATGGCCGCTAACTGAACCTGGGAGCCGTATTTCGCGGCACGCGTTATCGCATCGGCAAGATTGATCGTGAGCTCATCCGATTTGGCTGCTGGCGGAGGCGCCTGAGCCGTCAATTTGCCGGCAACGACCATACTGAGCGTGAGCACAGCACAAGTCCTTTGTATTAGATTCATGCACTCGGGAGCGCCCGGGTCGCGGCCGCCACTATCAGTGTTATTCGAGCAGGTGATCCTGAAAATACGCTGAAAGGCCGGCCTTTCCCGTTCAGAATGGTTTCAGAAGCAAAGTTACGATAGAGACGAATGATGATCCTGGCGGTTGAGGATGAGCCGGCGATGGCGGACCTTCTGCACTCGACCCTAACCGAAGAAGGCCACCAGGTGACCATTGCAAGCGACGGCCAGCAGGCTCTGGAGTTCGGCAGGTCGAATACATTTGACCTCATTATTCTCGACTTGATGCTGCCACGCGTGGACGGCCTAAGCGTAGCGCGGCAATTGCGCCGGAATCAGGTGCAGACGCCAGTCCTTGTCCTCACCGCGCGTGATTCAAACGCCGATATTGTCCGGGCTTTAGATAGTGGGGCAGACGATTACCTGACCAAACCGTTTTCACTGGACGTTTTTCTGGCCCGAGTGCGCGCTGTCAGCCGCCGCGGCGCAATTCCGCAACCTGTGTTTCTGCAATGCGGGACGCTGACCCTAAACACGAGCAGCCATGAAGCGCGACGGTGCGGCAAGATGATCAATCTGACGCCGCGCGAATACGGCCTGCTGGAGTTTCTCATGCGCCACCGTGGGCATGTGGTGCCTCGAAACAGCATTGTTGAGGCGGTTTGGGGATTCAACAGCGATATCGAAGAAAATACGCTGGACGCTTATATCCGGCTTTTACGCCACAAGGTGGAACTTCCCGATGCGCCGCGACTGATCCGCACGATTCGCGGGATCGGCTACTCGCTAACCGAGGATGACGTGTGAAGGTCTGGTCTATCCGCAAACGGCTGACGCTTTGGTATACGACCGTGCTTTCGCTCGGCTTGATATTACTGAGCTGCACGATTTGGCTGGCGCTGAATCATATCTTGCACGAAGAACTTTCGGACACACTCCAAAATCAAACTCGCGGCCTGCAGGAGTACATTCGCATCGAGGACGAAGAGCACGCATCGACGCTTCCGCACGAAATCGATGAGTTCGCGCATGCTTTGCCTCGCCATCACGTGCTGGTCATTACGGACTCAATCGAGGGCATTGTCTATCGGAGCGGCGACGCGGCTCCGACCGGATTATTGCCGGCGTCCGGAAGGAAAACATTCGCGTTCAACGGACGGCATTATGCAGCCATGGCGAGCGACCTCCCACTCAGAGGTCGGCGACTTCATGTGGCGTTGGCTTTATCTTCAGAACAAATTGATCACCCGGTGAATCTGCTCGGCCTGATCCTGCTCGTCGTTGTACCGGTCTTTATCATCGGCGGCTTGGCAGGCGGACGGTGGCTGAGCCGGCGTGCGCTGCAGCCGGTAGCGGACATTACTGAGAAAGCGCGGGCGATTGGTGTCAGCAATCTTTCCGAACGTCTTCCGGTTCCGGAAACAGACGACGAAATTCAGCGCCTGACCGAGACCTGGAACGACATGCTGGGCCGGCTTGAATCGGCGGTTTCACGAATCTCCCAGTTCACGGCCGATGCCTCGCACGAGCTACGAACGCCTGTTGCCGTGGTTCGGCTGGCAGCCGAGAATGCGCTTCGAAAGATGCGCGCGGAAACCGATTATCGCGGGGCACTCGAGCGGATTCAGCAGCAAGCCGAAGGCATGACTCGCCTGATCGAAGATCTTTTGTTTCTGGCCCGCGCGGATGTGCAGGGCCAATGGGAACCGGAGTTTCAGACGGTGGATCTTGCTGAAGTTGCCGCAACCGCTGCGGCCGATCTTCAAAGTCTCGCAATACAGAAATCTTTGGATTTGCGGATTGAATTGCCGGAAGGGGTAGCGGCCGTTTGGGGAGACGACTTATCGCTTCGCCGGATGGTGGTGATACTGCTGGACAATGCGGTCAAGTACACGCGTCCAGGCGGGGAGGTCGCATTGCGGGTTTTCAAAGATACGGACAAATACCTGCTGGCGGTATCTGATACCGGGATAGGGATTTCCGAAAACGATTTGCCGCGGCTTTTCGAACGATTCGTTCGCGCCGATCCCTCGCGCAACAAGGAATCCGGTGGACACGGTTTGGGATTGGCTATCGCCAAAGCAATTATCCAAGCGCATGATGCTCAGATTCATGTGAATTCCCGCCCTGGGGGAGGCAGCACGTTTACCGTGTCTTTTAGAGCTAGAGAATCCGGGAAGGAGCCGCAAAGCAAAGAACTGGCCGGCGAGGTTCGCGTTGCTGCTTCGATACACTCTAAGTCGAGTTAAGGGTTTGGGTTTGAGCGAATGAAAGCTGCGAATTTAGCAGCCCGGGCGATGGCCTTCGTGGCTGCGTTTCCGCTTTTGGCTGCGAGCGCATCCGGACGTCAGACGGCATCAGCTACCGATCAATATGGGACCTCGGTCGCTGCCATTTTCCGGGACTCCTGCGTTCCCTGTCACGGCGCGGCGATGATGATGGGCAAATTGCGGCTGGATTCTGAGGCCGCGATTCTGCGCGGTGGCGCGTCAGGACCTGTCATCGTGGCGGGACATAGCGGGGATAGCCTGCTGGTGAAGCGGATTTTGGGGGTGACGGATGCGCCGCGTATGCCAATGGGCGGCGATCCGTTGCCGGCTGCAAAGATTGCGATTGTCCGCGCCTGGATCGACCGGGCAGTCTTCACAGATACGGGCACTAGCACGCAGGACAATGCGCCTGCGGCACAACCTCCACCCAGCGCCGCGTCGCCGGCGTTCGCCGAAAAAATCAGACCTATTCTGGCAGCACGCTGTTACGGATGCCATGGAACGGATGTCCAACAGAACGGGCTGCGGGTAGATTCCCTGGCCTCGCTTCTAAAAGGTAGCGATTCGGGGCACGTCGTTGTTCCGGGACACAGCGATCAAAGCCGGCTGATGCGGCGTTTAGCAGGTGAAGAACGGCCGTTGATGCCTTACGGCGGCCCGGCGCTTTCGGCGAGCGAGATTGGGATTATCCGGCAATGGATTGATGCGGGGGCGCCGGGACCCGACGCGACGACGCCTGTAGCCACCGCAAAACCGCTGCGGCACTGGGCGTATGTGAAACCGGTAGTGCCGCCGATTCCGGCAGTACACGATGAGAAATGGGTTCGTAATCCGATCGATGCCTTTATTCTGGCCCGGCAGGAGAAGGAAGGACTGAAACCCTCGCCTGAAGCTGATCCTGCCACGCTGTTGCGGCGTGTTTATCTCGATTTGACCGGTTTGCCGCCCTCTCCCAAGGAAGTGGATGTCTTTCTTGCCGATAAGAGCCCCGACGCTTATGAAAAGGTGGTCGATCAATTACTGGCGTCTCCGCATTATGGGGAGCGTTGGGCGCGGCCATGGCTGGATCTGGCGCGCTATGCGGATAGCAATGGATATGAAAAAGACAGGCGGCGCACGGCTTGGGAGTATCGCGACTGGGTAATTCGAGCACTCAACAGCGACATGTCGTTCCGCGAGTTCACCACCGATCAAATTGCGGGAGACCTGTTGCCGAATCCGACGAACGATCAACTCATTGCCAGCGGATTCAATCGTAATTCCATGTTGAACCAGGAAGGCGGGATCGATGTCGACGAATATTACTGGCTGAGCCAAGTCGATCGAGTCAATACGACCGCTTCGGTATGGCTCGGTTCCACGCTGGGATGCGCGCAGTGTCATAACCACAAGTTCGATCCGTTTACACAGAAAGACTACTATCGTTTCCTCGCGTTCTTCGGCAACGGCGATTACAAGATCGGCGGAAATGGCGATCATTGGGCAATAGAAGCGGAGCTGGAGTTGCCGACGCCGGAACAAAAGAAGCGCAGCGCAGAAATCCGGCAGAAGATCGACCAGTTACAGACGATTCTTGATACGCAGACGCCCGCGCTGACCGCGGCTGAACGGTCCTGGGAGACGACCGTCGCAGCCGCAGAGAAAAGTTGGCGCACGCTTCACCCGACGCAAGTTCAATCGGTAGGCGGCGCGACGCTCACCGTGCAGCCGGATAGCTCAGTGCTCGCCGCCGGATCGAATCCGCAAAGCGACACCTATACGGTGGAAGCGCGGAGTGACGGTGAGTCGATAACAGCGGTACGGCTGGAAGTACTGCCCGATGCAAGCCTTCCGCACAACGGGCCGGGCCGAGACTCGGAGGGGAATTTTTTCCTCAGCGATTTCAATTTAGACACTGACCAGCGAGTGAAGTGGAAAACGGTTGAGGATGACGACGCGCAAGACGGTTACGAGGCGAGCAATTTGTTGCATCTCGAAACAGGTCTTCGCGGGTGGGCGATCGATGCAACGGCGCCGGCTCCCGTGCGGCGACAAGCGGTTCTTATTCTGGAGCAGCCAATCAGCCTGAGAGCCGGAACGGTTCTCCGCTTCACGATGAAGCACGGGATGCGGCACTCGGTTCGAAATATTGGCCGGTTTCGCATCTCCGTTACGGCAGCAGCATCTCCGATGACGATATTGCAGATTCCAGCACAATTGCGTCCGGTTCTTGATACCGCGCGCGATAAACGAAGCGCCGCGCAACAAGAGAGGCTGGAGGCCGCCTACAGAAAGGTTGCATCGGCGCTAGACGACACGCGGAAGCAACTCGCGGACCTGCAGAAGGAATTGAACAATCTGGGAATCGTCACCGCGCAAATCATGCGCGACAAACCGAACTATCTGCGGCCCGCAACTTATATCCGGGAGCGCGGCAGCTTCCTCAGTAAGGGCGAGCTAGTTTACGCAGATGTTCCGGCCGGGTTGAATCGGCTGCCGGCGAACACCATGCCAAATCGGTTGGGACTTGCCGAATGGCTGGTGAGCAACGAGAATCCCCTCACTGCGCGAGTGACGGTAAACCATTTCTGGGAAACCATTTTCGGGCATGGGATTGTTGAGACAAGCGAAGACTTCGGAACCCAGGGAGATCCGCCCTCACACCCCGAGCTGCTCGACTGGCTGGCAACCGAGTTCATGAAGAATAACTGGAGCATGAAGCAGATCCAGCGGCTGATGGTAACTTCAGCAACTTATCGGCAGTCGTCCAAGGAGAGCGCTGAATCGGCGGCGCATGATCCATATAACAAGTTGTACGCGCGCGGGCCGAGATTCCGTGTGGAGGCAGAGATGGTGCATGACGTCGCTCTGTCGATGAGTGGTCTGCTGAGTGAAAAGATGTACGGACCCAGCGTGTTCCCTTATCAACCGGACGGCGTTTGGGACATCCCATACAGCAGCGAGAAATGGATCGAGAGCTCTGGCGAAGACAGATACCGTCGAGCGCTTTATACGTTTATTCGAAGAAGTGCGCCTTACCCCAGCCTGGTCACGTACGATGCGCCGAGCCGCGAGTTCTGCACTGTCCGGCGGGTGAGAACGAATACCCCGCTACAAGCGCTGACTTCGCTGAACGATCCGTTCTTCTTTGAGGCCGCGCGCACCATGGCGAAGCGAATGATGCGTGAAGGTGGGACGACAACGGCAGATCGAGCCGTTTACGGTTTCAGGCTCGCCGTTTCGCGCGCGCCGTCCCAGGCCGAAGTCGATCGATTGAAAGCGTTTTACCTAAAACAATTACAGGAATATAGCCACGATCCCAAGGCAGCAGAAAGGACGGTTGGCACGCAGACGTCGTCCAGCGGAGATACCCAGGAATGGGCAGCGTGGACGATGGTGGCGAATGTCGTCATGAACATGGACGAGACGATCAGCAAGGAGTAGAATATGGAGCCATTCAGCGAGTTGCTGCGAGCGAGTACCCGGCGTCATTTCTTTAAGCAAACTGGTTTCGGTATCGGCGCGGCCGCACTCACAAGTCTGTTGAACGACTCACTGTTCGCTGACACGGTCACAAGCACAGGCCCGAAGCCGCCGATGTTTCCGGCAAAAGCGAAAAGCGTGATCTTCCTGTTCATGGCAGGGGCGCCCTCACAAGTGGACCTTCTGGATGCGAAGCCAACGTTGCAAAAATACGATGGCCAGAGCGTGCCCGAAGAACTGACCAAGGGCGAGCGCTTTGCGTTTATCAAAGGGACTCCGAAGCTGCTGGGGTCTCCCTATGAATTCAAACGCTGCGGAGAATCGGGAGCCGAGATTTCGGAATTGCTTCCCCACTTGCGGCGAGTTGCCGATGACGTCACCATCGTTAAGTCCATTCATACGACTCAGTTCAATCACGCGCCCGCGCAAATTTTCATGAATACGGGCTTTCAGATTATCGGAAGACCGAGCATGGGCTCCTGGATGACGTACGGCCTGGGAAGCGAGTGCAAAGATCTGCCCGGATTTGTCGTGCTCATTTCGGGGGAGAATCAGCCTGATGGGGGAAAAGGATGTTGGGGTAGTGGGTTTCTACCGACGCTTTATCAGGGAGTGGAATTCCGATCGCAAGGAGATCCGGTTCTGTTCCTGACCAATCCTGAAGGAGTATCTGACCAGAGCCGCCGCGAATCGCTCGACCTGCTGAAGAACTTGAACGAGATCCATCTGAAGCAGAATGGCGATCCTGAAATTCTAACCCGCATCGCTTCTTACGAGATGGGATACCGAATGCAGTCGAGTGTGCCGGAGCTGGTGGATATTTCAAAAGAGCCGCAGTCCATCCATGACCTGTATGGCACGCAACCGGGCAAGAAATCCTTCGCGAATAACTGTCTGCTGGCCCGGCGATTAGTGGAGCGCGGTGTTCGCTTCATACAGCTCTATCACCGCGGATGGGATAACCACGGCACGAGCAGTCATGACGACATTGTGAACCGGTTGCCAAGCCTATGTCAGGAGACCGACCAGGCTGCCGCGGCATTGGTGCAGGATCTGAAACAACGCGGACTGCTGGACAGCACTATCGTTGTTTGGGGTGGCGAGTTTGGTAGAACGCCGATGAATGAGGCGCGAAACAATTCGAAGTTCCTCGGCCGTGATCATCACCCTCGAGCCTTCACGATGTGGATGGCGGGAGGCGGTTTCAAGCCCGGAATTACTTACGGGAAAACGGATGAACTGGGCTACAATATCGCCGAAGACGCGGTGGATGTTCATGATTTACACGCAACGATTCTGCACCAGATGGGAATCGATCATACGAAGCTGACTTTTCGGTTTCAGGGACGGGATTTCCGTCTGACCGATGTTGCGGGGAACGTTATAAATGCGCTAGTTTCTTAAGGAAAGCTGCACAACCCCGATTAGGCTCTACAGCGACGCGGGTTTTTCGCCGATATGACAGTCTTGAGCACGGCGATTAACCTGAGGCAGCTGCTTGACGCCCGCACAAGGGTCGATCCCCCATTACCACCCGTTTATATACGTAGGCGAAACGGCGGCAACGGCTCATCGATAATCTTGATCATCGGCGGCGTGGTTTTGTGCTGTCTGCTGAAATTGTGCGCGCCGAACATAGCTTCAGTTATGTTCCATCAGGTAAATCTGAGCCGACTATCCGGCTGGGCAACCTTACTTTGCGCGTTGGTAACCTCGATCCTTTTCCACGAATTTGGACACTTGAGCGCTGCGGTCCTGTTGCGGTTTGATATTTTGGGCGGCGCGCTGGGACCGTGGCGCCTGTCACGCGCCAATCGACGTTGGAAGATCCATTATCTGGGAGGAAGTTGGTTTACAGCGTCGGTCTCCGCCATCCCGAAAGAACACGCTTCGTGGCGAAGAGACATGCTGATCGTGATAACCGCGGGACCCTTTGCAACGGGAGTGTGCTGCTTCGCAGCAACAGCGGCGTTGTTGCATAACAACCCCGGCGGAGCGTTCGGATCCTTCACGGAATTTCTAGCCCAGTTGAACGCCGTCCTGTTCGTACTGGGATTGTTTCCGAACAGCCCGCGGACGCGCGTTTACAACGATGCGAGATTATTTCTTTCACTGTTTTTCAATACCAATGAAGCCCGCAACATTCTGTTGTATCAGTTGCTAATGCAGATGAAACGAACCGGCTTCAGGCCCTGTTTTTACCGGCAGGACGTGGTCCGGGAACTGCCCTATGCAGAATGCCGGCCCGAAATGGCAGTACTATTTGCGCAATCTATTTCGGATTGGGCTTACGACCGCGGTGACTATCGCACGGCGGATGCATGGGATCGGCGTTCGCTCGAACTAGCGCTGGTTTGCGAAGAACCGTTCTATTCGAATGCACTCGCGCGGTCGGCTAGCCTCGATCTGATGATGCGATGCGACAGTGCGGCTGCGAGCAGTAAGTGTGGAGATGTTCAATTTGAACTTCTTCAACCCGAGTGGCTGCGCTGTCGCACCCGCGCTGTCAACTATCTGACCAGAGGTAACATTCTGGAAGCTATGTGCGAGCTTCAGCGTGCCGACTTTTTGCTGCCCAATGGGCTTCCCTGTTTCGATTTCGAGCGAGAGATAGTGCGACGTTTGCGCGACAGAGCAAGAATCTTGAGTGCTTAACAGTCACTTTCAGGTTCCGTAATACCGCGGACAAGCTGAAACGTCTCTTCGCTCAGTGCAGTCCCAATATAAAGGCGTTTGGGCACCAAACCCAAACGGTTACAGTTCATCGCGCTATAAAAGAGTTTCCCGATGAAGGTTCCGGAATACTCCAATCCCCGGGCACGACTGGTCATATTATTTTCGCTTCCTTTGGCTTTCAGCTTATTGTTTTTCGCGGTCAGCATTAGCTCTGAGCACAATGAATCGCAAATCCTGAACCTTGACATTCTGCGTTCAACGGTTGCCGCCTTAACTGCCGTTGCTGATGACGCCGAAAACGGCGAAGATGGCTTGCTGCTCACCGGTGATGAGCAATATTTGGCCACTTTCGAAGCAGCAAGAGAACACTTAGCGCTTGTCGCGCGGTCGGTCCGCAGCGGGCTTGGAGACGCCGAGTTTCAACCGCGCGTTGAAAGTTTACTCGTGAAAGTAGAAGAGCGGGTGCGCGATGCCGACGAGGTTCTGGACATTCAGAAATCGAAAGGCGTTGCAGCCGCAATCGATTTCGCGCGTGCCGGCCCCTCCGTGGTCTTGATGGATAACATACGCATGCAGGGACTCCGGTTGCAGCTCGATATCACGAAGCGCGGCGACATTCTTCTTGATTACAATCACAAACTGGCTCGCTGGAGTTTTTTCTTTTTCCTTTTTGGAACGGCTGTGACGCTCGTGGTGATGGTCTGGCTGTATCGATCTTTCGTCTCGTACATGGAATCGCGAAATGCTTATATGCTGGCGCGCGATGCCGCACATGTCGAACTGCGCGCCCTCAATGCAGATCTGGAACGGCGCATCGACCTCCGTACGCGTGAACTCCAGAGGTTCAATGAAGAACTGCAACAGTTCGCCTATGTGGCGAGTCACGACTTGCAAGAGCCGCTGCGAACGGTAACCAGTTTTGCGCAACTCCTTGCTACGCGATACAAAGGAAGACTCGACGAAGATGCTGACGAGTTCATCAGCTACATCGTAAATTCGGCACGCCGCATGACCGATCTGATTAACGGACTATTGGCTCTGGTCCGGCTTCGAAAGGCGGGGCAGCCAGCGCTGCCCGTACCATTCGAAAGTCTGGTGGACGAGGCGACCGTCAGCTTACAAGCCGCCATCCGGGACAGTGAATCCAAAATCGAAATCGGACCGCTTCCCCGCCTCATTGTCGACCGTTTGCAATTCTCGCAAGTCTTTCAAAATCTGATATCGAATGCAATCAAATATCGCTCCGAAGCGCCTCCGGTCATCCGGATCGGCGCCAAACGCGAGGCAAGCCACTGGATTGTTTTCGTGAGCGACAACGGCCGGGGATTCGATCAACAATTCGCAGAACGGATTTTCGCACTTTTCCAACGTCTGCATGGACGGGAAGTAGACGGTACGGGCATGGGGCTCTCAATCGCACGACGAATTGTGGAGCGCCATGGGGGCAGGATGTGGGCGGAATCGAAAGAAGGCACCGGATCGACATTCTTTTTTAGCCTTCCGGTGAGCTTGGAAGCGCGGACTGATGACGAGCGCGAACACGTACACGAGCGCCGTGAGTCACACTAAATACCGCACCAAAGCCTCGGGGCTCCGACTTCAATTGCGGATGATAGCTGGGATACGACGGACGTCTGAAAGTGGATCAATCATAGCAGTAAAGCGGTTGTTAGCTGCCCAGTTCTTCCCGAGCTTCGCGCCAACGCTGCACGAGGTCCTGGGCAGCGCCGCGCCAATCCGGGAAATGGAAATCGAAGCCGGCGTTTAATAAACGAGCGGGGATCACGTACCTGCTTTTCAACACCAGTTCGGATTCTGTTCGAAGCAAGAACGCACCAATAGAAAGAACCCAAGCCGGTATCGGCATACCGATATAGGTTGTACACCAGGCCTGGCGCAAGCAGCGCATGAATCTCTGATTCCAGATAGGGCATGGCGAGCAAATGTTCACCGGCCCTTCGAAGTCGTCCTTGTCAATCAAAAACTCGACCGCTCGAATAAAGTCCGCTTCATGAATCCAGGAGACATACTGTTTGCCGGATGCGACCGGACCGCCCAGTCCGAAACGCACCAATCGAAGCAGCTTGTCAAATGCCCCACCGTCGTCCGGGCTCATCACGATTGCGGTGCGCATGGCAACGCGGCGGGTGGCAGAAGTTGCGGCGGCAAAAAACGCATTTTCCCACGCAACTGCAACCTCAGCGCTGAAACCCCATTCTCGGGGGACGTCCGGCTCGCCCCCGCCGATTTCTCCTTGTTCGTCGATCGGCTTGTCGAAAGAATGGCGATAGATCGTGGCGGTGCTCGCATTCAACCAGAGCCTGGGCGGACGCGCTGATGCCGCGATCGCTTGTCCGACGACGCCGGTGCTGATTGTACGCGAATTCAGGATTTCCCGGCGGTGGGTAGTACTGTAACGACAGTCCACGCTGCGGCCCGCCAGGTTGATGACTACATCGGCTCCGTCGATGCTCTTTGCCCAGGGCCCCGGCTCATGCCCCGTCCATTGCAACGTCGGCCATTCCGCTGATTTTGGGTGCCTCCCAATCACAGTTACCGAGTGGCCTTGTTCGTGAAAGTGGCGCGCGAGGATGAGGCCAAGTTGGCCAGTACCGCCAGGAATCACAATGCGCAGCCGGCGGACTGTCATTCTCAGTCATCATAACTGACGAATTGAACTAATGCGGGCGTCAGAGGCGACTGGACCAGCGATTTTGATACCCGCGAAAACACATGACAAGTTGTTCGGGAGGAGTTCCCTGCATTCAGCGGCTCGCCCAACGCTGAGGCTCGGCTTTCCTGGGATTTTATATCCGCTTTCGCTGCCAGCGGACTTCGGCGGATTAGAATCGCGAGCCGATGAAGAGCCAAAGCGAAGCGCCAATGGCTACGGGCAACAGCAACTCAACCCAGGTTCTGAAACTAAATTGAATTCGTTTGGTCCGGCGGGATCGGTCGTCCTGTTCCCGCGCTCGAATGGTGTCGGCAAGGCGGCATTGGACGTCGCTCACTCGCCCCTGCAAAGCGCGCACCAACTCCTCACGGCCGCGCTTGTCCGCAATCAGGATTGTCGCCGAGTTCACGCTCCGCGTGGATTCCTGCAGTTTGCGGCGAACCGCCGGAGGAAGCTCTTCTAAAGAATGATAAATACTTGTCTTGTCGCCTGTGGCGACAAAAATGGTGGAACTCTTTGCCGTAAGCCGTGTCATACCATCTCAGTCGCCTGTCGCGCGTACGCGCTGCAAAGCCGGAATCTCTATAATGCCACTGCCGGCATTCGCAAGTGTGCCCTGCACAAACCCGAGGGCTGCTTTAGAAAGCGATTTGTCCTTTCGGTAGATCAACCCTAAACGCCGAATCATTGGCTCAGGCCCAAGTGGCACGCTACCGATCTTACCTGAACTGACCTCCTCCCGGCAGTGCGACACGGCCAAGAAAGACAATCCCAATCCGGCCATCACAAAGCGTTTGATCATCTCTGTGGAATCAAGTTCCATAGAAATGTTCAGTTCATCGAAAACCGGGTCCAGCCACACCGCCAGCCGGGCGCGAGTCGTCCCGGTCTTTGGAAGAAGGATCTGTTCTCCAAGCAGGTCGCTGGGGTACACACGCTCACGTCCCTCAAGCGGATGCCCGCCCGGCACCAGCAGTCTAATTTCGTCGGTGTGAATCTTGACGACCTGGAGCTTTTTCTCCTGCACCGGCAGTTGAGTAATTCCGAAATCAGCCAAATTGTCCAGGACCGCCTGCACGACGCGGGTGCCATAGGCTCGATCCACTAACAGCTGCACGTTCGGGAACTGCTTTTTGAATTCGGAAAACACCCCGGGCAGCACGTAAATACACGTTGCCTCGTTTGCCGCAATCACCAATTCGCCACGAGGCACCTTTTCCAGTTCGTTAATCGCGTCCTGTGCGCGCCGGCGCAACGCCAGAATCTGTTCCGCGTGTTCGGCAAAGATACGGCCGGCGACCGTCAGGGATATACGGGTTCCCAGCCGCTCGAACAGCGTGGTATTTAATTCCTGCTCCAATTGTCGAATTTGCGCACTGATTGCAGGCTGCGTGCGATAGCAGGTCTGCGCGGCCTTTGAAAAGCTTTTCAGTCTTACGATCTCAAGGAACGTATGAAGTTGATCGAGATCCATTGCTACACGTGTGAAAAACGCACCTCGAGGAAGAGACTAGAGTCAGATTGTAACAGGAGTTAGAAATTTCAAGTATATCCTCCAGAAGAAATATTGATGGATGCCTCTCACGCGGAGGCAACGGGAACGCCTTTTTTACTCGGCTGGCTTTAGTACCGGAGTGCCGGACGGCAGGTTAAAAATGCCTTCTGGTGATGGCTGGTCGACCTGTACACTATCTGCGAACATTTGGAATACCTTGAAGCCGTTGCGCGCGCGTTCCATTACGAAAGGCCACATAACTCCTCCCGAATCGCGGTATTTGTCGTAATCTACGGCGGCGTCGTTATGTTCTCGAGTCTTCTCGTCAAACCAGGTGTAGCTTTCATGCATGGGAAGCATCGTGTTGTGGTCAAGGTAGACGCGGACCACCTGATTCGTCGAATCGATGATATCGACGAGCTCTACATGGCGGCTGACGTACACGTCACTTCCGATGTATTCAAACTGCATGCCAGGTTCGTTCATGCGGCAGCGCAGAATGTACAAAATATCATTGCGAGTGGTGCGCACGTAGCGCTGCCAATCCTCGTCCGAAAACGCGCGAGCGCCGCGGAATGTGATATCCCAGGCCGCGGTAGGGGTGAAAAGATTCGAGTAGTCCTGCTTTTTTCCAAGAAGCTGCCGTTCTTCTATCGCCAAGCCTGTCGGAGAAGAAGCAGGCATATACCGGACATAGGACTTAACTATTTCGCGCCCGCTAATCTGGTCATGGAAAAAGCCATAGATACGGCCCGTCGAAACACGGGTTTGCATCTGAGAAAAACGGTTCCCACCGAGCGCCGCTATCGTTTTGTCAATCATCTGCCGGCCACTGGGCCGTTCAGTTTGGGCCAGCGTAAGTGCAGCCGCCGCCAACGCGAGCGGAAGGCTGCAGAAGAAGGCTATGCGCATGCGATTGATCCGACCGTGAACTGCCCGGAAGCAGCGCCTTCTTTTGTCTCGGTGTCTTCTTCGATGTTCGAATCAGGAGCGTGAATCGAACCGCGCCGATCGCGCAACAGCCCGCCCTTGCGCCCGTTCAGCACTGCCTGGATCTCCGCCATAACTGCTACAGCGACTTGTTCCGGCCCATCGGCGCCGATGTCGAGGCCCATCGGACTATGCAGAACTTCGCCGAGTTGCACAAAATTGAGCTTGGCGTCAGCGAGTAGCTGTACAGTACGCTTGCGAGGCCCGAGGATACCGACATAGCGCGGCGTCGGAGAGGCGGCTAGCTGGCGCAGGATATCCAGATCCTGACTGTAGCTGTGTGTCATTAGAACGGCAACGGTCCAGGCATCAATGGGAAGAGGCTCTGCGCTCCCGGGCGGCCGGATCGCCACTTCTTCCGCAGAGGCAAACCGGTTTGGCCTTATATATTGAGCGCGCCCATCGTAGACGTGAGTTCGCCATCCAAGATAACTTGCCATCTCCGCTAGCGGAATCGCGTCTTCGCCCGCACCAAATATCAGCAGACGAACGGGCGGCGTCAGCGTTTCCACAAAAACTTGAGATTCGGGGAGTTCCGATTCGGTTGTTCCATCGCTTTGCCGGACAATGTCTGTGCCGACCAAAGTTTCAGGCGCGATTCTGTGGCAAACTGTCAGAGGCTTGCGAGTGGCTCTCACTTCCGCTAGCGCCTCGAGAATGCCAGGGTTATCGGGCGTTATGCGCTCAACCAGGACATGGATAATACCATTACAGCCAAGCCCGAAGCCTCCACTCCCGATTTCACCGTCTGCGTTCGTATCGTAGCGCCGGACTATCGGTCCCTTTTCAGTGAGCCACCAGCCTTTTGCTAACAGATCGCCCTCGAGGCAGCCTCCGCTGATAGAGCCGGCACGGCGGCCATCTTTTAGCAGCAATAGCCGCGCCCCCGGCAAGCGGTATGATGAGCCTTGGGTTCGTACGACGGTTGCCAGAACTGCTGGTTGGCCGGATTTCCTGGCTTGCTGCCAAAGCTGCAAAATCTGTTCGATCTCTCGCATGAGACGGCTTGCTACCAGGGTAGCGTCACCTGGACAAAGAGCAAAGGGCCTCCTGCCGAGTACTTGTAACTCTTTGACCGCCGGCAAATGAGCCACATGGCAAAACGTCAAGCGCAACCCGGAACCAGTAAAGCTTTCTCCCGCCGCCTCAGCCAGGCGCCGGAGACAGCACGCTTTCTCCGCCGTGCCGCGCCAGCATTCTTTCGCGAAATGGCGCGCGAATGCGCTCGGGCGAGTGTGCCAGCCGAGCGCTCGCCGGAGCCGCTTTCCTGGTCGTCCGTCGGATTGCACACCACGTGGCTGGGGCACAGTACTGTTCTGTTAAGTCTGGACGGGTTCACGATTTTGACGGACCCGGTTTTCAGCACCCGGGTCGGTTTATCGATCGGGCCCCTCACTGTCGGAATCAAGCGACTGGTCGAAGTGGCTGCTCCATTTTCGAAACTTCCAAGAATCGATCTCGTTCTTCTCTCGCATGCGCACATGGATCATTTCGATCTGCCGAGCCTTCGGCTGTTGGAACATCGACAAACGGAGGTGGTAACCGCATATCGAACGACGGATCTGTTGCGGCCGCGTAGGTATGCGCGAGTGCACGAGCTTCGCTGGAACGAATCGGTAGTATCAGGCGCCGCTAACATAACAGCATTTGAAGTCGCACACTGGGGAGCGCGCATGCGTAGCGACGTTTTTAGAGGCTACAACGGCTATGTCATTGACACGGGCCGCTATCGCATTATTTTCGGTGGGGATACCGCGTATACCGAATCTTTTCGCCGGCTTAGATCGCATACACCTTTCGATCTGGCAATTATGCCGATAGGCGCCTACGATCCATGGATTCGAGTTCACTGCAATCCGGAGCAGGCACTCTTCATGGCCGAGCAAGCGGATGCGGAACGGATCCTGCCGGTTCACCACAAGACATTCAAGCTCAGCCGTGAAAGCTGGAGTGAGCCGATCGAACGTCTTATGAAGGCCGCCGGTTCATCATCCTCACGGGTCTGCCTAGGCGACATTGGCGGCGAGTTCCACTTAAGCTGAGACTTCTTTGGCCAAAAGGAAACCTGGATCCTTCCAGCGAAGGCATCTCACTTCTGCGCTAGCGCGTTCGAGATTGCCGCTTGCGCAAGCGGACCCATCACTTCATAGCCCGCGTCGTTCGGATGCAACCCGTCGTACGTCAAAGTCTGCTTCAACGCGCCACGCTCGTCCACCATCGCCGAGTAATAATCCAGGTACTCAAAGCCATGCTTCGTGCAAAACGTTCGGATCCACTGATTTAGCGCAACAATTTCCGCCGGAGGACGCCGATTTGTCTGCAGGTGGATGTAATCGCAAACGGGCATAACGGAAGCAAGAACGACTCTGATTCCGCTAGTCTGGGCGAGCTCCGCCATCGATTGAAGATTGCCTTCGATTTCCGTTAGCGTCTCCGGTCCGGTGTTGCCTGCAATGTCGTTGGTGCCGGCCAGAATCACCACCACACTTGGATGAAGAGCGATTACGTCCGGGCGGAAGCGGATCAGCATCTGCGGAGTGGTTTGACCGCTGATACCGCGATTCACGTATGGCTTTCCTGGGAAGAATTGTCCGTGGCCGCGGCCCCACGCGTCCGTAATGGAATCGCCCATGAAAACGATACGAGTCTGGCCCGGATCGGGGGCAGGAAGGCCGGCGTTGGCTTCTCGGTAACGATTGAGGTTTGCCCAATCCAGGAGGACTTTGCGCGAGCGCGCTAGTTCCTGCTGCAGTTTCTCCACTTCCTCCGGCGAGGTCTCGCGCGGCGCCGCCGGCGGAATCGCCTGTGCAGGTGCTCCCGGCGGGGGTTCAGTATTCTGTTGCGCGCCACCACGAGCCGGACTACCCAACGTGAGCAGCCCAAAAATAGACAAACTACAGATAAAGAAGCGAGATCGATTGATCACAAGTTTCTCCGTTTACGTCGGCTCAGCACGATGTGCGGAAGGCATTCTTATAGTTGTGAGCGACGTTTTACGTCAATGTTTAAGCGCTTGATTTTTTGATTGAGCGTCGATAAAGGAATGCGCAGGTTTTCTGCGGCCTCGGTTTGGCTGTAATTGACCGCCTCGAGCGCCTCAATAATTTTTCGCCGCTCGTAATCCGCGACAATCTCGAATAGCGATGCATGCGCCGCCAGCATGCCATTGTTGTCACGCGAGATCTTGAGCCCGCTTGCCTGCTGAAGATGGTCCGGGAGTACGTGCGAGGGAACCGATGATGTAGTTGTCAGCACAACGGCTCGTTCGACTGCGTTTTCCAGTTCCCTCACATTGCCTGGCCAATTGTGCTCCATCAGAATTTCCATCGCCTCTGGCTCAAACTTCAGCAGCGAGCGCCCATCGTTTGCAAGGAACTTTTCGTTCTCTCGCGAGTAGCGGCTGAAAAAAAACTCAACCAGCGCCGGAATATCTTCTTTTCGATCCCGCAATGGCGGAAGACTCAGATTGATGACGTTCAGGCGGTAATAAAGGTCCTCCCGGAATTTGCCGTCGTCGACAAGCTTTCGCAGATCGGCGTTAGTTGCCGCGATCAGCCGGACATCCACCCGAATACTCTCATTTGAGCCAAGGGGCATAAATTCCCGGTCCTGCAACACGCGCAGCAGCTTCACCTGAATTTCCGGGGTGATCGTTCCGATTTCGTCGAAGAAAATGCTGCCTCGATTGGCAATCTCAAACAACCCTTTACGATTCGCCACCGCGCTCGTAAAGGAGCCCTTGACGTGGCCAAACAGGGTCGATTCCAACAGCTCCGAAGATAACGAACCACTGTTGACGGGAACGAACGCCTGATCGGCACGCGCCGAGTGAGCATGAATGGCCTTAGCGATTAGTTCCTTGCCCGTGCCGGTTTCGCCGGTGATCAAAATCGTTGCCCGGCTGGATGCAACTTGCGCGACCTGATCGAGCAGACGCACCATCCGCTCGCTCTTTCCGACAATATTCGGAAAAGCGTACCGTTGTTTCAAGGCACGCTTGAGCTGAGTGTTTTCCCGCTCCAGGTGGCCTTTCAAGATCATTCGATCGATCTCGATCAGCAGCTTCTCGTTGTCCCATGGCTTGGCGAAATAGTCGCTTGCGCCGGATTTCAGAGCGCGCACCGCAACTTCTACGGACCCATAAGCCGTCAACATAAAGACCGGCGTCTCACTATCGCGCTCTCGAATATCCGCGAGAACATCCATCCCCGACCGGTCGGGCATCATTAAGTCCAACAGCACCATGTCGTATGCGCCGGACTCGAACTTTTGTAGCCCAGTAGTAGCGTTTTCTGCCAGATCGACCAGGTAGCCTTCACCGGTCAAAAGAAGCTCAAGACTTTCCCGTATGTCCGCCTCATCGTCAATGACAAGAATGCGGCGACGGCCGGGGGGACCGACTCGGTCAGCGGGGAGACTTTGAGAGGTAAATGGAAGTGCTGCGGTTTCAGACATCTAGCAGAGCAAGGTTCGCGACAACTCCATTCTACGGGATTGTCATACTTCGCGAATCGAACGCTTCACAATCGTAGCGCCGGACATGATATCTTTGCCCGGAATGGGACGCATAGCGTCGCAGTCCGCCGATCTGCCGCCCGAACGCCAGGAACGCTGGCGTCGATACCTCTCGGACATCGCAACCGGGGATCCTCAAGCTCTCGCCTCTTTGTACGACGAAGCGGGTAAAAGCCTTTATTCACTGGCGCTCCGGATTTTACGCAATGCTGCTGACGCCGAAGAAGTCTTGTTGGAAGTGTTCGACCAAGTGTGGCGCAACGCTCATACCTTCGATCCCGCCCGCGGCAGTGTCTGGCGCTGGCTCACGCTGCTTACCCGCAGTAGGGCCCTTGACCGGCTGCGCTCTTCAGGAAGTAAGCAGACCCGTGAGCGTACCGGCGTTTTTGAGGATTGGGAGATTAGTAGCCATGACCCACCGCCGGACGAAACAAGTATGTTCCGGCAGCAACAACTATTAATTCGCAAGGCACTGTATGACCTGCCGCCCGAGCAGCGCACGGCACTCGAGCTCGCATATTTTTCCGAGCTTACTCACGTGGAAATTGCAACTACTCTTCAGGTACCCTTGGGTACAATCAAGACCAGAATTCGAATGGGCATGGATAAGCTGCGTGTTGCACTGGGCCATGGTTCGAGCCGCGCGGTGGCATTAACGAACTAAATGAGCCCGGAATTGAACGCCAAAGCCGAATCGAACGCCCAAGAATGTTCTGCAACCGCTGCGCTCTATTCACTCGGCACCCTTAGTGAGGCCGAATCGAAACAATTCGAACAGCGGCTCGCCAGCGGTTGTCCGTTTTGCCTCGCTGAATTTGAGTCTTATTCGCGCGTCGTCGAGCACCTGCCACTATCGATCGAGCAATTCGAACCATCGCCTTCAGTGCGGCAGCGTTTGTTGGACCGTGTGAAGGCCTCAACTACTCAGTCGCGCTCCGGGAGCCCACCTCCTTCAAACGGGAAAGAACCGCTAAGTGAAGCGACGATCGTACGAGGCGGCGACTCCCCCTGGATTCCTCTGGCAATCCCGGGAATTGAGATTCGGCCGTTGCTTGGGCGAAAGACGCTACTCATTCGGATGCAAGCCGGTAGTACGTATCCGGAGCACGAACATCATCAAGTCGAGCAATGCTATGTCCTCGAGGGCAGTGTCACCGATTCCGATGGCGTGACGGCGAATGCGGGCGATTTTATTTGCATGCCATCGGGAATTACGCATCGGCCGATTCACACCGATTCCGGCTGCACGTTTCTCATTGCGTACACCTGATCTTCAACCGGCGCCGTCTACACGAAATCGAGGAGCTCGCTGTTAACGGTTTAAATCCGCTGCCGCGCCCAGCGCCCCTGCCGGAAAAGACCAATACTGATCAGCACGATGGCAATCTGGGCGACGACTACCGAAACAAAAACGCCATTCACTCCAAACCGGGTGTGAATGGCTAACCACCACGCCAGCGGAAGCTCCAGAATCCAGAAGCCGAACAAGTTCACGTAAGTGGGAGTCAGGGTGTCGCCAGCGCCGTTGAACGCTTGCAGCATAACCATCCCGTAAGCGTACGCGATGTTTCCGCAACTAAAAACACGAAGGCAGGAAACTGCATGCGCAAACACGGGTGAGTCATGCGTAAAGAGACTGATAATTTGCGGAGCAAACACAATGAAGACGACACCGACACTGCCAAGAAACACCATGTTCCAGAACCCGGTGCGCCACACGGCCTGCTTTGCGCGGTCAGGCCGCTGCGCTCCCAGGTTCTGGCCCACAAGAGTCGCCGCAGCATTGCTCAGTCCCCACGAAGGCAGAATGGCGAAGATGACGATGCGAATTGCGATCGTGTACCCCGCTAGAGCCGCCGCGCCGAACAGGCTTACAATTCGCACCAGCCCGATCCAACTCGCTTGCCCGATCAGGAATTGCAGAATCCCGGTGATGGACACGCGCACCAGACGCCACAGGATATCGCCGTGCACGTGAAGATGGCGCGCCAGAATTCGCAGCCGTTCGGTTCCTTTCGCCAGCCGATAGAACTGGCAAACAACTCCGATCCCCCGGCCGCTGAACGTTGCCAGCGCCGCGCCTGTGACACCCATTCGCGGAATTGGCCCCAGACCAAAAATGAGGACAGGATCAAAAATCAGATTCAAGATATTCGAAACCCAAAGCAGGCGCATCGCGATTGCTGCATCACCGGCACCGCGGAAGATCGAATTGTTCAAGAAAAGCAACAGAACGACACCGGAACCCCCTAACGCGATGCGCGTATAACCGGCTCCGCTTGCCACGATGTTAGGAGTCGCTCCCATGATCTGCAGCAATTTTGGCGCGAAGATCAATCCAGGGAGGCCCATCAGAACAGCGGCAATCAGACCGAGAATAATGGCCTGCACCGCTGCTATTGCTGCTCCGTCCGGGTTCTTCTCGCCAATGCGCCGCGCGACCATCGCGGTTGTCGATAAGCCGAGCCCAAGAGACACTCCAAATACAAGCGTCAGCACTGATTCCGTGAGTCCCACCGTCGCCACCGCGTCCGAGCCCAGCCTGCTCACCCAGAACACGTCCACGACGGCAAATAGAGATTCCAACACCATCTCCAAGACCATCGGAATGGCCAGCAGCAAAATCGATCGGTTCAGGCTGCCGGTTGTGTAGTCCTGATGGCTACCGCGCAGCGCTTCGCGGATAGATTGCCAGAGACTAGCGCTCGCTGCGTGGGTGTTAGACGTGCTCATGCGCTCCCCCTGGAACTTGTAGTAGAGCACGGTCAACGATCGATCAACAGCGAATGCAACCGTCACAAATAGACAGGACCGTCACGGATACTCGATTATCCAGGACGTAGCCACCAAAACCGGCGGCAAACTCAACCTAACCCGGGAACGCTGTAGCGCTCAATTCAGCGCTGCTGGAACAAGGCCTGATCCGCTGGGTCTTCGGCTCGCTGAGAAACCGCGGCCTCATCCTCGTTGTTTGCGAAACGAAGCCAATTCAGTGATCACTGCGGTGGAGGCGGCCAGGGTTTGGGGCGGGTTTTTGGGGTTTTTGCGCGATTTGGGACGCAGTGCGGGTACTGCCGGGATTCTTACTTTTTCAATTGTCAAAGATCTGGCCTGAAACGTCAGGCGGCGAATGGAATTGCGGAAGGTTCAGCTGGAACGCCGGGCGGGGT
>DATBDT010000095.1:0-8719 GCA_036269815.1 Bryobacteraceae bacterium
GAAAAAGGGATTTGGGGAGTCGGGCTTTGTTGTCGATATTGCGAAGAATGGTTTGGACGGTCTCCACCTGGCGCTGGAGGTTGAGTTCGATGTCGTCATCCTCGACTTAATGCTTCCGGAGATGGACGGCTGGCAGGTGCTCAGCCGTTTGCGCCAGTCGAAACGTCAGGCGCCCGTGCTTCTGTTAACCGCGCTCGACGCCGTCCATGAACGAGTACGCGGATTCGAACTCGGCGCAGACGATTACCTGATGAAGCCTTTCGCTTTCTCCGAATTGCTGGCGCGGGTGCGCTCGCTGATGCGCCGATCCTCGCCCCGGCAGCACGAGACCATCCGCCTGGCCGATCTCGAAATCGATACCCTTCGCCAGCGTGCTACGCGCGCGGGACAACGTCTTCATTTGACCGCTAAGGAGTTTCTCCTGCTGTCGCTGCTGGCGCGGCATGCGGGAGAGGTTTTGTCGCGTACTTTAATCGCCGAAGCAGTTTGGGATATGAATTTCGACAGCGACACGAACGTTGTCGATGTCAACATGCGGCGTCTGCGCAGTAAAGTGGACGAACCTTTTTCGCTGAAGCTGATTCACACGGTCCGTGGCGCGGGTTATGTTATGGAAACCGACCCGTAGTGCCAAGGGCGTGCGCTTTGCGCTTTCGCGCAACTGGGAAACTCTAGCCTTCCGGCTTACGGCCGGATACGCGCTAGCTGGAGTAGCTTTCATTTTTATTGCTACTGCCAGCCTCTATCTGGTGCTCCTGAAACAACTGGAGAATAGCACCAACCTGTTCATTGCGGACAAGCTGAACGTAGTGCGCACTCTGCTTCGCGATCGTCCAACGGACTTGGATGCTCTGCGGGAAGAAATCGAACTGGAGACATCCGCGCGACGGTACCAACGCTTTTATATTCGCCTGCTCAATGAGCATCAAACGGTGCTTCTGGCTACGCCGGGAATGGCGGAGCAAGTCAATCTTCCGCAACTCACCAGAGCTGAGCTGAGCCATCCTAAGCCGGCGTTTGAAGTGGCAGGAAAGCACGGACATGCTTTTCGCGTCGAGACCGCGATCGCCCAGGTGGGGCGGGCGGCCTCTGCGAACGATGTCGTTGCAAACGACACCATCCAGATCGCTGTTGACGTCTCGCAGGAAAAAGAACTGCTGGCGGGCTACCGCGGCTGGTTCTGGACTATTCTTGGCGCCGCTTGCGCTTTCCTGCCTCTCATCGGATACAGGATTGCGCGCCAGGGTATCCGTCCGGTCGAGCAGATGGCCTCCACTGCCCGCCGCATCAGCTCGTCGAACCTTCGCGAGCGCATCAGCCCGGAAGGATACCCGTTTGAACTCGCGTCGCTTGCCGGCACTTTTAATAACATGCTCGATGGCCTGGAAGAGTCCTTTGAACGAATCTCGCGCTTCTCAGCGGATATCGCGCATGACCTTCGCACGCCCGTTAACAATATCCGCGGCGAAGCGGAAGTCGCGTTAGCACGTGCGCGCACGGTTGAGGAGTATCGCGATGCGCTCGGGTCCTGTCTGGAGGAGGCGGTACGGCTCTCCAATCTGATTGGGGACCTGTTATTTCTCGCCCGCGCGGAGAGTCCGTTAGCGCTTTTGCATCGGGAGAGGACGGACGTCGCACAGTTACTTACCCGTGTGCGCGAATATTACGAAGCCTTGGCCGCCGATGCGGGCGTTTTGTTGACCACTGCCTGCCTGGGTGAACCGGTAATTGCGGCAGTCGATCAGTCGCTCATACAGCGCGCGGTAAGCAACCTGGTCTCGAATGCCGTTGCGCACACGCCGTCCGGCGGCTCCATCCTGATGACCGCGAAGACAAACGTGTCCAACCTGCACATCGAAGTCTCCGATACTGGCGTTGGGATTCCGGCGGAGGCGCTGCCGAGGGTATTCGATCGTTTCTTTCGCGTGGATACGTCGCGATCGCGGATATTTGGCGGTACGGGGCTGGGGCTGGCGATTGTACAGACGATTGCTTTGCTGCACGGCGGCAATGTGCAAATTTCCAGCAAACAGGGCGAGGGAACCCGCGTCACGTTAGACCTGCCCGTTGCCTAAGGAACGCCCAAAACGGCGGCAGTGTCACGCACGCCCCGCGAAGAAGTAGCGAGTTTCTTCGTTGTCTCGGAGCGCGCATCCGCCGCCTTTGGGCTCTTGAGCAACTCGCGCAAAACGGGTAGCCTCGTGCCCAACATGACGGAATCGTAATCTTAGCGTCATCGTGGCGTCTGTCTCCGGGCGTTAAAACACTAGAGGTACCCGCACATGTCGCATGGCCTATTCCGGGCTGTGTGACGAAAATCCAAAGGGAGAGAACGTGTTTCGAAAGAAGATCAAAAAAACGGCTCGAAAAAATTCTCGAGAGAACTCTCAGAACAAAACCCGGCTCAACCGTCTGCGCCCGCTCAAGGCTCTGCTGGCAGCGGGGCTGAGCGTTCCGGCGTTCGCCGGGCAATCCGTGCAGTTCCCGACCTACGTCACCGGCCCGCAACCGAACGGCTCGTGGGTTGTCAGCAGTGGCCAGGTCATCACCCCGTCCGGCATGCAAGTCGACCTGGGAATCCGGATCCGCGCGAAGGCGATCGCGCTGAACCCCAACTCGCGCAATCACACCGCGGCGGTTCTTACTATGGGCGCGGCGGAGGCGGTAAACGTGATCGACACCAGGACTGGCATTGTCCTGCAGGACTACATCACGTCCGGACTGGATCCGAGCGGCAGCTATAGCGGAATCACCTATTCGGCGGACGGCAAGTACCTAATGTTCAGTCAGGACAGCAGCAACGTCACGATCGCCAAGGTCACGGAAGAGGGCTTTGTGGAAGACAGCCCCACACAGGTCAGCGTGCCGCCGGACAGTTCCTTCATCAATTGCTTTCCGAACAGCCCGCTGGGCCCTTATGCCAGACCTTGCGGAACGTTCTATACTCCGAGCACTTCCTATCCCGGCGGCGTCGCGTTCTCAAAGGATGACAAGAGCGCCTATGCCTTGCTGAACCAGAACAATACACTTACCAAGATCGACTTGACGGCTACGCCGCCGAAACAGGGTGAGCAGATCCGAGTCGGCAACGCGCCGCACACCGTGCTAATCAGCAAGGACGGCAAAACCGCCTACGTGAGCAACGAGGGTGGACGCCCCGCTACCTCGGCGGACTTCCAGATTTACTCCGCGGGCACGCCGATCGTCGCTGACCCGCTGGTCGGCGCCGCCATCACCGGTACTGTTTCCGTGGTTGATCTGGCGTCGATGAAGGTCACCCACAGCATTTCGACCGGTCTGCATCCGACCGGGATGGCCTTTCACGGGAAATACCTGCTAGTCACCAATACGTATAGCGACACTATCTCGGTTATCGACACAACCACCAACCAGGTGGCGCGAACGATCGACGTTGGGCTGCCGATCGCAGTTCCTGGCGAACACAAACGGGCCTATGGCGCTGGGCCCAATTCGATCGCGGTGGATGGGAGGACAGGCATTGCGTACGTGGCGCTTTACAACGCCAATGCGATTGCTGTGGTCACCCTCAGCGCCGGGGCTGAGAAGGTCCTGGGTATGATCCCGGTCGCCTATGCGCCGAGCTCGGTCGTGGTGGACGAGGCGGAGAATGTGCTCATCGTCGCTAACGACAAGGGTATCGGCACGCGTTATTCGTTCGAGACCGACTACAATGTCACCGGCTACAATACCCACCAGGACAACGGCACCGTCAGCATCGTCTCCCTCCCCAGCAGCGTGAACCTGGACGCGATGACCAGACAGGTTTATGAGAATAACCACTGGGATCTGTGGCAGAACATCGAGTCGGCCAGCGGTGGCAGCCCCTCTGCCAAGCCGGTCGCAATCCCGGAAAAGATTGGCGATCCGTCGCTGATCAAGCACGTGTTCCTGATCATCCGTGAAAACCGCACGTACGATCAGGTCCTGGGCGATGTGGCCGCCGGTGATGGCGACCCCTCGCTGGCAGTGTTCGGCGGCAAAGTCACGCCGAACGCGCACTTGCTGGTGAAGCGCTTCCCTCTATTCGATAACTTCTATGACCCGAGCCGCCAGTCGGCCGACGGTCACCAGTGGATCGCCGAGGCGATGGCGCCCTATGCCGACGACATCCAGTCGCCTGACTGGGTCCGCAGCTATCCAGGCGGGAATGCCGGCGATGCACTCGCCTACCAGAAGAAGGGGTTCCTGTTCTCGGAAGCGGCGGCCGCCGGGTTGCCGGTGAAGATCTACGGCGAGTACGTCGAGTTCGATACGTTCAAACAGCCGAACGGGTCAACCAAAGAGCCGACCTGGACCCAATTCTACGAAGATGCGAAACGCTGGGAGTCCGGGCAAGAGGCGGGGCTCTATTATCGGAACACGATCCAAGCACACTCCTCTGTCCCGGCCGTTTCTAACCACCTCGTCAAGAACTTCCCGCAGTTCGATCTGGGCATCCCCGACCAGTTCCGCGTGGATCTGTGGTTGCAGGACTTTAAGCGTGACCTCTGGTTCGGTACGGTGCCCGCTTTGAGCATCCTGTGGATAATGGACGACCACACCGGCGGCCCGCCAACCCCCGAGGCACAACAGGCCGATAACGACTTGGCTGTTGCGCGAATTATCGATCACATCAGCCGCAGTACCGTATGGAACACGTCGGCAATCTTCATCGAGGAAGACGACGCGCAGAACGGTGTGGACCACATCGACGGCCATCGCAGCCCAGGCTACGTCGTCAGCCCATACGCCGTGCAGAACGGACCCACCGACCACACCTACTACACGCAGGTCAACATGACTCGGACGATCGAGCAGATCCTCGGTCTGCCGCCGATGAACCAGTTCGACCTGGTGGCGTCGCCGATGAGGACGGCTTTCGTCAAGGGCACGCCTCCCCCAGAGAACTTCAGGCCGTGGCTTAGCGTGAAGAATCAGATTCCGCTGGACGAGGGCGTCACAGCGAGCGCCGCCGCCCCGATGGACAACGCTGCGGTTAAGAAACTGAGGGCAGCTTGGCTCAAAAAGAAGTCGCAGATCTTCGCCGGCAAGCTGACCAAGCCCGATGCCGAAGACCCGGACACCGTCAACCACCTGAACTGGTACATGGCGACCGGGTTTAAGCGGCCCTATCCCGGAGAGAGCAAGGTTCGCCCGCCGAGCGACTTCCACAACCCGGCTCCTACCAAGGCTGACGACGACGATTAAGACACCATCGGCCTGAAAACGACCCTCTCTCCGATCACCGGGGGAGGGTTTTTTTGTGTGCCTCAAGGCTTATCCGCCGTTTTCGTAAGGCGCGTGTTGAGAACGGGTGGCTCAGTTACTCATTGTCAAATGCTGCGCCGACTTTCGCGAATTTGGGCCGTTGTGCAGCCATCTGACGAGTAAGAGTGGTTGTTGAGTGAGAGCGGGCGCGATGCTGTGCCCAATTCAAGAATAGCAGCGCCGCCAGTTGGAAGTCGAACCCATTGATAACACGAGAGATAGAGTCTGTATTTGGTGGATCGGAACACTCGAATTACATCGCGGATTCGGTTAGCCTGAGTGAGAACGAACGGCGCTCAGGAGATTGAAACCTTCATATGGCCACATCCGGAATACCTTTATCTTTTAGCGACGTGTTGCGGCTTCGGCCGGTGCGGCGCCTGTGGATTGCGCAGATTGTCAGCGTGTTCGGGGACTTTCTGGCGGTGTTCGCGATCATCGCTGTGGTGACGTTTCAGCTGCATGGCACGGCGACGCAAGTGGCGATGGTGCTGGTGTCATTTATGGCGCCGCTTGCGATCGTCAGTCCCCTTGCCGGCGTCTTCGTGGACCGCTGGCACTTGAAGCACACGATGATCGCAAGCGACCTGATTCGCGGCGTGCTGGTGCTGGCGCTGGTGTTCGTACACGACCTGTACGTGATATACGCCATCCTGTTCACGATGAGCGTGGTGTCAGCCTTCTTCGTTCCGGCGCAATCGGTGGCGGTGCGCACGCTGGTCCCAATGGCGGGGCTGATGGCCGTGAACGGATTGATGTCGCAGGCGCAGCAGGGGTCACTGATCGTGGCCCCGAGCGTCGCGGGAGAACTGGTGCAGCTTGCCGGCGCGAACTCCTGCTTCCTCTACGACAGCTTTAGTTTCTTCTTCTCGGCGGCGCTGGTGATGACGCTGACAATTGAGCGGCAGGCGCTGCGCACGGAATCGAGCGCGGTGCTCAATTCGATGCGGCAGGGATTCGGCTTCATCTTCAAGCACTCGACGATTTCGTTTGTGATTGTGTCGATGACGGCGGGGATGTTCGCGATGCGCTGCTTCGGCGCGCTGCTGTCGATCTACGTGCGCGACGTGCTGCACTCGACTTCCGCGGTGTTCGGTGTGCTGAATACGCTGATCGGCGTCGGCATGATCGCCGGGACGCAGTTGCTCACGCGGTTTGCGCGGCACGTTCCGAAGCAGAACCTGGTGGTGTATGGTCTGGGCGGAATGGGCATAGCGGTATTGACGACGGCGGCGTTCGGCACGATGGCGTCGACGGCGTCGGGAATGCTCGGGTTGGGTCTGTGCGCGTCTGCGATTTTCATCACGGCGACGACGCTGATCCAGCACGAGACACCGCACGAACTATTGGGACGAGTGATGAGCTGCCTGATGTCGCTGGTGGCGGGGTCGCAGGTGATCTCGATGTTCGTGGCTGGTCCGGTGGCGGAAAAGGTGGGGATTCCGAATCTTTATTATGGAAGCGCTGCGATGCTGGTCGGAATCGGCATCGTCGGGTATTTTAAGCTGCCGAAGAGTGGGCAGCCTGAAGCGGAGAAGGTGGCATCGGTGAAGACGGCTTAGGCGGGGAGGGCAGGGGCTGTGAATATGCAAGGCGTGTGGTCGTTAGCGTAGAAGGAATATCGGCTGCTCGGGCCGAGACGTATTAGCAAACAGTACGCCGTCACACATTACTAATCTGCCGAGGCGCCGGCAGCGGCCAAAAATGTGTCTGCCAAGAGTCGCTTTTTCAATGCATTGAGGCCGTTTGGAACACCACACTCGTCAAGATTTCCGATATTATCGAGACACGATCGCGAGCTGTGATTTCAAGGGACGGCACCTGCTTGCGATTGGCAGAACGAAAGTATAGCGGAAGCCAGATCGACTGGCTTTTCCAGGAAGATCAAGTGGCCCGAATTGAGTTCAATGGTCTTCGCGTCAGGAACCAGACTCTCCGAGTAAGTTGGTGGCACGATCTGATCGTGCTTTCCAGTAACCAATAGCGTCGGACTCTTGATTCTCGCGGCGTATTCTCGCACATCGAGACTAAGGTCAACCCTGATGGTCTCCTCGACCGGGCGCCAGTCAGTCGATGCAATAAAGTTTTCAATGATTCCGTTTAGGGTAGGTTCGTCAAATGCAGACAAAAACCCGGGACTTAGGCCACTCACCAGCAGCAGTTTTGTGAATGCTACTTTATCGGTGCTCATTAAGCGAAGCCACAGTTTGAACTGCAGGTTCATCCGCGGTTCGCTTCCATTGCTGAAACCGGATACGAGTACAAGGGAACGGACCATCTGCGGATATTCTGCGGCGATGCATATGGCAACTGCCGCTCCAAGGGAACCGCCAACAAGATCAAAGCGTTGCTTACCTTCAGCCCTGACTGCAGCCACAACTTCATCCGCGAGATCGTGTACCGCAACTCCGTTGCCCGAGTTCCTTCCAGCGACCCGCTCTATGTAATTTGGGCGAATCACCGTGCGAGAGCCCGATAGCTTCTCCACCACGCGCGACCAGTCCTCTGATTTCCCCATCGTGCCATGTACAAGCACGATCGGTAGTTCTGTGTCACTGCGCAATTCAGTCTGTCCTTCTTTGAATTTCATAATTTCCTTTTGAAGTTTTTGGGCGTCTGTATCTAATAAATGGGACGGGCCGTCGATCCGAAGATCTTTCTGGCCGGCCATACAACGCGGAATGTCTTACCAGGGCAACTCCTTGTTGATTCGTGGATGAAGCGGCCGTTGGGGCTATCCGATCCAAGCAGCGCAACCGCCACTGTAGTTTTGGCTCCGTCGGGCACAGACGTCGGCTGGCACCGGCCCTTCGAGCACCTCCTGGTGACCATGGGCCGCCAGGAACTTGATTGCTAGGCCTCAAGGCTCGGCCTCGTCAGCCTTGCGTAGGTATCGAGTTCGGACTGGTCGACAGTTCGCTCGCGAATAAAGATCACGTAGACAGGCATGTCATTCCTCTTGAAGCCTGGTTGCCGTTCAATGGCGGATCACGACTTTGCCGGTGACTTTACGGCCTGCGTAATGGTTGAAAGCGGCATTGGCCTCTTCGAAAGAAAACGCGCTGTCGATGACCGGTTGGATCTGATGCTGTTCCAACACGCGGCCTAGGTCTTCGAGATCATCTCGTCTTTGGTGAAATGCACCAAGGGATCTGGTTTTGATAAGTCGGGCAAAATCGCTTTCGGGTGTTCTTTCGATCAACAACCACGTTGCCATGCGTGTCTTCTTCCAGCGTTCATAGATCTGCGGGTGACAGGCTTTGCAGGGTTGCGCCGCCCGTTTGAGACGAAGACGCCGTTGATTGCGCGAAGAGGATGTCCCAAGTCCAGTTGAAGGTTGAGAGCGGCTGAGTTTCATGTTACGCCACCTTCTCGGCGGAGGCGTTGGGTTTGAGTTCTCTTCCGAGGACGATGGCAAGAGCCCATAGATCTCGATGGCCGATGACCTTTC
>DATBDT010000096.1:0-66429 GCA_036269815.1 Bryobacteraceae bacterium
GAAAGGTCATCGGCCATCGAGATCTATGGGCTCTTGCCATCGTCCTCGGAAGAGAACTCAAACCCAACGCCTCCGCCGAGAAGGTGGCGTAACATGAAACTCAGCCGCTCTCAACCTTCAACTGGACTTGGGACATCCTCATTCCCTCGGGCTGCATCTCTTTTTATTGAGCGGCATGACGGGCAACGGTGCCGAGATGCTGGTTCGCATCGCGCCTCAGGGTCGATTGGATTCTGGATTCAGCACTCTATCCGATCTGGCATCGTCTGTCATCCAGCTTAAAGAGATGCACCACTTCTATCCCGTTCTGATTTCCTTTCGGTTTGAAGAAGCTCATTACTCCGTCTCTTTCGTGACGAGCACAGTACTCGACTGTGTATCTCTCATTGAGAGTGCAACTGACGCGAAAGAATACGCGTGGCTTCAGAGTGCGGGCACTCTAGCTGAACTTTGGTCAGGATCACTTTTACTCCTTGACATGATCGAAGAGGTCTTCGGTCCAGCAAACCGCAAGGGCCCGCAGCAGCGGGCCATCGAGTCCGACGTGGAGCAATGGCGTCAACACTATTTGCGAAGTTTGGACCTTTTTAAACGGGTGGGTATAAAACCGGCTCCGGACGTGGAGCAAGGGGTTAGCAAATACATTGAACTTCGCACGGAATGGGCGCACAAAATCAACGTACTCGCCCAGTCCATGCTGTATCCGCCCGAGAAAGTAGATCCCAGTAACGCGAAAGAGGGCAGTTCGGGTCGAATTCTGAGTTTCCGGAGTCCACCGTACACCTCACCGCACCAGATGTTTCATAGCAAGGAGAAATGATTCTATGGCAACGAGACTATTGAAGCGAAAACGAATAGCCGTGCTTGCAGCAGACGGCTTCGAAAAGGTGGAACTCACCATTCCGGTGAAGGCGTTGAAACTAGCCGGCGCCAAGGTGGACATCATCTCGCTACGCGAGGGTAGCATTCGCGGAGTGAACCTCCATGAGCCTGCCAGCCGCGTCGAGGTGACGAAAACAGTAGCGCAAGCGAACCCCCATGACTACGATGCGCTGCTCGTTCCGGGAGGGTTTATCAATCCCGATCTTCTACGTCAGTCGGAAGAAGCCCGCGAGTTCGTGCGCGCTTTTGACCGCGAGAAAAAGCCGATTGCAAGCTTGTGTCATGGTCCTTGGGTACTCGCGTCGGCTGGCCTGCTGAAAGGGAGGACTGTGACGAGTTGGCCCGGCGTTCGCGACGACCTCGTCAATGCCGGAGCAACGTGGCTCGACCAGGAGTTCGTTCGAGATGGCAACCTTGGCACCAGCCGCGGTCCACAAGATCTGAATGCGTTCATCCCGGGGATCCTTAACCTGTTCGCCGAGTCTGCACCGATTGTTAGTAACGAGCATCATCAAGCCCCGTCGTCGCCACAACCGACGGAACCGCCGGAACTGGTCCTAGGCGTGATGAAGTGGTTGCCGAAACCTTCCATCCGGACCGCTGCTCTGTTGGGTGCTGCCGGGTGGGGTTTGCTTGCGGTGACTCGGCGTCGTTCAACGGGTTGATATAGCGGATTTTGACTGACTCGACATCGGCACTGATCTTGTGACCTTATTGCCGCGGCTATCTCCTTGCAAAAAAAGACTTGCAGCGATACAGCTGGCCGTTACAACTACTCTTGTTCTGGATCACTTCTGTTGGCCCGATTTTGAGTGATAACTTACGGCCGGGCAATCACGTCAACTACTTTCTACAGCCGTTCGAAAATAAGAACAACGGTTGGTAAGAAGTAGTTGCCGTTCGATTCCGGCGTGTTCACTGCAGCGGCATACCTTCTGGGCCACCATACCTTTACGTCCTCTTTCGTAGCGGCGAGTCACTGCTACTTCGATGTCCCGCCGCAGGATTATCGTGCCTTCCTGGCCGCGGCCTCCAAAGGCCAATCCTGCTCCCGCAATGTCGACGAGCGATTCCCACCAAATTCTAAAGCGTGATCGCTGACGCTAAGTCGTCACGGTTTTCACCGCGCGCTTACGTTCGTTCTTATGACGGGCGGGACCTTCCAGGAAGCGTCCAAGATAGACGGTGCCTCGGGTTTCGGCCAGTACATCCGCAACATCGGAATGAACTCGCCTTTCGGTGCGGGCAGCCAGTTCGCCTCTTTGTCTTTGCCGGGTGACCCGGCTTGGAAGTAGAGAGTCAGTGAGCCGTCGGCGTTGTATTTTAAGTCATCACGTGGGCTGACCGTAAACTTGTTCAGCGGATTAGGAACAAACCACCATCCCCCATCAAGCATGTACATGGTGAGCGACCAGAAACCATTTACGGGCGGGGTTTGATTTTTTTGAAAGGTCAGGGTGTACTGATTAGTCCCCGTAAGTTTCTCGCCCGCGCTGTCGACTAAGGTGTACGGATATACAGCATCTTCCTGCAGGTTCGCAGGCCAGCCGAATGCAGCTACGGTCGCTCGCTTCAAATAATCGGTACCGTAGACGCCAAGGCCGACGGTGATGTTCCAGGTACCTTCTTTCCGGCCCAGGTTCTCTTCGTTAGCGAGGATGCGGTCGTTCCCTGCCTTGCCGATGTCCTTAAGAGCGGCCTGCGTCGGTGTGTCTAGCTTCGTGATGTCGAACGGTTTGCCGGGTTCGAGCCCGATCTGAGCCATTTTCGCAAGGATGGCGCTATCTTCCACGGCAGGTGGCGCAGCTTGTCCCATCAGCGTCGCCATCATGTTGAAGTAGGTCGATGTGTCCATCCCGTTGATAACGGCTTGAGGTTTGTCAATCATACTGAAACCCGGATTCGGGTTGACCGGAGGCGCTTGGTAATTGAACGGTTTCCCCCACGAGGCAAGCGGAGTGATTTTGTACTGTGCCTGCAACGCATTAACTGCTTCGTAGTCTGCGGCGGAACCGTCGGCGTAGGTCCGGCCCAAAATAACGACGTACTGCGTCGCGCATTTAATGTGTTTCATTTCTGCCGGCACGGTCCCGGTCCAGCCCGGACCGGTTATCAGGTAATTTGATGCCGCTCCCCCCGCAGTGCGCGTCCCAGGCGAGTTGAAGTCAGTCATCCAGAGATCTGTCATCTCGAAAACATGAAATCGTTGTCCCATATCAGGATGGGTGAACACCTGTGGCTCGGAAAGGTCCAGCCATGCGAGTGAATAGAGCGTGTCGGCGTTGGGAGCCGATACAGCGCGAAATTCGGCAGGCGGATAACGCGGAACATTAATGAACTGTCCGATGGGCGCGTGTAGTCCTTCCACTTTGTCAACGTTGCTCATCTGCACACGAGTGACTTCCGTAGTGATCAACGAGTAACCGTAGATAAACGCGTCAACGGCAAAGGCGCGCGCCTGATCCGCTGTCAGAGGAGCCGTGGTCCTCGATAACTGAGTTGGTGTCATAGTAACTCGCTGATGGTGGCATGGATAGAACGGCTCATTATTTTCTGGTTACGCCACAGTGCCCTTTACCGTCACGGTCGAAAGATCTTGGGAGATTACTCCTGAGTCGCGGTTCAAAAACGTACGGTAAAACCTTGTGGACTGGATCCGGAAGCCTATCTGCCGCATGTGCTCAGCCGATCTCTGATCACCCAATCCAACGCATCAGTGAACTTCTGCTCTGGAATGTTCCTAACACACGCGGGCAGATTCAGTCGCCGTCTGAGCGAAGCGCCCTCGTCGAGTATAGACACCTTGATGCGAGTTTCACCTAGGCTACGGAGAAAGCACATCCTGATCAATTAGTTAACCCACGGTTACACGCCCTGGACAACTGAAAAATCATGCACCTCCCCGACCCGCCAAGCATCGGTCATTGCGACAAGATAATCCTGATTCTGGAATGGGTCCCATTGCAACAAGCGGTATCGTGCTAGCGTCGACTTTCGCCGCAGCGGTGTGTGGCGTTCTCCTCCGAACCGTGCTGCCGCCTAATCATTTCAACGACGAAGCCAAAGACGCCATTAAGCTTGCGACCGGACTGGTGGGGTCAATGGTGGCGCTCATCCTGGGTCTGTTGGTCTGGTCATCAAAGAGCTTCTTTGACACGCAGTCTGCCGAGATGACGAAGATCTCGGCACAGGCCGTAATGCTCGATGGCGTGCTTTCCCACTACGGTCCTGAAGCGAACGGCGCTCGGGATCGACTGCGCGCTGCTCTGCGCGGGCTTCTCGATCAAACTTGGTCACACAACGGTGAATCTTCTTCACGCGATCCTACTCTTACGGGCCAGGACGACCTATACGAAGCGGTTGAACGGCTTTCGTCGCAGAATGAATCGCAGCGCTCCCTGCGAGCGAGCGGAATCAGTATGTTGTACGAGCTCGGACAAACTCGCTGGCTTATCTATGAGCAGAACGCTGCCGGGCTGCCGCGGCCATTGTTGTTCGTACTTGTTTGCTGGCTCGCTCTTCTTTTTCTCAGTTTCGGCCTGTTCGCGCCGACAAACGGGACCGTAGCTGCTAGTTTGTTCCTGTCTGCCTTAGCAGTATCCGGTGCGGTTTTGATGGCTTTGGAGATGTATAGTCCTTATCACGGACTTATTCAGGTTTCGAGCCAGCCTCTCCGGGTAGCTATCGCACATCTCGGGAAGTGACAGGGCTGAGATACATTTGTGGTAAGACACGTCTCAGTATACGCTTCACAGTGGCAGTTCTAAGTGGCTGCAACGAAGGCGGTGTTGCTAGTGTCGTGCCCTCCGAACAGCTGGACATACAATCCTAAGCGGCAGACAAAAAGCATGCCTCGCTCGTCTGCGCGGCTTATGCTTTCGGAGGATCAGCAAAACCCGATTGGGCAGTGGCTGGCAGCGATGGGCTCGCCCCTGACCGCTTTTCTGGGCCATCGTAAACAAACGACATTGTGCGTCAGCAATATTAACAATTAAATTTATCCGCTATTCCCTGTACCGGATCACTGCATCGCCCAAACTGCCTTTGAGCGGCCCAAGCCAACTCTCGTAATTCCGCCACTCGAAAAGCCCGTCGCGAAAAAATCGGCTGGCGCACCTGCTCCGAGCTTGCCGTTCTGACACTTCGTTCAGTTTTGCAGAACTCAACACAGGCCGGTTCGAATGCAACACCGCAGAATTCAAGGATACGCCGCACGTTGGACTCGAGATCCTCGACCATGTCCTCATACTGGACGCGCAGGACCCGCGCGGGAAGCACAGTGTCCCAGTGCCGCATCAGCTCGAGATACGGGCGGTAATAGCGGGCTATGTCCTCGATGCTGTAGGTGAACTCGTGCGCTCTGGCAAATAACTGCTTCAGATTGCTGAAACAGCACGCGATCGGCTCGCGCCGCACGTCGATGATTTTGGCATTCGGCAGTATCAGATGGAACAGCCCGATATGGCGGAGATTGTTCGACATCTTCTCGATGAAGAATGGGCTTCGACCCGCGGTAAACGCGTGTGCCCGCCATGTAGCGCTCACCGAGCCCGCGGAGATGTTCAGCCGTAAGTTCGGCCAAGACGCCGGGGTAGAAATGATCGTTCACCGCACTCGATTGCACATCGCCCAAAGCCGATCGCTTACGCTCCATTCCAAGCACGATGTGCTGGATTGCAGCGAGTTCCTGCGTCCCCTCCACCTGCGAGTGCGAAGCGAGGATTCGTTCAATCAGCGTGGATCCGGACCGTGGCAGGCCGACAATGAAGATCGGATCGGGCGCCGGTCGAGCCGGGCAAATCGGTCCGCGGCTCGTGGAACGTTTCCTCCTCCTATGATTTGGAGGTTACGGCCCGAACGGCTTCGTGCGCTATTTCAAGGGCAGCGTCGGCGCCAGCGCCGCCGCTCTCTATATTCTCTCCAGCTATGGCACCGGGGATGACGGCTTCGGCGATGACCACCGAGGTCATGATCAGACCTCAATCAAATGGACAATCACCAACATCGCTGCACCAATCGCAGAAGTTCACGTACTCGATGCCTAACAGACTGGTCGACCGGGCAGCTTCTTCACCGCAACCAGACGTTTGAAGGTGAGTTGTCGTAAAGGACTTCCACGTGGTATGACCTCGTCGTAACCGTTGCCGGAGACCCGACTTTCAAATACCGCCTCGCCGGTCACGTCGAAACCGGAAGCGACAGCTGGTCCGATCCGGCTCTCGGTGGCCTTGTCACCCTCAAGGAAGTTGATCCAAGGCAGCTAGACCTCCAAAAATCACGCGGAGGGCCTCATCGCGCGTCCGCGCATCTCCGACCGGTTGTCGTCGCCGCGAAAGGAATTATTCCCGTCGCGAACAACCTCTGCACCTGCATCAGCCTAGAACAATTTCGCTCTTTCTGGCACCAGAAATCCCTTCTAAGTTGTTGATTACAAATAGAAACTATCTCTAGGTGCCGCTGCTGGCGCGTTCCCGCCCTGTTTTCTGCTTTTTATAGACGGGAAAAACCCCCTCGAACACCTTCATTTATTGGTCAACGCGAACGAAGCACTTATGCTGGCTCCGCTCACCGCTGCTTTGATCGCAAGCGGCAAGGTTGCGAGTCGATTACAGGAGCTCAACTGCGATCTCCCCTTTGCCCCAGACGGTCTGCCGCCCCACGCCAGTCCAGCGCGCCGCACGCAAATAAGGAACAAACTCCGTCAGGTCACCCTCGTACTCGGCTTCGCCGATAAATCCGCCGATGCGGTGAACCTGTCCCGTCCGGCTGCTGCGCCGTTTCGTATCGACAGTTTGAATTGCACATCGGGTCATTGTGACCGCCGCCGCTCGTTCGCCGAATGCCCGAAAATCTAGACTCAAGGGTCCGCTGCCGTACAGTCCCGCGAGCGTGCTGATCCGGTCGCGCACCCGGGCCGTGAGAATCGCGAATTCGGGGCGCGCGGCGATCTGTTGGCCGCTTTTCAGTTCCGTCGGGGTGAGGAACCGCACCCGCAAACTTGTGACCGGCGCAGCGGCGGGAGCAAGAGTCAGCTCAAGCGGCGGCGTACTCGGCTGGGTTGTCCCGTTTGCATAAATGATTTCGGAGCCCTCGCCCTGTTCGTTGAGTTGGGTAACGCTGGTCAGCTCGACGCCCCGGCGCTGTGGGCCCAGGCCTTCGGCTGCGAGCTGTGAGAACGCGAGCACCAGACACGCGGTGGCCGGTGTCTCGATGTCGAACAGGTTCAGATTGAAGTGGAAGCGATCACCCGCGGCAAATGTCAGGCCATCGAGATGCGAGGCTCGAAAGACAAACGGCCGGGGCCAATCGGCCAAGCCGCTGGGACCGCGCCTGATTGCAGCAGGTTCGAACATTCGAGCATATGGGCAAGTAGTGCGGATCCCGCAGGTACGCGCGCCGGAGCATTGCGGCATGCAGGCGATGCGGCGGAAAATCGTGCCAAACGCACCGCGCAGAATGTTAGAAGACTGGCCCGCGGGGAAATAAATAGACTCGTTCGCAACGAACGAAAAGCGCAGTGGCCTTAAGCGGAGCAGCAAGCCTTATCTTATTAACGACCGGCTACCGCTAACCCGCCCGACAGGCGATTAATCGAGGCGCATGACTTGTGCCCGCTCCGCGTTGCTGAGGAACGGTGAGACGTTCACAGCAGTGTCCAAAGTGGCCTTCAGCTGATGACCGTAGGCATCCAAAACGACTCCCGCAACCCAACCGATCATCGCGACTAAGGCGCCAAAAAAGATAACGGAAAGCAGGTAAATATAATGCTGCGACTGTAGATTTGCGACACCCACCATGGAGGGATTGGGTCGCATCACGGTCTCGCTGCCCATGACGCCGAACAGAATAACAAAGAGTCCGGCGAGCACTCCGACACCTTTACAGATCTGACTAAGTCCACTAACGGTTCGTGCCAGCCGATAGCCGTTCTGATATCGCGAAATGACCCTCTGGCCCTGGTCCATCGTTGCTGCCGCAGGCGTTGCCATCTGGAAGGGTTTGTATCACAGAAGTTCGCAAACTACAAGTGGAAATTGAGGAGCGACAGGGTACTAGAAAATTCCCTATGCCCGGGAGTGGTGGCCGGTTGGCGGAACGTGGGAAGCGACCGCGCCGGCCCGCGAATTGTACGGAGCAGGACTAACTACAGCCGCTAGTCCCGCCGCAATTCTCGCATTTGTAGCAGGATCCATTGCGCGTCATCATGCTGCCGCACTCGGAGCATAGGGGCGCATCCGTCACAACATTGCTTTCGAACTGGAGCGCCTGCTGGGGTTCCACTTCGGTCGGCCGGAGCTTCAGCGTAGTTGCCGCTTCGCTGGCCTCGGTTATCCCGAGGAATCGCGCGCCCAACCAGCGGAAGATGTAATCGATGATCGATTTGGCATACGGCACCTGCGGATTACCGGTCCAGCCGCTCGGCTCAAATCGCACATGGCTGAACTTGTCTACGAAGAACTTCAGGGGCACGCCATACTGCAGGCCGTAGCTGATCGACGTCGCCAGCGTGTCCATCAGGCCCGAGATTGTCGAACCTTCCTTGGCCATGGAGATGAAGACTTCGCCGGGCGTGCCGTCCTCATACAGACCTACGGTGATGTAACCTTCATGACCGCCGATAGAGAATTTATGAGTGACGGAGTTGCGCTCATCCGGCAGCTTGCGCCGGACCGGGCGGTACACAATCTTCTCCACCGTCTGAGGTACAGGAGCAGGAGCCATCACCGCTACGTTTTTCTTCTCACCTTTGCCGGTGCCGGAGCTGAGTGGCTGGACACGCTTCGATCCATCGCGGTAGATGGCGACCGCCTTAATGCCGAGCTTCCAGCTTTCGATGTACGCGTTCATGACGTCATCGACGGAGGACTCTTCCGGCATGTTAATCGTCTTCGAGATCGCGCCCGAGATGAACGGCTGCACGGCGGCCATCATCCGAACGTGGCCCATGTGGTGAATGAAGCGTACGCCGTTCTGGGGCCGGAAGCTGCAATCGAAGACGGCGAGATGTTCCGGCTTGAGGTGGGGCGCTCCCTCAATCGTCCCGGCTGAGTCGATGTGAGCGACAATCTGCTCCGTTTGCTCGGGCGTATAGCCGAGTTTGATCAGCGCCTGCGGAACCGTGTTGTTGACGATCTTGATCACGCCGCCGCCGACTAGCTTCTTGTACTTGACGAGCGCGAGGTCAGGCTCGATTCCGGTGGTGTCGCAGTCCATCATGAAGCCGATAGTGCCTGTCGGAGCGAGCACGGTCACTTGCGCATTGCGGTAGCCGGTGCGCGCGCCGACTTCGTAGGCAGATCGCCAGCATTCTTCCGCAGCCTTGTACATGTGGGTTGGAACAAGGCGGCTGTCGATGGCGTTCACCGAATTCCAGTGCAGCCGGACGACGTCGAGAAACGATTCTTCGTTTTCCGGATAGCCGACGCATGGACCGACCGCTTCCGCGATACGGGCACTGGTCAGATAAGCCTGGCCGCACATGATCGCGGTGATCGCCGCGGCAAAATCGCGGCCGCCGTCGCTGTCGTACGGCAGACCCAGCGACATCAGCACCGCGCCCAAGTTGGCATAGCCCAGCCCGAGCGGCCGGAAGTCATGCGAGTTCTTGGCGATCTTTTCGGTGGGATAGCTGGCGTTATCGACAATGATTTCCTGCGCCATGATGATGGTATCCACGGCGTGCCGGAAAGCTTCCACATCGAACACGCTGTCCGGACCCACAAACTTCATGAGGTTCAGTGACGCCAGGTTGCAGGCTGAATCGTCGAGGAACATGTATTCCGAGCAGGGATTCGAAGCGTTGATCCGGGAAGTCTTTTTCGATGTGTGCCACCGGTTGATGGTGGTATCGAACTGCATGCCCGGGTCACCGCACTGATGAGTGGCATCGGCGATCTGGTACATCAGATCGCGAGCCTTGTACCGCTTCACCGGCTGATTATTGACAACACTCCGCGTCCACCAGTCCGTGTCGTCAGCAACGGCGCGCATGAAATCGTCGGTGGCGCGAACCGAGTTGTTCGCGTTCTGGAAAAAGATGGAACTGTAGGCGTCGCCATCGAGCGATGAGTCGTAGCCCGCGTCAATCAGCGTGTGCGCCTTCTTCTCCTCTTTCGCTTTACACCAAACAAATTTTTCGACATCAGGATGGTCGGTGTTGAGGATGACCATCTTGGCGGCTCGCCGTGTTTTGCCGCCGGACTTGATAACCCCGGCGAAGGCGTCGAAGCCCTTCATGAAGCTGAGCGGGCCGGACGCCCGGCCGCCGCCCCAGAGATGTGCGTCTTCCTCGCGAATGCTGGAAAGGTTTGTGCCCGTACCCGAGCCCCACTTGAACAGCATGCCCTCGGTCTTCGCCAGATCGAGAATGGATTCGAGCGAGTCGCCGACCGAATTGATAAAGCACGCCGAGCACTGCGGATGATTCTCGCCCGGGACCAGCTTGCGAACGACCTGCTCGGCTTCGTCGAAATAGAAGCCGTAGCCGCGCGCCTCACGAACGCCCACATTGAACCACACGGGCGAGTTGAAACACGCCTTCTGGGTCAGCATCAGGTGCGCCAGTTCCAGGCGGAAGTTCTCTCCGTCCTCTTTCGTCTTGAAGTAGTTGCCGGCTAGACCCCAATCAGCGATGGTGTCCACGACGCGATGCACCAGCTGAGCGACACTCGTCTCCCGCTCCGGCGAGCCCATGCGGCCATGGAAGTACTTGCTCGCCACGATGTTGGTGGCCGTCTGCGACCAGTCGGCTGGAACCTCCACATCGCGCTGCTCGAAGATCACCGAGCCTTTGTCCGTACCGATCGTGGCGGTACGCAGTTCCCAGGTAGTCTGGTCGTAGGGCGTTACGCCAGCTTCGAGTTTGGCTGTGAAGTGGCGCGGAAAGAAAACACCCGTCCGCTCTTCCTTTGGCAAGGACCGGTATAGCTGCTTCACTTTTGTTGCTAATTGTACGCTGAGCTGTCCCATGTGGAGTTCTATCCACCACCTATTCAACACCTATATTTTCGAACGGTCAACGGCAAAGACACTATATCTTGTGGTTTTGCACAGATCTTCCACAACACTGAGGAGGACCGTTGAATTTCAACGCTTTTCTGGCTCCCGATAATCCTCTGGGCTGGTCGCTGGGAGACTGCTGCACGATCGCCCTCGCGATATCGTTAAGCCTTGTCTTTCTGAGGTTTGGCAAGCCCTCCACTCCGGCGTGGTTGCGGCGGCTTGCCGGGCGTCCTAGAACTTCTACAATGTTGCTGTTTTTTCTGCCGATCGGCCTCCGGCTGGCTCTGTTACCGGTTGCTCCCGTCCCGGTTCCGAGCGGTTCCGACGACTTCGGCTACTTGTTCCTGGCGGATACGCTGCGACACTTCCGGTTGGCAAACCCGCCGTTGGCGCTCCCCCAATTCTTTGAACAGATCTTTATCGTGCAGCAGCCGGTCCGCGCTTCCATTTTCCCGTTGGGCCAGGGATTGGTCCTGACCGTGGGATGGACAGGAATTTTGCTCGCTACCGGGGCATTCTGCGCCGCTTGTTGTTGGATGCTTCGGGGCTGGCTTTCGCCGCAGTGGGCATTGGCCGGGGGCGTCCTGGCGGCGATGGAATTCGGACCGCTTTGCTATTGGATGAACTGCTACTGGGGTGGGACGGTTTCGGCGTTTGCCGGGTGCCTGGTGTTCGGCGCCGTGCCCCGACTCAGGAGGTCGCAGCGACCGCGTGATGCTGTGCTACTCGGTATCGGGCTCGCTTTGCAAGCTCTCACACGGCAATACGAATTTCTGCTCCTGATGCTCGCCATCTCGTTTTGGGCAGTCGGTATTCGCCTGAAGCTGCTCGGAGTGGCGGCGCTGTGTTTCGCCCCCGCCCTGGTTCTGATTGCCGCTCAGAACAAGGCCATAACCGGAAGTGTTCGCACGCTCCCCTATCAGCTGTACCGGTATCAATATGGAATACCGGCGACGTTCACGTTCCAGCCCAATGCCGTCCCGCATAAGGACCTGAATCAGGAACAGGAACTGGATTATCGGACCGAAATGGCCGTTCATGGAAACGAACCCGATTCACTGAAACGCTACCTGTCGCGGCTCTGGCAGCGGCTGCGGTTTTATCGATTCTTCCTCTTCGCTCCACTCTCTCTTGGCCTGTTGCGTGCACCGGCGCGGATCCTGGCTACCATTTCGGTGTTTGTGTTGGGCAGCAACTTTTATCCGTACTTCTATCCCCACTACATTGCCGCGATTGCGGGCCTGTTCCTGCTGGCGGCGTTGCTGGGATTACGGCGGCTGAACCCGGCTTTCGCGGCTGGCATCGTGCTCGCTTGCTTCGCGCAGTTTACTTTCTGGTATGCGGTGCGCGCTATGAACAAGCAAGGTTTGACGCGTTATGAAAGCTGGGATTATCTGAATGGCAAAGATCCACACGGCCGAACGACCATTCGAAACCGGCTGGCGAAGGAACCGGGGAAGCAACTCGTCTTCGTGCACTACAGCCCGGTGCATGGTCTTTCGGAATGGATACAGAATGACGTCGATCTGGATGCCGCCCGTGTGATCTGGGTACACGATCTGGGTGATCAGGAGAATCAAAAACTGCTGCTTGCTTCTCCGGACCGGAAGGCATGGATGCTGGAACCGGATGAGTCGCCGCCCAAACTGACTCCCTACGTACAGCCAACGTCTCCATTTGAGGACGTAAGATAACGGCCTGCATGTCCCGCAGCCTCCCTGCTGGCGCCCGCTGCTATCGCGAGTGATGGCTGGCCGTTCTGGTGCGCTTGCGCTTAGTTCCCGGCCGGATTGTCTTTTCGTCCGTATTCCAGTTGCCGAGCCGGTACGTACGCGAATAACCGGCTGTGCGGTTGCTGATCTCGACCGCGATCGCTCCCGTAGCATCACATCGATAGCGTTCCTCAATCCGCTGTGAGGCCAGCTCGGGTGTGAAGTTTACGGATGCGAGGGCGAGATCAGCACGGTCGTTCAAGGCTGGATCGAAGGGGAACTGAATCTCGTCCCAGAGTGTCACTTCGCCGACCGGGCTGCCGTCGGCTCCGCAATGGCTGCACTCGAAAAAACGGAAATGGCCGATGTTGTGAACGGGCGAATAGGACCGCGTGATCTCGAGCGGCGGCTCACGGAGCGGCGGGAGTTGTTTGCCCTTCAGCAGTAGAGGATCGAAGATGATGCGGTGGCCTGCATCCGCTTCGCGCCACACTCCGAAAAAGCGCGTCAGCTGTTCGCTGAGGCGATAGGTCTCGGGCAGATCGGCCTGGATGGCCAAGCCGATAGCGGTCGCGGAACGGGCGTAGGTGGACCGCCGTACGCGTCGGCCGAAGCGCTCCCGCAGCACGCGTGAAACAAGCGGCAGTTCGCTGCCGCCGCCGGTAATGTACAACGCTTCGAATTGATCCTTACCGTGCCGCTCCATCAATTCTTCTGCGGCGTTGAGCGTTTCCTCCATCAGCGGACGCGCCAATTCGTAGAAGTCTGCGACCGGAATCTGAACGCTGCCCCACGCCGGCTTCACTTGATCGAAATCGATTTCAATGCGGCGGGAGTTAGGATTCAGCGCCTCCTTCTTCACCCGGCACTCTTCGAGAAGATGAAACCAGGCGGTCGCAGAAAGATCGTCGCGTGTTTGCTCCGGAAGATCGATCGCATCGAGTGCCATCTCGGCCAGTATCTGGTCGAAATCATCGCCACCGAGTGTGGCTACCCCTTCTGAGCCAATCACGTGATGGACGTTCTCGTCTAATGTCACAAGCGAGGCATCGAACGTGCCGCCGCCCAAATCGTAGACGAGAATTGTTTGGGCGGATGCCTTGGCTTGGCCTTGACGATGGCCAAATTCGATACTGGCGGCACTCGGCTCATTCAAAACGCCTAAGACGCGAAATCCTGCTGCGCTGAATGCTTCAACCGTGAGGAAGCGTTGATTAGTATTGGCGTTCGCGGGAACGCCGAGAACTACTTCCAATAGTTCGCCTGCGCGCAGACTTAGATTCGAGTGCTCCCGCAGTTGTTCATGCACGGCGCGCGCAAAGCCGTTCAGCAGATCAACAACTTTCACCAGTTGCCCGCCTGTATCGAGCAACGTACGAGGTCCTGCCTGCTCCAGCAGTCGTTTCACAGATCGGACGATTGTCCAATCGGGCTCATTTTGAGACTGCCACGCGGCCCAACCGTAACGGCGCTCATCTCCGCGAATCGCAATAACCGACGGAATCCATTCCGGAGTTGTATCCTCCGGTCCTTCAAACGAGGCAAGCGGATAGTTGCCCCGGTCGGCAGCGGCAACCACCGTGCGATTGGTGCCGAAGTCGATACCCAGCTTCATGTTCTCTTAGTGTAGCGATGCTGGCGATGGCGAGGATAGGATAGCTGCATGCGCCTGTGCGTTGTTCCATTTTTGCTGCTGACCGCGTTGGCCGCGACCGGACAAACGGTTTTACCACTTTGGCCCGGTCATGAAACGGGGACGACCGGTGAGAAAGATACAACAACCGACAAAGATCAACTGATCGCCGGCAAGCGGGTGGAACGGCTCACCGGCGTCACCAATCCAACTATCGCGTTGTATCGGGCGGCCGAGACTAATAATACAGGCGCAGCCGTGGTCGTCTTTCCCGGCGGAGGATATCGTATTCTCGCACTCGATCTGGAAGGCACTGAAGTTTGCGAGTGGCTGAACTCGATCGGCGTAACTTGCCTGCTTGCGAAGTATCGAGTGCCGGACGCGGGTCCATACCCGAAGCACTCCGAAGATCTGGCCGATGCGCAGCGCGCGGTGCGGCTTACTCGCGAACATGCAGTTGAATGGAAGCTCGATCCCAACCGGGTAGGTGTTCTTGGATTTTCCGCAGGCGGCCATTTAGCCGCAGTTTTGAGCAATCATTCCACGGAGCAGGTGTATCCAGCCATCGACGCAGCGGATCAACTGAGCGCACATCCTGACTTCGCGATCATGATCTATCCCGGCGGTATCGTTCATCCGCCGGATCTCGCCCACATCGGTGCGGAAGTTACGCCGACCTCTTCGGCGCCGCCGACGTTTCTTGTACAGGCGGAGGACGATCCCGTTCACGTAGAAAACACAACTGTTTACTTTGACGCGTTGAAAACAGCCGGAGTAGCGGCGGAGATGCACGTCTATGCGAAAGGCGGGCATGGTTACGGATTGCGTCCAACGGTACTTCCGGTAACAAAATGGCCGGAGCTTGCGAACGAATGGCTGTATACAATCGGTGTGCTAGCGAAGAGGCCTTCCTAAATGAAAATCCAGTTTGCGAAATTCGCATTCGTTTTCTTGCTGCTGTCGATGCGGGGTGTTGCATTGGCGGCTGATACCGGGCAGCCGCTGCGCGTTGCCATCATAGGGCTCGTTCACGGCCACGTGGGCGGATTCATGAAAGGTGGCGCGCTTGCTCCGGCGGGCGGGGCTCTGAATCGCGGCGATGTGCAGATTGTGGGTGTTATCGAACCCGAACAAGCATTGTTCGACTCATACGCGAAGCAATACCATTGGGACGCCGCGTTGCATTTTAAGAATCTGCCCGATCTTGTTGCAGCGGCGCATCCGAACGCTGCGTTAGTGTTTACCTCGACGGCGGGCCATCTGCAAGCGGTAGAGGAATGCGCCAGAGCCGGGATTCACGTCATGATGGAAAAGCCGCTTGCGGTGAGTTATCGCGATGCACTGGCGATGGTTAAAGCGGCGAACCAAAATCACATTCACGTTCTGGTCGATTATGAGACGTCCTGGTACGCAAGCAACAACGCCGCAGGTAATCTGCTGGCGCAAGGCGCTTTGGGGCCAATTGTGAAAACAGTAGTCCGCGACGGTCACGAAGGTCCGACAAAGATTCACGTTCAACCCGAGTTTTTCACCTGGCTGACGGATCCGAAATTGAATGGCGCCGGCGCCCTGTATGACTTCGGCTGTTACGGCGCCGATTTGATGACCTGGTTGATGAAAGGCGAAGCGCCAGTGTCCGTGACGGCCACCACTGCTCAGCTGCAACCTGATTTGTATCCCAAGGTGGACGACGAGGCGGATGTATTGCTGAATTATAAGCACGCGGTTGCCATTCTCCAGGGGTCCTGGAACTGGCCTTTTGCCGTAAAGCAGATGGACGTTTATGGCCAAACCGGATATGCCAAAACGATCGACTCACGGCAGATTGAGATCCGACGAAAAGGAGAGAGCCACGCGCGCATTAGCGACGCAGCGGGTTTATCTGCGCCGTACGACGACCCGCTTCATTATCTGGCAAGCGTCATTCGAGACGAAGTGCAGGAAGGCGACAGCGTTTCGTCGTTAAAAACGAACGTCCTGGTGAGTGAAATTCTGGATGCAGCGCGGCAGTCTGCACGAACAGGAAAAACGGTGACGCTGCCCCTTCGCGGGGATGGCCAATAGCGTTTAACCTTTCACCGCATCGCGCAAAAAGGAAAGCGCGCTTGCACCATCTTTTTCCGGCGATCCAGAGCCTTCGATAGAAAGGCCGCCAGACCACTGCACCTTCCGCAATTCGTCAAAGAACGGCTTAGCGTGCGGATCATTTTCTCCCACGGAAGGCCATACGCGTCCGTGCGCTACCGGAAGAGAAAAATGCAGGTGCGTTATAAGCCCGCGCGCCATTTCAAAGATGTCCAGCGATTCGTTTTCCAGCGTCAGGTGGTAGTAATCGATCATGAATTGAATATTCGGATGATCCACCTGCTGGACCATGCGCCACGCCTCGTGACCGGTGGTCAGAATGTTGCTTTCGCGACGATTTAGAGGCTCGATTGAAAGCGGCAGCCCATATTTCGCCGCAATCGGACCGGCCTTGGACAGAAAAACCGCAATCTGGTCCCATGCCTTGCCGGCCGAAAAATCCGGCGGAACATTGCGCGAACCGGCTGATCCCCAGATGATGCAGGTTGCGCCGAGTTGTTTGCATCGATCGAGCGTGCTATCGAGGTATTCGAGCACCGGATGCAGATCGACTGCCGGACCGACGACGACCAAATCTTTTCGGCGGATCAGGCTGTTGAATGCCTCGCATCGGATGCGCGAGGCTGAGACTTTCGCCTTGAAGGAAGCGAACTGATCGGGAGTCATTGCGGCGATTTCCGCCGCGCCCGGTTCGATATAGTCGAACCCAAGCGACTCCAGAACGTCGAAGTCGCGAGTAGGGCTGCATGCGCCCAATCGAATTTTGGATGCTGGAGAAGGCGGACCGTCGAATGAGGCCGCACTCACAGAGGACGCTACCGCGGCCGTCAAAAACGTTCGGCGAGAGGCGTTTCTTCTCAGTACATGAACCGTCATTCCGATACCAGAAATGATATGACGCGGGCCGGAGTTAGACTTTAGGCAATATGTCCATTCGACCTGTGAAGAGACTGGTTCGTGCAAAGCCTACGCGCGAAGGCGCTGGAGTACACTTGCGCCGCGCATTCGGCTTTGGCAACACTTCCGATTTCGATCCGTTTCTTCTACTAGACGATTTCCGGAACGACATTCCGGAAGATTACCTCGCCGGATTTCCGTGGCATCCTCATCGTGGAATTGAGACCGTCACTTATGTGCTGGCCGGTACGGTGGAGCATGGCGATAGCCTGGGGAATCGCGGAGCCATTGCAGCGGGCGACATTCAGTGGATGACGGCCGGGAGCGGCATCATCCATCAGGAAATGCCAAAGGGTGACCCTGAGGGTCGCATGCACGGCTTTCAATTATGGGCGAATCTTCCTTCGTCTCTGAAAATGACCCCACCGCGATATCAGGAAGTGAAGGCGCCGGATATTCCCCTGATTACTGACGATGACGGCACGAGTGTTCGCATCGTTTGTGGAACATTTTGGGGCAAGCGCGGCCCGGTGGATGGAATCGCGGCAGATCCGATTTACCTGGATGTATCGGTCCCACCAGGACGACGCAAGACGCTTCCCATGGAGACCACCCGCCACGCATTTGCATACGTCTTCGCAGGGTCCGGCAAGTTCTGCAATGCATCGGGGCCGCTGGCTGTGCCGACAGAGGGCGTCCAATGGGCGGACACCAAACCGCCCTCCGAAGCAGACAACCGGTCGCTCGTGCTTTTTGATAACGGAGACAAAGTGACGGTTCAAGCCGGGGAGGATGGGATTCGATTCCTGTTGATATCGGGGAAACCACTGCAGGAACCGGTTGCCTGGTACGGTCCTATCGTGATGAATACCCAGGAGCAGCTCCGGCAGGCTTTTGAGGATCTGGATCGAGGGACTTTCTTAGCCTCTGTTTAAGAAACGCGCCCAGAACGGTCGCCGAATAAAGCGCGCCGCTCAAAGCAGCAGCGAGTCTTTTCGTTGATGTTGGCGCGCAGCGGCGCCTTTGCGCTTCGAAGCGATCCTGAATTAGCTTATTCTTCGCGCAATGCGCGCATCGGATCGATCCGGGAAGCGCGCCGTGCCGGACCGTAGGCCGCTAGCGTTGTCGTAACTAATAGCAGAAGCGCCACGATAATGAACGGCGATGTCCCGACGTGAAAGGAAAACAGCATCGTCGAAAGAATGGCCTTGAGCGCCAACACGCCGACGACGAGACCCGCGGCCAATCCGGCCAGGCTTAAGAACAGCCCCTGTCGAAGCACCAAGCTGACAACCTGGTTACGTCCGGCTCCAATGGCCATGCGTATCCCGAACTCGCGGGATCGCCTGCTGACGGAATAAGAGACAACTCCGTACAAGCCAATCACGGAAAGAATCAGGCCCATCAATCCCATGGCAGCGACAGTTTCAGTGATGATGTTCGGCGTCGCGACGGCCCGGCTTTCGTACAAACTCTTCATCGTGCGAACTTCGAACAACGGCATGTTTCTGTCGATGCTTTGAGTCGTTTCTCGCAAAACGGGAATTAACGTCGCTGGATCTGCAGCCCGGGACTCCGCAATGAGCGCCATATTCGATTGCGAGTTTTGGGAAAACGGCAGATAAACGAAATCCATTGGAGATTCACTGATCCAGAGGTACTTCGAATCTCGGGCGACACCGACGATTTCAACCGTCCGGCCGGATGAGTCCTTCAGACGTATGCGCTTTCCGATGGGATTCTGATTTGGCCAGTAATGCTTTACAAACTGTTCGTTTACGATCGCAACCGGAGTTGTGTCCTTCTTGTCCGAGTCCTGAAACAATCTCCCTCGTACGAGGGGAATGGCCATCGCGCCAAAGTAATCGGGGGTGATCACCGAGTCGAACGTGTCGACGGCATTTTCACCTTTCTTCAGGTGATAGCCATCCGGGACAACGCCGATGCTATTCAGCATGCTCATCGACATTGGAATCGAAGAGGACAATGCTGCTGACTTTACGGCCGGCAATATCCGTACCCTATCCAGCAGCTGCCTATAAAACACATCGCGCTGGGCGTCGTTGTAGCGGACGAGGGCTGGATCGAAGGCCATGAGCTGAAGACGCTCCGTCCGAAAGCCAGGGCCCTGATTCAGTTGTGAGCGAAAACCCGCCACTAACGCGCCGGAAACCAGCAACAGCACGAGCGATAACGCCACCTGGCCAGCGACGATTAGCTTGCGGCCCCAGAGGCGGCCTTGACGTTGCCCCGCGCCGTCCTTGTCTTTCAGGCTTCTGGTCAGATCCAGCCTGGTCGTACGAAAGGCCGGTGTCAACCCGAATAGGAACGTGCTGACGATCGCGACCGCCAACGTAAACAGAAGAGCACTGTTGTCCAACTCAACATGCAGACTGAGCGGAACGTCCGTGGGGATCGGGAGGGTGTTGAAAAATTTGGTAGCGCCGTAAGCGATCAGCAGCCCAGCCGCTCCGCCAGCCAAAGCGAGCAGCAGATTTTCCAGCAGAAGCTGCCGAATTAAAGAAGCACGGCTAGCTCCAATAGCCAAGCGAACGCCTATTTCGCGAGCCCGGACGGTGGCGCGGCTCAGCAGCAACGAAGCGACGTTCGCACAGGCAACGGCGAGGACGCATAGCGCTAAGGCAATCAGCATGATGAGAAGCGCCGTATCGGGCGGCGAGCGCTCCGTTCGAACCTGCAGCTCCGTCTGGACCTTCACCTGCAAATCCGAATCAGTCTTGGGGTAGCTGGACCGCAGGGAGTTTGTGATCGCGCCCAGGTCCGCTTGCGCCTGGGCCATGTTGAACCCGGGCCGAAGGCGTCCGCGCACGGTCACCCAACGCACATCGCGCTTATCCAAATTGTTTTCGCCCAAACCCGCTGACATAGCGATTGGAACAAAAAGCGCCGGTTTGACTTGCTCCAAAGCCTCGAATGCTGCAGGAGCCACACCGACGACGGTGAATTCGATTCCATTCAACCAAAGCTTTTGGCCTATGGCGGAAGGGTTACCGCCAAAGTCGCTGACCCATAGTTCATGACTGAGAATGACAACGGCGTCCCGGCCTGGAACCCGGTCCTCCTCTGTCCGAAAGTTTCTTCCGGCTGCGGGCTGGACTTTTAGTGTCGAAAAGAAGTTGCCCGAAACGAACATGCCGAATTTTCTTCGTGGCTGGGTGACTTTGTCCGGGGCGAATCCAAACGATCCGTAGGATGAGCCAACAAGTCCTTCGAAGGTGCGATTGTGATCGCGAAAGTCCACATAGTCCGGATATGATAGGTCGTTCGAGGCCCAAAACGCATGCGCGCTTACTGCACTGACGGTGACGACGCGGCTGGGTTTCGGAACCGGAAGCGGGCGCAGCATCACCGCGCTGGCGAAGCTGTAGATGGCCGAGTTTGCACCAATCCCGATCGCCAGCGAACAAACTGCGACCGCGACAAATCCCGGATTTTTGCGCAGCATCCTTACGGCAAAACGCAAATCATTCGGCATGGATGTCCCCTTAGAAAGTCTGAGGAGAGCAATTTGAGGACCTTCGTCAAAAAAGGACGTGTTGTGGGGCGATGCAGCGAGATTTAGGTGAGAGGTTCCGCGATTGTGTTCGGTTGTGGGATTGGACTGTCGCGCATCGGCTCACGCAACCGATGGCTCGGGCAGTTAAACGTCAGGCCACAAGCTGGCGGTAGGTCGCGAATCCTCCTCCCGCTTCGGCGCGGAGCTCAAGCTCCAAATCGCCTGCGCCAGTCTGCCAGGTTAGCCGGTAATGCTGTTGAAGAACCAGGTAACTTTCGAAGCAGGCCTGTGCCAAGTCATTTTGCTTGTCAACGATACGGAAAAATCCGTTCGTGTTCTCAATCCGTCGCTTCAGTTCGGGAGCTTGCCATTCTGCCGCCCAGCCGAGCACATGAATGCTTGCCCCAGTAGTGGACGCGAGTTCCAGCAGCGGTTCGATGACGGCCGTTGCCGGACTTGCTCCGATGACGACCAAATGCAAATTCGGCAGGGAGAAATCTATGTCAGGTAAAGCAGTTCTCAGCCGCGCGGCAGCCGATTCAGGGCCGTCCACTGATTCAGCCGCGCCCGCTCGAGAATTCACTTGGACTTCATGGCTGAGTTTCGAGACCGTCAAAATATCGGCCGGTCTTCGCGTACGAGAGCAGCGCTTCATCGCGGCATCCAAATCGGCGCTGATCGCCTGATCCAAATTGTCGGCAAGGCACAACACAATTGCCGCATGGACGGGAGTTTCGCAAACGTATTCTTGCAGCAGAAAATCCTGCACGGGCTTGCCGCCCGCTCTCAAGAAAAACTTGTCCGCAGTAATACCGCGCAGGCCTTGACCGCTGGTGTTGCAGAGCGTGGCGACAAGGGAGTGGCCGGTATCGTTCGACTGATATTGGAGAATGGCAAGGAGAAACAAGTCCCGGTCGCGCGCCTCTTTCCGCGCCTTCTTGATCTCGCGCAAAGCCATCAGGGCTTGTCTGCGAACTAGTTCGTCGTCGTCACGCAGCTGTTCGGTCAGAGTCTGCGAAAACTGTGGGTCGCCCGTCTGGCCCATCACCCAGGCACTGGTATTCCGAAATTGCGGACGTGTATCTTTCGCCATCGCATGAATTACTTGAATTGAACTGGGGTCGCCGAAGCGATACAGCCCTAACGCGGCGTTCCCTGCCGTGCGATTATCCTCATCCGCAACATGCTGTCTGAAAAGCGAAATGACGAACTCTTCTTTGACTGTAAACAGACTCTCGATGATGTTCGCGCGGACTCGCGCGTCGAACTCGTTTGAAAGGTCTCGGATCCAGGTTAGATTCGGTCTTCTCCTGGCGATAAACAAAGCGGCTTTGGACCGAAGCTTTGGGTGACTGTGTTTCATAAAGCGAGAAACACTCAGCACCAGCCGGTCGCGCTCTGACACGGCGTCGAGAATATCGAGCACGATCAAAGCAATCTCATCCGACCGGCTTCCCACATCTTTTTCTTTCAGCCAGTCGAGCAGTTCGATATCGAATCGTGGCTGGAAGGCAAGAATCTTTCTGGCTAAGGCAATTGCGTCTGCTTTCGACTTAACGTACAACTCGAGAAGCAGCTGGACAACATCGACGAACTCGAGAAGTCCGATTACGTGGTTAAGAGCTTCGGAAGGGGGTCTCTGCAGCAAGGCACGCGTGACCTCGCCGCGAAAAGCAGCCACATCGCGGCCGGCCTGAAACTCCAGGATTTTTCTGGCAGCAGATGGGGCTCCGGAATCATACCGATCCAGGAGGGTGTCTAACCCGGTTTCTTCCAGTGCCACGCGGAATTTCCTTCTGCAAAAACATATCGGCCGAAGTGCGACTCAGAGACGCAGGATCGTGGAGCACTCTCAAAAAGCCGGGCAAAGAAGACGGCTTCGGATGCCGGCTACCTTCTCACTTTTCCTTTTGGACAGGCATCGCGCTGAAATCAAACCTTAGGGTAAAGTGGGAAATGTAATCACCTGGAGAAGGTGGACTTTTCAGCAGATCCGATGAGGTATTCGCGCCGGAATTTCGTTAAGAGTTTATCGGCCGTGGGTGTCGCTTCCGTTGCTGCATCCGCTGCTCCTCCAACGGCGGCTCCCCAAAACGCAAGCGTCTCGTCGAATCTTCAGCTACACCCCCTGCAACCCGTACCCAGCCGCAACGTGACGATAACCGATGGCTTTTGGTTGCCGAAGCTCAACGTGTGGCAGGAAGTTACCATTCGCGATTGTTTTCAAAAGTTCGAAACCGACCGCGGCGGCGCCTTGAACAACTTCGATAAGGTTCGGGACGGCCAAAAAGGCGGGCATGCTGGGCCGCCCTGGTACGACGGGCTCATTTATGAGATGATCCGCGGCTCGGCCGACTTCCTCGTAATGCATCCCGACCCGAAGCTTGAAGCGCAGCTCGACGGTTATATCGCCCGCATCGCGGCGGCTGCGGCCACAAACCCCAACGGCTACGTCAATACCTACACTCAACTCGATGAGCCCGGCCATGAATGGGGACTCAATGGAGGCCTTCAGATCTGGCAGCACGAGGTGTATAACGCCGGCGCTTTGGTCGATGCCGGGATTCATTACTACCTCGCCACAGGAAAAACTGTTCTGCTGACCACCGGCGTCAAATTCGCCAATTACATGGTGGAGTTGATGGGACCTGCTCCCAAGAAGAACATCGTCCCTTGCCATCCGCTTCCCGAAGAAGCACTCGTTAAGCTGTACGTGCTGTTTCGCGACGAGCCGGATCTCAAAAGAAAAGTTCCCGCTCCGGTGAATGGACAGAACTATCTCCGCCTAGCCGAGTTCTGGATCGAAAATCGCGGCCATAACATCGGCAAGCCGGATTGGGAAAAGGACCACCACGCCGCCGAGCTCTTCGTCCGCAACCAGGAGTACGGCAATGGACGGCCTTCCTGGGGCGCATATGCTCAGGACGATAAGCCGGTCTTCGAGCAGGAAACACTGCATGGGCATGCTGTTCGCGCAACCCTGCTCTGCGCTGGAATCGCCGCTGCTGCCCCCATCAACGGCCGCCAGGAGTACATCGACACCGCCAACCGTCTTTGGGAAAACATGGTCCACAAGCGCATGCACATCACCGGCGGCGTCGGCGCTTACGCCGATGAAGAGAAATTCGGACCTGACTATGTTCTTCCAAACGACGCTTATCTGGAGACCTGCGCGGCCGTTGGCGCTGCCTTCTTCCATCGCAACATGAACGTCTCTTTCGGAGAGGCGCGTTATATGGACCAACTCGAACGCGCGCTGTACAATGGCGCTCTGTCCGGTGTCTCTCTCGAAGGCAATACGTACTTCTATATGAATCCGCTCGAGGCGGGCAAGGACCGCACCCGGTGGGTCTGGCACGACTGCCCCTGTTGCCCGCCGATGTTCCTGAAGCTTATGGGCGGCCTGCTCGGTTATATCTATGCGACCGATGCCGACAGCCTCTACGTGAACTTGTTTGTATCCAGCGAGGCACGGACAAATGTTAAAGGTTCGCAGCTATCAATCAAGCAGAGCTCGCGCTATCCATGGGATGGAAACATCCGCATCACTGTTACTCCGGTTAATCCGGCTGAATTCAGTCTCATGCTGCGTATACCCGAATGGTGCCGTGCTGCCACCATCAAAGTGAATGGAGCAACCATCTCCAATGCACCGAGGATCCGCGGCTATGCGCAGATCCAGCGTACCTGGAAACCAGGGGACGTGGTTGAGCTCATGTTGCCGATGCCGGTCGAGCCGGTTAAGGCACACCCGCTCGTCGAGGCCGATGCCGGGAAGGTTGCGCTCATGCGCGGACCGCTCGTGTACTGCCTCGAGTCTGCCGACAACAGCCGGGACGTGCGCCAGATTGCTATAGCAACACGAGCTTCTTTCAGCACGTATTACGATCCGGATCTGCTGCGAGGCATAACTGTCATCACCGCCAATGCCCAACTATTGGATGCGCCCGTTTGGCGTGAGTCGCTCTATTCATCCGCGCGGGATCTGCCTGTTGCCGAGACCATCAAGCTGACCGCCATACCCTATTACGCGAATGCGAACCGCGGCCCGGTCGACATGACGGTCTGGCTGGCCGAAGCTGTCTGAACCGGCAAGGCGCGAACGATCATTTCTGATTTGCGCAGAGCGACATGCCTGAGTACCGCAGTAGTTTTGGGTGAGTCGCCATGCATCATTTACACCCGGCTCAGGCGAGCGGCGAAGGCCAACGCTTTTAAGAAGCTGCCAGGCTGCGCGAGACCCTTCCCGGCGATGTCGAAAGCTGTGCCGTGATCGACCGACGTGCGCACGATCGGCAGACCGAGCGCGACATTGACTCCGCCCTCGAAGTCCAGCAGCTTCAGCGGGACGTGACCCTGGTCGTGGTACATGCAGACGATTGCGTCAAAGCGCTTTTTGCGCACTGCAAGATAGAACAAGGTGTCGGGCGGGAAGGGTCCGTCGACAGGCAAACCCTGGGCCTGAGCCCATTTCACAGCGGGGGAAATTTCTTCAATTTCTTCGCGGCCGAACAAGCCGTTCTCGCCCGCATGTGGATTCAAGCCCGCTACCGCGATCCGGGGGTTCGGGATCAGCCTGCCGACTGCTTCACCGGTCAACTTTAAAATCGTTCTGATGCGCGGCTGCTTGGCCCGTGCGATCGCGTCGGCCAGCGAGCAGTGGGTTGTCACGTGGGTGACGATCAGCTCGTCGGACACGAGCATAATCGTCACATCCGAAACGCCGCAAACGGAACCAATCAATTCGGTGTGCCCGACGAAAACAGGATCGCTGAGCTGCGTTGCTTCCTTATTCATCGGCAGCGTAACCATCGCCGCGATATCGCCGGCAAGTGCGGCTTTTGAAGCTGCAACGACATATTCGCGGGCGGCATGACCTGATTTCGCGCTCAACACGCCGGGAGTGACGTCCTGCCGGGTCAGCAGACCGAAGTCGAGAACATTCAGGGCTCCCGGCTCATAAGAATCGGGGGTAGCGATACGCCGAAGCGGCACTCCGTACCCAAGCAGCTCGTTGTAAAACGCTAACGATTCCAAGTCGCCGTAGACCACGATTGGCCGGTCGATCTTCGATTCGCGGAATGCGTTCAAAAGGATTTCCGGACCAATGCCGCTGGAATCGCCTAAGGTGATGCCGAAAACACCATTCATGTTGTCCGCCGCGCTGCTACGAATTTATCGCGGATGGCAAGCAACAAGTCGGGATCACCAAAGCCGCCGGCCTTGGTGATCCAGTGCAGACCGCAAGACTCGGAAAGTGGGACACCGGGCAAAATCTCGCCTTGTGACCGAAATGGAGGCGACCCAAGCGCCTGATGAACTCCGAATGCGGTATCGCCTCCGAATACGACAAGTGTGTTCAACGATGAGGATTGGAGTTTGCGACGAACGGACTCGCCCAGCTTCAGCGCACGTTCCAAACCCACGCCTGGGATGGCATCACTGAAGTGAATCCAGTCGTCATTGAAGAGAGCAGCACGGCGCGCGACATCGATCTGCTGACCAGAAGCTGGATGCATGCTGCCGTTTACGACCAGAAAGCGCGGCGTTTCCGGAAGGTGGAAGTCCGTAGGACGGCCAAAATGCCGGGCGAGTGCTTCAGCGAGGGCGGCGGGGCCAGCGCAAAGCGGCGGGGCGGGCTCGGCCAGAATAGTTTGAACTGCGGTATCGATATCTGCATTCGATTTGCCATCGGTTATCAACGCGTCCACGTCGCCTAAAACGCTTCGTATCTTGCAATCGCGTACCGGGTGCCAGCGATCGTGGGCGAACTCAGTTTCATGGACGCGCGTTCCCCAGACAAAAAGTTCGCCGTCTTCAACCGTTCTTCCCATCTCGGGGTAGGCAGGGACGTAGATGAAGCGGCGCCCAGGAAACAGATCCTGAATTGCACGGAGCTCGGCGGCAATGTTGCCGCGAAGAGTGGAATCCGTTTTTTTGTAGATGAGCTGCAGGCTGGAGTTGCGGGCTTTCGAAACGAATTCCTTTACGCATACAGCGGACTCGAGAGGTGTCCGGTGCCTGGTCTCGGCGTCGATGACCAGAACAGTCGAGTTTGCTTGTATCGGCGACTCCAGACCGGTGACTACCGTTGCCGAAAGACCGTTTGACGCGAATTTCGCTCCTGCTTCGAGAGCTCCGGTCAGGTCGTCGGCGATGGCGAGTATGGAACCAGCCTGCATATCGTGGGGAAGCGGTTCGGTGTCAAGCGCGCCGATGCTAAACATATTTGAACATTTGGCTTGACGGTCAAAAACGGTAAGCCTATACTTACTGTAAGTGGACACTTACCGAGAAACGCAATTTCAAGCACTCGGAGATGCAACCAGGCAGCGTATTGTCGAGCAGCTTGCGGACGGACCGCTGCCGGTCGGCAAACTGGCGGCTAAGTTCACGGTGAGCCGTCCCGCCATTTCGCAACATTTGCGCGTTCTGGAACGAGCCGATCTGGTTGAGCATCGGACGTCGGGAACGCGCCGGGTTTACCAGTTGAATCCCCGCGGCATTCTTTCCTTGCGCGACTACATTGACGGCTTTTGGACTCGGGCCCTGGACGGATTCAAGAAAAAGGTAGAAGAGGTTTCGGAGGAGGGAGAGTTGTGACAATTCGAGAACCCGTTTCGGATACAACGGTCCGAAAGAGTATCACTGTAAAAGCGACGCCGGACAAGACTTTCCGCGTATTTACGAAGGAAATTGACACGTGGTGGCCGCGCACTCATCACATCGGGAAATCTCCAATGACCAAAGCCGTCCTCGAGGGCAAGATGGGCGGCCGCTGCTATAGCGAGCAGGAAGACGGCACGGAGTGCGACTGGGGCAGCATCCTAGTCTGGGATCCGCCGCGGCAGTTCGTTATGGCGTGGCAGATAAACACCAGCTGGCAGTTTGAGCCGGACCTGGCGAAATCGAGTGAAGTCTATGTGCGGTTCACGCCTGAGGCGGATGGCTTCACCAGAGTCGATCTCGAGCACCGCCATCTTGAGAGGATAGGCGAAAATATCGGCGCGTTTCGGTCGGCCCTCGATTCGCCCGGCGGATGGAGCGGCTTGCTTGCGCTTTTCGGCGCGCGCGCGGAACAAGCGGGTTGAGCGAGAGCCTGGAAGACATATGTAGAGCGTGAAAACGACTGATCGGGTTTTCGGAACCTTGCTGATTCTCGCGAGCTGCGGACACACGGTGGGAACAATTTTGGGGTACCCGGCCATGAGTCAGATTTTGGTCGTTGGGAAGTTCTTTGGCTAGAGTGCTTCTGGGCGTGTTAAATATTTTGCGCGCCGGCCGGCCGTGGGACCGGGCGCTGGCGCATGCCGTTATCGCGACGGTCTTAGTAATTTTTGGCGTTGCTTCGCTTATGGGTGGAACCCGCGCACAACAGAGTCGCGGGCGTTGGTCTCGGAAAGTTGCCCGGGGCGGCCTTGCAGCCGCCGCAGGCTCGCGCCCGCCCCACCGCTAGCAGGGTGTTAGGTGTTGCCGTAGACGGGGATGGCGGCGCCGTGGATCACTTTGGCGTCGTCGCTGCACAGGAACAGAATGACGCGCGCGATGTCCTCCGGCTTCGGCCATTTGGTGAAGTCGGCGTTCGGCATCCCTTTCCTGTTTGCTTCCGTGTCGATGATGCTCGGCAAAATAGAGTTCACGCGCACGCCAGTTCCCTTTAGCTCGTCAGCGAGTGAATCTGTCATCGCAAGCGCGGCGGCCTTTGAAGCGGCGTACGCTGCATTTCCCGCTGCATGATCGATGGCGGCTTTCGAGGCTACGTTGACGATCGCACCGGATCCTTTCCTGAGCATCGACGGAACGACAGCGCGGCATAACAAAACGCCGGCACGCAGGTTCAAAGCCAACATCTGATCGAAGACCTTTGTATTTCCTTCCCAGAGTTTTGCGCCTCCAGCATACGCGCCGATCGCGTTCACCAGGGCATCCAGCCTTCCGTATTGAGCGAGAATGCTCTCTATCAGCCGTCCAACGGAGGTCTCGTCGGTGGCATCGATCTCGCGCCCATCGAGTAGCGCTTCCGCGCCTGCTGCAGACTGCATAGCTGAGAACTCGTCGCGACTGCGGTACGTAACCACCACGCGGGCGCCTTCGTTGAGAAATCCGAGGCTGACAGCGCGACCGAGGCCGCCCGTTCCACCCGCTACCAGGACAACGTTGTTTGAAAATCTCATAGTTGCGGCTTAGCGAATAGTCTAACGACGCCGGCTATACGGCGGTTGCGATTGTACTCTGATTTATGTCCTGCATCGCCTCAGAAGCGAGTTGATACGAGCGAAGCCGCCGAGTGTGATCAAATACAGCGCAGTTGATCATGATTTCGTCAGCATTCGTTTTCGCGAGGAAGGTGCGAAGCTTCTCGCGAAGTGTTTGCGGACCACCAACAATCGCCGCGGCAAGTCGGGATTCGACAAGGAAACGCTCCTGCGCAGACCAGCGTCCGTCCATGCTTTCCACCGGCGGCGCGAGCCAAACGGGCTGGCCGCGGATGAGCTGAAGAAACGTGAGTGCAGGAGTAGTTGCCAGGTAGCGAGCTTCGGCATCCGTGTCGGCGGCAATCATGGGAATGCCGATCATAACGTGTGGGTTTCTGAGGAACCTTGATGGCTGATAGTGCTGACGATACAGGGTGATGGCTTCCATCATTTCCTGGGGAGCAAAATGGGCGGCAAATGCAAACGGCAGGCCGAGTTTGGCGGCAAGCTGCGCACTGAAGGTGCTGGAGCCCAGCAACCATACGGGCACTCGAGTACCGGCGCCTGGCACGGCGATGATGGTCTGTCCCGGGGAGGGCGGTTCAAGATACGAAATGAGCTCGGCGACCTGCTTGGGAAAATCGTCAGCGGCCCGGGGATCGCGGCCTAGGGCGCGGGCAGTAGATCCGTCGGTGCCGGGCGCTCGGCCGAGCCCCAGATCGATACGGCCGGGGTACAGAGTTTCGAGCGTACCGAACTGCTCGGCGATGATCAGGGGAGCATGGTTCGGCAGCATGATGCCACCGGAGCCTACGCGAATGGCCGAGGTGCTGCCCGCCACATGACCGATGAGCACTGAAGTGGCTGCGCTGGCAATTCCCTGCGCGTTGTGGTGCTCAGCGAGCCAGAAACGCGTGTAACCCCAGCGCTCGGCATGCCGGGCGAGATCGACGCTGTTTCGAAAGGCTTCGGCTATGCTGCCGTCTTTCTTAACGGGCGCTAAATCCAGAACGGAATATAGAACCGGCGAATTGTTCCCCACACGCTGTTGGATGCAGGCCGATGGACGATCGATGCGGGCGTGAGCGCAAAGGGTCCGCCAGCTTGTTTTTAGATGAAACAATACAAACGGAAGACCTCTTCGATGAAGCCGATTCTGCTGCTGTTGTTCTGCGTCCTCACTGCCATAGCCCAAAAAGTGACGGTGAGTGCCCGGAGGCTGACAGATCAGCCGCTCCTCTCGCCGCGTCCGGGCTGGATGAGCCTTGGCGTGTTTAATCCGGCGGCGGTGAAGGTAGGCAATAAAGTCGTTCTGCTATTTCGGGCACAGGATAGCGCTCACACGTCGCGGATCGGGTATGCCGAATCGCGGGATGGCATACATTTCACCGTCCGGCCGGAGCCGGTGCTGGCGCCCGAAGCCGACTACGAAAAATCAGGCGGCGTCGAGGACCCCCGATTGGTCTCAATTGACGGCACATACTATCTGACTTACACCGGGTACAATCTCCGCGCCGCGCAATTGTGCCTCGCCACTTCCAAGGATTTGATCCATTGGGAGCGCAAAGGCGTGATTCTTCCCGCATATCAAGGCACGTGGAATGATCAGTGGACGAAGTCCGGAGCGATTGTTCCAGAGAAGATCGGCGGAAAGTGGTGGATGTATTACCTGGGATCGCGCAAGGACACCGACGGCAAGCAGCGCGACTTGATGGGGCTGGCGAACTCAGACGATTTACTGCATTGGCGCGACGCGACCAGCCAGCCGGTGCTGCCCCGAAACCCGCAGGCATTTGATTCGCGCGTGATGGAGCCGGGACCGGCTCCAATTCTGACGAGCCGCGGGATTCTGCTGCTCTATAACGGAGCCGATGAGCAGCTTGTGTACGGGCCGGGCTGGGCGCTGTTCGACAGGGAACATCCGGAGCGTCTATTGGCACGATCGGACGGACCATTTGTGTTGCCAACGCTTCCCTGGGAGAAGGTTGGGAACGTACCGAACGTGATTTTTCTGGAAGGGGCCGTCGCCGGTCCGAAAAACGTCACCGGCTATTATGGTGCGGCCGATAAATACATCGGGGCGCTCGAAATCACCTTTACCGTTCAATAAACGGTTTCAGGAAGTTTTTAACGAAGCGTCGAAGGTGACTCTTTCTTTGTGGAAGTAAGAGTTATTCGCCATGTGGCAGGCGATCGCGGCGTGGTTGCCGAAGACGGCGTCTTCCGCAACCGGTTTGCGGGTGCGGACGGCTTGAAAAAAGTTCCACAAGTGCGGACGCACATCATCCCAATCGTTGCCGTGAAATGTTGTGTTATCGGAGATCGGCTCGTGCCCTAAATCAACCGGGTGTGCCGCGTGCCATTGCTCCTCATACTTCTCGCGCAAAGGTTTGGGAAAACTAGCGGCATAGTAACTCGGAGAGGTGTCCTCACCGGTCTGCGGCAAGAGGACGAGTTGCTCTCCAGAGGCTTCCAGAATGCCTTTCGGTCCGATGAAGCGTGCCAGTTCCGGAGTGGCTCCGGCGAGATCGAGCCGCACATAAACCGGGATGCCGTGATAGTCAAACAGGACCGTATGGAAATCGGGCATGTTGCGGCCGTCTTTGAAGTGAAAGATCCCGCCCAAGGCATAGGCCGAACGCGGCGCTTCATTCCAGCTCATCGAAAACAACATGCCGCTCAACAAGTGCACCATCAGATCGCCGGCGACACCGGTGCCGTATTCTTTCCAGCAGCGCCAGCGCGCAAAGCGTACGGGATCGAATGGAATTTTCGGCGCGTCATTCAACCATGTGTCCCAGTCTAGGTTTTCAGGCGAGGCATCGGGCGGCGGCGGATATTGCCAGGCGCCGTTCGGACTGTTGCGGCCATAGCTGAGCTCGATCATTTCCACATCACCGATGGTTCCGTTTTGAATGAGCTCACGCGCTTTCGCGCACAATGCCGAACTGACGCGTTGGGAGCCAATCTGCACGATTCGATTGTTGTCTTTTGCTGCCTGGACCATTTTGAAGCCATGTTCGATGGTGTGGGACATGGGCTTTTCGCAATAGACGTCTTTGCCGGCTTTGCAGGCGTCGGTAACGACGCGCATATGCCAGAAGTCGGGGACGGCAGCGATGAAACAATCGATGTCCTTGCGTTCGAGCAGTTCGTGATAGCGGCGCGTGGTCGGAAGGTTGGGATTGCCGGTGATTTCTTTTGCCAGGGTATGGCGTCCGTCATAGAGGTCGGCGGCGCCGACACATTCAACACCAGGAAGTTTGATGGCATTGGTGAGGAGTCCCGAGCCTTGCATCCCGACACCAATGATGCCGAAACGGAGACGGTCATTCGCCGATTTGCCTTGGGCAGCGGGACTGAACGACGGCAGCGCCATGGCGGGCGAGGCGAGCAGCGTGCCAGCGGCAGAGCGCAGGAAATGACGGCGGGGAAAAGACGTGGACATGAAGAGATCCTCCTTGTCGTTTCAGGGTTGGGGTACCGAAACAGTAATATTGCGAAACTTTAGGCCGCCGGTGTGATCGCCCTGAATATAGAACGGGCCGGGCTCGCCTTCATTGGCATCGAGGGCGCCACCGGTTATGCCTTCGATGACTTTATGATCGATAGTCGTTTTTCCGTTGCGAATGACGGTAATGGTGCGACCGACGAGAGTAACGTCAAATGTTTCCCATTGACCCGGGGTGCGCGGAAGAGTAACCGCGGGCGTGATTCGTCCGTAAATTGAGCCCATGCTGCGTTCGGGAGGATTTGCTCCCGCGGGCTCGTATTCCAACTGCAGTTCGTAGCGGCCGCGTTGGTAGAAGCCGCTGTTGGCATCGTCGGGGCAGTTTACTTCGAAGTGAAGCTTGTAATCCGTGAACTTCGGGGTCGTCTTCAGATTGGCGCCATGCTGCTGGTTGACGAGTAAACCGTCTTGCACGACCCAATGATTGTGTGCGACATCGCCAATTGGTTCCCAGCCGTTCAGGTCTTTGCCGTCGAATATCGGTTCGGGGCTGGTCCAGGAAGCCGGTTCGGGACGATCCAGAGATGGAGCGGGCACGCCGTTAAGGGGAGTTGTTTTGCTGCCACGTTTCTCGACACCGGCCAACTTGCCATTGGTTGCATCGAGATCCCAAATTTGCGGCGGGTGTGTTTTGTCGCCCGGAGAAGCCGTAAAGGTCAGGTGCGAACCGCTCAGTTTGTAATCTTTGATCTGAAAAACATGCCCGCCGGTCGGTTGAAACCAGACTTCCAACTGGCCGTTCTTTTCATACACACCAAGCCAGTTGGCGCCAATGCCATTAGCAGGCCGAAAATCGAAGTCCCATCGGCCCAGGAACGGATTGGTTTGCGCGGTGGACAAGGCTGGCAGCAGCAGCGCAGACAGCAGCAAAAGAAACGAAGAGCGATTCATGCTGGAAGTTTATCGAAGTTGTTATACCCGCGGAATCAGTTAAACCCGGTGACTCGCCACAAAGCAATAGCCCCTGCCACGAGAGCCAACAGCATGGCCAGCGTGAGAACAGCCAGCCAGACAAAATGGATTTCCATAACAGGAATGCGGACCATGGCGCCCAGGGCAACGAAGATACAAGTAGCGACCGTGATGATGAGCAGATCGATTCCCGAGCGGCGGCCGAATGAGGAGCGGGGAGAGGATTGAGCCTCGCTGTCACAGCCTTGCATGCGAGCGACAACATACGACGGAGAGATGTTGTAGAGCCGTGCTTCACGCTGAGCAGCTTCCTGCCAACTGACATACTCCTTCGCTGAAGCGGAGGAGCAGGCGATCGAAACGGCTCCCGCAGCCATCAGCAACGACCCACCGACCACCTGCAAATAGATATTCCCGGTAAGGCCGCGCAACTCGCTGAAGACGAAGACGGCCCACAGCAGACCCCAGAGCTGATTCGTATTCGACAACGGAATGGCGCGACTGATGCCCACGTATTTCGTGGCGTAATTCTGGAAGAGATCGCCGATGACCCACATAAAGCCGCCCAGGAAAGGCCAAAACAGAATATGCCGATCGAGCGAGAGTTGATGCGCGAATGGGCCGACTCCGCCCAGAAAAGCAGTAGCAATGAAGGTAACGGTGACAATCTCTCCCAGGGTAAAGAAAGTGAGAAATGTCAGCGGATTCATGCCGGTGATGTACGCCTTTCGATAGGGAATGTACATGGAACCGAACATAAGCGAGGCGCCACAAGCCGCGAGTACGCCGCGCAAGGCGTTTCCGTGCCCGGCCTGCGACGTGGAAGCGGCAGAGATAAACAGAGCGCCAATGAAGATAACAACCGCACCGCCGATGACACCGAGTTTGCGAAACCAAGATGCGCCGTGAAGCTCTTTGAACAAAAGAATGCCCCAGAGAACACCGACAAGGCTGTTCGCATTCCACAGAGGAAAGGCGAGGCTTAGCCCAATGTCCCGGACCGCGAAGATTGTCAGTGTATTTCCGATCGCCCAAAGACAGCCGGCCATCACGCCCCAAAGGATGAGATGTGGGACATGGCGAGCGTCGGAAACCGTATCGCGGGTGCCAGAGAGGAGTGCCGGCAGGCTCCAGCGCGAGACAAAAGCGCCGAAGACCATCATGAACGAGATGACGAGCGGTGAAACGGAAACCGTTACAAGTTTGGTAGGTGCTTCGGCGCCTGCCAGCCAAAGCGCGGCCGCAAAGCCGCAGAAGATGCCCAGACGCTGAAGCGTTTGCTGGCGCGACCTGTCCGTTAGGGTTTCCGCTGGAGTAATCGACACGACAAAGATTCCTTCACACAACAAATTTGAGGAGCACTATCCCGACGAGCAGCACCGCGAAAGGAATCCAAAACTGGATGTCGGTGAGTATGGCGATGAGACAACTGCGTGAATGGCCGGTTTGGGAAGGGTTCATGCTCACGAGGCTCGAAGAATGTAAGAAAGGTTCCTTGCGGTAATATACCTCCGCAGCACCTCGGCTTGAATAGACCATGTGGAAAAGATGCTCTTCGGCGGTAGGGTTTGCGGTTATGGTTTACCTGCTCGCGGCACCGCAATTGCGAAGTGGGCCATCAGAGAACGGAGCGGATTGGCCATCGTATGGCGGAGGTTTGGAGGAGATTCGTTATTCGCGGCTGAAGCAGATTAACCGCAAAAACGCCGGACGGTTACATGTCGCGTGGACGTTCGATACCGGCGATGCATTTCGCGGGTCGGAGTTTCAATGCAATCCGCTCATCGTGGACGGAGTGCTGTATTCGACAACACCAAAGCTGAATGTCGTCGCGCTGGATGCCGCAAGCGGCAGTTTGCGCTGGCGATTTAATCCAGCCGAAGGGCAAAGCACCGCGTTCTTCAAAATGCGGAACAGAGGCGTCAGTTATTGGTCGGATGGGTCAAACAAGCGTATTTACTTCGTTTATCAGCAGTTTCTCTATTCGTTGGATGCCAAGACGGGTAAACCCGACCCGGCATTCGGCGATGCCGGCCGCATCGATTTGAGAGATCATTTGCGGGAACCGAAATACATGGCGGGGTTGTCCAGTCCCGGCATCGTGTATAAGGACCTGCTGATTATTGGAAGTCTGGTAGCCGAAACTCTGCCAACACCACCTGGAGATATCCGTGCGTACGACGTACGTTCGGGGAAGTTGCGATGGTCGTTCCATACAATCCCGCATCCTGGCGAGTTCGGCTACGAGACCTGGCCAAAGGACGCTTGGAGGTACAACGGAGCGGCAAACAATTGGAGCGGGATGGCAGTGGATGTGAAGCGCGGCCTGGTGTTTGCGCCCACTGGCTCTGCCGCATTCGACTTTTATGGCGCCGATCGTGTGGGCAACAATCTATTCGCGAATTCGCTGATCGCTTTAAAGGCGGAGACCGGTGAACGCGTGTGGCATTTCCAGGACGTGCACCACGATATTTGGGATCGTGATTTTCCGTCGCCGCCGAGCCTGGTCACTTTGCGCCGCAACGGGAACAAGGTTGATGCCGTTGCTCAGACGACCAAGCAAGGCGTGATCTATGTTTTCGATCGAGCGACGGGAAAGCCGCTTTTTCCGATAGAGGAACGGCCTTATCCACCGTCAGATCTGGATGGAGAGGTAACTGCAAAAACGCAGCCCTACCCATTAGGGCCGGTGCCATTCGCGCGTCAGATTCTGACTGTGGATATGCTGACGCAGCGAACGCCCGAGGCGCACCAAGCCGTACTGGAGAGATTCAGGAAATTGCGCAGCGCCGGGCAGTTCGTGCCGGGTTCACGGGAAGGGACGATTATTTTTCCAGGCTTCGATGGCGGGGCGGAGTGGGGAGGGAGCGCATTCGATCCAGATACAGGACTGCTGTATGTCAATGCGAACGAGATGGCCTGGATTTTGCGGATGATGGAGCAGCAGCCAGCGGCGGCCAAGGAGTCGGGCAAAGACTTATATAACGCAAACTGTGCGGCCTGCCACAAGGCCGATCTAAGCGGCGGGCCCCCGGAATTCCCGTCGTTGCGGGGATTGAAGGACAAGTATTCACAACAAGACGTGATGAGCTTAATCCGCGCGGGCAGCGGGCGCATGCCGAGTTTCGCCCATCTAGGTTCGCCGGCTATTTCCGCATTGGCGGAGTATGTGATGAACGGAACGGATAAAGCCGTTAACGCAAATGAGAGCAAATCGGTGTATGAGAAATATTTAAATGACGGATATACGAGATTTCTGGACCCCGACGGCTATCCGGCGGTGAAGCCGCCATGGGGCACGCTGACCGCTATCAACTTGAATACCGGCGCCATCGCCTGGCAAGTCCCGTTGGGAGAGTATCCAAAGTTGGTGGAGCAAGGACTGAAAGATACAGGGAGTGAAAACTATGGAGGCCCCGTCGTGACCGCCGGCGGGCTGGTATTCATCGGGGCTACAAGCTATGACAAAAAATTCCGTGTGTTCGACAAAGCGAACGGAAAGCTGCTTTGGCAAACGACACTTCCGTTTGCGGGAAATGCAACTCCGGCTACATACGAAGTAAATGGACGCCAGTATGTGGCGATTGCGGCGGGGGGCGGGAAATCTCCTGATCCATCCGGCGGGCTGATTGTGGCATTCGCATTGCGATAGTTTTTATAATGGCATAAGAATACAAATGCTAAATACAATTTATTATATTTGCTTCGGCGGCTTAGCTTATACCTAGCCAGGCCAAAAAGAATGTTTAAATTCAAAATATTGGATTGAGTGCACGCTGGGCGGAGCAACGACGGCGGCTATGTAGCCAGGAACTGGTTCAAAAGAATAGATCCGTAATCCATTCACGATCGATTGCTGTCCAATGTCAAGCTCTTTGAAGGGGATTTGTAGACCCATTCCTAAAGCCTTGGCGTATGCTTCTTTCCGCGACCATAGGTCAAAGAAGCGATCGAATTGAACTGCGGGCGACGCTGAATACATATACGCTAGCTCGCCGGGTGTAAAAACCACCGGAGCGACTTCGTGGATCTTGAGCTGCCGATTGATGAACTCGGTGTCGATCCCGATAGCCGCGCCAAGGGAAAATCCTAATAACGCGAGATCAGCCGAGTGCGAGATATTAAATTCAACGAGTTTGCGATCAGGGGAAATTAATTGGTTGTCTTCTGCGGCGATATAAGGCTTGCCAAACGGGCCAAAACGAAAGCAAATCGTCTCCGGTGCTACTTGCAAATACGAGCCCAGCAAGAGCCGTAAGCAGGCATGAGTGTACACATAGCGGACCCGGTGGATGTTGAAGTGAAAACGCGCCGCGCGGTCACGTTCGTCGTGAGTCAGAATTTTTTCTAGCGAGTCAGGAGATGGTTGTTGCGGCCCAATGTTTGCATACCAAATATGCAAATGATCAGACTTCAGTTCGATGGTCATCTAACTTATACGGACAATCTGCTAGTACGGTACCGATAGATCGCGCATGGGCATTGACCCAGCTATGGCGAATGACCCACAATCACTATGCGAAGGCTCGCCTTGACACCGATACCTTTATAACTCTTAACTATTTACGTACCTAATTTAAATATTCAGAATGTATTTCGGAGGAAATTATGGCAGGAATTTCGAATTGCAAAGATTGGTTTGCAATTCAAACCCGCCCAAATCTTGAGCAGTCCGTTTCGAAAGCTCTTGAAATGAAGGGTTTCGATTCATTTGTCCCGACTTATAAAGAGCCCCGCTCCTGGTCCGATCGGGTGAAGGTGCTGAATTTGCCGCTTTTCCCCGGCTATGTATTTTGGCGGACCGATGGGGAGCGTACACTTCCCGCGTTGACCACACCAGGTGTGCGATCGATTGTCAGTTTTGGCCGGGTTCCTGCTCCGATCCCGGATGCCGAAATTGAATCGGTCCGCCGTTTTATCTCGGCTGATCTAAACGTCAAGCCGTGGCCGTTCCTGCGCGTCGGCCAAACAGTGCGAGTGGAAAAAGGCCCGCTCGCCGGCCTCGATGGAATTTTGGAAGAATTCAAAGGCACCTATCGGGTTGTGGTTTCGATCTCCCTGCTGCAGAGATCTATCGCAGCTGAAGTAGATGGGTCGTGGCTACGGCCAGTCTAAAATTTTTCAACCCCAAAAGGCGAAGAAGTAGTAGAAGAATTTAATCAATTCCGTCTCGACTGTTTTGCGGCAGTATGCGATCCCGCGCCAGTTCGTGAGAGTGCAATCGGAATCATTGACCGCAAATAGCACGATGCGCGTGCCTGCCGGTGCCGCGCGGGAAAGCGCCATGCGCGCGCGGCGTGAGTGAAAAGCGCTGGTTACAAGCAAAATTCTCGACGCCGGGTATGCGGTTATGTATAAGCGGAGTGCGTGTGCTTCATCCGCAGTGCTGCGCACACCGGCAGCGGGAAAGAATTCAGTGATATGCCCGGCTGGGACGCCGTTTTCCACTAGAATACGCTTGGTGATGTCGGTGAAGTTTTCTTTTGGGCGGCCGTTTTCTTGATACCCCGAAGGTTCACGCGCCAGCAAAATTTTCGGCGCCCAACCTTGCCGATACAGCGCCGCAGCAGCTGGAGCGCGAACTTCGTAGTTTCCTCCAAGAATGTAAATCAGATCCGCTTTTTGCGGTGGATCGGAGGAAATCAGGAAGCGCGCAGATGCGTTGAGTATGGCGTTGTGAAAGACGACAATCGCGATAGCGAGCAAAACTGCAGTGGCGAGGAGAAGCCGAGTAAGAAGACGCGCATTGCGGCGCACCCAGCGCGTCGAAGGATGGCGGAGAAACCAACGCGACGATGGACGCCTGGAATGACCACCTGGGTTTCGCAAATATTTCACATGATTGCGCTGTCTTAACGAGAGTAGCGCCATGGATTCAAAGTGCCGCTGCCAACGCTATCAACAGCAAAGCCACAAATGTGGCAAGACTTGCCCGATCTCGCAAAGCAAATAACAATGGATCCTCACTAACAAAACCGCGGTTTGCCGGCACTAGAATCCGGCTGATCCAGTATACGAGGAGACCACAGATGCTCCAGAGATTCTGGTGTCGGATAGTGCCGGAGAACTCCGCTGTCACGGTCGATGCCTTCGCTAATCAAGCGCCCGGAAAGGTCCTTAGGGGCATTCAGCAAGATTGCGCCGGCTGCGACGCGCCGTAGCCATAAATCGCGAACCTACTTCCGTCAACGCGTTCGAGTACAGCAGTCACAATCCGGGCGAGGCTCCTAGCCAGGATGCGCCTTCGTGTCGGTCGATTGAAGGGACGGATCAGCGGCTAGCGACTTAAAGCTGTAAATCCACGTATCCGTTCCAGAAACTTTTTTCCATCCCGGTTGAGGCTGGATGTCATGGGGCGAAAGGTCCAGCACGGCTTGCGCACCGGCACGGCGGAAGGCTAGCATGATTTGCCCACGCTGTTCAGGTGTCAGTTTTTTCCAGAAAACTGCGTCGTAGTCTTCATCGGCAGCTTGGGCCCCGATACGGTCGAAGCTCGCCCGTTCCCAGGGTGCCACTTCCCAGGGTACGGAACCAAATTCAGCGACTATTCGAAGCGCGGAGACATAGGCCCAGTGGCATCGAAACCCAGGAAAGGTGCCGTCAATAGTAGCGACCGCATCACCCGGCTTCAACCCGAATGAAGGCAATGCAGACGATAGCTTCCATTGAGGGTCACGATGGAAGTCGTTGCGAGAAGTCAGTGATTTGAAAGCTGCGCCATCGATGGCAGCTAATTCCGCGGCGAGCCCTGCGCTGAAGGCAACAGTAACCACCCAAAGCAGAGCTTTTTTGGAAGTTGTGCCGGAATTCAGCAATGGCAACAGTGGGACTAGGCTCAGTACAAGACAAAAGGGACTTAGATAACGCTCTTCCACATTTACGGCCGCGTACGCTCCCAACGAAAGCACCGAGGGCAAAAACAGAGGCCACAAGTAGAACATGTTTGCGGCCAATGCGCGTCTCCATTCGCCTTTGATTATCACGACGAGCAAAGCTGCGCCGAGTGCAATAAGAAATGGATTGTGTTTGATGATGAGGGCGGTCATGTAAAGTACATGTGCCGTCGCAAAAAGCTGAAGCTTCGGGCTATAGAAGGTCTTGAATCCCCGGTACCAATAAGCGAGGTCGTTGTAAGGAGGATAGGTAGTTTTGAACGGGGATCCGAACTCAAAAGCAGGCAAATCCGTTACCAATTGCCGCGTCGGGTGAAGCGGAAATCCAAATTGTTGATTACCTTGCCAGTTTGTCCAGTGCGGCAGGTGATTTACATGGAAAGCATAATTCAGAGGACCTGAAACTCCGAAGGTAAGCTGCCCATATGACCGTGAAATTGCCGCCACGTATGGAACAAACATTACGAAAAAGACAAGACCGGAGATACAGCAGGCGCGCCACGACAGTTTCCTCAAATAGCTGGCCAACAAAAGGATCAGTAAAAAGCTAACTGAAAACCATAGAAAAACTGCCTTTGCCCCGTAACCCGCCCCGAGAATAGCGCCAAGCGTGATTGCACGCATTACTGTCGGACGGATCAAAAGAGAAATCACTTGTCCGGACGCCAGCAGAAACAGAGTGGTGATCAGGAGATCGGGGCACACGCTCGAAACACGGTCAAGGCACAAAACACAGCCGATAAATGCGCAGCAAGTTGCCCAAATTGCAGCCGGCTCGTTCCACGATGCAGGTAGTGACGGGTTATAAAACTCGATCGCCTGCCGTATCAGGCGTCGCCACGATGCATAGGCGGCCAGGCAGATGAGTAGATTCAAAACGGTAATTGCGTACCATTCGCCCTCTGGAGTGCTCGGCGCAAACGCGCGCGCTAACGCGACCAGAGCTGGATAACCAGGCGACCACATTGGATTGAAGATTTGCTGCCAATCCAGAGCGGTAACCGCGCGGCTCACATTCAGGTAACTTATCCAATCCGCGAGGTACTGTGTGCGTCCGTACAGCCCTTCCAAACCACCGAGTATGGCTACGAGAAGCCAGCAGGCGGCTTGAACCGCAGTAGTCCTTGGGCTGGCGCTCGGGGGCGGGTCTGCTACCGCCAGCGCACGGGCTGGGGCAGCCATCTCTAATTCCCCTTTTCGGACACGCGCGCCTCGGCCGCGGAGGTTCGGCCAAAGATCACCAGGTTTCCGAAAACATGCGCGGCAGGCAGACCGGGAAGATACTTGTCCCATTTTGCCTTTTGATCCCGGCAGTCCGGGCAAATGACGACGCATGGGGCGGTAAGATCTGACTGGTTTGCGTATTTCGACGAAAGATTGTGTACGTCAACGTACCTGAATTTGACATCGTGCCGCGGATCCTGGCTCAATTCCATCAACGGATATTCATGCGAATAGGGCTTAACTGACGTATCCATTCCGATGTCCTCACACCGCTCTTGTTTGACGATTTCCGTGGCCGCCAGGTAACTGTCCTTTAGCGCGCGTTGTTGAGTAAAATACAGCGCGTTTCGGTTTTGCAGGAATATGCTAGTGCGATTCCGTAATCCATCGCGCAGTCCTCCGGAGTACAGAATGGGTCGTGAGCTGTTGCACAGAGCCGACGGCATCGCTGAGATGAGTGCAACGACCACGACGGCAACTGTCAACCGTGGGAAGCGGTGGCTCATAACCACCGCAATCACGGCGCTGGCAATCACAAAGAGAGGAAGGTGCAAACGCGCACACCAGATCTCCCATTTGAAGAGGCTGCAATATAAAACAAATCCGCCAATGATTCCGAGAGCTAAAGCGGCAGCGCTCGCCTGAGAGCCCCTCCGAACACATAAGGCCGTTGCAAACGCAAAAAATGCCAGCACCAACTGGAGCGGATTGCCCGCATAGTATTCGTCGTGCAAAAAGTATTGGTGCGGGATTTCGAACTTGCTGTAATTCGTGAACGCCCGGTCATCAGGATCAACGCCCAAATGCGAGATGAGCGCTCGGACGAAATGGGTTGCGCGCTGGTTGAACGCATCGAAGGGAGTCGCGAGGTGCATGGCGCCTTCTCGAAGCACGTTGGAAGCAGCGCCTGCCACTGTGATTCGGTCCGCACTGTATTTCTCTTTTCCGGCGACGTCCGGTGCAGTAAGGCCAAGAATGGAACCGCCCAAGCTGTAGTTTCTCGCCCACTGTGGTGCATTCATCACAATGATGAGAGCCAGTGCAACTGGCGCGCGCTTCAGTACTGTTTTCCACTGGTGCCGCAACGCCCACGCTGACACGGCAATGACGATGGGAGGCAGAAACGCATAGACCGATCCCTTCGACAATAGGGCCGCCCCTACCGATATGCCTAAGTTGCAGGTGGTCAGCCAGCCCGGTGCGCGGAACCAGTGGACAAGAAAGAATACTACGGCAGTCATCCAGCAGGCCAGCACCCAATCGTTCTTCGCACCGGAAGCCGCTAAGATCCCTTGCGGAAGCGTGATGCAGAGAAATGCAGCCAGGATCTGACCTTTCAAATTGGCGCCGAGCTCTCTTGCTATGAGGCTCACGCCTATCGCACTAAAAACAAACGCGACCCATTGGACCAGACCGACGAAACGATCACCGCCCGTGAGTACATACGAATGGAGCATGGTCCATTCCGCCAAAGGCGGAGCGAATAGTTGCACATAATAATGAGTCGGGAAGAAAGCGATGGACTGGCGGCTGGCCCACTCGACCACCCGCGGCAGATGATACTGCAGCTGGTCCGAGCCGTTGGGCGGAGACACGATAGCAGTTATTGCAACTAATGCACCGATGAAGGCTGCCCCGGAGATCATCAGCCATTCGAAACGGGTCAGCCGGGGCGGCGCTGTTAGAGGATCCGACGCTTGGAAGGCAAAGACAGCTCGTGCCTGCTTACGGCGCAATACTGCCGCGAGCACAGCCGCAACTGCAGCAGCGAAAAACCAGCCGGCTGCAAGGCCGGACCAGGTTATTGCGTGGACAGCCGACAGCAGTTCTGTCAAAAGAACCAGAGTGAATGTCCACCAGGTAGCGGCAACCAGAGCCGCCTCCCTCCGGGTTGCATAAAGCGTCCGGGAAATAAGGAATAACAGGAAGTAGGCCAGTATTGGCAGGATCAAAAACATCGTTGCTAATCGCGAAGTTTGAGGAACATGCCGGAATAGGCATTAACGGAGAGATCGGGATAACACGGGATGATATGCGTCCGTTCTGCTGCGCTCCAGCGGTCCACCAGATCGTAACCGACCCCGCGGAATTCCTCAATCAGCTGATCCTGGTTGTACAGCATGCACGCAACGCGGTACCTTCCGGCGTCCTGAACGGTCGCAAACGGAGCTCCGCTGGAAAACGGCGTGCGATTGATGAGCACATACCTCGGCTTCGAGTGGTATTCCGAGAGCATCGCGGGCAACGATTCTTCGAAGTAGTGAAGCGCTCCGGTTGCAATAAAGACGTCGGCGCCATCTCCATCGCAAAGAAAGCTCGTAAACCGCAGCCGGTTCTCACCGGCGTCCTTGGCGATCTGCTCTCCGAGCTGTACGTTTTCCGGTACATCGAAGACAGTCCAAGTGAGATCCGCAGGCATCGAAATATAGTTCGAGTAGCAGTACCAAAGATTTCCGACACTTCCGCCGAAATCGAAAACTGTTCGAACGGCGGGCAGAATCGGTTGCAGGAAGAAGAGCGCCGCGTAATCGCTCGGATTGGCGTTTTGCACCGTCTTCATGAGGTTGATCGCGCAAAACGGGTGCCCGTGACCGCCGCCATCATAGTCCGCAATGTATGCTTTCGCTTGCTGCAACGTGGGGAATGGCCGGTTGTATCCAATTATTCCATTTACAACATTTCGGAAAACCGGAACATCCCGAATGGATTTGAAGAACGCAGATATTGCCGGAAGATGGCTGGTATTGCGAATAAGCTGCGAGCAGAACCGGACTTGATGCACACGTAGACGCTTCGAAAGCGAGATGCCGGTGGCTGGTTCCAGGTCGGGAACGAGAGGCTTTGGTTTCTGATTCCGTTCATCAGCGTCTTTGAGAGACGCTCGTATATCTTCACCAGTTTGCGTGAGTTCGGGCTCGCCCCCCGTGAGTTCCTTCGAAGCTGTCATTCTATTTCCGATTAGCAACGTTTTCGCAACGTGTGGACGGGGGCGGTGCTAGCGACCCACGACTCTGCCAATGCTCTTGCGAACAGGCACGATCACTTTCATGGCATCTGCCTTAACATTGTCGATGGCGGGGTTCAATCCAGGCACGGCAGGTTTCCAATGGAGCCTACGAAGATAGTGGTTGAAGGACCGGGTTCTTCCCATTGCTCTTGTCGCATCGGTCTCAAAAACAAACGTGAACGAGATGGATCGGGAATTTCCGGTTTCTACCCAATGAGGCGAGTTTTGGGGTTGGTGAAAGCCCATGCCTGGCTTAAGGCTGAAAACGTATTCGCGCGAGCGATCGCGGGTTTCAAGGTCCACCTGCGCGATGCTGACCGCACCTCTGACGTAGAAACTTTCAAGCTCCGGTTCGGTGACCACGGTGGGAGAGTAGACATGGTATGACTTTTCACCTTCGATCTGCGAGAAAAATCCAATTTCCGGGTCGAAGTGGAACGGGGTAATCGTGGCAGCCGAGCTGATAAGAATGCCCGATTCCAGACGTTCGATTTTCTCTCCGTTCAAGCCGCCGCGCGCCTCCATAACCTGATTGAATAACGTTTGCACCAGGTCTTTGTAGCGTTGATCGTAGTTTTCGGCACGCTTCAGCAATACTCGATACGATCCGGATCCAAGACTTTCGATAACCTCATGTGGCTTTTGCGCCACGGCCGGCACGGCGAAAAACTCGGTGCCTGGCTGCGGTGCGCCACCGGCTACCATGTAGTCGCACGGAGTGTCAGCCATTTTCTCAGCAAGTGCGTGTAACGACTCTATTTTGAATAGGTCCAGATCGCTTAGATTGTGGGAAAAAGGAATGGGCTCCCGGTCAAACGCAACCCGGAAACGGGGGGCATCGAATTGCAAATACGGCTGAGTTGTGGTCATAGCTGCTCCTGAATCAAATGGCAAGTCTGCTTCCGCCTTCGCGCCGCAGACCGGAATCTAAAACGAAAAATGTCACTGGTTTATTGAACATAAGGACCGCCGACCCGGCTTACTTGAACCGGCGGCATCTCATGGACCATGTGGACTTCGCCATATTGGTGAACAGCCCCTTCTACTGAAACATTGCTCTGCCCGAGCAATTCTTTGCGCAAGAAAGCCAGCGTCACGACATTGACGATTTCGTGAGCCCGGCGCGCGCCGATTTTGCCTGCACCGGTCCATATTTTGAGCTGCGAGTATAAGGGAGTGTCCGTAAAATTCATGTGTCCAAACTGCGGGACTTGAATGAAGTAGCCCCCGTAGCGTTTCATCGTTCTGTCGATATCGGCATAGTCGCTTTTTACTTCGCGAGCTTCCAGGCGCGATTTTGTATCACCGAGTTCAAGGTCAGCATTCGTAGGCCGCTCCGAGGTAAAGAAGACGAGGTAGGGCTTCGGTACGCCTGCCCACTTGGAAGCGCCAAACATTGTTCCATCAAAATTAACCGCTACCCGAACACGGGCATCGGTTGTGCAGACTTCGGCGGCGGTAGCTCCCCCGAAACTGTGGCCGATCATAGCGATATGCGCCAGGTCCAAATGCTTGTAGAACCGGCTTTCAGGATTCAAGTTCCACTTTTCCAGTTGATCCAAAACGCATTTAACATCGCCAACTCGAATTGCCAACCGACGTTCGACCTTAGGCCTGGAAGCTGCCAGGGCCTTTTCGGAAGTAAATACAAGCAGTTCCGAATCCTTTCCCGCGGTAAGGCGGCGTCCGTCCGGAAGCACTACGAGATCTGAATCGTATGGATGATCAATGGAGACCACAATGAAGCCATGGCTGGCGAGGTCCTCGGTTTCGTATGTGTTCTGGAAACGATTCAGGGGGCCCGAAAATATCACGATTGGATATTTCAGCTGGTCGCCAGAAAGCGGAGGGCCGGCGAAGGAGCGAGTCTTTACAAGCGGAAGCTGCGAGTCTTTGAACCCACTTTGCCGCCCATCCCGATAGCGGGCGCGATCAAATCCGCTTGTCGATGCGGCCGGATACCACACCTCGACCATAAGCTCTCGCACCGCTGACCCGCCGGGAGAGTATGGATCAAGACGGCCTCTATCGATCAAGTGCGCATTTATCACGCCCACCTGATACGGCCCGCTCACTGGTGCCAAGGGGAACACCGGCCAGAGCGTTCCGGCCAACACTGCGGCAGCTGCGAACAGGGGGATCGAGCCCGCCCAGACTATCGCAAGCATCGAAAGTCTGATCTGAAAAGAACGCGATCGAAGCCATGGAAAGGTTGCAAGGGAAAAGGCGACCAGGCAGTACAGGGGGGCTAGTTGCCATCGGGCGCCTTCCAGCAGCAAGTGCGCTACCGTCAATGCCGCTGCAGCAAAGGGTAGATAACTAAATAGGCTTGACTGCAACCCACTATCAAAAGAGATCCAGAGCAGGTATATTACGAGCGCAAGAAAGATCAGCAGTTCAAGTACGCGCATTGCTGATTTGAAGATTCTTCATCCTGAATGGAAGCCAATCCCTAGAAAGAGGTAGATCAGTTCGACTCGCTTGCAGTTCGTTTTAGCTTGCCCATCGCCCGCAACATATTTGCGGTTAGCCCTTTCATCGAATCCGTCAGCCCCGATTCTCCTGGTTGCCGCGGATTGAGATGGGCCCGTCTTAAATAGTGGTTGACGCGGTGAAGATCGGGGACAGTCTCATCGTTGAAGCAGAAGTTAATGCTCGCGGAAACTGACACGTTGTTGTGATTCTGGACCCAATGCGGAAATGTGACCGGGACATGAACGCCACTCCCGGGGGTCAACTCATAGCAGTGAGATTTTCCCTCAAGTAAAGGCTTGTACTGCGCTGCATTGATATCGCCAAGATAGAACCGCTCAAGTTCCTGCGGCGTCACTACGGAACGATCTGAGCCGTCGAAGACATGAAGCGTTTTGGAGCCGTGAATCTGCAGAAGATAGTTGCAGTCAGCGTCGAAATGGTAAGGTGTAATGCGGTTAGGCGAAGTCAGAATAATGCTGATGTTCTGGCTATTCGTGAGCCCAACGTATTTGCGCTCGCTCGCCTCGTGCACTTCGCGCAGGATTTGGTCGAGCGCTTCGCCATAGGCGGGCTCTCGCTGAACTTTACGTAGAATCATCCAGGCATCAGAGGTCTGGATTTGTTCGAGAGCGCTTTGCGCTGAGAACGAATGCTCCTTGTTGAAATCCCAACCACGATCGACGCCAAGACGTCCAATATTGAAATAGACGGCACCGGGAATAGCGGACAGACGTTGCGCCAGATCGAGCAGCGCGGGCATTGAAAATAATTCTGAAGTATGGAGAGAATGCCTTAGCAGAAAATCGGCACGATTGTAATTCGCTTTGAACCGAGAGCGCGATTCATCCGTTTGCGGAATGAGCGCTGGGGAGTCCAGCAGGACATCGTTGGCTTTCATATCACTTCCTTTGGTCAGAACGAGGTTACGGCAAACGCTTTCCGCAGATACGCATTGCACTCCGGGCAGCCGAATACATGCCTGCCTTGGCACGATCGGCGATCGGGGATCGCGCCGGCGGTGTCGGGCTAAGACCCATTCTTCTTAGAAAATAGTTTGCGCGATAAATATCCGCCCGGACCGCGTCTTTGAACTGAACGTTAATGTTCACCGAGACTGAAACATTGTCGTGGTTCTCCACCCAGTGCGGAAAGTTCACCGGAATATGGACCGCCTCACCGGGTTTGAGTACATAACTTTGGGCGCGGTCCTGATATTCAGGCCGGTAACGCGGCGCATTATTATCGATCGTCCAAAAAGTCTCAACTTCTTCTTCAGGGAGCAACTCGCGGTCATCCCGATCGAAGATATGAATCGTCTTTTCGCCCTGGATTTGCAGGAGAAAACTACATTCCCTGTCAATGTGGTAAGTGGCGATCCGGCGCGGCGAGGTGACGAAGATAATCATCTCTTCATTGCGGATATCTTTGCGGAAGGGAACGCCGACGAGTTTCTCGGCTTCGGCGAGGCACTGATCAAGAACTCGCGCATATTCCGGGGCTTGATGCGCGTACTTAACGACAAGCCAGGTTTTTCCGTTTTCAAGATCGGCCAGTGCTTCTTCGGCCGTTTGGTCACGTCGCAACGTATCCCAACGGTCATCGATGCCTACGTCACCGGTATCGAAATAAACGTTTTTCTTTAATCGCTGGCTTAGATCAATAAGCGCGGGAACGCGGAAGAGCGGGTTCAGATGCAACGAATGTTCAATGATAAACGGCATCCGGTCGAACTTCCCTTCTAGAGGGGAAGATCTCCTGGCGCTCAGAAACGCGCCTGGCAAGGAAACTGGAGCTTCATTGTCTTTGCCCGCAACAGATGTAGAAGTCATTTTGTCACCAGATCCGGCTGTTTCACCGGCCTTTCGAGAAATGTAAGTTGTTGTCGAACATATCCATAAAGTTTGGAGTTCCTGAAAACCCTCCACTGACTTCCAACGTACAGCGCTGCTACGATCAGTGATCCGATTGCAACCGACGGATAATTGGCCGGCAGCAGCTTCGTTCCGAGCAGTCCCAACAACAAAAGAAGAGGAATGAAACGAACTGCCCACGGAACGATTGGCTTCATGAGATCAGCGAAGGAGAGATCTAATTCCTTTGCAAGCACATACAGATTCCAAGGCAGGCTGACAATAATTACGGTCAGAAGAGACCCCAAAGGCGCCCCGATCGGTCCCAAGGCCATAATAAGGCCAGCGGAGACCGCAGCAGTGACAGCACCATCTATCACTCCAACGATAGAAAGGTGACGCTGCTGGCCAAAAGCGAACAGGGAGTAAATTGTTGTGACGTTCCAATGCCGGCAGAGCATATCGAGTAACAGCAGCAACGTGAACGCGAACCCAAGATACTGGGTGGTGCCGACCCAACGCACCACGAACGCATGATTCATCGCGAGAACAACGATGGTAGCCAAGCCACTTATTAGAAGCATCGCCTGGGTGAGAGAGCCTACAACCTGCGCTACATGCTTACGCTCAGCCGCAACCCGCAATTCGCTTAATGCAGGCTGTGCCGATTGCATAACGGCAAGCGGCTGATTTTGGGCAATCGCGACCAATTTCCCGCTGCAAGAATACGGGACGACGGCGGGCGCGCCTAAAATCTTGCCAATCAACAGGAAATCCGAAGTCCGCAAGAGCTGCGCTATCTGACTCAGGCTTACCCAAGCTCCTGAGCCTATGATTTGTTTGTACTTCGCCCAGGAAATCGCACGCAGACGAAATGGAGCGAACTCTGAATACGACCGGTAGAGCTTCCAGATTGCGCCAAGGGACAGCACGGCCTGGGTCACGCCCCAGCCAAAGGCTAGTCCGTACAGTCCGTGCCCCATCGCGACTAGCGCTACGTTTACCGCGAGACCCCCCGCCCAGCCGACGAGTTGCAATGTGCCGAGATAGCCGAGCTCCTGTAATCCCTCGAGTGCCGCGTATGCTATTTTCAACGGGAATTGGATTGCGAAAACGGCGAGAAGAATACCGGCCGAGTTGCGAAATTGCGCGCTTTCCCGCGGCATCATCTGCCATGCGATGACGCTCGCCACGATCAGTACCGGCAATTGTGTAAAGACAACAAAGGTTGTCTCTTCAATCAGCAGGCGCACTCCGGATGCCGGTTCTCCAACCGCCATGCGGCCTTTCGCATAGGCGACCTCGCGAGGCAGCAGCGCCAGCACTCCTATATCCAGTAAGGATAAGTAGGAGAGGGCCTTGAGGCCGATCAGCCATAATCCAAAATCATGCTGGCCGAGGTGGTGCAACAAAAACGGAGTTAGCCACAAGCCCACCAACATGACAAACACCTGATTGGCATAAGTGAGGGCCACTCCATCGAGAAAACGGCGCGTGCGGCTCATGCCGGTACGCCGCTGCTCCGCATAGCAAGCGGAGCCCGGCTGATAGCTGGTTTGACGACGCGAAACTCAGCTTCCGGGAAGTCCGCGGCGATCGATGACAGGATCTCCTGCGGCGCATTTTGTAAATGTGTATTGAAGAAAGCCAGACTAAGACGATTAATCATTAAATGAGCGCGGCGTAAGTCAATCGCGCCCGCTCCTGTCCACGCTTTCGCCCGGGAGTGGAGTGGATAATCCGAATAGTTCATGTGCTCCAGGCCGGGCGCTTGGAGAAAATAGCCACCATGGTCATCTAATGAGCGTTCAACATCCTGATAGCCCTGAAGAGTCCGTTCTGCCATGCGGCGTTTTTGGGGATCGCTGGCCTGCAAATCCGCAGTGTCCGGCCGCGGCGTGGCGTCCACCATAAAGAAAAAAGGAGTTGTGACGCCTTCGCTCCGGGATTCGCCGAACATCCAGCCATCCATGTTGATGCCTGCCCGAAATCTGCGGTCACGGGAGCATAACTCAGCCGCCACGGCGCCCCCAAAGCTGTGTCCGAACATGCCGACTTTCGATCGATCAAAACTTTGAGCGATCTGAACGACTGACTCGTCTATCTGCATGCCGGAGAGATGGCGCGAGTCTCTCAGCCGATCGAAACTTTCCAGGCAATTCAGTACGAATTGAATGTCGGCGGCGCGGATACCGAGCTCATTGGTAACCTCCCGGTTAGAATCCGCCAGCGCAGCTTCACTAGAGAAATCCAAAAACACATTCTCTTTGCGTCTCAAAATGGATCGGCCATCGGGGAAGCAGACGACATCCGAGCCGTAAGGGTGCTCAACGGCGGCGACGATATATCCGTGGCTTGCCAATTCTTCGGTCTGGAAGGTATTTTGAAACCGATCATTTGGGCCGGAGAAAAACACGAGCGGCAGCTTTTCGGATCGACTCAGGAGTGGAGCATTTGGATGTGACCTGGTTTTGACAAGCGCTAGGTTGGCCGACCGCCAGTTCTCTTTTCGTCCATTCCGGTATCGCGACCTTTGCGTCTTCGGTGTCGAAGAGCCCGTGGGATACCAAAACTGAACCATCAGTTCGCGCAAGCTCTGTCCGCCGGGCGCATACGGATCGACACGCCCCTTATCAATAAAGTGTTGAGCGGCCGTTCCCACCTGGTGTTTCCCGGTGAGCGGCGCAAACGAAAATACCGGATAAAGCAAGCCGCTTAAGATTCCCGTCCCGACAATCAGAACAGCCGCGGCCATCCACATTACGGCGACTACGGTCAGTCTAAGCTTGAATTCCTGCGCACGACACCAAGGAAATGAAATCAGCGTGCCGACTACAAGTGCGTATGCCGGAAGCATGTGCCAGCGAAAGCGCTCGAGAAACAGGTGAAATACCATCAATGCCACGGCCGTGAAGGGCAAGTATTCGAAAACCGAGCCGGGCGTACCTGTGCCAAACGAAAGCCAAGCAAGATACGACGTGGCAGCCGCGAGAAGAAGGATTTCAAGCGTTCTCATTCTGTGATTACTTTGGAAAGACGCTTAGGACAGCGGTTCAAGGCGATTCCAGAGTGCAGCGGCCACAGCCTCGACTTCCGGTTCGCGAAACATGCCGATATGGTCGCCGGGAACCTCAACGGTTTCGAGACCGCCGAGCGCTACCTTACGCCAACCTAAATCGGGGTCCTGATATCGATCCACCTGAGATCGGATCAGCAGAAGCGGAGTTCGATTTGGACCCGGCGTATAGAGGTCTTCCGACCGATACAGCAGACAGCGAAATTCTTGCCGGCTGGGATCGTTTTGAATGATCGCCTGATCCGGCTCTTCTCCGTACCGGGACGGAAAGAGCGCTCGCTGAACCCGAGCTGAAATGTCGAGGAGACCGTCCCGAAAATGGCGTCCGGCATCTCTGCCCTGTAACCGGCCGGCGTCCCGCACCAGATCAACAATTCGTCTAGCGAGGCGCGTGGCCGATGACAATTTGGTGCGGCAAACACGCTTGTAGAAAGGATTGACGACGTCCATCAAGACGATCAATCCTACTTCGCGTCCCATCGCCGTGAGGCGCTGCCCTACTTCATAAGCCACTGCACCATCCACGCACCATCCGCCTAAAAAGAATGGCCCTTCCGGATGAATCTCGACCAGCAGTGCCGCAAGATCGTTCGCGATCTCCTGGAAGGTTGCAGGCTTTGGCAACTGCTCATAAGGTTGGAGAGAAAGCCCCAGAAATGGTTGATCCGGACCGAGCCTTCTGGCCAGATGTCTGAACCAATGGTCGCCGCCGATCATGAAGAATGGATGTCTAGATCCAGCAGGCTGGATCGGTACAACCTTCTTTGCTTCCGCCGGCCCGGGTCGTTCGATGACTCTCGCCATGGCTTCAACCGTCGGGTCAGCAAAAAGCTGCGCCAGTGGTATTGAGAGCCCAAACTGCTCCTTGATGCGAACCAGCAGGGGCACTGCTAAGAGAGAATGTCCGCCCAGATCGACAAAGTTGGCAGTGACGCCAATCGGGCGCACGCGGAGAATATCTTCCCAGATGGATGCAATTTTTTCCTCGACGGCGGTGCGTGGCGCAACATAACAAGCGCTGACCTCTGGGGCCTCCCCACGCTGGCGCGATTTACGGAGAACGGGCGGAAAATCGATTGCGGATATCTTCTGAGATGGATTACTAGCAACAGATTCAAGCAGCTTTGCGAAGCGGTGCAACATCTGCTCTCCGGTTTCAACGTGGAAGACGTCGCCATTCACGTCGACGGACGCCCGCCATCCGTCTGCACGCTCGACCAGGAAAAAATTAAGATCGCAAAATGTTCCGGCCGCTTTTGAAGGGATAGGTGTCATGCTCACACCGGCGCGGCGCCATGGTGCAACAAGATCTCGTTGAAAAATGAAATTCACCTGGAATGGCGGATGCCGTGGCGGGGTCGGCGCCGGTCGCAATACCTCCATCAATGCTTCAAACGGAATGTCCTGGTAATCGATGGACTCAAGAACCGAGTTCCGGACACGATCCAGAAGTTCCACAAACGCCATATCGCCGGATACTTCATTCCGGAGCACCAGCGAATTTACCAGCCAGCCGATCAATGGTTCAAGCTCAACGCGATCCCGGCCCGCCGATTGCGTGCGGATGACAATTTCCGGCTGCCTGGAGTCCCGGTACATCAGGGCCACAAACGTCGAAAACATCGTCATGAACAAGGTGCATCCTCGTTCATCACTCAGACGTTTGAGTCTGTTGGTCAGATCCCGCGGCAAAACTAAGGAGCGTATTTGTCCAGTTCCGCAGGAACTTGCGGGCCGCGCAATGTCGGTTTCGAGGATAAGCGGCTTAAAACCGTCGAGCTTCTCTTTCAGTTTTGCAAGTTGCGACTTGTAGTCTTCACTGTTCATCCACTCCTGCTGCCACGATGCGTAATCGCCATACTGGATTGCAAGTGCAGGAAGCGAATGCGGGCGTTGCTGCGTCAGGGCCTCATAGAGTTCGCCAAGCTCGTTGGTAACGATGCCGATCGACCAGCCATCGGAAATCATGTGATGCATGGTCAGAAGAAGGATGAACTCTTCGTTATCGGTTTGGAGAACGCTGGCTCGGAAAAGAGGGCCCTTTTCAATATCGAAGCCCTTCAGCGCTTCCTCCGCCGCAAGCCGTTCCGCTCGGGCCGTGCGCTCGGCAGCCGGCAACTTGCGAAGGTCGATGTGAGGGAGATCGAAGTGGATGGTGGGGCTTACGATTTGCCTGGGCTCACCATCCGGCGCATCAAACGTGGTCCTTAAGATCTCATGTCGCGAAATGATCTCGAGGAACGCCTCCTTGAGGCGCGGTACCAAAAGCGCTCCTTCCAGGCGGACCCGCACTGCGATGTTCATCATCGGAGTCGCGGGGGACATCCGATCGAGAAACCAGGCAATGCGCTGGACTACACTGCACGGAAATGCGTAGATTTCGTTCTTTACTTCAGGCTGCAAATCGGTTTCTGTCAGAGTATTCATGCAGAACGCTCCGGAACCCGGCTGTTCGAAAGCACAGTCCTGCTCTGCCGGGGAATTGCCAGGATTGGCGAGCGATTCGGGCGAGTTGAGGATTCGCCAACGGCCGACAAAGTAGATGCAACGCCTGCAATTGACGGCTTCTGTAGTAGCTGCGGCGCCGTCAAAGCAAGGCCGCTTCGATTCGCTCGCGCCACAATCCGGAATATCTGAATTGAGTCGGCGCCCAATTCGAACAAGTTATCATCCACGCCGATGTTGTCAAGCTGTAAGACTTCCTTGCAAATCTCAGCCAGATTGAGTTCAAGCGGTGTTGTCGGCGGCCGTTGTGGGAGTTTTTCGCGAATGGCATTGAGATCCGGAGCAGGAAGCACCTTCCGGTTTACTTTGCCATTGGGCGTGCGCGGCAGCGCATCCAGACGGACAAACACTGCCGGCGCCATATAGGAGGGAAGTTTTTCGTTAACGAAGTCTTTTAACTCCTGATTTTCCGGACCGTGTCCGTTCACTGCTGTGTAGTAAGCAACAAGCCGCTTTGTATCCTTACTTTCGAGCGCTACAACAACAGCCTCGGCAATCTCCGGGTGGGCGGCCAGTACGGTTTCTATCTCACCTAGTTCAATGCGGTATCCGCGAAGCTTGACCTGATAGTCCAGCCTGCCTAGGAATTCCAGCATGCCATCAGGCAAACGACGCACCAGATCGCCGGTTTTATATACGCGACTGTTTTGTCTAAATGGATCGGCTGCGAAACGATCGGCCGTAAGTTGCGGGCGCTTGAAATAGCCTTCGGCCACACCGTCGCCACCAATCCACAATTCGCCCGGCACACCGAAAGGCGAAAGCTGTCCAGTTACATCGACGACGTAGAACTGTGTATTCGCGATGGGCGGTCCAATTGGAACAGCTTCAGTGGATGGGCAAACACGGGAAACCGCCGACCAGATGGTTGTTTCGGTCGGCCCATACATGTTCCAGAGTTCCCCTTCGCCTGCTAATAATTGGTCGGCAAGCGTGCGCGGCAAGGCCTCGCCGCCGCACAACATCTTAAATTTTGGCGCTGGTGTCCAGCCAGCCTCGAGCAGCAGGCGCCATGTAGCCGGCGTCGCCTGCATCGTGGTGATGCCCTCGTCGCGAACAAGATTGCTGAGCAACGTGCCGTCGAGGGTCGCTTCCCGGCTGGCAATGACGACCCGGGCTCCGACGATCAGCGGAAGAAACATTTCGAGTCCCGCGATGTCGAACGACAGCGTGGTCACCGCAAGGAGCCGGTCGTCGCTCGTGATACCTGGTTCCCGACGCATTGACCAGAGAAAATTGACCACGGCACGGTGAGAAATCTCCACGCCCTTAGGCTTTCCGGTGGATCCGGAGGTGTAGATTACATAAGCAACACTCGTTGCGTTCGCCGCGTTCGGCAATCCGTCAATGGATTCCTTAGCAATAGTGCCCGCGTCAGAGTCAAGGCAGATGAAGCAGGTCGAGAGGCCCGCTAAGCGCAAAGCTTCCTCTTCGGTCGTCAGCAACGCCTTGACTTCCGCCTCTTCCAAAATGAATTGAACACGATCGCGCGGCAACGCCGGATCCAGCGGCAGATAGGTTGCACCGCATTTCAGGACCGCAAGCAGCGCCTGGAGCATTTCGGCCGAACGGTTCAAGCAGATCGCAACTTTGCTTTGCGGTCCAACACCGTGGCGTACGAGGTGGTGTGCGAGTTGATTGGCGCGCTGGTCTAATTCGCGGTAAGTGAGAGCTTGCTGACCAAAAATGACTGCAATGGCATCCGGGGTCCGCTGGGTCTGCTCAAAGATGAGCTCATGGATGCACCGCTCCGCCGGATACGGGGCTTCGGTCTGGTTGAGGCCGGTGATCAGCAATTCTCTTTCGGCGGTGTCGAGCAGCGGGAGAAGCGCGACCTTTTGGCGCAGATCTGCGCTCGCAACACTCAGTAAATTCTCGTAGTACCCGAGCCAGCGCTTAATGGTTGTGGCTTCGAAAAGATCGGTGTTGTAGTCGCAATCGATTGTTAACCCGTCGGCGGATTCAACAATGTTGAAGAACAGGTCGAAATTGACGGCGCGCTTGGGATTGGGGTCAACGACAACCTGTAAGCCGTCGAACTTTGCCTGGCCTGCGACACGCTCCAAATTAAACTGAACTTCGATGAGCGGAAGCCGGCTCGGATCTCGCGCCAAGCCAAGCTTTCGAACCAATGTCCCATAGGTATATTGCTGGTGATCGTACGCATTTAGAATCGTTTTCTTGGTTTCCGACAACAGTTGCTCAAAATCGGCTGAAGCAGGCAGCTTGCCCCGAATCGCAAGAAAGTTGACGCAATGCCCGACGAGAGTTTCGCCATCGAGAAGAGATTGGGCTGCGGCCGGAACTCCCACAACAACATCGTCCTGACCTGTCAAGCGGAATAACAGAACCTCAAAGCCGGTCAGCAATGTCGTAAACAACGTGGAACCGACACGAGCTCCCGCACGCTTAATTTTTTCGTAGTTCGCGCGATCAATCTTCTTTCGGATCGTCGAACCAGCGAAACCCTTTACGGTGGGACGAGGGTGATCGACGGGTAAATCCAAAAGCGGTGCGGGATCGGCAAATTGTTGAAGCCAATACTGTTCGATGCGCTGCGATTCCGGCGAATCGATCTCGGCTCGCTGCTGCTCCGCATAGACGGCAAATGCTAACGGCTTCGGTAGACCGGCGCCCCGGTTAGCACGCCGGGCAGAATAAATCTGGCCCAGTTCGTAAACGATCACATTCATAGACCAGCCGTCACAAACAATGTGATGAGAAGTAAAGACGAGAACGTGCGAGTCAGGTGCGAATCGAACCAGCGCGGCGCGCACAACCGGCCCATGAATCAGGTCGAACGGAGTCCTCGCATCACGATCGATGAACTCTGTGAGCTTCTGTTCGCACTGATCGGCAGGATCCGAAGAAAAATCGACCAGCGGGATATCAATTTTCGTCTGGCGGCCGAAGGATGCCATTAACCGATCCGGATCGAATGTAGCGCGCAGGGCCTGGTGACGGTTGATCACATCGAGCACACTTTGCCGCAATGCCGCTTGATCCAAACTGCCGGTCAAGCGAATACTTAGCGATTCGTTGAACGCACAGGCTGCCTCCGGGCCGAGATGACTAGACAACAGGACCTCGAGCTGGGGCTCTGTCAGAGGCGCTTCGGCGGGTTCATCGGCGATTGCATCGTCGCCTATGATGGAACCTGGGATAGCTGCCGCGGCTTGGGGCAGCAAATCACCGGACTGCATGTCACGAAGGCTCTCTTCAAATGCCTCGCGAATCCGCTGGCAATCAGCGTTAATGTGGGCGGTCGTAAGGAAGCACGGAAAACCTTCGAGTATGTGAATGCCGCGTAATCGCAAGTGGTGGTAGAACAAGCTTCCAAATCGGAAATCGGAATGGAATCCGAAGTAGAAGATGCTTCCACAGGACTCGACCCGCGAGGGCACAGCAAAGCGCTCAAAAATAGAGTTTAGATCGGCCACCAATTCGCTGGTACGCGCGTTGAGATCCTCCTGCAGTGCAGGGCCTTGCTCCTTCAGATGTGTGAGGACCGCGCGCGCCGCCGCCATGGCCACCGGATGCCGGACAAAGGTCCCCGCAAAAAATGTCACGCCGGTTTCCGGGAACGAGTTGTTGCCGTAGCTCCAGGGGCCGCCATCAAGAGCGTCCATGAACGCCGCTTTTCCTGCCAAAGCACCGATCGGGAAACCGCCGCCCAGGATCTTTCCGTAAGTCGCCAAATCAGCTTGAATTCCGTAATATGCTTGCGCTCCTCCCTGGTGAAGGCGGAAGCCGGTTACCACTTCATCGAAGATAAGAGCGATTCCTTCGGCGAGCGTGATCTCGCGTAAGGTTTTCAGAAATTCTCTCGGCTGGAGGTGTGGATGACGGCTTTGTACCGGCTCCACCAGAACCGCAGCAAATTCGTTCGCATGCTGACGGATGAACTCTAAAGATTCTGGCGCCCCATATTCGAGCACCACCATGTTCGCGACGCCCTCGGACGTAATTCCGGGTGCAACCGGACCCGAACGAAGCGCCTCGACTTTGCCGATTCTTTTAGCGAGAACCTCATCGAAATTCCCATGGTAGTCACCGGTGAAGATGACAACTTTCTTGCGCGCGGTTACAGTACGTGCCACCCGCATGGCCGCCATTACCGCTTCCGAGCCGGTATTACAGAACGTTGCCCGCTCCATTCCGGTGAGTTCGCAGAGCATCTGCGCCACTTCTCCGGCCAATGCCGTCTGGGGGCCAATCTCGACACCATCTTCAATTTGCCGCTGGACTGCATCGCGGACATAATCCGGCATATGGCCCAAGGCAATTTGACCGAATCCGTTTAGCAGATCGATGTACTCGTTTCCATCGACGTCCCAAATCTTCGAACCGCGCGATCGCTTCGAAACGATGGGATAAATAATTTCTTTCCATTCCATGCGGAAGCCGGATGCTGCGCGCGGATCGGCCAGAACGGCACGATATTTTTGGGTATGCGCTTTGGATCCCGGCGTCTTCTTTGTGTACCGATCGATCAACGAATCGAGTGCAGCTTGTTGCGCCGGGGTAATCGTTGTTGACGGTTGCGACCGTTGGATCGGCTTGTAGGGTCCGAATGCTTTTGTTTCGCTGCCCGGCCCTGACGCGGTGGCCGCAGGCGGCGTAGTGGGTGAGACCGGCGGGGCGGATTGGACCGGCGTCGCGGCCTGTGGTGGGGTCGCAGCCGGCAGAGCAGTCTGTTGAACCGAAATCGTTGTCGCGGCCGGCATTGACGCAGCCGTTCCGCGCAAAAATTCGAGCTGCTGGTTCATGAACTGCGTCATGGTTTGCAACTGCTCTTTTAACAGTCGCTCAATCGCTCCATCCGCAACTACTGCTGAGGCCGGCATGGATTGAGAAACTTGCTGTGGAGCCGGGCCGGATGCCATAACCGGCAACGCTTCGGGAGCCGCCTGTCGAGTCTCGGGTGCGAGTGCTGTGGCGGGCAATGTCTGGTCAAGATATACAGCCAAAGTTTCCATGGAAGGAAAATCAGCCAGCAACTGTCGGAATGTCACTTTGGCGCCAAGACGGCTTTGAATCGATTGTGTTAACTGTGTCAGAAACAGCGAATCGAAGCCCAATTCGAGGAACGTTGCACTCGGAATCAGCTCAGCTGCTTCCATTCCCGACAATTCCTGGCAGAGAGATACAAGCAGGTCAACGATACGGCGCAGGCGACCGCCAGAAACATCGGCAGAAGCGGATGCGCTTACGGAGAGGGGTTCACTCACTTCTTTCTCCAAAACTTTTTCTTCTATTTTTTCAATTGCGTTCGAGTTGGCGTTGGCCGAAGGGGCAGGCATGGCGATGACTTCGACGCGCTCCGTGGTTTCATCAATCCAGAAGCGTTTCCGTTCAAAAGGGTATGTTGGCAAAGAAACGCGCCGACGCGGGGCGTTTTCATGCAGCGCGTTCCAATCCACCTGCGCTCCGCTGCTCCACAGGGTACCGAGGGCATCGAAGACCGTCGCCTGATCGAATGCGGCCGGATCGGTCTTTCCTTCGCGGACCGTGGAGTCAGGCAGAGATGACACGGCGAGGTGCGTCTTTCTCGAAAAATCGGGTTGTTGCCGGACTAGGCTCTGTAGCGTGCTGCCTGGACCGACTTCGAGCAAAATATTCGACGAGTCCTTGGTTAGCCGCGCCACCGCATCTGCAAAGCGGACCGGTTCTCTGAAGTGCTGTGCCCAATATCTCGGATTTGTCGCATCTTCATTACGAATCCAGTCGCCGGTTACACAGGAAAGATAAGAACTTTCCGGCGCGTGGAGCGAGACTTGCTGAACGTAGCCGGTAAATTCATCAATGATCGGGTCCATCATCGCGGAATGGAAGGCATGCGACGTGTGTAGACGCCGGCACGCCACGCGGCGAGATTTGAGCGTTTCCTCTAAAGCATCGATCGCATCGAGCGGACCCGAGACAACGCCCAGCGATGGAGAGTTCAACGCTGCAATGGACATCCGCTCGCTGAGAAAAGGAATGATCTCCGCTTCCGGCAAGCGGACCGACAACATGGCGCCTCCGGGAAGCTTTTGCATGAGCATGCTGCGCCGTGCAATCAAAGCGACGGCATTTTCAAGTGAGAAAACCCCGGCCAGGCAGGCGCAAACAAATTCGCCGATACTATGTCCGATCATGCCGGCCGGCTTCACACCCCAGCTCAGCCATAACTGAGCCATCGCGTATTCCGTTGCAAAGAGCGCCGGCTGCGCGAATTGTGTCTGATTCAGGCGAAGACGAGATTCCGGAGAACCGCCATCGACAGCGTAGAGCAGCGGGCGCAAGTCTTCGCCAAGAATCGGTTTGAGTATTTCAGCACAGCGATCCACTACGTTGCGAAATGTCGGCTCCGATGAATAAAGGCCTAACCCCATCCCAGGATATTGCGCGCCCTGTCCCGGAAAAAGGAAGTGCAGATTGGGAGTTGCGCTGCGTCGAATCGCCAGCGTTTGCGAGTTTGTCAATGGCTGGTTTGCTTCTTCGACGCTCGCCGCAACCACAGTGGCGCGATAATCGAAAGCTCGCCGCCCACGCTGAAGCGTGTACGCCACATCCGCGAGATTGACATTCGGCTGAGCCGATAAGTGTTCCGCCAGTTGTGAAGCCATCTGTGACAACGCTTCCGGCGAGCGTGCTGACAGCGGCAGCAGCTGAACCGAGCGCAAGCTGGGGCTTTCAGTAGCGGCCGGCGCTTCCTCGACCACGACGTGCGCGTTCGTACCACCGACACCAAAAGAGCTGACCCCCGCGCGGCGCGGAGTTTCGCCAGCCGGCCAATCTATCAATTCCCGATTTACATAGAAGGGACTGGTTTCAAGGTGCAGGTTCGGATTAGGCGATGCGAAATGGAGCATCGGAGGGATTTGACGATGCCGAAGCGACAACGCGGTTTTAATTAAACCGGTGACTCCCGAGGCAACGTCGAGATGTCCGACATTTGTCTTCGCAGTGCCTAACGCGCAAAATCGGGTCCGCGCAGTACTGGCACGAAAAACTTCTGTGAGCGCCGCAACTTCGATCGGATCACCAAGGGGTGTGCCGGTTCCGTGCGCTTCGATGTAGCTGATGGAATCCGGGTCGATGCCGGCCATCGCCTGGGCGGTTGCGATGACGCTGGCTTGTCCTTCCACGCTCGGTGCGGTGAAACCAATCTTCGATGCGCCGTCATTGTTGACAGCAAAGCCTTTGATTACGGCGTAGATCGAATCGCCGGCAGCAACCGCATCCGCATATCGTTTCAGGACAACGACGCCGGCACCCGATCCAAAAACAGTACCTTGGGCATCTTTATCGAAGCTGCGGCAGTGCCCGTCCACCGAGCCCATACCGCCTGCCTGGTACAAATAGCCGCGCTTCTGTGGGAACGTAATGGAAACTGCGCCGGCCAGGGCGGTATCGCACTGATAAGACAAAAGGCTGCTGCACGCCTGACTTACCGCAACCAAAGAGGTTGAGCAGGCGGAAAGGACCGTTATGGCTGGGCCACGTAGATTGAGCTTATACGCAACGCGCGTGGCCAGCGTGTCCGCGATGGCTCCGAGCATCGTTGTGTATTGCCCGAGTTGATAAGCCGCCGCGTAGTCCAGGGCGAAATTTCGATCCTGGCAGACCTGCGTCAGAAAATAACTGTTCGGACTACAGCCGGCAAATACGCCCGCTGCTGCCGAGAGATCTCCGACATCGTAGCCCGCGTCCTCTATGGCCTGCCAGCAACACTCCAGAAAAATGCGGTGCTGCGGATCCATCAGCCGGGCTTCCTGCGGATAAATCGCAAAGAATTCCGCGTCGAAGCGATCGACATCCGCGAGGATGGCCCGGGCCCGCACATATCCTTCCTGCGAGCCCTGCACCTTGGCATCGCGCACCTCTAGCTCTTCAACGGAAAAGTGAGAGATCGACTCGATTCCGTCCTTTAGGTTCTGCCAGAACTGCGTAGTGCTCGATGCGCCCGGAAAACGCCCGGACATACCGACAATGGCAATGCTGTCGAGGATAGGATCTGTATTAGCTTCCATGCTGTGAAAAATGAACGAGGTGTAAGGCAGCAGTCTTAAATTTTGTTCACAACAGGTGACTGTGGGCGGGCGCGGAAAGCCGCCCTCTGACGTGCCGCTCGCTCCTGCGCGGCTCGGACCAGGGCGCCGCCCGACTGATCTTCAGTTGTCCCGAGAAACCGGGCGAGCGTACGAATTGTTGGATGACGAAACAAGTCGGTAATTTCAAATGGCTTATTGAGTGCCTGTAGCCGATCTGCAACCAGCGCCAGCGTAAGCGAGGTGCCGCCAAGGTCGAAAAAATTTTCATCGACCCCGACGCTGGAGAGCGAAAGCACTTGTTTCCATATTTCCATAATGCGAGTCTCGAGCTGGGTAGACGCCAGCGCCCCGCCCTCTTGCCCCCGCTGCGCGGACAATGGATCTGGTAGCAAGTTCCGGTCCACTTTGCCGACCGCATTGAGCGGAAGCGCCGCTAACACCACAACGTGGGACGGCACCATATACTTCGGCAACTCATCGCTGAGAAATAGGCGCAAATCCGATTCGCTAAGCCGTTCCGGGTTAATCAATGAGACCCAAGCGGCGAGTCTATCGTCGTGGGCGGAGGCCTTCACCACCATAACTACCGCATCGATGACTTGCGGGTGTTTCTTTAGAGCTGTCTCGATCTCTCCAAGTTCTATGCGAAAACCGTGAAATTTAACCTGGTGATCGAGCCGTCCAAGAAATTCGATCGTTCCCTCTGGAAGATAGCGCGCCCGGTCTCCGGTTTTATACAGCCGTGCGCCCGGCGTGGAATCAAAGGGATGCGCGATAAAACGTTCCGCAGTAAGTTCGGGACGGTTCAGATAACCGCGCGCGAGACCATCACCTCCAAGATAAAGGTCACCCGCTTCGCCCACCTGAACTACTTCCAACGCGCCGTTCAAAACGAACGCTTCCGAGTTCGAGATCGGCCGCCCGATCGGAATGGACCGGGCGCCCTCTGGAACCGATTGAATCCAGTGGCATACCGAAAATGTCGTGCACTCCGTCGGCCCGTATCCGTTCACTAATCTTTGCGGGGGACCCATTTTCAGGATGGTCCGAGCGGCCTCTGGATTGACGGCATCCCCTCCGGCCATCAAAGTCCGCATTCTTCCAAAAGCTGTAGGAATAGTAGCGGCCATCACACTGAACAGAGACGCAGTCAGGAACATGATCGTGATGCCATGTTTTTCGATAGCGCTCGCAAAGTTCTTCGGAGAGAGAACGGTGTCGGTGTCGAGAATAACTACACGCGAACCGTTGAGAAGTGCGCCCCAGACTTCAAAGGTAATCGCGTCGAATGCCGGATTGGCAACCTGCCCGACAACATCTGTCGGCCCGAATTCTACGTAATTGGTATTCCGGACCAGGCGGACGATTCCTCGATGTACGACTTCGACGCCCTTCGGTGTTCCGGTGGACCCGGACGTATACATAATGTAGGCCCGGCTCAGCGGACCAGAATGCGACGGCGTCGGAAAAGGGCCTTTGGCTCGGTCTGGAGGATCTGTCGACGTTACCGTCTCGCTCACGACTAATACCGGCATTTTCTGAAGCCGATGTGTGTTCGCCTCATCCGTTAACGCAAACTTGATCCCGGCGTCTTCCAGAATCAAGAGCAGCCGCTGGGCCGGGCAGTTTTCGTCAACGGGAACATATGTACCGCCTACTTTGAGCACCGCAAGCATGGCAACGATCATTCGAACCGAGCGCCGCATCACGATCGCAACAGCGCTCTCCGGCAGTATTCCAGCGTCTAGTAATGCCCAAGCTAACCGATCGGATCTGCGATCGAGATCGGCAAACGTGAGTTGTTCTAAGTTATCCGAAACAGCGATGGCGTCGGGGGTGTCCTTCGCCTGTTCCGCAAACAGCTGCGGAACCGTTGCCATCCTCGGATAACTCGAGTAGCTCATAATCCACTCTTCGGGAATATTGTGCTTATTCTTCACTAGCTTCACAATTTTATGCGGCTTCAACAGTACCAGCAGTTTGGCTACGTAGCCCGGCAGGTTTAATCGCAAGTCTCTGCGCCAGACGGCGGCCTATGCGAATTGTCGGCTGTTCAATCCAAGCATGGCTCGCTGCCGCGCACGCAAACGGCAACAAAATACTAAACGGAAGGCTTTGTATCAACGGGAAAGGATGAGCGTCCCATCTCGGCACCAGGAATAACTGCTGCCACAAATACAGGCTGTATGAGATCCTTCCAATCCACCGAAGTAACCGCCATTCCAGTACAGTGCTGAGTTTCCAGTCAGGATGGGCGGCTGTGCCAAAGATCAGAATCGGAATCAGGGCAGCACCCCAAACGGTAGCCAGTCGTAGCGCAACAACCTGAGAACAGGCAAGTAACAGGAAGGCCAGCCCGAAAACTGGCCACGTCAGGTAACGCGCCGCAATCCCGCGAAAACCCACGTTCTGAAAGATAATACCGGCGGCGCAGCCCCATATGAGCCCTGCGAGCCTTAGATCAGTGCGCATGGGAGTGTCGAGCATTGGAGCAAGCCGATGAAGAAAATGAAAGTGAAAATCGATTACTTCCCATACCCCAAACCCAACCGCTATGAGGACTGTCGGCGTTAACGGGTTGCCGCGCCGCAGCAAAACGCACAGGATCGTCGGCCATAAGAAATAAAAATGTTCTTCAACCGAAAGAGACCACAGATGAAATGTGAACAGCCCCCCACTCACAGCAGCAGCGTAGTTACGAAAAAACAGCAAAGAGGATACGAATTCCAGCCGAGTAAGGACTAATCCGAGTAACTCGAGCGCAATCAAGAAAACAAGGAGCGGCGGAAGAATGCGAAAGCAGCGTCGTATGTAGAAGCTCTTGAGGGAAATTCGATACCGAGATTGAAATTCCTGCAAAAGGAGCGCTGTAATGAGAAACCCGCTTAACCCAAAAAATATGGGAACACCGATCGTGCCCAAGCGGGTCTGGCTGTCTATCCAATAATGATCGGGGCCATTCAAGTACACAGCTTTACCTAAGTGATGCCAAAGCACCAATAAAATCGCGACTGCACGCCACCCGTCCAAAGTAGGAATGTAAGAGGTAGCATCGCGTATCGGTCCGAGCGTTCTTACAGGCACAACTCGATTGCCTTGGGGCGTCATTGGGCTTCTCTCGCAAACGTGACGTCCGTTTGAGGTAAGTAGAAGTCTTCGCGACAATTCGGGCGTGCCACTAGACAATTCGGGCGTGCCACCAAAGGTGTTGCGCAGTTTGCTTACATCGAAGTTTTTAATCGTTTGGGATCCGAACTCTGTTTTGCCCTTAATACCGCTACGCAATTAACGTATATCGCGGTCTAACCACTCCCAGCTCTATTCGGCCGTCAAAACAGGCTGCGCAGGGAGGTCGCGAGTGGGTGTTCGGAAGAAAAACGAAAAACCTGCGTCGGCCATTCGGGTTCCATAGGGCTGCTCATCCACTTAAAAGAAAAAAGCCGCTAACTAACGGCACAGCGGTGCATGAAAGGGAGACTCTGTAACCAGTCTAACCTGGAACGGCCAATCAGAGGAGAGCGGCTCGGTCAAATAACTTACCGAGACATTCGTAGTTTGTGCAGCAGATACGAAGAGCAACGATATAGGTGGTTCGACATGTGTGAGCCGGCGCCTCAGGCACCGCACCTTGAGCTGACCCGATTGGGTTCTCAATTTTCTTCGGAGAGGCGCCGGTCGTCATGGCACTTCGAAGAGAAAAGGTTTGCTCATACTCATTCGTATCGCATTTCTGTAGCACGATAGTGAGGCATAACAGTTTTCGCCCTCGATTCTGCTGCCGAAAGACTTTGCTTAGAGGGCAACCCGGAATATCCATGGCAGCTTTCATTTTTGGAAGAACCAAAACGTTTCTGAGCCGCGCGTGAAAACGGCAGAGGATGTCCCAAGTCCAGTTGAAGGTTGAGAGCGGCTGAGTTTCATGTTACGCCACCTTCTCGGCGGAGGCGTTGGGTTTGAGTTCTCTTCCGAGGACGATGGCAAGAGCCCATAGATCTCGATGGCCGATGACCTTTC
>DATBDT010000049.1:0-2999 GCA_036269815.1 Bryobacteraceae bacterium
TCCCAATCAGGGCGGTAATTCCTTCGCGTCATTCCTACTCGGCTACGCGGACAACGGATCAATCGACACGCCGCGTTTCATTGGCCAGCAATTTCCTTACTACGCGGGCTTTTTCCAGGACGATTGGCATGTGAGCAGAAAACTTGTCCTGAATCTGGGCATCCGTTGGGAGACCAATCTTCCGCCTACCGGTCTGGAAGATCGCTGGTCTGATTTCTCGCCAACCACTCCAAATCCCGGTGCTGGCGGCATCCCCGGTGCTGTCATTTTCGCGGGCACCGGTCCTGGCAGGCAGGGCTCTCGCACGCTCGCGGACTCGTACTTTGGTGCCTTTGGACCCCGCGTTGGCTTCGCATACTCGTTGAATGAGAAGACCGTGATCCGCGGTTCCTATGCACGCTCCTTCGGTCCCCTCATGGCGGTCACCGGCTCGACCCACAACATGGGCTTTACCTTAACGCAAAACTTTCCTAATCAAAGCGGCGGCATACAACCCGCCTTCCTCCTCAGTCAGGGGATGCCGCCCTGGACGGCTCCGCCCTTTATTAATCCGTCCGTCTCCAATGGCACCAGTGTGAGTTGGTGGCAAGGCAAGGAAACTACACGGCCGCCCGAGTTCAATAATTTCAACTTCTCCATCCAGCGCCAGCTCAGCTCGAATACGCTTATTGAGGCTTCTTACAATGGCGTAGTCGGCTCGCACCTGCAGGCTCAGCTCCTCGATTACAACCAGGTCAATCCCGCTTATCTCACCGCTTTCGGCAGCATCGCACAGAGCACCGCGGTCCTCAACAGCAATGTCGGCTCGGCGCTAGCTAATTCGTTTGGAATCGCAGCCCCTTATCCTGGCTTCAAAGGAACTGTCCAGCAGGCCCTTCGCCCGTTCCCGCAGTACACGGTGATCGACACTTTCGGGGGTCAAGGCGATCATAGCGGCCATTCCACTTACCATGCCGGACTCATTCGTCTTGAGAAACGCTACAGCAGTGGAGTGACTTTCCAGACTTCTTACGTATTTTCAAAGCTGATTACCGACGCCGACAGCTATTGGGGTAATGCCGCAACAAATACCGCGAATGGCTGTTGTCTTGCGGCCGATCAATATAATCGTCGCCTTGAAAAATCCATCGGTGAGTACGACGTTACTCATAATTTCAAATTTGGATTTGTTTATGACCTGCCGTTCGGCAAAGGACGGCAGTGGCTGACTCATGGCCCAGGCGCGTGGATTCTCGGGAATTGGGGCGTCAATGGTGTTCTGACATATGCAAGTGGTACGCCCGTTGGAATAACATCCACTTATACGCTGCCTCTCTATAGCACCAGCGCTCGCAGCACGCCGTACATTACTTCGTATACCAATTGGCAGCCACAATGGAAGAATGGTTCCTTTGACCCGTCTGTGGACAGCTTCTTGAGCGCTGCGGCATTTCCCGCGCAAGGCGTCGGCAGTACCGCGGGCTTTGGCAACAGCACGCGCTACAACCCCAAAGTGCGCACATTCCCGAACCTCAACGAAAACGTCTCGGTCATGCGTGCTTTCCCAATCCGGGAATCCATCCGCTTCGAATTTCGCGCCGAGGCGTTCAATCTATTTAACCGGGTCCGCTTCGGCACCGGCAATGTCAGCATCCAGAATCAGAATTTCGGCAAACTGACCAGCAGCGCCGATCTCCTCAATACGCCCCGGCAGCTGCAACTCGCTCTCAAACTCTATTTCTGATTACAATCAGGTAGTGGATCGTCGAAGGTTCGTACAAGGCGTCCTGTTAGCTCCAGCCAGCGCCGCCGCACAACGCCAAAAGCTGGGTATCCCCGGTTCATACCCGGGCCGCATCATTGCTGTCGAGGATGCGAGTTGCCTTGTGTCCGGCAAATATCAACCGCAGCCAATCCGGCAGATGATCGAGCGCGGCATGAAAGAGCTCACTCGGGCGCCATCCTGGCCGGAAGCCTGGCGCGCCTTTTTTGAAAAGGGAGATGTCGTCGGTATCAAAGTCAGCCCGGTGGGAGGGCTGCTGCTATCGTCCGACCCCTCGGTGTTGCGTTCGCTTATAGACGGGTTGAACCAAGCCGGAGTCTCCAATCGAAACATTCTCGTATTCAGCCGCTATCGCCAGGAAATTCTCGAAGCAGGAATCGACAAGTGGCTGCCGCCCGGTGTCCGGTTCGATGCTCCGTCGCTGAAATACGATGATGTGCAATTGGATATGGGCGGCTACGATCCAAACCATTTCATGGAGATGGCTCTGTTGAAGCCGGGCGATAGTACCACCGACGAGCACCTGCGCCGGTCCTACGTTTCGAAGATCGTCACTTCGCGGGTCAACAAGATCATCAATCTTCCCGTATTAAAACACCACCAATCGGCCGGCGTGACGATCTGCCTCAAGAACATGTCGCACGGTTTTGTAAACAACGTAAATCGCAGCCACATGACGCCTACGCTCAATGCTTGTGGAGTATTCATCCCGTCGGTTGTGCGTCTTCCAGTCATCCGTGAGAAAGTAGTCCTGCATGTCGTCGATGCTGTGAAGGCGTCTTATCACGGCGGCCCCGGCGCTAAGCCGCGGTTTATCTGGGAACCCAAGACGCTGTTGTTTGGCACCGACCCTGTCGCGCTCGATAAGACTGGCCTCAAGATGATCGACGCCCAGCGCCAGCGCGTCGGTATGGCATCCATCGCGCTTTCAAAACCCGACAAAGACAGCCACTTCTTGAACGCCCAGGTCGAGCATATCGAAATCGCCGGCATGCTCGGGCTAGGCGAGTTCAGCGATGAGAAAATTCACGTGAATCGGATCAAAATTTGAAGCTCGCCGCCGTCGTTACCATTTACTTCAAGTACTCGCACGCCCAGCATATTGTCGATCGTTTCTTAGATGGATACGGCTGGCATGGTGAGTATCACCATCCTCCCTTCGATCTTGTGTCACTGTATGTAGATCAGGTGGGCGCGGACGACCTGAGCCGCGAGCGCGGTGCGCGCCATCCGTCCA
>DATBDT010000026.1:0-102997 GCA_036269815.1 Bryobacteraceae bacterium
CATTACTGCGATGCGGCTGGAAAGCATGGGGTTTTTACCGTCTATAAGAGACGTTCGCCTGGGTGCCCATATTGGTAGGCTTTGTCCTTTATTATCAATAGTTTACGAAGAACACTACGGCGCCAGAAAAACGGCCAAACGGTAAAAATATGCGCTCAGCGGTTTTCGCTACCGCGGCGCAGATCGAAGTCTACTTGCTCTTCCGCGCGTCCCTGAACGGAACTTCCAGTCATTCTGGTCTACCAGCACCGGTTGGGGCACCTTCTCCCTCACAACGGGCGGGAAAACGGAGTTCATGCTGAAGGTGGAAGAGGGATCCCTGCCAGTCAAACGAGTTGAAGTTCCCGGCAAGGTGAGGCCCGGCTCTATCGCAAAGCTAGGTGGAAGCGATGTGATTCATCGTTCAGCAAGCAGAAGATCATCTCGCGTTCACGCTGGAAAACGAAATTACTGTTAGCCCGGGAAAGTCTTTACAGCTTCATTGTTGAGATACTGAGCCGTCTTTAAGGCACCAAAGACACACCAAAGCGGGGATGCTCGTAGGTGCCAGTTATTTTCACGGGTAGAACGGCGCCATGCCCATTTTTCTTGAATAGTGGATCGAGCGGTATTAGGAACACCGACTTGATTCCCTTTACTGCTTTTGAAAGGCTCGCCTGCATGGCGAGCTTTCCGCGAAGGTTGATTACGTGTGCGCTTAGGTCGTAGGTACCACCACCGGTCGCGGAAGCGCCGGGAACGGTGAACTGTGCTGCGGATATGTTTGCGATCCCATTGCGTACGTCGACCTTACCGCCGAGGTCTTCTGTAATGTGCTGCAAAGGTGGCCCGCTGCTAGCGTTGCCGCGGGCTTTGCTACTGAGCTTATCCACGTTGTCCTGCGTACCAGGATTTGTGAACTCGCCATCTTTGACGGTGAAGTTACCATCCAGCTGAACGCGTCGAATAAAAGGACGATGCTCCGGTGGCAGCACCACTTTCGCACTCAGGTTAATGGGACCTGCGAAAGGGGGACGATCCGCTGTGACAAACAGACGAAGTAAGTCTTGGACACGCGCCCGGTCCGCGTTGAGTTCAAGCGAAACAGTTTTTCCATGCTGGCCTGCGATCTCGCCGTGGGCAAACAGCGTCGTGTCCATGAAATGCGCCTGGGCAGATTGGATGGCGACGTCGCCGTTGGTGCCGTTTACCAGGGTCCGATACTCGACCGAAATGCCCAAGGAGTGGCGGCTGCTGGTCACTTCGAAATTAGGAATTTGAGCACGACCTGACAGGCGAACATGCGCCAGGGCGCCCTGGAATGAGCCGTCCGCAGAAACAATCCCCGCGATCACTTTGTACATGCCGAGATCCGCATGGTGGAGATGAAAATCGCCGGAGAGGTTCGTTTCACCTATTTGGCCCGCTCGGAAAGGTCCGACGGCGCCGGAAACGTTCAGCCGCCCAGGCGGGGTTGGGATATTTACTTCGGATGTAAAGCGAAGTGCTTTGTTTCTCTGTACGTTTTTCACGATCAACTGGGGGAATTCGAAACGGAGCGTCTGCCCGCCGGTTTGTCTCGGTGCGATATCCAGCACGGCGCCGTTTGCGATGAGTTCCGTTACGGTCGTCTTTATTGTTTCGTTCGGATGTTTGTGGATGGGCGGTGGGACATGAGACGGTATGTAGACTTGGACGCCCTCCAGGTTCATTCGGTCGATTGTATGGGTAAAGGTGAGAAGCGCCAGCCAGTTATCCAAGCACGTGATCTTCGCAATGGTGGCCAGAGGTCGATCATGAGGCGCCGTTGGCCGCTTGAACTTCACATCTTCAGCGATGTAGCCGGGCTTGGGGAAAAACAATTTATGGAAATGGGCGACCTCGACTTCGCTGGCGGACACGCGCTCGAGGGAAGCAATTGTTGCTTTGGATGTGAATGGCCAGTTGATCACGAGAATCGCGACAACGATGACGAAACATACGCAAAGCAGAGCGAGGCTGAGTCTAAGATATCGAAACAGCCTATGCCGAGGGGTTCGTGTTTGCCGCGTTACAGTGGTTGACACGTTTGTTCCTGGGACATATGGCGTCCGCGAATAGTTTCACCTGTTGTTTTGAGGACACTTTGTTCTAAGGACAAGCGGCAATAACAAACCGTGCGCGTGTCGCAATTCGCGGGGGCGGTAGTAAGAGTTTGTTATTGCCTCGCAATTCAACGGGGCTGACATCGTCTTTGCCTACGAAGCGATTTCCATCAGGAAGCGTCTTAGCTTCGGAGGGATTGGATGCCTAGAACAACTGACAACACGATTATCGCTGTTTTCAAAAGCAGCGCGGACGCACAGGCGGCAGAGGCGGACCTGAAAGCCGCCGGGATCGCAGACGAGGATATTCATCTCGAGTCTGGAAACCGAACCGGGACGTCAAGCCATTCCGGAACGCACGAACGAGGAATTACCGGCTGGTTCAAGTCACTTTTTTCGGACAACGACGATGCAGATCGATCTCAGTACGAGAACGCACTGACGCAGGGGAATTATTTACTGCGAGTCGATGCGGATGAGGATGAAATCAGCACCGTTGAGAACATTTTAAACCGGCATTCTCCTGTTGACGTTCATGCCGATTCGGGCAACACGCGTATGGGACAGCCTGCAACTCGAACCTCAGGCGCGGCGGCCACGGCAGCGGGCGCTACGGCCAGGGGCACGGGAACAGCAGATGCCGAGACACGAGCGGTTCCAGTGGTTGAGGAGGAGTTGCAGGTCGGAAAGCGGCGGGTGCTTCGGGGCGGCGTACGCGTTTATTCGCGAGTGGTTGAAGAGCCGGTCGAGGAAAACGTACGGCTGCGCGAAGAGCGCGTACGAGTGGACCGGCAGCGGGTCAACCGGGCAGCAGGCGAAGCGGATCTTAGAGCCGGTCAGGAACAAGTGATCGAAGTTGAGGAATTCGCGGAAGAACCGGTGGTCGCAAAGCAGGCGCGGGTAGTGGAAGAGGTTCGGGTCGGTAAAGATGTTTCCGAGCGGACGGAAACCATTCGGGATACTGTCCGGCACACCGAAGTTGATGTTCAAAAGACCAACGGCTCGACAGCAGGCTCGTACGACGATTCGGATTTTCATTCTGACTTCCAGCAGCGATACGGCGCAACGGGCGGCGACTATGAAACGTATCTGCCGGCGTACCGGTACGGGTACGACATGGCTTCGAACCCGCAGTACCGGGGACGATCTTTTGATGATGTCGAGTCCGACCTTCGAACAGATTATGGCCGCCGGTATCCGAATAGCGCATGGGACAGGATGAAGGATGCGATCCGGCACGGCTGGAACAAAGTGACGGGCAAAACCGAAGCGGCTACCCGCTAAGGGCCGGGGCAGTTAAGTCAACCGCATGGATGAGCACGACGGAGAGGTAGTTGTTCCGGTCATCCGCGAAGAGGTGAGCGCGGACGCGATCCCGGTGGTAACCGGGGGCGTCCGCGTGACCAAACGCGTAGAAAGCCACGACGAAATCATCGAGCAGGAGCTTCGAAAATCGCGCGTTGAAGTGAAGCGCGTCAAGATGGACCGAGTTGTAGACGGTCCGCAACCTACCAAGCGCGTTGGGAAGACGCTGATTATTCCTGTGGTTTCCGAGGTGCTCCATGTGGAGAAGCAATGGGTGGTCACGGAAGAGATCCACGTCACTGAGATAGAAGAACGCGAAGCGGTCCAGAATAAGGTGAGCGTGAACAATGAGACCGCGAAAATCGAACGATTCGACGATGAGGGTAATGTGACTCCGGTTGAAGAAAACGCCCGGACACGCCGAACCATTGTCGAACCGCCCCGCATCGTAGAACGAACCCAAACCCCAAAAAGCGACGTAAGAAAAAGGAAGATTGGCTCCCCCGGCATATTAGATCGACGACGCGAAACGGATTAGCTGTTTGTTGCTGATTCGCGCATTCCTATTGAGAGTTTGCTTCTCGCCAGGACACATTTTTATTTGTCCTGGGGAATGCCGGCCAAAGATCTGAATGCCAGTTGACGCGCCGCCTGAGCTTGCCAGTTTTGATGTCCCGGTTGTTGTTATACCTTCGCCTGGGGCGTGTAGTAAACGGCAGGCCGTAGTTCGCAGCGGCACTCGCCAAGCAGTGGTGCAAATTGTCTTGGGTTGTGTGGGATTCCTGGCAATTTGGGCGTTGTTCTATCAGATCTGGACGACTTTTCCCTATGTAAGCAGCGGCAGCGACGTGGTGTTTCGCACCAAAGTACGGGCGCAGCGCCGCGGCGATGTTTTCCGAGGTGCTTTACCGGGGCAAAAGAAACTTCTGATCTTCGGGACCAGCAAAATCCTATCCGGGTTTAGACCCGACCAGTTTGACGAAACTTGCGCGCGCCGCGGGTTTCCTTTTTCAGCTTCAACTCCGGTTATCCGGCGCGTGATTCCTTCGTGCCGGAACTCAAAGCAATGACGGAGAACGGCACGGTTCCGGACGTTCTTCTGCTGACCGAAGCATGGAGCAATCATGACGCGCCGAGCCTGTTTCGTCCCATCGAAAATGAACACGCGCTGGCCGAGATCGTCTTTCCCTTCCGGCATTTATTGCGCGACGCGCTGAGCTTTGCGGTCAATGCGCGGCAACACGGCGGAGCTACCAGCTATTACAGCCTGGCGCGACAGAGCGTTGATCAGATGATGAAAGATCGCGGGTATTACTTTATTGCGGAGCAGAGCCACTATCCGCAGGACCGGCTTCCGGACAATTTTTCGCTGCCGACCGACAATCCCCGTCACGTAGCAGCCAGAGCGGCCGATCCGGAAGCACCGGAGGGCCAAGAGCTTCGACAGCTAGTTGCACGATACCGGATGAACTGCCTTTATGCGCCGACCTATGCGCGATCCGGGGCAGTTGCGGCGGCACCGCGCGAAAATGCCGCGTTCCGGAAAGCGGCAGAAACTGTGGGATGCCGCGCGGTGGGACCCGACTATTTCAGTTATCCGAATTCTCTGTTTTCAGACGAAATCCATCTGAATCGTGCTGGCGCGCTGAATCGTGCTGGCGCGCGCGTATTCACTGCCGATCTGTTTCAGACCATCCGCGAAGCATTGAGCAACCACGATGCTGTTCAATAGCTTCCATTTCCTGTTCTTTTTTGCCATCGTCCTCGCCGGATTTTTTCTCTTGAAGGGGATGCCGCGCAAGCTATTCCTGCTGGTGGCGAGCTACTACTTCTACATGTGCTGGAGCACCCGCTATATCTGGGTGATCTGGGGCATCACGCTGATCGATTACGTCGCGGGCCGATTGATTGAAGGCGCAGATTCAAAAAGTTCCAAGCGGATCTATTTGTGGTTAAGCCTGGGCTGCAATCTGGGGCTGCTGTTTTTCTTTAAGTACTTCAACTTTCTCAGCCACTCCACAAATCAGTTGGCAGGTTTAACGGGCACGCCGGTTGACTTCCCGATGTTGAACATCATTCTGCCGGTGGGCATCTCGTTCCACACGTTTCAGGCAATGAGTTACACCATCGATATTTACAAGGGCAAAGTGCCGGCGGAGAGAAGCTTTCTGAATTATGCGCTGTATGTGGCGTTTTTTCCGCAGATGGTTGCCGGGCCGATTGAGCGGCCAGACCAATTATTGCCGCAATTTCGACGCGAGCCGAAGCCGGCTCTCGAGCGCTTTTGTTCCGGGGCCAAGTGGGCGATGTGGGGAGTTTTCAAGAAAATGATTGTCGCCGACTCGCTGGCGCGGATTGTCAACGCGGTATATGCACGGCCCGAGGCATTCGACGGACGCGCGCTGCTGGTTGCAACGGTTGCCTTCGCAATTCAAATTTACTGCGATTTTTCGGGCTATTCCGACATAGCCATAGGCATTGCGCGCATGATGGGTTACGAACTTCGGATTAATTTCACATTTCCCTACTTCAGCCGCAGCGTGGCTGAGTTCTGGCGGCGTTGGCACATCTCTTTATCTACCTGGTTTCGCGACTACGTGTACATCCCATTGGGAGGTAATCGCGTGCGGGTGCCGCGGATGTATGTGAATCTGCTGATCACGTTTATTGTGAGCGGGCTTTGGCACGGAGCGAGTTGGACGTTCGCCGTCTGGGGCGGATTGCACGGGCTGTATCTGGTTCTGTCCTATGCAACCAAAACTTTACGCGCGAAAGCAACAGTGTTGTTCCGGTTGGAGCGACTTCCATTGATTCATGCGGCGTGCCAGCGGGTGTGGACGTTCGTTATTGTGACGGCAGCCTGGGTCTTTTTTCGCTCGCCTTCGTTTTCGGCGGCTTTGTACGTCTTGAAGCATATGAGTCTTCGGGGCGGGCCGGTGTTTCAACTCGCGGTCTCCAGCGGATTGAGCGGAACGGAAGTTCCGTTTCTGCTGGCGCTGACCGTTTTGCTGTTCGTAGTCGAGTGGTTTATTCAACATCCGCAGCGTCTTGCGCCGGTCTGGTCGCTGACGCCGTTCCGCTATGGTTGCTACTACGCCTGCGCTTACAGCGTGGTGTTTTTTGGCGTTTTCGGCCATAGCGATTTTATTTACTTCCAGTTCTGACGGGTATGCCAACGAGAGTTTTCGCGCTTTCGGCGCTACAATGGAGCAGGAGTCCCCAACATTTGAAGCTGTCCGATTTCTTCAGGCTTTTCACGCATATACAGCTCCTCCCGATTCTGGAAAACGGCGAGGAAACGACGCTCGTCGGCGGCCAGGCGGTTATGGAAGGCGTGATGATGCGATCACCGCACAGTTATTGCGTGGCCGTGCGCAAGGCCAACGGCGAGATCGTGACAGAAGAGGCGGAGCTGCCGCGGGTTTCCGAGACCTATCCGATTTTCAAGCTGCCGGTGCTGCGCGGTCTGGGCACGCTGGGTCAGGCAATGTGGCTGGGGTTAAAAGCACTTCGGTTTTCAGCGAACTGCGCGCTCGAACGCGAAAACGTTCAGGCGTCGGCCAAGGCCGGGAGCTCTTTGGCAATGACGGCCAACATCGTGTTTTCGGTCGGATTCTTTATCGTTCTTTACAAGTTCGTTCCGCTTTATTTAGCGACACAGATTGGCCACGCTTTCCCGGCAATGGGGAGCCGTTTGGCAGTTAATATCCTGGACGGCGTCATTCGAATCGCAATATTCCTGGGATTTCTTAGCATTTTGTCGCGCATAAAAGACATTCACCGGGTTTTCGAATATCACGGCGCGGAGCATAAGGTCGTTTTCAACTTTGAATCCGGCCAACCGGTAACAGTCGAAAATGCACAGCGCTTTGTGACCTGGCATCCACGGTGCGGCACCAGCTTCCTGCTGGTTGTGATGGTTATTTCTCTGGTGGCTTATGCGTTCCTACCGTTTGACAGTTTTCTGCTGAAGTTTTTGTCGCGGATCGCGCTGTTGCCGTTGATTACCGGAGTCAGCTACGAAGTCCTTCGCTTCGCTGCAAAGCATCAGAAGTCGAGTAATGCCCTGCTGATCGCCCTCACGCGGCCCGGCTTATTGCTGCAACGGATTACCACCCAACCGCCATCGAATGAGCAGGCCGAGGTGGCAATTCTGGCGCTGGAGCGGGCGATGGAGCTGGAGCGCGCGCAGGGCGGCGAATTGGTTATCGCTTAATGCAATATCGAGATCGTTTGGAAGAGGCGGAGGCGCGCTTCGAAGAGCTGACAGGGCGCATGGCGGACGCATCGGTGATTGCCGATGCGGACCAATACCGCAAGACCACCAAGGCGCAATCTGAATTAGGTGAGCTGGTGGGTAAGTATCGCGAATGGAAGCGTGCGTCGCAGGAACTCGGCGACGCGATGCTGATGCTTGCGGAAAGCGATCCCGAGCTTCGCGAAATGGCGGAAATTGAAGTGGCGCGGCTGGAACCCGCGTTAGCGCAACTTGAGCAGGAGTTGCAGGTTTTGTTGCTGCCGAAGGATCCCAATGACGAGAAGAACGTCATTCTGGAGATACGAAAAGGCGCGGGCGGCGACGAGGCCTCCCTGTTTGCGGCAGAAGTGTTCCGCATGTACACGCGTTATGCGGAAGAGCAGCGCTGGAAAGTGGACATCACCTCGTTGAGTGAATCATCGGTGGGCGGTTTGAGCGAAGTGATCGCGATGGTGAGCGGCCAGAAGGTCTACAGCCGGTTGAAATATGAGAGCGGCGTTCACCGCGTTCAGCGCGTTCCGGCGACCGAAACGCAAGGACGGGTCCATACTTCGACGATCACGGTAGTGGTGATGCCAGAGGCGGACGAAGTAGACATACAGATCGATCCGAAAGATATCCGCATCGATACTTTCTGCTCCTCCGGACCGGGCGGTCAGTCGGTCAATACGACGTACTCGGCGGTACGGATAACACATTTGCCGACGAATACGGTGGTTTCCTGTCAGGACGAGAAGTCGCAGATCAAAAATCGATCAAAGGCGATGTCGGTCCTGCGGTCCCGGCTGTATCAGATGGAGTTAGAAAAGCAGCTTGCTCAAATTGGGGCGGAGCGCAAGAGCATGGTCGGCACGGGTGATCGCAGCGAGAAGATCCGGACGTACAATTTTCCCCAAAACCGTGTCACGGATCATCGTATCGGCTTGACCCTTCATCAACTGGATCTGGTGATGGAAGGCCGCCTGCAGCCGATTATCGACGCCCTGACTAGTTACTATCAGTCTGAACGGCTGCGGCAGGGAGAAGCGGCTTAAGCTTCGGCCGTGACCGTACAGGCTGCCCTGCTGGAAGGAACTGCTCTCCTCGAAAGGGCAACGATTCCCGCGGCCCGGCTCACGTCCGAGGTTCTACTGGCGCATGCGACGCACCAGGATCGCGCTTATCTTTACGCGCACGGTGATGACGAGCTTACGGAACGGGCGTGGATTCATTATGGCCGTTACCTGCAAGAGCGCTTAAACGGGAAGCCGACTCAGTACATTACCCATTTGCAAGAGTTTTATGGCCGCGAATATTACGTCAATGAAGACGTGCTGATTCCCCGCCCCGAGACGGAGCATCTTGCGGAAGCGGCCATCGACTGGATATCGAAACACAACGTTAACCGTATTGTGGACGTTGGCACGGGTTCAGGCGCGATTGCGGTGACGGTGGCGCTCGAAACGGGACGGCGCGTGAACGCGAGCGATATTTCAATCGGCGCACTCCGGGTGGCGACACGAAACCGGGACCAATACGGGGCCAACGTGCAGTTCTTTGCCGGGGACCTGCTTACGGCGATTCGCCCGCGCAGCATCGATCTTCTCCTTTCCAATCCTCCTTATGTTCCCGCCGCCGATGCCGCCAATATGCAGCAGGAGGTGCGGGAGTGGGAGCCGCATGTAGCGCTGTTTGCCGGTGATTCAGGCCTGGAGATTTATCAGAGATTGATTTCGCAGGCGCAAGAGGCGTTGAGGCCGGGCGGGCGCATGATCGTCGAACTCGGGTACCAATCGCTCGACGGGGTGCGCGGCATGCTTGAGTCGAGATGGCAGGATATTGACGTCTTGACTGACCTGGCTGGATGGCCGCGCGTTTTGATGGCGACCTTACGAGAGTAAGGTGAGATACCAGGCCCATGCTGTCATACGGAATTTTCACGCGCACGCGATAATTGTCTGACCTATGTTCATCGTTCTAATCCTTATCCTGGCGATCATCCAGGGACTGGCAGAGCTGCTGCCAGTATCCAGTTCCGCGCACGTGGTTGTGGCGGAGAAGTTGATGGGTCTGGATCCATCGTCGCCGCAGATGACGCTCGTGCTGGTGATGCTTCACACGGGAACGATGTTCGCCGTTATTGTCTATTTCTGGAAGCGTTGGCACTATACGTACTTTCAAACCAGGGAGGCATTTAAAAGATCGGCCATCCTGATCATCATTGCAACGATACTGACCGGCATTGTAGGAGAGGCGATCATTAAAATCATCGAAAAGACCGCCTTCAGCGGATATCCGCACGCCGAAATTGAATTGCTGTTCAGTCATCTGGAGTTGATCGCACCCGCGCTGGCAGCAGCGGGAATCCTGATTTTGTTCGCCGGCTTGCGTGAGCGGCGTCGGAAGGGGCATGAAAGCTATACGGAAGAGGTGACAACGAAACAGGCTTCGCTGATCGGCATCGTGCAAGGATTGTGCCTTCCCTTCCGTGGTTTCTCGCGTTCTGGCGCTACCATTTCTACCGGAATGCTGGCGGGAGCTTCGCGGGAGCGTTCGGAGACATTCAGCTTCGCGCTCGCCGTCGTGCTGACTCCGGCTGTGATCGGCCGGGAAGCGCTTCGCTTGATCAAGGCGGAGCATATCAGCACCGGAGTGGGGTTGGGCGCTGCCGCATTTCCCGCGATTCTCGGCGCGGTCTTCTCTTTCTTCGCCGGCTTATTGGCATTGAAGTGGTTGAGCAGCTGGCTGGAGGCGGGCCGCTGGTATCTATTCGGGATTTATTGCCTGGTGGCGGCTGCTGTTGTCGAAGGTCTTCATCTGGCGGGATACTAACTGAACCTGTGCCGGCCGCATATGCAGAGGATCATCTGCCATGTCGATATGGACGCGTTCTTCGTTTCCGTAGAAGAACTCTACGACCCTTCTTTGGTGGGGAAACCGGTGGTTGTCGGCGGGAAAGCCGACCAGCGAGGCGTGGTTTCCGCAGCCTCTTATGAAGCGCGGAAGTTCGGCGTCCACTCTGCAATGCCTCTTCGGACCGCGGCCCGGTTGTGCCCGCAGGCCATCTTCGTCGAGGGCCATCCTTCGCGATACCTGGAATATTCGCGAAAGCTGTACGGTGTTTTGAACCGTTTCTCGCCGCAGGTCGAAATGGCATCGATTGATGAAGCCTATGTAGATCTGAGCGGCACTGAGCGACTGTTCGGCCCGCCTTTGCGTTCAGCCCATGCTCTTCACGAAGAAATTCGGGGCGAAACAAAGCTGCGCTGCTCTCTGGGTGTGGCGTCGTCGCGAATGGTGGCGAAAGTATCGTCGGACCAAGCCAAACCTAACGGCGTGCTTTATATTTTGCCGGGGCAGGAAGCGCGGTTTCTGGCGCCCCTTGATGTCCGTAAGATCCCAGGCGTGGGAAAGAAAACGGAAGCGGCGCTGCATCGCCTGGGCATTCGCCGGGTGGGCGATCTCGCTTTGCTTGAAGAACATTTTCTCGCCGAACATTTCGGGCAATGGGGAATGGCATTGGCAGGAAAAGCCCGGGGAGAAGATGCCGGAGCCTGGTTTGATTCCGAAGTCGGCGCCGACGAGCAGGCCAGATCGATCAGCCATGAGCACACCTTTTCAGAAGATGTAGCGGACAGCACCCGGCTGGAAACGACGCTGCTGAAGCTTTCCGAGATGGTCTCGAAGCGCCTTCGCGAGCAGAGTCTTTATGCCCGGACGATTCAGCTTAAGCTGCGCTATGAAGACTTCACGACAATCACTCGCGCCTGCACGCTGGACCATGCAACACAACTCGACCGCGAAGTTTCCGGCGCCGTCATCCGATTATTCCGCAACGCCTGGGATCAGCTAACGCCGGTCCGCCTCCTCGGCGTACATGCTGGTTCGCTGCAGACCGTGGAAGGTCAGATGAACTTATTGGAAGAGCCGAAGACAGCGAAGCTGCGCAACGCCTTCCGGTCGGTAGATCACATCAGAGGCAAATTCGGGGAGGGGCTGATTACGCTTGCCAAGACGATGCACGCCGGCATTCGCCAGCGCGTGCACGAGAATCCGGCAGACTTGCCGGGGAAGCAAAAAGAGGGCGAGAAGTAGTTTGCGGCTAGTACCAGCTTGCGAAAGTTCGCGTATACCGCTCCCTGGCGGTCGCGGCTCGGAAGACCGTGTAGAGCCGCGCGCGCAAGCAAGCGGTTTCGGAATTCGACCAGCTGTCAATTTCCGCAACTTGGCACTAGCGGGCAGCGCAGACAAGCTTACTGAATGAAACCGGATCCAGGCTAGCGCCGCCGACGAGCGCTCCGTCAATCTCGTCTTCGTTCATCAATCCTTCGATATTGTCCGGCTTCACGCTGCCACCATACAGAATCGACAGAGACCGCGCTGCTTCGGAGCCGAACCGCTTCTCCGCCTCAGCGCGAATTAATTTGTGGGCTGAGGAGGCAATTGCGGGCGTGGCGGTTTTGCCGGTACCGATCGCCCACACCGGCTCATAGGCAATGGCTACCTTTGCGAATTGCTCTTCGGTAAGACCGGCAACGCCCGCCGCGAATTGGCGAACGAGCACTTCGTCGGTCTCCTCCGCAATGTACTCTTCCAGGCGTTCGCCAAGGCAAATGAGCGGCGTAAGACCGGCGTCAATCGCGGCATGGGTTTTTTTCAAAACATCGGCATCGGTCTCGTGGAAATATTGACGCCTTTCGCTGTGACCAACGAGCGTCCAGGTGGCGCCGGCGTCCGACAACATGGAGCCGGAGATCTCACCCGTATACGCGCCTTCCCTGCCCCAATAGAGATTTTGGCCGCCGACCTGGACAGGCCCCCCTTTTACGGGATTTGCCTGCGCGGCTTTCACTGCCGCGTCGATGCACAAGGACGTCGGGAAAACCACGATTTCGCAGTGGTCAACATCCTTTGCCAAAGGGATGAATTTTTCGAAGAAAGCGGTAGTTTGTGAGGCGGTTTTGTACATCTTCCAGTTCGCCGCCATAATGCGCCGTCTCATAGGTATCGGTGATTTGTTTTATCCTTTTCGAATTTCTTCCAGAAAGCTGGCGCCAGCGCCGATTCCGGTTTGAAAATTGGCGGCTACTGTTTGACCGATGTCGGCCAGGGTCGCGCGCGTGTGCAGATTGACTTCAGGCCGCACTCGATCTCCGTAAACAAGCAACGGAGTGAATTCACGCGAGTGGTCAGTGGACGGCGTGGTCGGGTCACAGCCGTGGTCAGCGGTGATGATCATTAGGTCGTCGGGCGTAAGCGGCAGAGACGGAAGCCATCGGTCTACGGCCTCGAGCGCGCCAGCGTAGCCTTCGACATCGTTGCGATGGCCGTAGAGCTGGTCAAAGTCGACGAGATTAACGAAGATGAGTCCCTGGGGGTGTCCGTTCATCGCGTCGACCGTTTGTTGCATTCCGTCGGCGTTGTTTTTTGTTTTGATTGAATGCGCAATGCCACGGCCAAGAAAGATGTCGGAGATCTTGCCGATAGCATAGACGGCTACTTTTCGTTCCGCGAGCTGGTCGAGGAGCATGCCGCCGGGCGGAGGAACGGCCAGGTCTTTCCGATTTGCGGTACGGGTAAAGGCACGGGGAGAGCCGATGAACGGCCGGGCAATCACGCGACCGACCTCGTGCGGCCCGGAGAGGATTTCACGAGCTATATGACAAATCCGGTAGAGTTCTTCGACGGGAATGACCTCTTCGTGAGCCGCAATTTGAAAGACGCTGTCCGCTGACGTGTAGACAATCGGGAAACCGGTGCGGAGATGTTCGACCCCGAGCTCGTTGATGATCTCGGTGCCGGATGCAGCCTTGTTTCCGAGCGTTTTACGTCCGATGGCGGCTTCGAAAGCCTGCATGATTTCCGGCGGGAAGCCATGCGGATAAACCGGGAACGGCTTCTCGAGAATGATGCCGGCCATCTCCCAATGACCAGTGGTTGTGTCTTTCCCAGGCGACTTTAAAGCGCACTTGCCATAAGCCCCTTTGGGGGTCGATACCGGGGGCAGCGCATTGAGCGGCCTTATGTTGCCAAGGCCGAGCGCCGCCAGGTTTGGCAGAGAAAGCTTTCGTTGGCGCGCGATATTTCCAAGCGTGTCGCTACCGCGATCACCATAGTCCGCCGCATCGGGCATTTCACCGATGCCGACGCTATCCAAGACAATCCACGTTATGCGCTTGAATGGTTGACCCATTTATGGATGCGACGCCGGCGAAACGGAAGCGCCGACAGGAGCGGCCTCGAAAGCATCTTTCAAACGAGCCGCGCGGTCGCGCGCCAAATGCATGTAGGTCTCATGCAGGGCGACCCGGTTGAGAAGTGGGACGAATTGTTCCGGGGCGACCAATTCTTTACGAAGCCACAACGATTCAATTTCGGCTAATGCATCATTTACGCCAAGCTTGTCAAAGTGAGCGGTCCGGTCGAGATTGATATAGGCGCGCTCCGATTCGGCGATCCGCTCAAAGCGCTCAAGCAGCTGCTGCGCCATCAACGCAGTCGAATAGTTGAAGACCGCCTCGGTTGCCTTGCCCTTCTCGTCTTCGTAGCGGAACGTCTTCTTACCGGTATTGGCTACTTTTAAGCCGGACTCCAAAGGATCCCGGAAGTAGTTGAGTTTCTCCGCCATGTCGAAGAGCACCGCAATATCGGCTTCACTCAATCTTGCCGTTACCGGCTGTTCGTCGACGGGAGCTTCTTTGTACTGCAGGTTTCCAACACCATCGACCGAAATATAAACGTAGGCCGGGACGCTTCCCGGAAAGCTTTTGGTGAAGACAAGGCGACGCTCACCAGCGAACGCGGAAAGGGCGGCGATGACCAGAATCAATGCGCTCTTCATGCGCGAGTTCCAGCGAGCAGAAGATGATTGGATTGCGTGCCGTGGCAGATTGCGACAGCCAAGGCGTCGGTGGCGTCGAAGGACTCGAATTTTTGCGAAACCCCGAGCAGCGAAAGCACCATCATCTGCACTTGTTGTTTTTCCGCGCGGCCGTACCCGACGACGCTCATCTTTACGGAAAGTGGAGAATACTCCGTTACTGCGAGGCCGGCCTGCGCTGCAACCAGAAATGCGACGCCGCGAACATGCGCCAACTTCAGTGCGGACTTGGTATTTATGGCGTGGAAAACTTCTTCAACCGCCATGACTTCGGGTTGAAATTCACCGAGGATATCACTGAGCCCGTCCGCAATAACGCTCAACCTTTTCTCAAACGCCTCTGCCGTTTTCGTTCGGACGATCCCGGCGGTCACCAGCTGATGACGGCTGCCGTCGGTATCGATGACGCCATAGCCGGTCTTCTCTGCACCACAGTCTACGCCAATGATTCGCATGTTGAGAGAAGCCGGCCGCGTCTGCCTGGGTTATGCCAAGACTTCGGCCTCGTCTACGTCGTAGTTGCCGTAAACGTTCTGGACATCGTCGTGCTCATCCAAAGCGTCGTACAGTTTCTGCATCGCTTGCGCGTTTTTGCCTTCCAGCTTCACGGTGTTCTTTGGAACCATGGCAATTTCCGCCGACTCGTTCGGAATTTTTACCTTTTCTAAAGCCTGCAGAATCGCCTCGTGCGAATCGGGAGGCGAAAGAATCTCCCAGGCGCCACCCTGATCGCGGACATCGTCTGCGCCGGCTTCCAAAGCCAGGTTCATAATCGCGTCTTCACTGGCCTTCTCCGCGTCGACGATAATTTGGCTTTTCCGTTCGAACATCCAGGCAACGCTGCCTTGCTCGCCCATGTTGCCGCCGTTCTTTGAAAAGAGGTGGCGGATTTCGCTGACAGTTCGATTCCGGTTGTCAGTCGCGGTGTTCACGAGCACGGCGGCACCGCCGGGACCGTAACCCTCAAACATAATCTCGTCAATCTGGCCGCCTTCCAGCTCGCCAGTGCCGCGCATAATGGCACGTTTGATGTTGTCCGCGGGCATGCTGACGGCCTTTGCGGCCAGAACAGCGGTGCGCAAACGCGGATTGGCATCGACATCACCGCCGGTTCGGGCGGCGATCATGATCTCTTTGATAATGCGTGTGAAGACTTTTCCACGCTTTGAGTCGAGGGCCGCCTTTTTATGCTTGATGGTGGCCCATTTGCTATGTCCGGACATCGAAAACCTCTAAACCTGCCTAACTTTCGAGCATATCAAAGGGATTCAAATCCGGGCGGCAGATCAGGGGCGTGTACGCGGCGGTTTCGCCGTCGCATGCGAATGTAGTCGGTATGACGATCACAAACCGGGACGTCTTACTGGTCATCGATGTACAGAATGACTTTTGCCCGGGCGGGATGCTTCCGGTTGCCGACGGTACTCAGGTTGTACAACCGATCCATCGGGCAGCGCGGCATTTCGAACACGTCATTTTGACTCAGGACTGGCATCCGCCCGGGCATCATTCCTTCGCCTCCGGGCATCCCGGCAAGCAGCCATACGAAACCATCGAGCTTTCTTACGGATTACAAACGCTCTGGCCGGATCACTGCGTCCAGGGATCAACCGGCGCTGATTTTGTGCCATCGCTGGCTCTGCCGCAAACCGAACTGATTCTGCGAAAAGGGTTCCGGGGGGAAATCGACTCGTACTCCGCGTTTTTCGAAAACGACAAAGTGACGTCGACGGGCCTCGCGGGTTATCTGCGCGACCGCGGATTGATGCGGGTGTTTTGCGCCGGACTGGCTTATGATTTTTGCGTCGGATATTCGGCGCTGGACGGGCGTACGGCCGGATTCGACGCGGTGGTTCTTCGAGATGCCTGCCGCGCAATCGACTTGAACGGGTCGGTTCAGCTGATTGAGGAAGAATTTCGACATGCGGGAGTCGAGGTTATTGCGGGTTTGTGATCACGCGGAAAGCCCTGACATATCGCTGGCTTGTATGCTCAACGGCTATTCCGCGGCTTGCGACATCTGCCGGTTGACGATTTCGTTCGTGAATACGACGATGTCCGAGAAAACGCGCGCCGAGTACGGCGTTTCCGCCCTTGCGTCCAGCAGGATATCTCCCAGACCGCTTCGCACCCGGTCAAGGAATCCAAGCATTTGGTCGACGGTAGGGCGGCGCTTGGCAGAAAGCAGAGCGTTGCTGATTTCGCGGAGGACCCCTTCGGCAGTCCCGCCATGAACGTAGACGTCGGTCCCACCCAAATCGCTGAGAGATTTTTGCAAGCGCCGGCCGGCCGACTCGAAAATAAAGTAAGTGTGCCCGGGTGTTGTATTCATGAGAGAGTACATGACGGCCAGGCCCGCCTCGAACGCCATGTTGAATCTGGGCGTAGCAGGTTTACGGTATCGAGTTCCACTCGGGACAAGTCGTGAAAAGAAAACCGGCAAGACTGGACCAGAGCAGCAATTCGTCGCAGGCGCTGTTCGCCACCGACGATTTCGAGCGTTGTCCGAGGAGTCAATCCGAAGGAGCAAACACCGACGACATAGGCGAGAAAGAGATCCCGAAACTGCTCGTCATAAGGAAAATTCAAAAAGACGGAAGTTTGGTATTGTTTGGGAAATCGCGCGTGGCCTGTGGGCACAGCCTAGGAGATGGTTACGGAACGATCTCGGCTGTTTCGAGCTTTTTGGCAGCCAAATCCTTCAATTGACGGACGCGGCGGGCGGGAACGTTGAGGATCCTTCCGACCTCTTCGGTCGACGGGTATTTGCGATTGTCGATGACCGGGTGTTTAGCGGCTGTTCCGGCAGATGCACTTCGACCATGTCGCGGTTGTCTCACTACTCTCGGCTGACTAGTTCTTGCCATGCTCGTCGTTCTTCATCGTATCGCGCCTCAGCGCTGCACAGTTACTTTGTATACGTTTACTTCGTTCCACCAATCCAGGCACCAGGACTTGCGCGTGCCTGCGGCGTCGCACGTGAAGAGGGAATAATGCCGTGAAACGTGATGGATCGCGTCGCGTGAAGCTAGGAGCTGATCAGCTTGTAACATAGTTGGGTCTGGCGGAGAGGGGGGGATTCGAACCCCCGGTAGACTTTGAAGGCCTACGACGGTTTAGCAAACCGCTGCTTTCGACCACTCAGCCACCTCTCCGATTTCAATCCCTTATAAATCAATAAGATGGTCGATGTCACTACATTATACTGCAATCATCTGCTTCATCGCGACCACTGGTGCGGTTTATAGACATGGAGCACGCACAAGCTAAAATGGGATTAGCTGTTGGTTCCACCCGCAGTGTTTTGCCACATGAACACTCGTCTTATCATCGACAAAGCCGGCCGGGTCGTCATTCCCAAGCCGCTGAGAGAAGAACTCCATCTGGAGCCAGGCGACTCGCTGGAAATGGAAACGGCGGGTGAGCAAATCACGCTGCGGCCGGTGCGCGGCACCGGCCCACTCACGAAAGAGCATGGCGTCTGGGTCTTCCATGCCGGGCAATCGCTGTCCGCCTCGGATACCGACGACATACTTCAACAGATCCGGGAAGAGCGCGATGCAGCCAATGCCGGCAAACACGAATGACTGGGTTCTTCGACACCTCGGTCCTGGTGCCGGTTTTCTACGGCGATCATGTCCATCATAAAGCGAGCCTCGACCGCTTCATTCAATTTGATAGGGCGACCGGATGCTGCGCGGCACACAGCCTTGCGGAAGTCTACTCGACCTTGACCCGGATGCCGGGGAAACATCGAATCAGCGGCGAGCAAGCGATGCTGTTCGTTGGCAGCATCCGCGAGCGGATCGCGGTGATACCGCTGGACGGGGATGAGTATGCGGATGCTTTGGCGGCTGCGGCCAGTTGCGGCATTATCGGCGGAAGTATCTACGATGCAATGCTGGCCTATTGCGCAATCAAGGCACAAGCCGAAATAATTTACAGCTGGAACGAACGCCACTACGCGTTGTGCGGTTCAAAGGTCACAGAACGCTTGCGGACGCCGTAGAAAGTGACTAACCTGGCGCCTGGGGGTTTCTGTCGCTGAGCGCCGGGCAATTTGCGCTATACCGGTCTATTCGGCTATTCTGATTATTTAGGTTATTAGAAGGATCAGGTTCGTAAGTTCATGGCAAATACAGTCTCCTCGCTGAAGCGCGTCCGCATCGCGGAGCGGAGAACCGCTATCAACCGCGTGCGGAAAACGCGTTTGCGGCATCAGATTCGTGCAATGCGCCGGTTGCTCGACCATAAGGATGTCCAGGCGGCCACCAACACGGCACCCGCTACATTCTCATTAGTAGATCGAGCGGCGAAATGGGGCATCATTACGAAGAACACAGCCGCGCGCTACAAAAGCCGGCTGACATTGCGCCTCAAGAAACTTGCGGCTTAACGATTTAACCCGTCTTCTTCGTATTTCCCCCAGGAAAACTATTTCAATACTGACGTTGGCGTGTGCCTTGCTCCCGGCAGGCTACACACAGACGCCGATGCACGCCTCGGTGCGGGCGACGCATGCCATGGTCGTGGCGCAGGAGCCGCTCGCCGCTGAGGCCGGAATGGAAGTTCTGAAGCGCGGCGGAAATGCCATCGATGCCGCAATCGCGGTGGGTTTCGCTTTAGCTGTTACATACCCGGTCGCTGGCAATATAGGCGGCGGAGGGTTCATGTTGGTCCGGCTGGCGGACGGGAAAACGGCTTTTTTCGATTTTCGAGAAGAAGCGCCAGTTGGGGCGAGCCGAAACATGTATTTGGGACCCAACGGGAAGCCAACCCGAGACAGCATCGAAGGCTGGCGATCGGCGGGCGTCCCGGGCACGGTTGCCGGATTCGAAGCTGCTTATAAAAAATATGGCTCTCTTCCGTGGACCGCGCTTGTCGCGCCGGCGGTGAAACTTGCCCATGATGGATTTCCGCTGAGCGCCGAAGCGGTTGCCTCGTTGCAGCGTTCGCGCATTTTGCAAAGCGATCCTGAGTCGAAGGCGATGGTGGCTCGCGCTACAGCGCCTGGAGCAACTTTCGTGCAGGCGGATCTGGCGAAAACACTCGAGCGCATTTCGGCTAACGGCGCTCGCGGGTTTTATGAAGGCACGACGGCGCAGCTTCTTGCAGCCGAAATGAAAACCCACGGCGGTCTTATTACGGAAGAGGATTTGCGCCGCTATAAGGCTGCGGAACGAACGCCTCTTACCGGCACCTACAAGACGCACGGTGACGAGTTCGACGTTGTTACCGCGCCACCTCCCAGCGCCGGCGGGGTGGGGTTGCTGCAGATGCTCGCGATGCTTGAAGGAACCGGCTACGGCAGCGAGGGCGTAAATTCTCCCAAAGCGATTCATTATCAGGCCGAGGTGATGCGCCGCTTCTACGCCGATCGCAGCGAATACCTGGGCGATCCCGATTTTTACAATGTGCCGGTGAAGGCGCTGCTGGATTCGAAGTACATCAGCTGGCGCCGGAGCACGATTTTGCCGGATCGGGCGACTCCGAGCGATGCCGTGCAGCCAGGCTTACCGCGATCGCTGGATGCAATGTCCCGGCCCTTGGTTGCATGGCAGGAGAGTAAACAGACCACCCATTACAACGTTGTCGATGCGCAGGGCAACGCGGTAGCGGTCACTTACACACTTAACAATAGCTACGGCAACGGAATCACCGTTCCCGGCCTTGGTTTTCTTCTAAACGACGAAATGGACGACTTTTCCGCCGCGCCGGGTGCCCCGAACATGTTCGGCCTGGTAGGCAGCGAAGCCAACTCGATAGAGCCGGGCAAACGGCCGCTGTCCTCCATGACGCCGGCAATCGTTACCCACAACGGCAAGCTGTTTCTGGTAATCGGCGCGCCAGGCGGTTCGCGAATCACCACCGGCGTGTTCCAAGTGATGACCGACATTTTTGATTTTCACCTCGATCCTCAGGCAGCGATCGACCTGCCGCGTTTTCATCAGCAGTGGACTCCAGACTTCCTCTATCTGGAGAAGGGTTTTCCTGACGCGACGCAACAAGCGTTGACCAAGATGGGATACGCAATTCAACCGATCGACGGTGTAGCGCGTGTGCAGGCAATTGTCGTTCGCGATGGGACGCTTAGCGGCGGCTCAGATACTCGCGGTGAGAGCGGCAGAGTGGCCGGCTATTAACAGATAGCAACAGTTTTGATAGCTGTGTGTTTTAGAATGAACCGTTCCGGTGCTGCCGGGACGACTGCTCATGAAACCCGTACTTTCCAGCCATCTTTTTGTGCGTCAACGGCTCACCACAGTGTGGCTCGAGCGTGTGTGGGACGCCGGATTTCCCGAGGTGGAAATCTTTTGCGCCCGCCAGCACATCGATTATCGCGATAAGCCGCAGATCAACGAATTGCGGTACTGGTTCCGGGACTCCCCGCTAAAAATTCATTCGCTGCATTCGCCGATGTACAACGATGACGTCTGGGGGCGATCCGGGCCGCAGTCTGTCGTGGACATTACCGAGACCGGCAAGGCGAAACGCATGATCACCGTCGATGAGATCAAGCGCGCGCTTGAGATCGCGGATGTAATTCCATTTCATTATCTGATTCAACATGTGGGCGTGGTTGATCAGCAGTTCGATGAGCGGCGGCTGGAAGCGGCTTTTAGTTCACTAGAAGAAATCAAAGTTTTTGCGGGCCAGCGCGGGGTGGAAGTGCTGCTCGAGAACACGCCAAATCGCCTTGCAACCGCGGAGGGTCTGAACTACTTCCTGGGGGAGACTCATCTGAAACTCGGATACTGCTTCGATGTTGGGCATGCGCATATGACGGGACGTATGGAGAGCGAGTTTGAGTTGATGAAGAGCCGCATTCGATCGACCCATATCCACGACAACAATGGGGAAGAAGACGAACATAAGTTTCCAGGCGAAGGCAGTCTCGATTGGAAGAAAGCCGTGAAACTGCTGCGAAGTTTGTCCGTCGATTTGCCGCTGGTGATGGAATTAAAAGAGCCCCCAGGAATGGAACACATCGTGACGGAAGCGAAAGCGGCCGCCGACCGGCTGATTGAGATGAATATCGATGAGCAGTAGCAAGATCCGGATCGCGGACGCCAAGAATCACGAAGGACAACTGGTCACGATCGAAGGATGGTTGTACAATCTGCGGAAGTCCGGAAAGATCGTCTTCCCGATTGTGCGCGACGGCAGCGGCTCGATCCAATGCGTCGCGGTAAAAAGCAATCTGCCGGACGAGCTGTTTGAAGGTCTAAAAGGCCTGACGCAGGAAAGCTCGCTCAGCATCACCGGGACGATACGAGCGGAAGCGCGCGCCATTGGCGGCTACGAACTCGATGTGACGGACGCGCACGTGATGCAGCGCGTCTCAGAAGAACATCCTTATCCGATTACGCCGAAAGAACATGGCGTCGACTTTTTGATGGATCACCGGCATCTCTGGCTGCGCAGCCGGCGCCAGCATGCGGCGATCCGCGTTCGCCACCAGGTGATCAAATCCATTCGCGACTACTTCGATTCGAACGGCTACACTTTGGTCGATACGCCTATCTTCACGCCGGCCGCATGTGAGGGAACCAGCACGTTGTTCGAAGTTGATTACTTCGACGATGAGAAGGTCTATTTAACGCAATCCGGGCAGCTCTACAGCGAAGCCAATATCATGGCGTTCGGCAAAGTGTATTGCTTTGGCCCGGTATTTCGGGCGGAGAAATCCAAGACGCGGCGGCATTTGACCGAGTTCTGGATGGTGGAGCCTGAGATGGCGTATGTCGATCTGGAAGAGGTGAAGCGGGTAGCAGAAGAACTGGTCGTCTATGTTACGGGCCGGGTGCTGGAGGAGCGAAAAGAAGAGTTGAAGGTTCTGGAACGGGACACGTCCAAGCTGGAGACGGTGACGAGTCCGTTCCCGCGGATGAGCTATGACGAAGCGGTCAAGATCCTCCAGGCCAAAGGAAGTGAGATTCAGTGGGGCGGCGACTTCGGAAATGCGGATGAAACGCTGTTGACCGAAGGATTCGACCGTCCGGTGATGGTGGATCGCTATCCGACCGAGATCAAAGCGTTCTATTTCCAACCTGACGCTGAGCAGCCGGAGCTGGCGTTAGGTGTGGATGTGATCGCTCCGGAAGGATACGGCGAAATAATCGGCGGCGGCCAACGTATTCATGATCTGGCGCTGCTCGAAAAGCGCCTCGACGAACATAAACTGCCTCGCGAAGCATTCGAATGGTATTTGGACCTGCGACGGTTTGGGACTGTGCCGCACGGCGGATTCGGCATGGGTGTCGAACGATTCGTAGCCTGGATGTGCGGGCTGGAACACGTGCGCGAAACGATTCCCTATCCACGCATGCTTTATCGCACGCGGCCGTGATGTGCGATTACTTTGCAGGTGTATTGAGCGCCGACTGCACGCGGCCGACGACATCGTGCAGCAGCACGTCTTCTGAGACCTTGGTCCGCCGTTCGACGAACTCGACCTTACCTTCTGTGACCTTCTTACCAATCGTGACGCGATACGGAATGCCAACCAGGTCCGCGTCTTTGAACTTTACGCCCGGTCGCTCGTCGCGATCGTCCAGCAGCACGTCGATACCGGCGGCGGTGCAGCGCGCATACAGCAGGTCCGCGGTTTCCCGCTGTAGCGCATCGTGATAATTTACCGGCGTAATCACCACCGAAAATGGCGCGATGGACGGCGGAAGCACAATCCCGTCTTTGTCATGAAACAGCTCGACCGCACAAGTTAAAACGCGCTCGATTCCGATCCCGTACGATCCCATGATGGGCGTGATTTCTTTGCCGTCTTCGCCGAGGACGCGTAGACCCATCGACTCTGAGTATTTGTAACCGAGCTTGAAGATGTGTCCGATCTCAATTGTTTTGACAAGTGCGAGGGGCGCGCCACAGTTGGGGCAAGCATCTCCGGCAGCGGCCTGACGCAGATCGAAGTATTCGGGCTTGAAGTCTTCTCCGGGCGTGACATGCCGCAAGTGATAATCATCTTTGTTCGCTCCGGTAACCAGGTTGCGGCGGCTTTGTAGCGCATCGTCAGCAAGTACGCGCATGTTTCTGACGCCGACCGGACCGAGAGAACCGGCACTGGCGCCAAACCAATCAACGATCTCGTGGGGATGAGCAGGACGAATCTCCTGCGCGCCCAGTACCGATTGAAGTTTGGTCTCGCTCATTTGGTGATCGCCACGCAGCATGATCAGTATGGGCGTTCTATCGGCGACCATCACCAGACTCTTCATCTGCGACGTCTCGGGCAGCTTGGTAAAGGCCGAAAGATCAGCAATGGTCTTTTGGCCGGGCGTATGAAATTCCTCCGGGCTCAGATCGCCCTCTGGATCCGGAATAATCGCAGCGCTCGCAGTCGAAACCGCCTTTTCCAGATTTGCAGCATACGAACAGTTGCGGCAGCGGACGACAAAGTCTTCGCCGGCATTGGAGGCAATCATGAACTCATGAGACTGGCTGCCGCCCATGGCGCCGGAGTGTGCCTCGACGACGATGTAATCGAGACCGCAGCGATCGAAGATTTTGCAGTACGCCGCGTAATGTTTGTCGTACGCGATGTCAAGTCCCGCAGCGTCGATATCGAACGTATACGCGTCCTTCATCAAGAACTGGCGTACGCGCAGCAGGCCGGATTTCGGCCGAGGTTCATCACGAAATTTGTTTTGAATCTGATACCAGATTTGCGGCAACTGCTTATAGCTTCGTAATTCGCCGCGCGCGATGGTAGTGACAATTTCCTCATGCGTCATGCCGAGGCACAGATCGCGGCCGAACCGGTCTTTCAGACGAAAAAGATTGTCGCCCATTAGTTCCCAGCGGCCGGACTCCTGCCAGACTTCCGCGGGATGCAGAGCCGGGAGCAACATTTCCTGACCGCCAATGGCGTTCATCTCCTCACGCACGATCTGCTGAATTTTCAGCAAAGAACGCTGCGCGGGCAGCAGATAACTGTAGATGCCGGCGGCCAATTGGCGGATGTAGCCGGCACGCAACAGCAACTGGTGACTAATAACCTCCGCCTCAGCGGGCGTTTCCCGCAGGGTGGGTATGAAAAGGGTGCTCCAACGCATCAGGTTTAGTCTGATTATCGCTAACCGTCTAAATCAGACGACAACGTCGTATACGACACTAAAAAATACTCTATGAATGAGCGGGAAAGAATGGCGCGCCCCCTGTCGGAAGTGGACCCGGAGGTCTTTAAGGCTATCCAGCAAGAAACGGACCGGCAGAATACGCGCCTGGAGTTAATTGCGAGCGAAAACTTTACCTCGCGAGCCGTGTTGGAAGCGACCGGAAGCATTTTTACCAACAAGTATGCGGAAGGATATCCAGGAAAGCGCTACTACGGTGGATGCGAGTTCAGCGACATTGTGGAAAACCTCGCGCGCGATCGGGCGAAGAAGCTTTTTCAAGCGGAATATGCGAATGCACAGCCGCATTCCGGCTCGCAGGCGAATGAAGCGGCGTATGCCTCGGTGTTGCAGCCGGGCGACACCATTCTGGGAATGAATCTTTCGCATGGCGGCCATTTGACACATGGACACCCGCTGAATTTTTCCGGCAAGCTTTACAAGGTTGTCGCGTATGGAGTGCGTAAAGACGACGAATTGATCGACTATGAAGAAGTCGCGCGGCTCGCCGAAGAGCATAAACCGAAGATGATCATTGCCGGGGCGAGCGCCTATTCGCGGGTGATTGACTTTGCCCGTTTCCGGGCGATCGCGGATGCCGTGGGCGCCGTGTTTGTGGTGGACATGGCGCATTATTCCGGATTGATTGCGGCGGGCGTATATCCAAACCCGTGCGAGCATGCCGACATCGTTACGTCAACAACACACAAGACCCTGCGTGGACCACGCTCCGGGCTGATTTTGGCGAAAGAGAAATTCGGCGCCGCTATCGATAAGGCCGTTTTTCCCGGAGCGCAGGGCGGCCCGCTGGTGCACGTGATCGCCGCCAAGGCGGTGTGTTTTTTGGAAGCCGCGTCGGATGAGTTTCGCGGGTATCAGCAGCGGGTGCTGGACAACGCACGGGCGCTGGCGTCGTCACTCCAGGGCGAAGGTTACCGCGTGATCAGCGGTGGTACCGATTCGCATATGCTGATGATCGATGTTTTTTCCAAGGGTGTTAAAGGAAAAGAAGCTGAGAAGGCGCTGGATGACGCGTACATAACGGTAAACAAGAATGCGATCCCGTTCGATGTCAATCCTCCGTTGAATCCGAGCGGCATCCGGCTGGGAAGCCCGGCGGTGACAACGCGTGGTTTCCGCGAAACGGAGATGAAGAAAGTAGGGCATCTGATTGCCAGCGTGATCAACGATCCGAACTCGGCATCGGTGGTGGCAGAAGTGCGCGATGCGGTTTCTGAGCTCACGAAGAAGTTCCCTCTGTATTCGGTGGAGGCCTGACGTGAGATGTGTCTTCCATGCCGCCGGATATGCGGCAGTCCTGAGTTGTCTTTGTTTTTCGGCGCAAGCTCAGTCCGCAATTGCGCTCAAGCCTCCAATGGGATGGAACAGTTGGGACGCCTATGGCCTGACAATCAACGAGACCGAATTCAAAGAAAATGCGCAGTGGCTCAAGGCGAATCTCAAGAAGTATGGATGGAATCTGGCGGTTGTGGATGAAGGGTGGTATCTGGCCGATCCCACAGTAAAACCGGAACAATCTGTCTTCGTTCTCAGTCCGGATGGGCGCTATCTTCCGTCTCCGAACCGCTATCCATCGGCAGCAGGTAATGCAGGATTTAAAGCGTTGGCGGACTCGGTTCATGCGCTTGGCCTGCAGTTTGGAATTCACATCATTCGGGGTATACCCAAAGAAGCGGTACGGAAAAATCTCCCGATTGCCGGATCCGCGTTTCATGCGCAAGACGCCGCCGACACGTCCGACACATGTCCCTGGAACACATACAACTACGGCGTCAAGAATGTTCCCGCAGGGCAGGCTTACTATGATTCCATTGCTGCGCTGTATGCCAGTTGGGGAATCGATTTTTTAAAGATCGACTGCATCTCCTCGCATCCGTACAAAGAGGACGAGATCCGCATGGTCAGCGAAGCACTGAAGAAGACCGGGCGTCCGATCGTGCTGAGTTTGTCCCCGGGCCCTTCTCCTTTAGATAAAGCGGAAGTGCTGGCTGCGAATTCAAACATGTGGCGGATTTCGGACGACGTTTGGGATCACTGGGCGCACGATCCGAAGATGTCCTTCTCCCAAAGCATCTCCGAACAATTCGCAATTGCAGCCAAATGGGCCAAATACGCCGGGCCCGGACATTGGCCCGATGCCGACATGCTGCCGATCGGTTTTCTGGGACCGCGGCCAGGCGAGGGCCAGCCAAGAGATTCAAAGCTGACACATGACGAACAACGCACGCTGATGACCGGTTGGTGTATCTTTCATTCGCCGCTGGTACTCGGAGCAAACCTGACGAAGATGGATGAGTGGACAAAATCGCTGATAACAAATCCCGAGATCATTGTTGTCAATCAAGCTTCCTCCGAGGAGCATGAAGCGATGCGCGACAACGACGTCGTGGTGTGGACTGCGAAAGCGGTAAGCGGGGGCGACTACGTCGCGGCTGCGAACTTATCCGACGCGCCGCGGCAGATCAACTATCCGTGGGAGAAGATCGGTATCGCTGGCGTTCGGGGCAACGTTCGAGATCTCTGGCAGCGCCGCAATCTTGGTAAACACGAGAGCTTTGAGATCAGCCTTCAACCACATGCATCCGTGTTATACCGGGTGAATTGAGAACTCCGATGCCGAACACCGTCGATGCCTATCGGGAAGCCAAGATGACGTACATGCGTCTTCGCGATCAAGCCAAAAAGGATCTGCTCGCGCAGTTTTATCAACTATCGAATCAACTGTTTCAAATCCAGAAAGAACTACGGGACGATTTTGGGCACAAGGTTGCGATCCCGTCGAAGCCAAAGACCAAGCGCGCGAAGAAAGTGACAGCTCCGGGTCCCAAGCCGGTAGAAGCCAAGCCCGTTGAAGTTAAAACGTCGCCAAAGATCACTGCGATTGAAAAGAAAATTGCGCTGCAATCGCGCAAGCTGCAGGAAATGGTGAGCACCGGTAAGCCAACGCAAGCGATCAAAGACAAGCTTTATGAGCTTGAAGATGAGTTGAGACTGGCTCGGGGCGACTGAGGCAAGTATTCAGCTACGAAGCCGTCCAAGCCTGGCGAAGAAGCCGCGCGGCGAATTTTCATACTGTTTAAAAGCATCCTCGCGCAGTTCGATGATCAGCTTCATAACCATCGCTTCGATTTCATCTCGTACTTTGACGTAAACCTCTTCGCTCTTACCAATTGGATCTTCGATTTTCCAATCCCGGACCGGCATGCGACCGCGAATGGGCAGTTTGACTCCGCTCATATTAATCACCAGATCCAGGTTTCGCGTCGGGATAATAGCCAGGTCTTTCGGCCACAAATCGTCAATGTTGATGTTTTTCGCTTCCATCACCTTTTTGGTGAGGGACTGAATAATAGGAGCGGGCCCAAGGCCGGCACTATAAACTTCCATTACATCGGAGCCATAGCGGCGGGCAAAACCCTCCGCCATTGGGCTGCGGCACGAGTTTCCGATACAGACGAATAGTACGTTCTTCTTCTCGCGCATACTTAAGTGTTGCTTTCGGCGGCCGCTTTCTCAGAAAACTCGCGCAAAACGGACACGGTATCACGCGTGCCACCCGAAAAGCGAGCGGGTTCCTTCCTTGTCTGATGGCACGCAGCCGTGCCCTTTGCGCTCTCAACGAAGTGGCGATGAATCCCCACGTCCGCTGTGAGTTCCGGGTGAAAAGTGGCGACAAGATGTTTGCCCTGCTCTATCAACACGGGCTGATTTTGATAGCTGGCCAATACTTTGACCTCAGGCCCGACGCGGCGGATGATCGGGGCGCGGATAAACACTGCCTCGCGCGGTTTGCCGTTTACTTCGATTGACGAGATCCGGCTATCGATCTGGCGTCCGTAAGCATTCCGTTCAATGCTCATATCTACCAGGCCCAGCGACTGCTGCGCCGGATTCATGACTTCGGTCGCCAGCAGAATCGCTCCGGCACAGGTGCCAAAAATCGGCTTGCTGGTCCCGAACTGACGCAATGGCTCCAGCAACTGTTCATCCAGAATCAGCTTCAGCATGGTACTGCTTTCCCCACCGGGAATGACTAAGCCATCCAACATGTCGAGATCGCCGGCGGTTCTGACTTCAGAAGCTTGCGCACCGGCACGCTCCAAGGCGCGATGATGCGCCTCAAAGTCGCCTTGCAAAGCAAGCACGCCGATTTTCGGTTGTCCGTTACCAGCCACGCGTTTGCATGAGCTCCGAGGATTCCAACTTCGAAATTTCCAAGCCCGGCATGGCTTCGCCCAATTCCTCGCTTGCTTCGAGCAGTTTCTCCGGATCGCGATAATACGTCGCAGCCTTCACAATCGCCTTGGCGCGTTTCTCCGGGTCGGAGGATTTGAAAATGCCCGAACCAACGAAGACCGCCTCGGCGCCGAGCTGCATCACGAGTGCCGCATCCGCAGGCGTAGCAATGCCGCCAGCCGAGAAATTCGGGACCGGCAGTTTGCCATTTGCGGCGACATAACTCACCAGCTCAAGCGGAGCCTGCAGATTCTTCGCCTCATGGACGAGTTCCTCCTTGCCCAGCACCGTCAGCTGCTTCATTTCTTTGACGATGGTGCGGATGTGGCGGACCGCTTCGACGATGTTTCCGGAACCCGCTTCGCCTTTGGTACGAATCATCGCTGCGCCTTCGGCAATGCGTCGAAGCGCCTCGCCCAGATTGCGCGCTCCACAGACGAACGGCACTTTGAAATCATGTTTGTCCACGTGGTGCTCTTCATCGGCAGGCGTTAAGACTTCACTTTCATCGATGTAGTCGACACCCAATACATCTAAGATCCGCGCTTCCATAAAGTGGCCGATCCGCACCTTGGCCATTACGGGAATCGAGACTGCGTGCATGATCTCCCGAATAATGCGGATTTGCGACATGCGCGCGACGCCGCCTTCCTTGCGTATGTCCGCGGGAACGCGTTCCAATGCCATCACGGCCGCGGCACCCGCTTTCTCAGCGATGACGGCCTGTTCGGCGTTGACGACATCCATGATCACGCCGCCTTTCAGCATTTCGGCGAGACCGACTTTCAAGCGAAACTGCTCGGTTTCAAAGTTCACTTTCGTCCTCCTGAAGAAAACTGTTCTAGACCAATGCCGGTAGGGACTCCCTGTCACCGGTGGACAGCAGCGCGTTCATTTCGAAGGCGGCGCTTTCGCCCAAAATTTGAATGCCGCGGCGGATTTCCGCCGGAGACAATGCGCCGAAGCTGATGCGCAGGCCACGTGCGTGGGATTCCCTTGCAGCAAAATGCTGTCCGGGAAGAAACTCGACTCCGCGCAACTGTGCTTTTTTCAACAGCGCATCGGCCGTCAATGGCGCCGGTAGTTCAACCCACAGACTCATGCCGCCTTCGGGGTGCGTCCAGCGCGTGCCAGGCGGCAGATAGCGCTCACAGGCATCCAACACCGCTTCCAGCCGCTGCTTCCCGATCTCGCGCGTTCGCAACAGGTGACGGTCTAACTCGCCCGACTGGGCAAAGCGCAACAAAACAGCTTGCGAAAGCTGATCGGAATGAAGATCACTAATCTCTTTGGCTTCCGCTAATCGGGCTATTAATGGGCTCGGCCCGATCGCCCAGCCGACGCGCAGCCCAGGAAAACAAACCTTAGAATAACTGCGAAGCAGCAGGACATTGCTGCCGCGGCTCAGTTCCTTCAAGGTGGGTAACGCCTCGCCGGCATAGCGCAACGGCGAATAGATATCGATTTCAACGACCGTGCAATCGAACCGCTCGGCCAACGCGACAACCCGCTGCCGCCGGCTAAGAGACAACGTCGCGCCGGTAGGATTCTGGAAACTGGGTGTGATCGCAACCAGCTTCGGGCGATGGCGTTCCAGGATTGCCTCTAGCGCGACCACGTCCATGCCTGCATCATCGACGGGTACGCCAAACATGTCGGCTCCACTTCGGGCAAATGCTCGCAGCATCCCGTGATAAACAGGATCCTCAACCGCGATGCTCGCGCCAGCCGCGCAAACATGCGCGACGAGATCCAAAGCTTGCTGGCAGCCGTTAGTAATGATCAGGTCGTCCCCTGGGCCAGCGACACCGGTCGCGACCGCCTCATCCAGCAGATATCGGCGCAATGGAGGGTAGCCGCGGGCAGATCCGAGCTGCAAAATATCAGCCGCCTCAGGCGCATCAGCAACTTCCCTGGTGAAGCGGCGGAACTGCTCCAACGGAAAATCGATGGCGGCCGGCCGGGAGCTTACGAAGCTGACACCGTTCAGGATCTCCGTTGCCGCTTCGCGAGGTGGGTCGGAAGCTGTAACCGGGCGCCGCTCGGCGACAAAGCTGCCACGCCCAACCTTGCCTGAGATTAGACCCAGTTCGTCCAATGCCGCGTACGCAGCTGAAATCGTGGTTCGATTTAAACCAAGTTGACCAGCCAATTCTCTTGTAGGCGGGAGTTTATCCCCTGGCCGGAGTACCTGGCGTTTGATTAGCGAACCAATACCGTCAGCTAGCTGTCTGTAGATTGGAGTGTCAGAGGAAGGGTTTAGCGGGATGCTCGCCAAGTCTGCCACCATTCAAAGATAGCAGACTTGACATGCCAATTTGGACTGCGTTGACCAGCCAATTTAGGAGGCTCGGTCGGGTAAAGGAACCTATGCGGAGGCAGCGCTAGCGCGCGAGCTGCTAGTCCGCCGCTGACGTAACTCCTCCTCCGCCTGTTGCCAGTCACTGTCGCACGAGCCAGTAGGACAGCCCTGTTCACACCAGATTTCATAGGCACGAACGGAGATTTCGTCCCACGTGGGGTGGTCAGAAGCGTTCTGCCCCGATTGAAAACTGTCGGTGCGGCCGGTTCCTGGCACGCCGGTATCCGCCCGGTCAATACGATTTTGGCCGCTAGCGCTGGAGCGCGATCCTTGAACTATCGAGGGAGCGGGTGAGGCGTCGGTACCGGGTGTTACCATCGCTCCCCCCGCGCCTGCGCCTGCGCCGGCCCGGACTCCAGACGTATCTACACCGCGGGCTCCGACAGATAACGTGCTATCACCAGCGATTGTGTCCTGAATGCTTAATCCTTGCGTCCCGCGACCCGGTTTCGCTTCCATCCCGGAATCGGGTTGCGCGTTCGACGGGGAAGGCTTAACAGGAAGCTCGTTCAGCTTGGGGTCGATCATTCTAAATCCTCCGCAAAATGGACAACGAAAATGTACGAAATGAGACGAAATAATCTTAGGGCAAAAAGACCTAAGACTTTAGACGTAGATTTGGGTGGGACCAGCGTTGGACCTTTGCTAGAGTGCGGAGATGTCCCGCTTCGCCGGCGTTCGCTTGCTTTACGCTTTCCTGGCGACCACAACATTGTGCGCACAGTCGCACCATCTTTTTTTTCGCGTGAATGTCAGTTCCGCCCTGAAATCGCCCGTATCCGGGCGGTTATTAGTGTTCCTAGCCCCAGGAGCGGGCACCGGCGATATCGATCAAAGCCCTTTTGATCCCGGGCCCGCCTGGGTCGCGGCAAAGGAGATTCAGCATGTCGAGCCGGGATCCTTCGTTGAAATCGATACAGACGATATCGCCTACCCGACCGGGTTCTCACAATTGAAAGCTGGAGACTACGGGGCGCAGGCAATCGTAGATACCAACCACTCCTATAATTACCTCGGCCGGGTGGCTGGGGACGTGCGCAGCGATACCGTTTCGCTTGCTGATTTTCGTCCTGGCAGCAGCGCGGAACCGGTTCTGACGCTCAGCAGCGTCATCCCTTCAACGCCGCCGGTGCCACTCGCCTCCGGGGTCAAAGCAGAAGACTTCGTCAGTCCGGTGCTGAGCCGTTTTTACGGCCGGCCGATACACATTCACGCCCTGGTCGTCCTTCCTGCACACTATAGGAATCAGCCGGCCAATCGGTATCCAGCCGCATACTACACCCAAGGTTTTGGAGGAAGTCTCGATCTATCGCGTAGTGACGCAAATACGTTCGCGAGTCTTATGGACCGCAACAAATTGCCCGAGATGTTCTGGATTCTTCTGGACGAGTCACTTCCAACAGGGACGCATGAATTCGCCGATTCCGTCAACAACGGCCCATGGGGCGAGGCGCTGACCACGGAGTTTATTCCATATCTGGAACGCCACTACCGGCTTGAGCCAAGAGCCGACGCACGTTTTCTGAATGGTCACTCGTCCGGCGGTTGGGCAACCCTGTGGCTCCAGGTGAAATATCCGAAAGTTTTCGGCGGAACATGGTCCACTTCGCCTGATCCGGTTGATTTCCATGACTTCACCGGGGTTAATCTCTACGCGCCAAACGCAAACATGTTCCACTGCGCTCCGGGTCCGTGTCCCATCGTTCGGGAAGAAGGAAAAGTAGTTGCCACGCTCGAGCAGTTTGCCCATTTAGAAGAGACGCTGGGTCCTTATGGTGGTCAATTCGCTTCCTTCGAATGGGTTTTCTCGCCGCGCGGACCAGACGGACGTCCGCTCGAAATGTTCGACCGCGCGACCGGAAATGTGAACGCTGACGTGGTTCGCTATTGGCAGCGCTACGATATCGCCAACACCCTTCAGACGCATTGGCCGCAGTTGGCCCCGAACCTTGAAGGCAAAATTCACATTTACGTGGGGACTGCCGACACCTTTTACCTCGATGGCGCGGTACACCGGCTGGACAGACTTCTGCAGTCGCTGGGAGCCGGCGCCAAGATTCGGTTTCTGACGGGGCGTACCCACATGAATGTTTATGACGTGGGGAGCGATCCGCACGGTTTGATTCTTCAGATTGCCGCTGAAATGTACTCCGCTTGGGAAGCGGGCGCTAAGGCAGCGGTGAAAAACTAGCCTGGCTGCTTTTCTCTCAACCCTTTTTTTCTTACTCGCGTGCCGAGTTGTCCGATAAGGACTTATGGAGTGCGGGAGTACGAAATCCTGCCCGGCATGTTAATAAATTCTCTCCAGAAAACTCCGCCGCCGGACTTCAAAATGGACCTACGCTTCACCTGGGCGGTGATAGCTGGTTTTTTCGTCACTGCAGCGCTCGCGCAGGCTAGCCCGGCGCATCCAAGTCTGGATCCTTCGCAAAAAATTACTCAGTATATCCGCCAAGTCTGGCAGGCGGAGGCCGGGCTACCCCAGGGATCTGTGTTGGCCCTCGCTCAAACTCCAGACCGCTACCTCTGGATGGGCACGGAGGAAGGTGTGGTGCGATTCGATGGCGTACGTTTTACAACATTCGATCGAAGCAACACGCGGGCCTTGCGCAATAACAGCGTGAAGTCTCTGTTCCTGGACCACAGCAATACGTTGTGGATCGGGACACACGATGGAGGCTTGACTGCGTTAAGGAACGGAAAGTTTGAACCTTTCATTCGCCAATCGGAACTCCCGACTGACACCGTCACCGCTCTTTTTGAAGATGAACACGGCAGTCTCTGGATAGGAACAGGGGGGAGTGGATTATTCGAGTACGCGCACGGCGCGCTGCGGCGTTTCAATCGCAGCACTGGGCTTCCCGGGGACTACATCTTTTCCATCAAAGGGGATGGGCAGGGAGCATTGTGGATCGGTACCGAAGCCGGCGCGGCGAGGCTGTCCGATGGAAAGCTGTCGATTTTCGACCGCGAACGCGGCTTGGAAGGCACTCGCGCCCAAGCCATTCTGGTTGATACGCCCGGATCCGTTTGGGTCGGAACAGACAAGGGTCTTTCGCAGATCAGCCTCAACGGGATTCAAAACTATACACGGCGCGACGGGCTGCATCCAGGCTCTATAACCGTGCTCGATCGCGATCGGGCCGGGACGCTTTGGATCGGCATGATCGACGGTGGGCTGAGCCGTATGGTGAATGGACGTTTCGATGCGTTCAGCAATGCCGAAGGCTTACCCGGCGACGGCGTTTGGACAATTCTGGAGGATCCATCCGGCGCACTTTGGCTAGGCGGGACAGAAGGAGGCCTTAGCTGTTTACGGCAAGGCCGGTTTACCCCGTACAGCCGGCAGGAGGGACTTCTGAGTGACACGGTCACGACTATCTATCAAAGCCCCGACCGGGCAGTGTGGATCGGATCCGATCGAGGGCTAACCCGGCAAAAAGATGGCGTGGTGAAGCACTTTCGTGTGCAGGACGGTTTGCCTGACAACATCGTCGTTTCGGTTGCGCAGGACGCCGCGGGCGATACCTGGATGGGTACCCGAAACGGTTTGGCTCGACTCCACAATGGGAAGATCCAGAGCTTCGGACCGAAGGACGGCGCACCCTCCGCTGATGTTGTTTTGTGTACCTACGTTGACCGCCATGGACTCATCTGGGCGGGCTACCGCGGTGCTCTCGTCCATTTCGACGGAAAGCGCTTTATTACTTACCAGGCCAAAGACGGGGTGCCCCGCGATTTGATCGTTTCGCTTTATCAGGCACCGGACGACACGCTTTGGATCGGCACAGACGGCGCCGGTTTATTGCGTTTCGACGGTAAAAAGTTCTCCCGATTCACGACGCACGATGGCCTGTCGAGCAATTCGGTTTATTCCATTCAAGGCGATTCGGATGGAGTGCTCTGGCTGGGCACAAACGGCGGTGGGCTCGATCGCTTCGCCGCAAACGGAATCACCGTCTATAATCGCGAAAACGGGTTATCAGACGACCTTGTTTTTCAGGTGCTGGATGACCAACTCGGACACCTTTGGTTGAGTTCGAATCGCGGCGTATCGTCAGTAGACAAGGCCGATCTGCGGGCGGTTGCGGAACATCGGGCAGCGGTGGTGCATTCGAAGTTATTCGGCAGCAGCGATGGAATTCGAGGCCACGAGTGCAATGGGGGATTCCAACCAGCCGGATGGCGGATGCAGGATGGAACCCTTTGGTTTCCGACCATGAGGGGCGCCGTATCGGTGAATCCTGCGGAGCGGACGCCGATCCCGGCCCCCCCGCCGCCTGTTTTCGAAAGTCTGGCTGTAGGCGGGAAGACGGTTCCTTTGGACAGTTCACTTTCGCTGCCGCCGAGTAAGCGGCAGCTGGAATTTCACTTCACGGCTCCTTACTTCCAGGACGCAGACCAAGTTCAGTTCCGATACCGTCTGGAAGACTTCGATCACGAATGGACAGAGGCGGGAGCACGGCGGGCTGCCTATTACACGAATTTGCCGCCGGCCAGCTATCGGCTCCACCTGATTGCCTGCGTGCAAAATGTTTGCTCGTCCGAGGTGGTGTCGCCTCCGGTTGAACTGCGTCCTGCTTTTTACGAGACGCGATGGTTTACCGGTCTGGCTTTGATTTTTCTGGCCGGGAGTGCCGTCGGATTGCACCGCGTTCGCGTTAGAAATCTGCACGCGCGGCAGCAGCGGCTTCGCCGTTTAATAGATGAACGGACCAGCGAACTTCGCGAGTCTCGCGATCAACTGAGAAAGTCGCACGAGCAATTAGAAGCACGAGTAGCCGCGCGCACCCGAGATCTATCCAAAGCGAACGAACAGCTTGAATCAGAAATCGCAGTTCGCAGCGAAGCGGAGGCCAAAGCTGAGGCTGCGAACCGCGCGAAGTCGGAGTTTCTGGCAAATATGAGCCATGAAATCCGAACACCGATCAACGGCATCATGGGCATGACCAGCATCATGCTGGATACCGTCGAAGATTTCGAGCAGCGCGATTACCTTGACGTGATCAAGATATCCGCCGATTCCCTGCTTCGCATCGTCAACGACATCCTCGATTTTTCGAAGATTGAAGCACGCAAGCTGCAGCTGGAGCGAGAGCCATTTCAGCTTTCCGATGGTCTGGATTCGCTGGCACGGCTCGCCTCGTTCCGAGCCGGTGAAAAGAAGCTCAGTTTTAGCCTCACTGTCGACCCGTCGGTACCCGATCGACTTGTTGGCGATCAAGGGCGGCTTCGGCAGGTTCTTTTGAATCTGTTAGACAACGCCATAAAGTTTACACTCCATGGTTCGGTTCGGCTTTCGGTCACAACGCGCCAGCTTTCGTTGTCATCGACGCTGCTTTGTTTTGAGGTGTCTGACACCGGAATCGGCATACCGCCCGCTAAGCACGAGACCATCTTCCAGGCCTTTGCTCAAGCCGATAATACGTCTACGCGCCAGTTTGGCGGGACCGGTTTAGGGCTGACCATTTGCACCCAACTGGTGGAACTGATGGGGGGAACAATCTCGATGGAAAGCGAAGTTGGCAAAGGGACGACGTTCCGCTTTACGGCTCGCTTTGATCTCGATCCGACGATGATTGCTATCACGCAGATCCATAGCCCCGCCGCGCAGATCCAAGCTCCTGCCGAAGCTGTGACATGTTCCACAATTCAGGCCGAAAATACGATTTCAGCGACGCTTGACTGAAAATAGTATTGAATGCTGCAACTTACCGGAGCCGGCAAGCGGTTCGGACACAAGCTGCTTTTTGACGATCTTAACTGGCTGATTACGCCGAAAGAACGCGCCGGTCTTGTCGGCGGGAACGGCACCGGCAAGTCAACCCTGTTAAAAGTCATTGGCGGTCTGGAGCCGCTCGACTACGGCTCGATCTCGAGCATGAAGGGCATTCGGCTCGGTTATCTGCCGCAGGACGGATTAAGCGTGAGCGGACGCACTGTTTTTGCCGAATGCATGGACGTTTTCGCCGGGTTGAAACAGATCGAAGAAGAATTGGAAACGTTGACCGGATTGATGAGCGATCTCGATCCGGCAGGGGAAGAATATCGGATCGTCAGCGAGCGGTTTGAACGTGCCGATGCCGAGTTCCGCGCACGCGATGGGTATGCGATCGAGGCCCAGGTCGGTTCTGTCCTGGCAGGTCTTGGGTTCCGCAAAGAGGATTGGACGCGCAGGACGGAGGAGTTTTCGGGAGGCTGGCAGATGCGCATTGCACTCGCCAAGCTGCTATTGGAGAAGCCGAACGTGCTTCTGCTGGATGAGCCGACCAATCATCTTGATCTGGAGGCTCGCAACTGGTTGGAAGACTACCTCACGCACTACGAATATGCCTACATCCTGATCTCGCACGACCGCTACTTCCTGGATGTCACGGTTACCAAGACTGTCGAAATCTGGAATAAGAAGGTACATTTCTATTCCGGCAATTACGAGAAGTACCGGCAGCAAAAGGCGGAGCGTCTCGTCCAACTGGAAGCGGCCTACAAGAACCAGCAGGAAAAAATTCAGCAGCTGGAGGCATTCATCAACCGCTTTCGCTATCAGGCTACAAAAGCAAAGCAGGTACAGAGCCGGATCAAAGAACTCGAGAAAATTGAGCGAATTGAACTGCCGCCGGAAGAGAAGACTATTCACTTCACCTTTCCGCAGCCGAAGCCCAGCGGGCGTGTTGTCGCCGAATTCAAAAAGGTGTCGAAGAGCTACGGCCCAAAACTTGTTTTCTCGGACGTCAACTTTACGATTGAACGCGGCGACCGGATTGCTCTGGTGGGAGTGAACGGCGCGGGCAAGTCGACGCTGATTAAGCTATTAGCCGGGACGGAACCGTTGAGCTCGGGCGTGTACACGTTAGGTCACAACGTTGAAGTGGATTACTTCGCTCAGGACCAATACAAGCAGCTTGACATCGATTCGCGCGTTTTGGACGACCTGAAGAGCGCTGCACCACGAAGCACGGAAACGGAGCTGCGAAGTCTGCTCGGCTGTTTTCTGTTCAGTGAAGACGATGTTTTCAAGCGCATTGGGGTCTTGTCGGGCGGGGAGCGCAATCGATATGCGTTAGCCCGCATGCTGCTTCGCCCTTCAAACTTTCTGCTTTTGGACGAGCCGACAAATCACCTGGACATGCGGGCCAAAGACGTGCTGCTGGAATCCTTACAAAGCTATACGGGTACGGTGGTGTTCGTTTCGCATGATCGCTATTTCCTTGAGAACGTTGCGAACCGCGTCTTCGAAATCGGGGACGGCGCCGTCCATGTATTTCCCGGAAACTATGCCGACTATGTGTGGCGTAAAGAAGGTGGACACGAGCAGACGCCTACATTGAAAGATGTCTTGATCGGCGTCCCCCGGGCCCAACCAATTCCCATGCCAACGCCTCCGCAGCAGCCGGGGAAACGCATCAATCCGCTGAAATTGAAGCAAATGCAAGAACGAGCGCAGGCGCTGGAGGCGCGTATCGCGGAACTAGAGCAGAGCATTCAGGCTTCGGAGTTGTCGCTATCTGATTTCACGACAGCGGCGGAAGCAACGCGGGTTTCGCTGGCACTTGAGTCGCAGCGGGCTGAACTCGATCGCACAATGAACGAATGGGAGAAGGTCACGGCCGAAATTGAAGCACCTGCATAACTCGCCTCTACAATAGGAACTTGGATGCGAATCGCTCTTGCGCAGATCAACAACACCGTCGGCGATCTGCGAGGGAACGCCTCTAAGATCCTAGATTATGCAAAGCGGGCTGAACGCGCCGGAGCGGACCTGGTTGCGTTTCCCGAACTGGCGCTGACTGGTTATCCGCCGCGCGATCTGGTGGAGAAGTGTTCCTTTCTAGATCGAACGGCAGAAACGCTCGAAGGCCTTATCAAGGCATCGGAAGAGTTGAACGTCGCGATGATCGTCGGGTACGTGGCGCACTCGCCCGAAAGCGCGGCCATCAAAGCACAGAATGCGGCGGCTGTTATTGACAAGGGCAAACTGCTGCTCGATCAACGCAAGGTCCTGTTACCCACCTACGACGTGTTCGATGAAGCTCGCTACTTCCAGCCCGGCGAAGGCCAGAGAATTGTCACAATCCGCGGAACACGTGTTGCTGTCGCCATCTGTGAGGATTTTTGGAATGATAAGCAGTTCTGGGAACGGCGGCGGTACGGACGCGATCCGATTGAAGAACTAGTGGCGCAAGGCGCGGATATCCTCATTTCCATTAATGCGTCTCCCTGGAACATCGGCAAACGCGCGCAGCGGATTGAAATCTTTGAGGCGCTGGCGAGACGTTTTGCGCTGCCGCTCGCGTACGTACATATGGTGGGCGGTAACGATCAGTTGGTGTTCGATGGAAGCAGTTTTGCGATGACCGCCGAGGGACAGGTCGCCGCGAAAGCGAAGTCCTTCCAGGAAGACCTGATCCTTTTTCACTCGACCACCGGCGTTGGAGACGATCATGACAACGGACTGGACGTGGACAATGCCGCGTTCGACGCGCTTGTGCTCGGCACGCGAGATTATATTCGCAAGTGCGGTTTCCATAGTGTGATCGTGGGCTTGAGCGGCGGTATCGATTCCGCGCTGGTAGCGGCGATCGCAACAGAGGCAGTGGGTAAAGATAACGTGCTCGGCGTCGGAATGCCCGGACCGTACTCGTCGGAGCATAGTTTAACCGATGCGCAATGCCTGGCACATCGGCTGGGCATACACTTCGAGATTGTCCCGATTCAACTTGGCTACGAAGCGATGATGCAGACGCTTGGCCCTCTGTTCGAGGATCGGGAAGCGGATGCGACCGAAGAGAATTTGCAATCACGGCTGCGCGGGGTGACATTGATGGCGCTCTCGAATAAATTCGGTTCGCTTGTGCTCACAACCGGAAACAAAAGTGAAATCGCGGTGGGTTATTGCACTTTGTACGGAGACATGTGTGGGGGGTTAGCCGTAATCAGCGACGTTCCGAAGACGATGGTTTACCGGCTCGCTCGCATTGCGAACGCGCGGTATTCGCGCCGAGGGTTGCTACCACCGATTCCGGAGAACACGTTTACAAAGCCGCCATCCGCGGAACTTCGCCCTGACCAGAAAGATACGGACAGCTTGCCGGAGTACGACGTGCTGGACAAAATCCTTTCGGAATACATTGAACACTATCGGTCGGTAGCTGAAATAGCCGCTGCCAACGACCTGCCCGAGGAATTAGTCCGGGAAATCATTCGAAAAGTCGATCGGAATGAATACAAGCGGCAACAGGCAGCCCCGGGGTTGCGAATTACGCCAAAGGCGTTTGGTGTGGGGCGTCGCTTCCCCATTGCACACAGGTTCAGCGAATGACATTCAAATTTAGAAGCAATTCGGGGATTTGGCTACGGCTTACGATCGTGTTTGCGACGCTCGGTTTCGGCGGCTTTCTGGCTGTTCATAGCGAAGACACTCCCCAAAAACGTGTCGGGCCGTTGCCGGATGGTGGATTCCTTTTGAACAGCGGTTGGGCGCTGCATCCCGCGGGGCAACAGATACCGGTAGACACTTTTCCGATGAGCGGCGCACTGACCGCGGATTCCAGATTTCTGTTGGTCTTGAACGCCGGTTACAATCAGCCTTCCATCAGCGTCATCGATGTTGCCTCCAAAAAGGAAGTAAGCCGCACTCGCGTGCCCGACGCATGGTTGGGACTTACGCTTGTACCTCAGCGAAATCTCGTCTATGTGGGTGGCGGAAGCCGTGCGGCGGTATATGAATTCTCCATCGACCCCGCAAGTGGCGCGTTAACTCGCCGGCGCGAGTTTTCGACTCTGCGTGAGGGCACTCCGATTGGCAATACGTTTGTAGGCGATGTCGCCGTTACTCCGGATGCGCATATCCTATATGCCGCAAATCTGTCCGGTGACAACATCGCCGTGATTAATCTTCAGAGCGGAATGCTGATTGATACATGGAAGTGCGGCCGGCGCCCATACCGCATATTGCTAACTCCGGACAGCCAGGAAATACTGGTCAGCAGTTGGGCTGATGGTTCTGTTTATCAATACGATGCCAACTCAGGCAAGGAAATCGGCAGAACGCGCGTCGGGGCTCATTCGAGTGACATGCTTTGGGTGGACGCTCCGCCACCGTCGGATAACGAGCAGCCATCGGATTACAAAGCGCGTTTGTTTGTGGCGGCATCCAACAGCAATAGTGTTTATTCGTTCGGAGTAAGTAAGGACAATCAACTTACGAAGTTGGAAGCTATCAATGTTTCGATGACGCCCATGCACCCGCTTGGAATGACGCCTTCGGCACTTGCTGTGAACAAGGATGCCTCTCAGCTATATGTCGTCTGCTCGGATGCGAATGCGGTTGCGGTTACAGATATTTCGAATGCGCGTTCGTCTGTCCGCGGCTTTATTCCAACCGGCTGGTATCCGACCGCGACGCGCATACTCGAAGACGGACAAATTCTCATCCTGAATGGAAAAGGACTTGGCAGCCGGGCCAATCCCGACGGGCCAAACCCGATGCGAAATAACCAGCCGTTGACGCAGGGAGGCCCCACCATTGCACCGGGCTATATTCCGCACATTCAAATCGGCACCGTCTCTTTTGTACCGGCGGTCAACCAGGAACAGTTGACCGCTTTTACGAAAACCAATCTGCAGAATTCACCGTATCGCGACGAACTCGTCTATGGACCCATCACCGATGCGCAGCAGGCCGCTTTTGCCACTTACGAAAACCATGCCTCTCCTATCCAGCACGTCATCTACATCATCAAAGAAAACCGAACCTATGATCAGGTGTTGGGCGATATCGAGAAGGGAAACGGAGACAAATCGCTCAATTTATTCGGTGAAAAAGTAACACCCAATCAACACGAACTGGCGCGCGAATACATTCTCTATGACAACTTCTACGAGAATGCCGACGTCAGCGCGGAGGGCCACAATTGGGCCAATGCGGCAATTGCTCCTGATTACACGGTGAAGACCTGGCCAAGCACCTATGCGCACCGCAGGAAGGACTACGACTATGAAGGAGGAGAGGCGGCCAATATCCCACCAGCGGGTTACATATGGAGCAACGCTCTGCAAGCCGGTTTGACGGTACGGACTTATGGCGAATGGGCGGAGAACGCGACGAAGGCTCCCGCACCTGAAGGATCAATCCAAATCGGAACTATTGGCGACCCTGCGTTGCGGTCCCACGTTGATATGAACTACCGTGGTTGGGACTTGGACTACCCGGATGTCAACCGCGCTCACGAATTCATTCGCGAATGGAAAGAATTCGAAGCGAACGGGAAGGCTCCTAACCTTATGATTGTCCGTTTGGGAAATGATCATACGCAAGGGTTGAAAGCAAACGCACCAACGCCAACTGCCTATGCAGCCGATAACGACGAAGCAGTTGGGCTGCTGGTGGATGCGGTCAGCCACAGCAAGCTTTGGGCCTCGACCGCGGTTTTCATTATCGAAGACGATGCGCAGAACGGACCCGATCATGTCGACTCCCATCGTGCCCCTGCCTACGTGATTTCACCCTATACGAAACGGGGCATTGTGGATTCGACGATGTATAACCAGACGAGCATCCTCCGCACAATGGAGCTGATTCTCGGGTTGCGGCCGTTGACCCATTTTGACGCCGGGGCTACGCCGATGTTTGGCAGCTTCGGTCGTCAGGCAGATTTGCAACCGTTTACCGTTATCCCGCCAAAGGTCTCGACCACAGAAAGAAATCCGGCCAACGGGCCTGGTACCGCGGCGTCCGCACGCATGGATTTTTCTGATCCCGACAAAGTGGATGACAATCTGCTGACTGCTGTTGTCTGGCGCTCGATTAAGCACGCCGATCCGCCGCCACCAACCCGCAGCGCTTTTGCGCGATAGCCGTATATGGTCCGTCGTTTGTTCCTACTGCTTGCATCTGCGGCAGTAAGCATGTTCGCCCAGGAACAAACTGGAACCATCGATGGCCATGTCATGAACAGCCTGACCGGAGAGGCGATCAGCGGGGCGATTGTTCACGCCATTACTCTGCGGAGCACCGCGCGGAATCGGGCGATGCGTGAGTTACAGGCAACATCGCTGGCCGACGGTTCCTTTCATTTCGATGGCGTCGGCCAGGGTTCGTATCTTATTCGCGCCGAACATGCCGGGTTCAACTCTCTTCACCGCGGTATTTTCGTTGAGCTGACAGCCGGACAACCGGCCGGTGACGAAAAGATTCTTCTCGCTCCGGACTCGACACTTAGCGGCGCAGTTTTGGATGAAGCCGGGGCTCCCGTTCCCGGAGCTCGTGTGGTCGCAATTGCGCAGGTGACGGGAATCGGTCAAAAAATGATTGAGGAGCGCTCCACGGCCGATGCCGGATCGAGCGGTAGCTTCACTCTTAAAGGATTGAAGCCGGGTAATTATTTTCTCGTAGCGGAACCTCCCGATCCCAAACAGGCGGAATCACAGAAGCACAAGCAAGCTCCAAATCCTGCCGGCGAATTGGTACGTACGCTGTATCCAAGAGCACTTAGCCTGGAGGAGGCCACTGCGATTCCTGTAATGGTGGGCCAGTCTCCGGCGGATGCGACGATCTACATGCGGCGCGCGACGACGCACCATGTGAGCGGCAAAATTGCGGAGCCGGTTCAGGACAGAGATCTGAAAGCCGCGCTCCGGCCGCGTGGCGCAGGAAATTCTGACGTTCTCGGTTTTCAGGGAGCCGTCGAAAAGAATGGCACATTCGACATCAGCGGTGTGCTGCCGGGCGACTATACGCTACAACTTTCGAGTAACAACCGGCCTTACCGATTAGCCCGGCAGAACATCAGTGTCGGTGTTGAAGACGTCCAGGGAGTAGTTCTGAATCTGCTCTCTCCCGTCACGCTCGAAGGCAAAGTTTCCATTGAGAGTGACATCGGCGTGACCATGCCGCGTGTCCGGATTTCCGTGAAACATCTGGAGGATCGGAAGACTGTCATGGTCAACGTAAATACGGACGGCACTTTTTTCATTTCCAGTCTCGATCCCGAGCCGTCGCTCTTTCGGGCGCAGGTTGCGACGCCAGGGTTCTATGTGAAGAGCATTCTGCTCAACGGACAAGACGCCAAAAACCGCCCGGTCGATCTGTCGGATATCGGACGCGGAAAGGTTGAGGTGGTCTTGCGGGCCGCGGCGGGCGAAATTGATGGCAAGGTGCCGGATGCGGCAAATGGAACCACTGTAGGCATCGTTGCGGTGCCGCAGCAGATCGCCCCGGACGCATACAATGTCGTCCAACAATATTCGCGTCCTGACGGAACGTTTGCGATTTCGAACCTCGAACCGGGCGAGTATCGGTTGTATGCAATCGCGGCGATGGAATGGGCCTTGTGGCAGACGCCGGAATTTCTGCAGGCGGTTCAAAGCTTCGGAACGACGGCAGAGGTCAACGAAAATCAACGTCAGCAGGTGCAGTTGAAAGAGATACCTCAGGAAGCGATACAACAGGCTGCAGACCAACTCGGGTTGACGGTAGAGTGATCGCGCGAGGGCTAGTGGCGCGTTTGATATTGTTCTGTGTTACCTCTTTCTCCTGCCAATGCCCAGCTTGCTCTTCTTCTCCTTTGCGATTGCAGCCGCACTGTCGGCCCAAGTAAACGAGGTTAGGGTCGAACGGAACGTCAAAGCCGTTATGCGCGATGGCGTCGTTCTGCGCGCCGATATATATCGCCCGAAAGCGGAGGGGCGCTTTCCGGTTCTGCTGCAAAGAACACCGTATAACAGGGAAAACGGCGTTGATTTCGGATACCGTGCGGCGTCCGCCGGATACGTAGTGATCATTCAAGATGTTCGGGGACGTTACGCATCGGAAGGGGAGTGGTATCCGTTCAAGCACGAATCTCAGGACGGGTACGACACGGTCGAGTGGGCAGCAGCACTTTCCTACTCTAACGGAAAGGTGGGCATGTGGGGCGGCTCTTACGTTGGCGCCACACAGATGCTGGCCGCGATTGCCCATCCGCCGCACCTCGCCGGGGTCTGTCCGGTGGTGACAGCAAGCAATTATCATCGCAACTGGACTTACCAGGATGGAGCGTTTGAGCAATGGTTTAACGAGTCATGGACCTCCGGGCTGGCGCAGGACACTCTAAACCGCCGCATACAGGAGCAAACCGATGCGATGAAAGGAGCATGGACGCTTCCATTGACAAACTATCCGCTGTTCAACTTTGGGCAAGCGGTACCAAAGCTCGATACGCCCGATGCGCTCGCACCGTACTTTCTAGATTGGCTGGCGCACCCAAATTTCGATGACTATTGGAAGCAGTGGTCGATAGAGGACCACTACTCCGACATCATGGTTCCGGCGCTGCATGTAGCTGCCTGGTATGACATTTTTCAGGGTGGTTCGTTGCACAACTATGAATTGATCCGGAAGCAAGGAGGAAGTGAAGCGGCGAAGAATGGCCAACATCTCTTGGTGATCATTGGTGGTCATGCCGGTGGTGGGCGGCACATTGGCGACGTTGATTTCGGCGAAGCGGCGGAGCAGTTCGATGAAAACACGGTGACGCTTAGCTGGTATGACTATCTGTTTAAAGGCGCGCACAACGAATTCGCAAATAAGCCGGTGCGCATATTTGTCATGGGGACAAACCAATGGCGCGATGAAAACGAGTGGCCCTTGTCACGCGCGCGCGAAACCCGCTATTTTCTGCATTCCGCATCCGGCGCTAATTCATTGAGCGGGGATGGCGTACTCTCGACAAACGCGCCACGGCAAAACGAACGGCCGGATGCATATATCTACGATCCTCGTAACCCGGCGCCGACAACCGGTGGCCCTCTCTGTTGCGACAGCGCACATTTACAGCCCGGTCCGAGAGACCAACGGCCGGTGGAGGCGCACCAGGATGTGCTTGTTTACTCGACGCCGCCGCTCGCGTCCGATGTTGAAGTGACGGGCAATGTCAGGTTGGAGATGTATGTCAAATCATCGGCGGTAGACACGGATTTCACTGCGAAGCTGGTAGACGTCTGGCCAAACGGATTCGCGCAGAATTTGACCGAAGGCATTCTGCGCGCACGATATCGTAAATCACAAGAAAAGCCGGAGTTATTGAATCCTGGAGAAATCTACAACCTGACAATCGATCTCTGGTCAACAAGTAATGTTTTTCGCGCGGGGCATCGCGTACGGCTGGAGATCAGCAGCAGCAACTTTCCGCGTTTCGACCGTAACCTGAATACCGGATCGGCTGCGGCATCCTCGACGGAAAGCACTGCGGCAACAAACACGATTCTTCACGATGCGAGCCATCCGTCGGCGGTTTTGTTGCCCGTGGTTGCTTCTGCGCCTTGAGCATTCGCGAGCGGCTGGCTACTTATTCATCGGGCCGCCACTTTGATGCATCAATTTCGCAACCAGCCCTGTCCATCCGGTTTGATGACTGGCTCCCAATCCCTGGCCCGTGTCGCCGTTGAAGTATTCGTAAAACAGAACGTAATCTTTAAAGTGCGGATCGGTCTGAAAAATGGGATTGTCACCATCAGCCGGCCGCAGCCCCGACGCGTTGCGACAGAAGATAGACGATAAGCGGTGTGACAGTTGCACAGCGGCTTCGCCGAGCGATACGAAATTTTTCGATCCGGTTGGCATTTCGACCTGGAAGGCGGGACCGTAGTAGTAGTGAAAACGCTGCAGGGCTTCAATCAGGAGAAAATTGACCGGGAACCAGATAGGTCCACGCCAGTTCGAGTTTCCGCCAAAGAGGCTAGATTGCGATTCGCCTGGCTCATAGCCGACAGAGAAGTTAGAACCGTCGATCCAAATTGAATACGGACGCTCTTTATGGAAGCGCGAAAGGGAACGGATGCCGAAGGGTGCAAGAAATTCGCGCTCATCGAACACACGGAGAAAAATACGTTGTAATCGCTGGCGGTTGACAACAGACAGCAGCCGCCGCTGCTCGACGCCCGACTTTGTCATGGAGGCCAAGCCTTCCGTCAGGTCCGGCCGGTGTTCGATGAACCAATTCATGCGCTGCGCGAAACCCGGAAACCTCTTTTCGAAACCAGCCGGCAGTGTGTCGGAAGCGAACAACGGAATCAAGCCCACCATGGAACGAACGCGAAGAAGATCGCCGCTTTGTTCGCCGGTTCGCAGGCGATCGTAATAGAAGCCATCATCTTCGTCCCACAATCCTGCACCCCCGTGGTGATGAATGGCGGCGGAGATGTACAGAAAGTGTTCGAAGAACTTGCTGGCGATATCTTCATACGTTCGCTCGTGTTCGGCCAGGCGAAGAGCAATCTTCAGCATGTTCAGGCAATACATCGCCATCCAACTGGAGCCGTCGGACTGTTCGAGTATCCAGCCATTCGGAAGCGGGTCGCTCCGATTGAAGATACCGATGTTATCCAGGCCGAGAAAGCCGCCTTCAAATACGTTTTCTCCACTTGAATCCTTGCGGTTCACCCACCAGGTGAAATTCACCAGAAGCTTGTGAAAAACGCGTTCCAGAAATTCCAAATCTGGTTTGCCGCTAATGCGTTCATCGATCTTAAAAACCCGCCAGGACGCCCAGGCATGGACGGGCGGATTCACGTCATCGAAACTCCACTCGTATGCGGGAATCTGACCGTTCGGGTGCATGTACCACTCACGCAAAAACAACGCGAGTTGTGCTTTCGCAGACCCTGGATCGGCAGGAGCAATCGCAACGGCGTTAAATCCAAGATCCCACGCTGCGTACCAGGGATACTCCCATTTGTCGGGCATCGAAATGACGTCTTCATTGAAGAGATGCCTCCACCGGCGATTGCGGCCGTACTTGCGTTGTGACGGAGCTTCCGGCTCATTATCGTCCCCGTTTAACCAGGTTTCTACGACGAAGTTGTAAAACTGTTTACTCCAAAACAAACCAGCGGAAGCTTGTTCTTGGATATTCTTGCACTCCGCCGAAAGCCCCTGCTCCAAGGGCTCATGAAACAGCTTTGCTTCTTGTATTCGGGTTGCAAACACGTCATCCCATCGGTGGAACGGCAGGTCAGGCGAATTTTCGTGAGAGAGACGCAGTTTCAGTGTCGCTTCTTCGCCAGGATTCAGCGAGAGCCAATACAGAGCACAGGCTTTTGTTCCACACTGTTTTGCATTTACGGCGTCGGTGCGATTCCGGATTACATAGTCGTGGAAAGCGTCTTTATAGTACGAGCCAACTCCTGGAGTGTTCCAAAGCAGCATTGCATTGGATTCGTTGTTGGTGAAAAGAAACTCGGTTTGCGTTTCAGTCTGCAGCCGGAAGGAACCAAGGGAGTCGTGAATGATCGAAAGTTCGTCGGGTGCGACAACGCGCAACTCCGGCCTCGGGCCAGCATTCGAAAGTTTATTCCAAATCCAGGTATTTCGAAACCAGATTGTCGGCATCACGGCAAGCGATGCGGGCTCCGGGCCGCGGTTCGCCACCACATACCGCACAAGAATGTCGTCTACGTCGTGCTTGGCATATTCGACGAACACATCGAAATAACGATCTTCATCGAAGACGCCCGTCTGGTACAGCTCATATTCGGGCTCCAGCCGAGTACGGCGGGCATTTTCCTCGACCAGCTTTTCGTACGGAAAGCGCGCCTGCGGATATTTGTACAGGGCCTTTTGGTAGGAATGCGTCGGCGTGCCGATCAGGTAATAGTAAAGTTCCTTGACATCTTCGCCGTGATTGCCTTGAGGCCCGCTTAGACCAAACAAACGCTCCTTCAGGATTGGATCGTTGCCGTTCCAAAGCGCCAACGCCAGGCACAAACGTTGGTGATTGTCACATATGCCGAGCAATCCATCTTCGGTCCATCGATAAGTTCGTGAACGGGCCTGGTCGTGCGTCAGGTAATACCAGGGCTGGCCATCGGCGCTGTAGTCCTCGCGCACCGTGCCCCAGGAACGTTCCGCCAAGTATGGACCCCAGCGGCGCCAGTGCTTTTGGTGGCTATCCGCCTCCGCGAGGCGCTGGCGTTCGGGGTCGAGCAAAGGCATTCATTTGACGGTAGCTTATCGGAACGCGTAGGTCGCGCCGACGCTTACTTGAAATGAGTTCTTCTTAAAGCCGGGGGGCGGATTGTTTATGAAGTTATCGAGCGCCGCGAAGCTAAAACCTAACCGGTGATAAACCGGAAACGTCAGACTTGCGTTGCCCACCGCGGAATAAGCATTCGTGTTGTTCCAAGCGGGTGTAAAGGTGCCTGCCTCTGTCAGCACAATCTTGCGAGGCAGTTTGCGAATGTAGCTTTCGCCGAAAGAGGAACCAATCAAATTCTGGTCAAGTGAAGAATCCGCGAAACGCTGATCGATATAGTTAACCGTCGCCGTGACATCGAGTTCCTGCAAGGCGCTCTTAATCAGCACGAAGCCGATACCACCACCGTAGTTCTGCTGCAAATCTAAGCCCTGCGAGTAACTGTGATCAAACGCGGCAGAGGCCAGGATGAAAAAACGAGGCGACAGATACCACGACTCTCCAATGTCTCCATGCACGAGCGAGGTCTTTATGGTGGGAGTTCCCGGTTCGTTCACCTCTCCGTACGCCTGGTTTATGTTGATGGCAGTACGGCTTCGCTGATCGAGCCATGTCTCGTTCGGAACAATGCGCGTGAGGTTCAGAGATCCGCTATAGCTTTGACTGTTCTGCGTCGCTTGTGTTACCAAGACTCCGATAGTTACACCTCCATCCCAACCGCGAAAAAAGTTTTTGGGCTCAAGAGCTTTTTGGAACGCTTGTTCCTGAATCAGATTCGAAATTGACGAGACGGGCAAAGTTTGCGCGGGCGCGGGTGCGGCCGCCGGGCTCAATTCAACATCTTTGTCTGAAGCGGAAACAGTGCCTACCGGGACTTTAGTCTGGTCAGAGCTGTCCTTAATCCGCACTCCCGCGGGTATCGCGGCAAAACGCTGTGAGGTTTTTAGTTCGGCAACCTTGCTCCAATCGACGGTTATCTCTCCGAAGCCATCACTCTTGAACGTGACGGCAGAACTGGTTGCGTTCTGCAATTGTCCGATTACCTTTTCACCGTTTTTTAAGACTAGAACGTCGGGCGCGGCCGGCGGAGCCGGGGGCGGAGTTTGGGCATTTGCCAAAGCAGCGAATAGAAAAGAGAGTGCACACACGACATTTTTGTGAGATGACATACGTTCTTTATGCTTAGGTAAACCTCGACTGTACTCTTACGGCGTTTCAGCACGCAACCGTGGATTTGCGTGCCAATGTCAATTTGCACACCGCATTCAATGGTGGCTGGCATGCTCTCGGTGTTTCTTTATTGGTGCGAACGGCTGGGTCCGCATCAATTGTGGGCGCGAAAAGGTGTGATCAATTGAGTTAGGTCATGACGCCGCGCGGTAACTCAGGCTCACAGCATCGGCTGAGATGAATCTTGTTAGATTCGTACCTGAGCCAAGCGATGACAACGAATCTCCTCTTGCGAACGGCCACTGTTGTGGCGATCTGCCTGCCTCTTTATAGCGCCAATGTGGTTCACACTGCATCCGGAGCGCTGCAAGGCACAGTCAGCAGCGACGGCAAAGTGCAAATTTATGAAGGCATCCCGTATGGCGCGCCGCCGGTTGGAGATCTTCGGTGGAAGCCGCCGCAACCGGCTGCCCAGTGGGAGGGAGTACGCAAGGCGAAGGCATTTGGACCACGCTGCATGCAAGCGCGGATCTTCGATGACATGGTCTTTCGTGACGATGGGCCCAGTGAAGACTGTCTTTATCTGAACGTCTGGACACCCGCGACTTCCGCGGATAATCATCTTCCAGTAATGGTTTGGATTTATGGCGGCGGTTTTCAGGCCGGCAGTCCCTCCGAACCCAGGCAGAATGGCGAGAACTTGGCGAAGAAAGGCGTCATCGTCGTGAGCATGAATTATCGGCTCGGCGTCTTCGGTTTCCTTGCTCATCCGGAATTGACGAAAGAGTCGGCGCATCACGCTTCCGGCAACTACGGGTACCTTGATCAACTTGCCGCATTGCGCTGGGTGCATGACAACATCGCAGCGTTCGGCGGCGACCCGGCCAAAGTCACGATATTCGGCGAGTCCGCGGGATCGATTTCCGTCAGCGCGCAGATGGCGAGCCCGTTGTCCAAAGGTCTGTTTGCAAGGGCAATCGGCGAAAGTGGCGGGGTGTTCGGTTACACGGAACCACCGCCCTCGTTGGAGGCCAGCGAACAAATGGGAGCAAAATTCGCTGCGGCTGTGAGCGCGACATCGCTGAAGGATCTGCGAGCCATCTCCGCTAAAGAATTGCTGGACGACTCCACCAAAGACAAGACGATGCGGTTTTGGCCTAACGTCGATGGCTATTTCTTTCCGGAACATCCCTGGAGGATCTACGCCCAAGGCGATCAGGCGCACGTTCCGCTCCTCGCCGGCTGGAACACGGATGAATCGACTTACCGTGGAGTTCTCGGGAAGGCTGAACCGACTAAGGCAAATTACATTGCGAAGCTTGAGGACACCATCGGCAAAGAAAAGGCCGAGCAGGTGCTGAAATACTACCCGGCGGGCGATGACGAACAAGCAAAGATATCTGCAGGTCAGCTTGCTGGAGACCGTTTCATCGCTTACTCGACATGGAAATGGCTGGAAGAGCAGACGAAAACCGGAAAGGCCCCCGTCTATCGTTATCATTTCGAACAGCCGCCTCCGATGCCGACAGGCGAACCAAGTCACGGCGCATATCACTCTGCCGATATCGAGTATGTTTTTGAAACGATCGACTGGAAAAAGTTAGCGTGGACAGCAGACGATCGTAAACTTTCCGATCTGATCTCAAGTTACTGGACTAACTTCGCGAAGGCCGGTGATCCGAACGGCGCGGAGTTGCCCAAATGGCCGGCTTACAACGATAGCACTGGCTTTGCGGTGATGCACTTGAACGCAACACCAGCGGCTGCGCCCGACAGCACGCGCGATCGATATTTAATGATCGACCGGATGGTGCGCGGACGGATAGAGGAACGGACGCAGGCTGCCAAGAAAGAATAGGCCTACTGGTATCGCGGGCATCTTGATCTCGGGAAGCGCCTTTACTTCGCCCGACCTGATGCCCCTGTACGCTATGCAGCGGCGGATTTGGCCTTCACTGCCTGGATGTCCATTTCGATTTTGACGTCGTTGCCAACCAGCACGCCGCCTGTTTCCATAGGGGCGTTCCATTCAAGACCGAAGTCTTTGCGGTTGATTTTACCCTTGGCAGTGGCTCCAACCCGGATGTTGCCCCATGGATCGGTGGTTTCCGGGGATACATCCGATATTTCGAAGGTGACTTCCTTGGTGACGCCGTGAATCGTCAGATCCCCCGTGACTTTGTATTCATCGTCGCCGGTTTTTTCGATCTTCTTGCTTTTGAAGGTCATGGTCGAATACTTTGCCGCGTCAAAGAAGTCGCCGGATTTCAGGTGCTCGTCCCGCTTCGTGTCGTGGGTGCTGATCGTATTGACATCGATTTCCACTTCGATGCTGGAATCCGCAGGGTTCTGGGGATCGAAGACAATCGTCCCTTTGGCGCCTGAGAAAACGCCACGAACATTGCTGATCATCAAGTGGCGAATAGAAAACGAAACATGGGAATGGGCTGGATCAATCTCGTAAGTGGTGGACATAAGAACCTTTCATTGTGATGGTGGGTTGGGCTGCTGAATGGATGCGGCCCGCACACGGCTGGCTGCAACCAAAAACTCGTGAACATGGGATGTGGGCAATTACTCTTCTCCAGCGATCAAACGCGCCCCCTCTGCCGCTAATTCCATATCCTCGGTCTGCGGCAGGCCGCTGATGGCGATGGCGCCGATAACGTTTCCCAGCTTCCAGACCGGAACGCCGCCACCCCAGCCGGTAAACTTGGGATCGCCGAAGAAGCCGATATCAAAACCTTTCTCGACATGGCGGGCAGCGATACCTATTTCCTTACTGGGCTTACGTTCTCGGGCGGCGCTGTACGCCTTGTTGATGGCAATCGTGATGGAGGAGAGCGGCGCCCCGTCCATGCGCGCCAACGCGATCAGCTCTCCATGGAGATCGACAACAGCAATGACGCCAGCTTTGCCGCGGCGCTGAATCTCTTCCATGAGTGAGTCGATAGCCCGGCGAGCCTCCGCGTACTCGATAACGTGTTGCTGAAGCACGTTATTCAAGATACAAGACCGAGCAGGAATAAGGCGGAAGTTTTGTGCGCCAGGAAGGAAACTAAGAAGGTGGGAACAGGTGAAGCGAAGAGCAGGCCCTTATCAGCGCCTGCCCTCCATGAATGAAGTTAGCGTCTCCAACAGCCGGGATAATACCGGTGGCTGTAATAGCGAGGGGCGTACCAGCGCGCGCCATAATACGGCGGACGGCCCCAGTATCCTGAGTGCCACGCGTAGCGGCCGCCAATCCACCCATAGTAGCCGCCTACCCAAACATAGCCAGCGCCGGGGTAAGCGGGACGGTACTCGACAACTGCCCGGGGCGGTGGCGGGGCATAGTAGCCGCCAACATTCACTCCCACATAGACACGGGGTGCAGCAAAGATAGAGCTGCCAGCAAGCAATAGCAGAGCAAGCAATTTCGTTTTCATATGTCTCTCCAACCCTGATTTGTTTTCGCCGGTTGATCCGGCTTTCGATGATGACTGAAGCACGCCGTATGCCATTCCTAAGCGTTTGAATTTAAGTCGACAACCCGCAACGGGTGCTAGTGCGTGCGCAGTGGCGGTGGTTTTCGGCCACCAGGGAACTAGAAGACTTAAGGCCCAGCGGCGGCGTTCGCCTGTCCCTGGCTGCGCATGCGAATCATCATCTGGCGCATGGCTTCGGGGATATTAGCGGGGCGATGGCTGAGATCGACAATCAATGTCCGAAGATCAAACGGAATACCCCACATGAGGCGGCGCTCAGAAGGGACCGGGGGTCCTCCCGGCGATCCCGGAGCAGGAATATTGGCCGGGAGCAGGAAGGCGTACATTTCACCGCCCGCGATCGGTTCGTGCGGATAGTTCAACAGCCAGGCGCAACTGTGATTCTCGAGTATCGAGACCGCAGCCACGACGTTCCATTGGCCTCCGTCCGAAAGACTCGGCGCCTGGCAGTCCCAAGCATGTGCCTGGGGAACGATTATGGTCGCATCGGATGCAGCTGCCCAGTCCAGGTTCAGGTGTACCAAACCATGCCGCTGCGCAAACGCCTCTACTTCCGGGAGCGCTCCATTCCAACTGACATTTGAATCGTTGACCAGCTGATACGCGGGGCGCTGCAGCGCCAGTTCGTTGACATAGGGGAAATAATTCGGATACTGCCGGACAACCGCAAAAACGCTGAAGAGTGCCAGCGCAACCACAGCGTAAGACCAAACGCGAGCATGGGGCATGGCGCGAATCAGATTGGGCAATGGCGCAAGCAGCAAAATCAGGAAAACTATCGGAACCATGAAGTGACGAATGCTGATATCCAACCGGCTCAGCAGACAGGCAGAGACAAAGAACCAAAACGCGATCAGCATCACGCGCCAATGAGAACGATACGGCAGCGGAGTCGCCGCAGGAATCTCGCCTCGTTTTCGACGGCGATGAGTGACCACGACCGTCAGCGCTCCAACTATCAGAAGCGATAAAAATCCCAGCGTCGATTTAAACGCAAAGACAACAGGAAAGTAAAAAGGCACGCCATGGGGATAAGTCTTTCCAAATAGGTACGTACTGCGCGATCCGGTAACGAGCATGAACAACACACCGCGAACATATAGCCAGACCGGCATTAGGATGCGGCGAAGAAGATGGGTCAGGGGGCCAGCCGTGAGGTAACTCAAAGCGTCGTCCGATTGATTCCACGACAAGAGGAGATAGACAAAATAAACAAATATGAGCGCCCAGACGATGCTTCGAAGCGTGGCCATCCAACGCAGACGCCGCCAGGTTTTGCGCTCCGACTTACTTCCTGGTTCCGCGGGAGTAGGGAAGAATCGCGTTTGCAGGAAGAGCAGCAAGATAATCGGGAATAGAAAGAGCCCGGTAAATTTGGTGAGCAGTGCTCCAGCAAGCGCGAACGCAAACAAGAATGCATTCCGATTCGACGGGCTGTTCCAGAGCTCCGCGAGCCGCCAAACACACAGCACGGTGAATGAGGTAACGGGAAGATCCGTGAGAACAAGCGGACCGAAGACCAGCACCGTTGGCGTACTCACGTAGAGAGCAAGACAAAGAAGGCCGGCTTCGAACCCACCCAAACGAGTCCCGTAATGATAAATAATCCAACCCAGAAGCAGAGCTAGCAACATCATCGGAACTCGAGCCCAGACAACCATGGATCGCCAGGAATTCCAGCGCCCCATCACCGCATCGCCAAAAATCCATTGACAGAAAAACGCAGGGAAGAACTCATCCGCCGTTTTCCAGGCTGGTCCGTTGTAATCGGCGCTCTTGCGCCCGATCGCAAGCGGAATGGCCGCAAGGACCTTTGCAAGAGGCGGATGCTCGGGATTCAGGCGGAGATCGAGCTTTTGAAGATAGCTAAGACCGGAGCCAATATGTGAAATCTCGTCGACAGTGGCGGACTCGCGGAGAGCCGAGCCGCCGGCAAGAAAAAGCAGGAGGCACAACAAGAGTGTTATGGAGAGGCCCGAAAATAGTCGCACGGCAGCTTCCCGCTATTCTAATTGGCCCCGCAACCCGGGAACAGACTCGGCAAGCCTTACGTATCTTCTATTGGAGCCGGCCAGAATTGCGAGACTAAGACGAAACCGGCGCCCGGCAGGCGCGCTGAGGCTAAGAAATTAATGTGCTTCGGCCTCGTCTGGTGACGCACGCACATCCATCCCCTGCGCCAGTTGCTAAGCTCATGATGCCAAGCTCAGCAATAGAAACAGTACAGATAATGATACGGATCGTAAGCGGGCAAAAGAGTGGCTTCGGCACACAATCTCTACCACCGGTAGCAGCAAGTGTCGCCGCAGCCCGGCGCGGATCAGGGTGGTTGGCGCTCCTGAGCAGGTTGTTGCTCGCATGTGCGTTTCTTGCGACGGCGCTCCGTGCGGTGGACGTAAATTCGCTGCCGGAGCCAACCGGATATGTGAATGACTTCGCGCATGTCATCGATCCGCAAAGTAAAGAAACTCTGGAATCGTTCTTAACGCGAGTCGATCACGAGCTAAGCGCTCAATTCGCCCTGGTCACTGTGGACAGCACGGATGGGCGAGACATTCGCGACTATGCCTTGGATTTGATACGCAAGTGGAAGGTCGGGTACAAAAATACCAACCAGGGTGTGCTGCTTCTGCTCGCGGTGAACGATCGCAAGAGCGATATTGAGACGCTACGCGGCATTGAGCCCTATATTACGGATGGGTTCGCCGGCAGCACGCTGCGCGCCATGCGCCCGGACTTGCGCGCCGGGCAATATGGTCCAGCTCTCATCCAAGCGGCTGCGACGATGGCGGAACAGCTCGCCCAAGGAAAGAATGTTGCGTTCTCGGTCAACATGCCGGTTGCGCCGGTGCGAGAGCAGCCCGCGAATCGTGGCCACCGGACGGGCATTGGACCTTTCGGGATCCTCCTGGGTCTCTTCTTTCTGTTCTGGCTCTTCGGCCGGGGACGGCGCGGCGGAGGCGGAGGAGGTGGTTTGGGCGGCGGGTTCTGGACCGGCCTGCTGCTGAGCGAACTGCTGGGCGGCGGACGGCGTGGCGGAGGCGGCGGAGGCTGGGGCGACGGCGGCGGCTTTGGCGGTGGTGGCGGAGGCGGTGGCGGCTTTGGAGGATTTGGCGGTAGTGGCGATGCCGGCGGTGGTGGAGCAAGTAGCGGCTGGTAACCCAAAAGGAGTTTGTGCGTGGTTGAGCAAAAGCTGACGGAGTTAGTGAAACGGTTACAACCTGCCTTTGGAGACGAACTCGTGGCTGCGATCCTGTACGGATCGGCGGCGGCGGGCGATTACCACCAGCACTCGTCGGACCTGAATGTCTTGTGCGTTTTGAAAAGGATCGGTCCTCACGAGCTGGTGCAATCGGAACCTGTTTTCCGGTGGTGGCGCGACCAGGGAAATCCACCTCCTTTACTGCTCAGCGAAGAGGAAGTGCAGAGCTCCACAGACTCGTTCCCGATGGAATTTCACGATATGCAGGAGCAGCGGCGGGTTCTGTACGGAACAGATGTCATCGCGCCACTGACAATCGACAGATCATTTTACCGGGCTGAGGTGGAACGCGAATTACGAGCCAAGCAGATCCGTCTGAGACAACGAGCGGCAGAGGTGCTCTCCAACTCGGAACGATTGTTACGGTTGATGATCGAGTCCGTATCGACTTTTTGCGTGCTCGGCAGGCATGCGCTCATCTTGAGCGGCCGTGAACCGCGCTGGAAAAAGACAGAAGTTATAGCAGCGCTCGAAGACGCCATGGTTCTTCGGTTTACGGCCATGAATGAGATACTGACGGTTCGCGCATCGCCAAAACAGAAACTGTCTTCAGACGCGGCGGCATTGTTCAGCGGCTATCTGCGGGAGATAGATTCGCTCGTGCGGTTCGTGGATAGCTTAGATCGTTAGCGGGGAATCAGGAACCCGCAAGAGGAGAAGAGAAGGATATGAAGGGTGCTTTGATCGTGCTCGGTGTGGTTGTGCTGATCCTGCTGGTGCTGGGCGGACGGGTCATCGGAGATCGCAATTCGCTTGTGACGGAGAGGAATGAAATCGACGCGCGTTGGGCACAAGTCGACAATGACATAAAGCGCCGTGCGGACCTGATTCCTAACCTTGTGGAAACGGTGAGGGGCTATGCCAAGCAGGAACAGACGGTTTTCGGTGAAATCGCGCAAGCCCGAGCATCGCTCTTAGGCGCCCGCTCCAAACAGGACGAAATCAATGCCAATAATCAGTTGAGCGGAGCACTGGGCCGTTTGTTGGTAATCCAGGAACGCTATCCCGATTTGAAATCGAATGAAAATTTTCTTCGGCTGCAGGACGAACTGGCGGGAACTGAGAATCGAATCGCGGTGTCCCGTCGCGACTACAACGAGGCGATCAAACGATACAACACAGACATCGAGCTTTTTCCCAAAAACATCGCGGCATCGATCTTCGGATTCAAACAGGATGATGCCTATTTCAAGACAACCGAGCAGGAGCGGAAGGTACCATCGGTCAAGTTTTGACCGGAATCGCTCGTCCGCAGCTTTCCACGAATAGGCGTACTCGATACCCCGCCGTTTGTTACGATTTGCCGCTATGGGCTGGTAAAATAAAGAACTGCATGCCCGTTCGCGCCGATCTGCTGGAAATCCTTGTTTGCCCGGTATGTAAAGCGACGGTTGAAATGAAGCAGGATGGCACTGGCCTCAAGTGCGTTGAATGCCATCGGGTCTATCCTGTGCGCGGTGATGTTCCGATCATGATGGTGGACGAGGCGACGGTTGAATTGCCGCCGCCGCACACTGAGTGAACTGGTTCAGGTACGTTGACGCCATGACCGTTGTCGACCGATTGCCGCCGGGCGCGCGTGTGTGCATCATACGTCTGCGGTCTCTAGGAGATTGCGTCCTCACAACTCCCGCCATTGAACTGTTGAAGCGCGCGCGGCCCGATCTGCAAATCGGCGTCGTGGTGGAGGAGCGTTTCCGCTCATTGTTCGAAGATCATCCGTCCATCAGCGGGGTGCTGAGTTCGACGTGGGACCATGTGTGGCGGTTCAAACCACATCTCTGCATCAATCTTCATGGCGGGACGCGTAGTCAATGGCTGACGGCGGTTTCCGGAGCAAGATGGCGCGCCGGCTTCGCTAACCATAGTTTTACGCTTGCATATAACCTGAAGATTCCGCGGGCCCAACGAATCCTGGGAGTGAATCGTATCGTGCATACGGCCGAACATCTGGCCTCTGCCGTGTTCGCACTGGGCGTTCCTTTGCAAGACGTTCCGCGAGCGCGCTTACAACCAGGAGATTCGCCGATCGCCGGACGCTATGCGGTCCTGCATCCATTTGCATCGACGCCGGAAAAGCGTTGGCCCGCGGAACGCTTTTGTGAAGTCGCGCGATATCTCACGCTTTGGAACATCAACCCTATCTTTATCGCTGCGCCGGCGGACGACATCATGCCTTTCCAGGGATATCGAGTGTTCCAGGGCTCGCTGCGTGAGGTGAAAGCAGTGATGTCCAAGGCCGCACTGTTCATCGGCAACGATAGCGGGCCGGCGCATATGGCGGCAGCTTTCGGAGTACCAAGCCTTGTGCTTTTTAGTACGAGCAACGCTGCCATCTGGGGCCCATGGCGGACCGATTCCGAGGTTGTCATCGCGCCCGACGGTATGGCCGAGGTGAGTGTTTCCCGGGTGATTGCCGCGCTCGAGCGTTTGCGGACGCTTGAAGAGGCGCACGCTTGAACCCCCTTTACCGGATTCTTCGCTATGCGCGGCCGTACTCCCCCGCCCTGCTCGTATCTGTATTGCTGATGTCGGTCGTCGGCGCGTCACAGGCTCTGTTGCTTCAGCTAATCCGGTTGATTTTCGATCGCGGATTAAAAGCAGGCACGTCCGACGAACCCGCGCTGCTGTTTTCCGTTCCGCTCACCAATATTCACGTCTATCTGAACAACCTGATTCCGTTCACCCATCGCATTTGGACCATGGTCGCAATTGCGATTCTGCTTTGCTTTTTCGCCAAAGGGGTTTGCGACTACCTGGGCAATTATCTTGTGAATTGGGTGGGCGTCAATGTTGTGATGGATCTCCGGCAGGAAGTCTTCGATAAGGTACTGCGGCAGGACTCCTATTTCTTCGAGGATCAGTCAACCGGACGAATCATGTCGTCCATCATGAGCGATATCGGAAGGCTGCAGGAATCGGTTTCCACCATGCTGGCGGATTGGCTGCGGCAGTTCTCGACGGCGGCTTTCCTGCTGATGGCCATGATCGGCATGGACTGGAAACTCTCGCTGATCAGTTTGCTGGTGCTGCCAGTCGTGGCGGTGCTTACGGTGCGGCTCGGAAGGAAAATTCGGCGCATCACGCGGCACACGCAAGACATGACGGCCGGATTGACCGAGATTTTGCAGGAGACGATCACCGGACACCAGGTGGTAAAAACGTTCGGCGCTGAGGATTTCGAGTCGAAACGGTTCCGTGTGGCCGCGCAAAGGCTGAAGAGCGGCACGCTGCGGTACGTGGCGCAGCAGGCGCTGCCATCGCCCATCATTGAATTTTTTGGCGCGGCAAGCGTCGTGGGTTTGCTGACTCTAGCGCGCGTGCAGGTGAAAACTGCGGCGATGACGCCGGGAAAATTCAGCGCGTTTGTTATCGCACTGGTGATGCTATACGAGCCCATCAAGCGCCTGACCGGCATTCACAACATCTTCCAAGGCGGTGTGGGCGCGGCGTTGCGCGTGTTTGGTTACCTGGACCGCAATGAGGGCGTTATCGATGGACCGGATGCAGTGCGAATGACCAAGTTCTCGAAGAGCATTCGTTTCGATAACGTGACCTTCAGCTACCCGGCGGCAGCCGAGCGCGTCGTCCTGACAGACATCTCGCTTGAAGTGAAGGCCGGTGAAGTGGTAGCGCTGGTTGGATTGAGCGGAGCCGGAAAGACTACACTGGCTAATCTGGTGCCGCGATTCTATGACGTTCGCGGCGGCGTGGTAAGAATCGATGGCCGCGACGTGCGTGATCTTCAGCTAAACAGCTTGCGAGAAAACATCAGCATCGTGGCGCAGGAAACGTTTCTGTTCAACGATACGGTCTTCGACAACATCGCTTACGGCCGCCCCGGCGCAAAGGAAGAAGAGATTTATGCGGCGGCAAAGGCGGCGCTGGCGCATGAGTTTATCCTCACGCTGCCGTCCGGCTACCAGACGGTAATTGGCGAGCGTGGGGCGAAGTTGAGCGGCGGACAGCGGCAACGGGTGGCTATCGCGCGGGCGCTTTTGAAGGATGCGCCGATTTTGATCCTGGACGAAGCGACTTCCCATTTGGACACACAATCCGAACTGCTGGTCCAACAGGCGCTAGCGGTGCTGATGCACAAGCGGACAGTCCTGGTCATCGCGCACCGGCTATCCACCATCCGGCGCGCTACAAAGATCGTCGCGATTGAAAACGGACGCGTGGCCGAGGTGGGGACGCATGAGGAACTGCTGGCCCGAAAAGGTGTTTACTACCGATTGCATGAACTGCAGCATGTGTCCAATTAGCGCGTCAGTGAAAACAACATGAGCGAAGTTCCTGAAAAATCCAGTTCGCCGATCCGCAGCATGACCGGGTACGCGACGACGCGCCGCGAAACACCGGCCGGAGAATTGACCATTAGCCTGCGCACCGTCAACCATCGCGGGCTGGATGCACACTTTTATCATTCGTCGGAATTCGCGCAGTTCGAGAACGGTATGCGGGAGATTTTGAAGCGCCATATCGCGCGCGGGCACGTTGAGATACGAACATCGCTGCAGCGTAACGGAAGCGGCGAAATCGGTATAGATCGTGGCATTCTGACGAGTTATGTGGAGGCGTTTCGCCAAGTTGCGCAGGAATTGGAGGTCTCCACACAGCCAGATGTGAACGTTTTGATGCAATTGCCGGGCGTCGTGACCCGCGTGGAGCGGCCGGACGGCATTACCCTGGATGGCAACTTCGGAGGCGAACTGGTTGAGGCATTCGCCGCCTGTGCTTCAGAATTGAATATCTGCCGGGAGCGCGAGGGTGCAGCGTTAGCAATGCACATCGTCGAAGAAATTTCTGCCATGGAAGAGAAAACGAGGCAGATGGCGGCGATTCGCAAAGGAGCAACACAGAAATTTCAGGAGCGACTCCGGGAACGGCTGCGCGAATTATTAGGCGGTTCGAGCATGACGGAAAGCCGGCTCGCCGAGGAGGCCGCCCTGCTTGCCGATAGGTCCGATGTGCAGGAAGAGATCACTCGATTGCAGGTGCATACCGCCGAGCTTCGCCGGATCGTCGAAGCGGGCGGAGAGGTTGGCAAACGGATCGATTTTCTGCTGCAGGAGATGAATCGGGAGACCAATACCGTACTTTCGAAGACCTCCGGCGTCGGAGATTTGGGATTGACAATCACCAAACTCGGCCTCGCGGTTAAGGCGCACATCGAGAAGACGAGAGAACAGGCGTTGAATCTCGAGTAAGATGACAAACGTTTTCATCGTTTCAGCGCCGTCCGGCAGTGGAAAATCAACGCTGGTTGCCCGGTTGCTGGCGAGCGAACCGAATCTTCTGTTCTCGGTCTCCTATACCACGCGACTACGCCGCGGGCGCGAAGTGCCGGGCGAGGATTATACCTTTATTTCCCGTGCCGAGTTCGAGGACCGGATAGCGAAGGACGAGTTCCTGGAGCATGCGGAGGTATTTGGGAACTACTACGGCACGCATCGGAGCGTGTATGACCGGGCCCTGCTGGAAGGTAAAGACCTGATACTCGACATAGACGTTCAAGGTGCGAGACAATTAAAAGAGCGGTTTCCAGAGGCGGTCAGTGTCTTCATTCTGGCTCCTTCCCGTGATGTTCTGGAGCAGCGGCTGCGAAATCGATCCGAAGACACGGAGCAGACAATAGCGCGCCGGTTACGGGAAGCGGCGGAGGAGATCCGAAATTACGACCAATACGACTATGTCGTAGTGAATTATCGGGTGGAAGAGTCTGTCTCTACCCTGACAGCAATTGTTCGCGCCGAGCGAGTCAGACGATCGCGCATGGAAGACAAAATCCAGCCGATTCTGCAGAGCTTTGAAAGTTCGCTTGGAATTCGCGAGAAGGTTTAATTTAGCTTAACGCTTTGAAAGAGAAATGTATGGCAGAAAACAGAACAAGATCGAACGCCCAGTACGCGATTCCTGACGATGCGGACGGTAGCACGTACCGTTTTATTATCGTTTCGGCGAAGCGGGCCCGGCAGCTGCAAAACGGCCAGCGGAGCGTCTTGCCCGCAACCAACAAAAAGCCTACCGTCCTCGCAATGGAGGAAGCACGGCGCGGATTGGTAGCCTACGAAGATCTCGCAGCGGTGCCGTCGGGCTCAACCGGAAGCTGAGCTGATTTCCGGTAATCATGCGCGTCATCCTGGGAGTTGGCGGGGGAATTGCCGCATATAAAGCTGCCGAAGTGACGCGCTTGCTCCAACAGGCTGGTCACGAGGTCCAGGTAGTCATGACATCCGCGGCTCGGGAATTTATCCAGCCCCTGACGTTCGCCAGCCTCAGCGGACGCAAAGTCATTACCGGTCTATTCTCGAGTGAGACTCCAAGCGAAACCTTCGCGAGCGCAATTGAGCACATCAGCGTAGCGCGGGAGCACGATCTCCTGTTGGTAGCGCCGGCCACCGCGGACCTGATGGCCAAATTCGCGGCTGGGATTGCGGACGATTTTTTGTCCACACTGTACCTCGCTTTTCAAGGCGCGGTTGCGCTGGCGCCAGCCATGAATACCGCAATGTGGGACCATCCGGCGACCCAGGAGAATCTGAAAACGCTTCGGGAACGGGGATGCTCGATCGTAGACCCCGAAGAGGGTTGGCTGGCATGTGGCACGACAGGCGCAGGACGACTCGCCGATCCGGTGCGAATCGCCGAACACGTCGATACCAGGATGCGCGGCAAACAGGATTTCGACGGTGAAATTTTCTTGATTACCGCCGGGCCAACGCAAGAGCCCCTGGATCCCGTCCGTTACATCAGCAATCGCTCCAGCGGCAAGATGGGTTACGCGCTCGCGGAGGCGGCCCTACAGCGCGGGGCGCAAGTCGTATTGGTGTCGGGGCCGGTATCGATCTCACCGCCGCGGGGCGCAAAAGTAGTAGCCGTCCGGACTGCGCTCGAGATGCGAGAAGCTGTTTTACGGGAGCTCGAGCCGGCCACCATCATAATCAAGGCCGCCGCAGTTGCAGACTACTATGTGGCCGCCGTTCCCGAACAGAAGATCAAAAAAACAGCGATGCGTATGTCGCTTGAACTCGACCCCACGCCGGACATCCTGGCAGAAATCGGCAAGCACAAGGGTGATCGTATTTTGATCGGATTCGCGGCGGAAACACAGGATCTGGTGGAAGAGTCCAGGCGTAAACTGATCTCGAAGAATTGCGACATGCTGGTAGGAAACCTGGTCAACCAGGAAGGAATCGGGTTCGATGCGGATAAAAACGAAGTGGAAATCGTGATCAGATCCGGGCGGACCGTGCATGCTGGTCCGGACGGCAAGCAGCAGATTGCGAACCGTATTCTGGATGAGATCGCAATGTTGCGCCTGAGCCTTCGAAGCTCCGGACAGGCTAGCTCAGATACCGGCGAGATGGCGCAAAACGACACCGAACGAAGCTTTTCAAAAGCCGAGCGATGACGCGGGAAGAAGTAAGAGCATACCTCCACTTCTATCGGGACCTGGGATTCGACAGCATTTTCCGGCCGCTTGGTAGCTTGACCACACCCGCGGCGCCGGCGGCTGTTTTAGCCTCTGCTGAACCCTCGAAACCGGTATCACCGGTATCAATCGCCGCTGAGCTTCCCGTATCTCCACTTTCAAAATCGGGGGAGTTGCCCAAACTCGAGCCCGATGGCGACACCTTGGAACGAATATTGGCGGACATCGGCGATTGTCATCGCTGCCGCCTCTCGGAGCATCGCCATAAGATCGTCTTCGGCTCAGGAAGTCCATCCGCAAAGCTGGTTTTCGTAGGCGAGGGTCCGGGTGCGGACGAGGACGAACAGGGGATTCCATTTGTCGGCCGGGCCGGTCAGTTGCTGACACAGATGATCGACAACACTGCCGCTAAAGAAGGCATTCCCATCCGGCGCGGCGACGTTTACATCTGCAACGTGGTGAAGTGCCGCCCGCCGGAGAACCGCACACCGTTGCCCGATGAGATGCAGACCTGCGGGCAGTTTCTTTACCGTCAACTGATGGCAATCCAGCCCAAAGCGATTTGCGCTTTAGGTGCAACCGCGATGAAGGCTCTTCTGAATACGAAGGATGGCATCACTAAATCGCGCGGGCAGTGGTTCAAGTGGCGCGACATTCCGTTGATGGTGAGCTATCACCCCTCCTACCTGTTGCGGCAGTACAATCAGGAAGCCAAGCGTGAGGCATGGGCCGATCTGAAGGCGGTGCTGCATTTCGTCTACGATTGAGCGTACAGGCCACCCCGGTTTATTCGTGACCTTCGAGGGAACCGAAGGTAGCGGCAAATCAACTCAATTAAAACTCCTGACCGAGCGATTACGCACCGAAGGATACTGCGTTGTCGAGAACCAGGAACCAGGGGCGACCGCCATCGGCAAGCAAATCCGCCGCATTTTTCTCGATCCTGAGAACCACGAAATGGCGTCCATGACCGAACTCCTGCTGGTATTCGCATCGCGCGCCCAAGCCGCAGCCGAGATCGTTGTTCCAGCACTCGATGCTGGTCACATTGTGGTCAGTGATCGCTTCACTGATTCGACGTTGGCATACCAGGGTGCGGCACGCGGAATCGGCTTCACTGCGGTCCGGCGTGCCCACGAGCTGGCGTTGGGTGCTCTATGGCCCCAAGTGACAATCTGCATCACGGTAGACCTCGCGGAGGGCTTACAACGTGCGCACCAACGCAACCAGAGCGCGGTCGTAGCGGAAAGCCGGCTGGATGAGCAGAGTCTCGATTTTCACCGCCGGGTACTCGAAGGCTACCGCCAAATCGCACTGAGTGAACCACAGCGATTTCGCATGATAGATGGATCCGGCAGCATGGAAGCCGTCGCCGAACGCGTCTGGCGCGAAGTTCAGGCACTGTTGCCCCAGCGCGTCTAGGCTGTCGTCCGAAAATTCCTCGGTGACACAATAAAAGTACGCCATGGCTGCGTTTCCTCACTTCTACGGCAACAATGCGATAGCGCAGGCACTGGCGCAGATGATCCAGCGGCAGAAAATCTCTCAGACGATTCTGCTCGCCGGCCCGGAGGGCGTGGGGAAAGCGACCCTAGCCAGACGGTTCGCCGCCGTTCTGGTGGGCCAACCGGAAAAAATCGAACGCGACGATCTCAGCCTCCCCGCCAACCTCACAATTTTGGATGATCGCGAGAAATGGACTTCAGAAAAGCGTAACGACGACCCGCTGCTGTTTTCTACGCACCCTGACTTCACAACGTTTGCGCCAGACGGGCCGCTTCGGCAGATCACCATCCAACAGATGCGCTATCTTCGCGAACTTGCCCAGCGGAAGCCGCTGCGGGGCTCGCATCGCGTCATCCTGATCGATCAGCTTCATCGGGCGAATGAGCAAGCGGCCAACTCTTTGCTGAAGCTTCTGGAAGAGCCGCCGGAGCACGTCATCGTGATCGCAACGGCTGAAAATCTCTACGATTTACTGCCGACGATCCGGTCGCGTTCTGTCGTGTTCCAGTTCCGGCGCCTCAATGAAAACGAAATCGCCGAGTTCGCACGCGATCGCGGTCTGCCGGACCTGGAAGCTCGAATTGCCTTGGGCGAAGGCTGCCCGGGAACAGTTGCCACGCTCAAGTTGGAGGTTTTCCGGCAGCGGCGTGAATTGGTACTGGCCGCCCTGGAATGCGGCGCCGGAGTTACTCCTTTCGGAGAGTGGGTGCGGGAATCAGAGGGTTTCTCCAGCCGCCGGTCGGATAAGCTGGATGAATATCTGAAAATTGCGTATACAGTGCTACAGGACGTGCTCCGAGCAATCTGCGGTCAGGCTCTGCTAGCAAACCGGGATGCGCAGGAGAGAATTTCTCGCGTGGCGAAGCATGTTACCTTTTCATGGATAGAACTAGCGGTGCGAAAGGTCGACGAGCTGGTTGAAATGGTAAGGCGAAATATCCAAAAAGCATCGGCGCTGGATGCGTTTGTCATTTCTTTACGTAACCCGGCCGTCAGCGAAAGCACCCTACGGGAATGGCGGACATGACAGACGACAGGCGTAGCGAACCGCTGTTTAAGCGACCACCGCGAAACGGCGCCTCAGAAGCGAAGGATCAAAACCGACGGCTAACAATGGCGAAGAAGAGCACACCTCCCGACCAGACCAACGCCGAGCAGTTTTACTACTCAAAGCAAATGCAAAGTAAAACGCCGATGGTGGTTGTGTTGAACGACGGAGAACAACTGGACGGCGTTCTCGAATGGTATGACCGTGATTGCATTAAGTTGAACCGCGAAGGCGCGCCGAATCTACTGCTTTTCAAACATTCGATCAAATACATGTACAAGGCGGATGAACAGGGTGGGTGTTGAGCGGCGCAACTGACCCTTCGCTCGCTGCTACCTTTCCCGTCTCTCCTCCACACGAGCGCGAAACGCAAGCCGGTATGCTCGGCGCTCAGCCGCCTGCTCGAAGCGCCGCTGGTCTTCCTCGTTATCCGCAGTCACTTGGGGCAGAACGACCCGGCTTCCGGATTTATCGAGCGCCACAAACGTCAGGTACGCGGAGGACGTGTGGCGAATGGCCCCGGTCTGCAGATTCTCTACCCACACCTTCACTCCCACTTCCATCGATGTCCTGAAAACGCGATTGACCTGCGACTTCAAGATGAGTAGTTCACCCAGCCGGACCGGATGCAAAAATGTCATCTGATCGACGGACGCGGTGACGACCGGATTGCGCGCCAGGCGAATCGCGGCGATCGCGCCGCAGAGATCGACCAGATGCATAACGTGGCCGCCGAGCATATTGCCGAGTGTATTAGTGTCGTTCGGCAGACAGAGCTCTGCATAATCCGATCGGGTTTCGCGAATCGTTCGCAATTCCACCACACCGGTGGCTTGGTTCAAAACTGTATTGGACATTCAGGAATATCAGATTACGAAAGCGTAAAACGCGTCAGATAACTCCGGCAAAAAGCCAGCGCCTGCGCCTGAACCGCTTCATCTGCCGTTTCCGGCGCCAGCCTGGCTTCGGCTATGGTGTAGCAGAGCCGGTAGTGAAGCCCGGGAGCGTGGTCGTGTTCTTCGATACACAAGATTTCAAGCGCGTCGGCCGTATGCTGAAGCACCGTATAGCGAATTGCCGAGCGGCGCTCGGAAGCCGGAAAATGTTCGCAAACGCCACGCGAATAGCCGCGATTGCAGCCATCGAGGCGCATCGCCGAAGGTGCCTCATCGCCTAGTACTGCCAGGCAGCGGCCTTCATATTCGTCAATCAACGGCAGCCTGCCGTTCACCCAACGCGGAGCGACGACGGCCCGATCCGGTTTGAAGTAAGGACAGGCCATCAGTCAACCGCTCGTTCCGCTAGCGCTCATCTCACTGGAATCGTCGGCGTGCAGGGGGGCGCTTGCGATATTCAGCATCTGAGCTGCGGCTGAACCCACCTGGTCCAAAAACTCGTACAGATCAGCGGGTTTTCGGACGAAGAGAGTAGCACCCAAGCGGCTGGCTTCTTTGCGCTCGGCAACGGACAAAGACGACGTGAGCACCAACACAGGCACGTCCTGAAACGTGGTCTCCGATCGCAGCCGTTCAAGCACCTCTAGCCCGCCGACCCGAGGCATATTCAGATCCAGAATAAAAAGACTAAAACGCGCTTCCCCGACGTTCCCCAGAATGCCGGAATACGCCTCCTGCCCATCGCGAAAGTGCACGAGTTCGCAATCGATTCCATGACTGCGAAGCGCCTCTTCGATCAGCAAAACGTCCGGAGGATTATCTTCAATGACCGCAATACGGCAACGCATCTCAGAAAGTGATCGAGTCACGGTCGGCGACGAGATTCGACCGCTCATTTCCCATCCTTAGGCGCGGGCAAACTTAAAATAAAACGTTGAGCCCAGGCCGCTTTCCGATTTTACATGAAACACAACGTAGCATACTGTAAGTGCCGCTACTGAGTTTTACGTCTTCATGATGAGACGCTCTGGAACTGCCGATCTGCCACTCCACGGCGGACGCGTGCCACTCTGGCTTGCGCAGCGCATGGAGAAGCTTGGCACAGCGATCGTCGAAAGCATTGTTTATCACTACGGCACATGCGAATTCCTGTCGCGGCTGAGTGATCCATTCTGGTTTCAAGCGCTCGGCGCCGTTATGGGTATGGACTGGCATTCCTCCGGCGTAACCACGTCCGTAGTGGGAGCGCTGAAACGCGGCTTGAATCCGCGGGCACACGAGTTGGGCATTTACATCTGCGGCGGCAGGGGCAAGCAATCGAAGAAAACTCCACATGAGTTGCTGGAAGTCGCCAGCCGTCAAAGTCTGAACGGAGAAGAACTGGTCCGCATCAGCAGATTGATAGCAAAAATCGACAACAATGCAATCGCCGACGGATTCCAGATCTATCTGCACTCATTTGTTGTGACGGCAGGCGGTGAGTGGGCCGTGGTACAGCAAGGATTAAACAATACGACAGGTCTGGCGCGGCGCTATCACTGGCACTCGCCATCGGTACGTGACTTTACATGCGAGCCGCACAGCGGGATTGTGGGTGAGAACCAGGGAACGATCCTCAACCTTGTGGACCGGCAGGCAGAACCGGCACAAAAGGCAATGCTTGAGGTCGCGCGTGAGAGACCCGAGAAAACGCTTCGTATTCTCCCTAAGCTGACGATGCCGCGGGGCCATGAAGTGCGCGCGGCCGATGTCGATCTGAAGCGGCTGGGGGCGATTCTCGCCGTCAGTTATGAAAAGCAGCTGCGGGATTTCGCGTCGCTGCTATTGCTGGAGAACCTTGGACCGAGAACGCTCCAGACCCTCGCGTTCATAGCCGAAGTGGTCCACGGCGCAGCAAGCCGCTTCTCCGATCCCGCCCGGTTTTCGTTCTCGCTCGGCGGCAAAGATAGTCATCCCTTCCCTGTTCCGCTGAAGACGTATGACGAGTCGCTGAATGTGTTACGCCGTTCCCTGGATTCAGCAAAGCTGGGAGACACGGAGAAGCTTGACGGGTTCAAAAGATTAGATCGCCTCGTGAGAGCAGTAGAGCAACAAGAACCACGCGCCGATTTCGACCAGGTTTTGCAGCATGAACAGGCGATCTCGCCCCTGATCGGCGGTCGAACAGTATTCGGCGAATCGAAACCCAAGGCTCGCGCGGCCGAACAGCTCCGGTTGTTTTAAGATGAGCCGCAATAAGCTGGTGTAGTGAGCCGACTTGTAGATGTTCTGCGAAACCACATTGAATACACGACCTGGGCCACGAACCGTCTATTGCACGCCTGCGAGGCGTTGACCGACGATCAACTTCAGCAGGACTTCGGCACTGCGGATAAGAGCGTTCGCGGAACCATGGTGCATCTATTTCGCGCCGAGCGCACCTGGCTGCAGCGTCTGCAATTCGGTACTCCGAAGATTCCTTGGGCAACGCCGGAAGACGAAAGTTGGCCGTTTCTCACTGAGCACTGGCCGATTTTGTACAAGCAGTGGCAGAGTTGGGCAGCGGAATTGACGGAGGAAGATCCGGATCGCGTAATCCATTACTCCGACCTGAAAGGGCGCGCCTGGTCTCAGCCCATTTGGGCGTTGGTGTTACACGTGGTGAATCACTCTACGCATCATCGTGGCCAGGTATCCGGATTCTTGCGTGCGCTCGGTCAAACTCCGCCATCTCTCGACTTCATCTTTTTTGTTCGCGAGAAAACGAAGTGATTCGACAAGCCGCCGTACTCGGAGCCGGCACCATGGGATCGCGTATCGCCGGCCATTTGGCGAACGCAGGGATTCCGGTTGTTCTGTTGGATATGCGGACCGATCTTGCTCAACGTGCCGTCGAATTGTTGAAGACGGCGAAACCACCGGCTCTGTTCGACAGCGACGTCGCTGACTTGATCCTAACCGGAAATTTCACCGACGATCTCAGCCAGATAGCGTCTTGCGACTGGGTGATTGAGGCGGTAACGGAAGATCTATCGATCAAGCAAACTCTTTTAAAAAAAGCTGCCGCGTTCGGAAACGCGAATTCCATCTTCACCACCAACACTAGCGGCTTGCCGGTAACGCAGATTGCTGCCGGCATGCCCGCCGACTTTCGCCGGCGGTGGTTCGGCGTTCACTTCTTCAACCCGCCGCGTGTGATGCGTCTGGTGGAGTTCATTCCAACCGCGGATAGTGACAGCGCGACACTGGCGCAGCTCCGGGAATTCGTAGTCGAACGCCTTGGGAAAACTGTCGTTACCGCAAAAGACACTCCGAATTTTATTGCGAATCGGATTGGAATCTTCGCGCTCTTGAACAACGTTCGCCTGCTCCAGCAGCTTGATTTGAGTATTGAAGAAATCGATACTCTTACCGGCTCAGCGATCGGTTGGCCGGCGACGGCGACATTCCGGCTGATGGATCTAATCGGAATCGACGTAGTTGCCAGGACGTACGCCAATTTCTCCGCGCGGCTGACAGACGAGCGCAGCGATGTCATCCCGCCGCCGTTCATGGCGGCAATGGTGGAGCGGGGCTGGCTCGGCGACAAAAGCGGACAGGGCTTTTACCGCAAGGGGAGCGAACCGGCAGTGCTCGACTGGAAAACTTTCGAATACCGGCGCCCGGAGACTCCGCGGTTCGCCTTCCTCGCCGACGCCAGCAAGATTCGTTCGCTGTCCGATCGGCTGCAATTCCTGTTGAACGTCACGGACCCAAAAGCCGAATTCTACCGGCACATGCTTCCGGAACTGTGGGCGTACGCCCATCTTCGAGTTCCGGAAATTTCGGATAACGCGGCCGACATCGATACTGCAATGAAGGCCGGCTTCAACTGGGAATTGGGACCGTTTGAAATGCAGCACGGGCCTGCAGTTCAGCACCCTCCAGCGCCGATCGCGGGAAATGCCAGCGTTTCTCTGCGCGACTTAGGCGACGGCATTGCCTGCATCGAATTTCACACGAAAATGAACGCGATCGACGACGCGATTCTTTGCTTTGTCGAAGAAACGTTGTCTGCCGCTCGTCACACTGCCTATGTCATCGGCGGCAGCACGGCCGCGAACTTCTCTGCCGGCGCGAATCTTGCAAGCATTCTGGATCTGATCGAAAGAAAAGCCTGGCAAGCGCTCGAGCGATTCATCTCCGCATTCCAGCGAATGACGCAATCCGTAAAGTTTTGCTCGCGTCCGGTAGTCGCGGCTCCGTTTGGCATGTGTCTTGGTGGCGGAGCGGAGGTTGTTCTTCATGCTACCGCTCGCCAGGTACACGCCGAGCTTTCGATGGGGTTAGTCGAGATTAGTGTCGGACTGATTCCTGGCGGTGGTGGCTGCAAGGAGATGGCATTGCGCGCCATCGATGGCGAAGCAACATGGCCCGAAGCCTTTTACGCTCTTGCCAGCGCACAACGGTCAGGTTCTGCTCGACAGGCAAAGCGGATGCGGCTGCTGAAGAACTCGGACGGTATCACCATGAATCGCGATTTGTTGTTGCGTAACGCCACATCCGTCGCTCGCGACTTAGCGAACGGATCTTTCACGCAAAAGACGCTTCGGGATAGACTACGCGGCGCGGATCCAGCGGCATTAAACGCCGAAATTGAAAGTCACCGCGCAAACGGAACGTTCACCGAACACGACGCCCACATCGGCACAAAAATCACCGGTATTCTCTGCGCCGGGGTCAGCGAACAGCATTTGCTGGATTTGGAGCGCGAAGCGTTCGTATCGCTTTGCGGCGAGCAAAAAACAGCCGAGCGGATTGCCTATACACTAAAAGCCGGCAAGCCGCTGCGGAACTGACGCCAACCCGTCACGCCCAGGTGTAGCCGCTCTTCGACAGCGGCAGCGTACGAACACGATCTCCGGACGCGGCAAAAATGGCGTTGCAGACGGCGGGCATCACCGGCGGTAGGGCTGGCTCGCCAAGTCCCGTCGGAGGGTTATCGCTCTTCAAAAAATGTACGTCGATCTCCGGAGCCTGACGCATTCCTATCAACTGGTGAGTGTTGAAGTTCGTTTGCACCACGCGCCCGGCTTGCAGCGTAATTTCCTGGTGCATCGTTTCACTCAGTCCATCAATAACGCCTCCCTGTACCTGAGACACGGCGGCACTCGGATTAATGATTTGACTGCCGACATCGCCGACTACCCAAACCTTATGGACCTTCAGCTCTTTCTTGGCACTCACGCTGACTTCAGCCACGTGGGCGAAGTAACCCTGAAAACTATATTGGAAAGCAACGCCGAGCGCTCTGCCGGGAGCAAGCTGCCGCTTCCCCCAGCCGGACCGCTCCGCAGCCAACTGCAACACACCGCGGATTCGATCGGCGTTATACCCCTTGTTCTCGCCGGGACCTTGGCTGATGAGCGCGAGACGGAACTCCACCGGATCCTTGCCTGCCGCATGTGCAAGCTCGTCAACGAAGGATTGCATGACAAAACACTGCGAATTGGCGCCGGGCGCCCGCAAAGCCCCAGTTTTAATACGAAGCGGCATCACCGAACAAAGGGCCGCGAAGTTCGGCACAAAGCCAAAGGGGAACTCCGTCGGTGACAGGCCGGCCGCGGGAGCAAACGTTTCGCCATCGCCATAGCTGACGAAATGATTGCGCCAGGCGACCATTTTGCCTGAGGAGTCCACCGCTGCTTTCAGGAAATGGAATCCTCCGGGCCGATAGTAATCGTGCGTCATGTCATCTTCGCGCGACCACAACAGCTTGATCGGAACACCCATTTTCTTAGCGATGTAGCCGACTTCCACCATGTAGTCGTTCGTCAGACCTCGGCCAAACGACCCGCCCGCCCGTAACAGATGGATTGTAATGTCCTCCGGCTTCAAACCGAGTTGCTTGGCAACCAGTTCCCTGCCTCGTCCGGGCTGCTGTGTATTGCTCCAGAATTCGAGCTTGCCGTCCTGGAAACGTGCGTTACAGGCTCGCGGCTCCATCGGAGCATGCGAGATGAACGGATATGCATAAGCCGCGTCGAGCACTTTCACATCGCCTTTGAACGCCGCGTCCACATCCCCCGCCGTTTTCAAAGTGCGCTGCGGCGCTTGCTTCGAAAGATCTAGCGCCGTCTTGGCGAATTCGCCGCTATCCTGATTGGCACCGGGTCCTTCATTCCACTTCACGTTCAGTTTCTTCCGGGCCGACTGCGCCTGCCACCAGGTAGTGGCGACGACGGCAATGCCCGGCTCGAGTCCCGGGTCGCCCTTCTGGACAGGACCGACATCAACGCCGTGATCGACAACGAAGGCGTCCTTCACCCCCGGCATCTGTTTGATTTCGTCGAGATTGGCGCTTACAACCGTGCCTCCAAACACCGGACACTTCACATAACAGGCAAACAGCATTCCGGGAAGCTTGAAGTCAATCGCATAGATCGGTTTGCCGCGTACGATGTCCGGCACGTCCACACCAATCGTCGGCTGACCGATCAGGTTGTACGCAGCGGGCTGTTTCAGTTGTACCGACTGGAGATCCGGCGGAGGCAGCGTCGCGGCTTTGGCGGCAACCTCTCCGTAACCGAGCGACCGGTCAGTAGGCCTGTGAATAACGCGGCCGTGTGAGGCGTAGCACTCGGTCTCCGGCACACCCCAAGTCTTCGCCGCGGCTGCGATCAGCATCTGCCGGGCTGCGGCTCCGACTTGCTGCATCGGAAGCCAGTTGTTGGAAACCGCTCGGCTGCCGCCCGTCCACTGTGTTGTGCCGTACTTGGGATCGTAATCGGCCTGTTCGATCTTCACCGTCTGCCAGTCGACTTCCAGTTCTTCGGCGATCAGCATCGGCAGCATATTTTTAATGCCCTGGCCGATTTCCGGATTGCGTGAGATGAGGGTGACCGCGCCATCCGGAGCAATTCGTACGAAGAGATTAGGATCGAGAGGCGGTGGGGTTGCTGCGGCCGGCGCTTGCGCGAACGCTTTGGGGTCGAAATATCCCAGCAGCATACCACCGCCGGCAACAGCACTAACGTGAAGAAAGCTTCGTCTACTAACCGGCATAAACTAGAGGCTCCCTTCTACAGCCGTTGCGCCGCTCGGTTTCTTATTCCCCGCAGCGATGTGAATGGCTTCGCGTATGCGAACGTACGTGCCACAGCGGCAAAGGTTTCCACCCATGGCTGTATCGATCTCCTGGTCTGTCGGATGGGGAGTCTTCGCCAGCAGCGCCGCCGCCGACATGATTTGTCCCGCCTGGCAGTAGCCGCATTGCGGCACATCGACCGTCGTCCAAGCTTTTTGTAGCGGGTGGGAGCCGTCTGGAGAGAGCCCCTCGATGGTCGTGATGGTTGCGTTCGCCGCGGCAGATACCGGCGTGACGCAGGACCGAACCGGCTGCCCGCCGAGGTGTACGGTGCACGCGCCACACTGACCGATACCGCAGCCGTACTTCGTACCGTGTAGATTCAGAATGTCCCGTAGCACCCAGAGAAGCGGGGTATCCGGGGGAGCATCGACGTGAGTAGAGTGTCCATTTACCTTCAGATTGATCGCCATATTGGGATTTTCGAGCTCAGCTTCAACAATACTCCGAGCCGGACCGCCCGGCAAACGGCTTACGGTTACTTCCGCGAATGCCTTAGGATTTCAAGGAGATGAGTTCAGTTCTTTTGTTCAGCGAAGATGCCGGATGCGCTGTAGTTTTCGGTTTCCTGATCGGTATCGAGCGCCAAATACGGAACAGCCCTGCGGGCCTGCGAACGAATACATTAGTCGCCGCCGGAGCCGCCATTTTTGTGCTGATTGAAACGATGAGCGGCATAAAGGATTCGAGAGTAGCGGCGCAAATCGTATCCGGAATCGGATTCATCGGCGGCGGCGCAATTTTGCGGGAAGGTCTCACCATTCGCGGCGTCAACACGGCCGCTACGTTGTGGTGTTCGGCTGCCATTGGCGCCCTGTGCGGAAGCGGACTGCTTGCGGAAGCCGGCATTGCAACCGTCATTATTCTTCTGGCCAATGTCGCTTTGCGGCCATTATCATATCGGCTGGGTAGTCACGGCCAACTCAAGCAGAACTCCGAGACACATTACCTGCTGCAATTTACCTGCAAATCAAAAGATGAGTCCCGAATTCGCCAGGTACTTGCGTTGACTGCGGGCCAGGTCAATTTGTTGACGAAATCAATCCGCAGCGAAGCAGTACCTCACACCGGCAATGTAAACATAAAGGCTCTGCTGATTTCGGCAGCCAAGGCCGATCAGTCGGTCGAGAGAGCAGTCGAAGCTTTGACCGCTGATCCAAGCGTCCTCAACATAGAGTGGGAAGCTGCCGGACAGCCGGACCTTTAAGCCGGCTTGCTGTTTCCGATATCGTCGACCGATGGATGCGACTCTGACCGGAAGTCGTCAAGATAATCGCTGACATCGCTGTCTGATTCGGATGACTGCGGCTGATCTTTACGTTGCAGGCGTTTGGCGAACTTTTCTTGCTGTCGCTCTCTTCGCTCCTGCTCTTTTTGGCGTTTCTTGAAAGTTTGTGGTCCACGACCCGGCATTTGGCACCATCCTGCTTATATATTTTTCACACCAAAAGAGCCGTCAAGGGAGTCTGGTCTTACGAAAAAACCAGAACGGCGGCTCGTATTACCACGTAACGGGCTAAAGCCCAATCGCTCGCTCACGAAGGCTGCCGTCGGCGTGTCCAACGAACTGAAATATAGGGGGATACCGCTAATCGGAAGACAGTCGACGGTAATGGGAATGTGAGTAACGACACTCTTACTATAGCAGCAGTGCCGCACAAAACGCCAAGCCAGTGGTTAATGAACGATCAGTTTCGCCGCGCTACCACTTCAACTCTTCGCGGATTTCGCCCGCAGCCTGGCGCGCTTGACTGATCGCGGTTGTCGGAAAGCTGATGGCGCCGACCTTCGGATGACCCCCACCTCCGTAGCGCTCGCAAATCGTCGCCAGATTATGCTTCAAAGGCTCCCGAACCCAGGGGTTCGAGCCGACAGATACCTTCGTCCGAAAGCTGGAGGTCGATACGGAGACGGTATAAGCAGAATCCGGAAACAGGTAATACGGAATGAATTTGTTGTACCCGTCGATTCCCGAGTCCACCAGGTCGAAAAAGATGACCCCGTGGTCGCACGAACCCGCCTGCCGGATAACATCGATCGTCCGCAGATGTTTTTCGTACAGCTTCTCGTACGCTGCCCGAATTTCCGGTTCCGCGATGATCTCATCCAGCGAGTGAGACTGCATCATCCGTATGATCTTCTGCACCAGGCTGGGCCCCTTGCTGCCTTCGATCACGAGAGTCAGTTTCATGGCGGGCGCGGTCATCTCGACGGCTGCCTGCGCACTTTCATAGAGCGCGCCGTCTACAATGTCCGCCCAGGAAACAAGTTCATCCAGTTCGGGCGCGACAAAGCCGAATTTTTCCTGCGCGATGGTACTGATGAACTTGGTGCAGGAGCGATAACTCGGATCGAACAATTTGCGGCCAGACGTGTCGTGGCGGAAATGTTCGGCATCTTCCGGGCTTAGAAACGCGCTCTGGTGATGATCGAACCACCAGGTCAGGTTTGGATTTGTGGCGTATTTGAAATCGACTATGGCATTCACATCGCCATCGAAAAGACTGTCCTCGAACAGCTGATTTGCACGGTGCGCCAAGCCGGTATAAGCAAAATCCGCGCCGCGATAAAACCTATTTTCCAGAAATCGGGTTACGAATGCTGCCGATGCCGCCCCATCAAAGCAATGGTCATGATAGAGGACTCGCACCTTCATCTCAGATTTTTGTGGCTCTCCGAAAACCTTTTAGATTGCCTGACAAAAAAGGGAAAAGCAAGGGGTAGGCGATAATTTAGAAAAGAGCTTCTTCCGCCCACGCCCTGTTCCGGACTATGAGTAGCTCGTTTGTGCCCGGCGTGCATCCCCGTCTGACCCGTCTGGCGGCGCCCTTTGCGCTATTGTTAAATTTGCCCGTTTACCTCAAATAAACACATGCTTTTGACCAAAGAAGAACGCCAGACGGACTCGAATCCGCAGGAAACCGCGGAATGGCTTGAGGCTCTGGAACAAGTGGTGGACGAAGCCGGGCCCGACCGGGCTGCTTTCCTTCTCCAGCAAGTCGTTAGCCGCGCTCGTGATTTCGGAGTCGCGGAGCAGCCGAAGGTCAACACCCCCTACGTCAACACCATTCCGGTGACGGAAGAAGAGCCGTATCCCGGGGATCGCGCCCTGGAACGTCGAATCAAAAGCTTGGTGCGCTGGAACGCGGCCGCGATGGTCGTTCGCGCCAATAAACATGACGCCAATATTGGCGGACATATCTCGACCTACGCCTCGCTTGCGACCATCAGTGAAGTTGCATTTAATCACTTTTTCCGCGGCAGCTTTGGCGATCAACCCGGTGATCTCATTTACTACCAGGGGCATGCCTCGCCCGGCGTGTATGCACGCGCTTTTCTCGAAGGAAGGCTGACCGAGGAACATCTGCGGAATTTCCGGCATGAACTGCGCGATCATCCCGGACTCTCGTCTTATCCGCATCCCTGGCTCATGCCGGATTTCTGGCAATTCCCGACGGTATCGATGGGAATTGGCCCGATCAACGCAATTTACAATGCCCGCTTCCTGCGGTATCTGGAAAATCGCGGTCTCCTGCCGAAAACCGAGCGCAAAGTCTATGCCTTTTGCGGCGACGGCGAGATGGATGAGCCGGAATCGACTGGCGCTCTGCACATAGCCTCCCGCGAAAAGCTGGACAACTTGATTTTTGTCGTGAATTGCAACTTGCAGCGGCTTGATGGGCCGGTTCGCGGCAACGGCAGCGTTATTCAGGAACTGGAAGGCATTTTCCGAGGCGCCGGCTGGAACGTAATCAAAGTCATCTGGGGCGGCGATTGGGATGAACTCTTCGCACGCGATCACAGCGGACTATTGCTGAAACGCATGGAAGAGTGTGTCGATGGCGAATACCAAAACTACAAGGCCCGCGGCGGGGCTTACGTGCGTAAGGAGTTCTTCGGAAAATATCCCGAGCTGCTCAAGTTGGTTGAGGACAAATCGGATGAAGATCTGGCGCGTTTGAGGCGCGGCGGTCACGATCCGGTGAAGGTCTACAACGCGTTCAAGCGTGCTAATGCGCACCAGGGTCGGCCGACGGTTATTCTGGCGAAAACCGTGAAGGGCTATGGCTTAGGCGAAGCCGGCGAAGGCAAAAACATTACGCATCAGCAGAAGAAGCTGAATGAAGAAGAACTCTTCTACCTAGCGAATCGCTTCAACGTAGAACTTACTAAGGAACAGATTCACGAAATCGCGTTTCTCCGGCCGCCTTCGGACAGCGCAGAACTCAAATATCTAAGAAGCCGCCGTGAAGAACTGGGCGGGTATCTGCCGGTGCGCAAGCCGAAGCCGATCGAGCTGAAATCGCCTCCGCTTGAGATCTTCAGCGAAGCCATCGGCGGATCGCGCGGCCGTGAAGCCTCCACAACCAGCGCCTTCGTGTCCGTATTAAAGGCTCTGCTGAAGCAGCCGGAACTCAGCAAATACATCGTTCCCATCGTTCCCGACGAAGCGAGGACGTTCGGCATGGAATCGATGTTCCGCGAACGCGGTATTTACGCGCCTCAGGGACAGCGATACACGCCGGTGGACAGCGAAGTGCTGATGTACTACAAGGAAGCGCAAGACGGCCAGATTCTGGAAGAGGGCATCACCGAAGCGGGAGGACTCGCGTCCTTCACCGCGGCGGGAACGGCGTACGCAACCGTCGGCCTTCCGATGATTCCGTTCTTCATCTACTATTCGATGTTCGGCTTCCAGCGCGTCGGCGATCTGATCTGGGCCTTTGCCGATGCACGCGGAAAAGGCTTTCTGCTGGGTGGAACTGCCGGACGAACGACACTGTTAGGCGAGGGACTGCAGCACGACGATGGTCACAGCCTGGTGTTTTCGAGTGTGTATCCAACCTGCGTGAGTTACGATCCGGCGTTTGCTTTTGAAATAGCAGTTATCGTGCAGGACGGCATCCGCCGGATGTACGAGAACAACGAAGATCATTTCTACTATCTGACCGTCTGCAACGAAAATTACGCACAGCCGCCAATGCCCGAAGGTGAAGCGGTGCGTAACGGCATTCTGCGCGGCATGTATCTGTACAAGGCTTCCGAAACCGGGCCGGCGCAAGTTACATTGTTCGGCAGCGGACCTATCCTGAACGAAGCGTTAAAAGCCCAAAAAATCCTGGCTGAACAGTACGGCGTCGGAGCAAACGTTTGGAGCGTCACCAGCTATACCGAACTGCGGCGCGATGCGTTACAGGTGGATCGGTGGAACCGGCTGCATCCAGGTGAGCCGGAGCGCCGGCCGTTTCTGGTTGAAACACTCGGTGAGATCGACATGCCGATCATCGCTGCGTCGGACTACCTGAAGATTGTGCCGGATCAAATCGCGCCCTGGCTCCCCGGTTTAACTGCTCTTGGCACAGATGGCTTCGGGCGCAGCGAGAACCGCGAGCATTTGCGCCGCTTCTTTGAAGTCGATGCCAACAGTATCGTTACAGCGGCATTGTCTCGTCTCGCACGCTGGAATCGTTTCGATGCCACAAAGGCGAATCAGGCGATTCTTGATCTTGGCTTAGATCCGGAAGCGATCGATCCGGCTCTACGCTAATCCAGGTAGAACGGGATCGGCTCCGAAACACCGAAGATTTCGCGGCGCATGCTGACAATCACGCCAAGATCTCGTGTTTCCGGCGGCGCGGGTTGGAATTTGTGTTCCACTACGAATTCGAAATGCATTGGCGATTCCTGATCGAGTGAGGACGGCAGCTTCGCTTCGTAAGTAAACTCGCCTGCTGCGTCGTAGCGCCGCGGCTCCAAGGCTATTCCGTTTATTGAACCTGACAGTGTCACTCCGGTTTGAGCAGCCACTGCTTCGGGAATACGAAACTCCAAGCTGAACAATCGCGCCGACTCTTTTTCAAGCAACCTGACGGTCAAAGCGAATCTTTTCAAGGTCCATGCCCACTCCTGTTCTTCCTTGGCGCACCACCCCTCGCCAAGCTCGATCTCTGCTGCTGCCGAAAGGCGTGTGCTTCTCAGGAACAGAAATTCGCGCGCGTCCCTATCGGTCCTGACCGGCTCTGGAGACTTCTTGCTCTCGCTGACGACGGACCGCCCCAATACTTTCCACCCGCAGCGGCGAACGAGCGTGTTTAGACCTGAAGGCGAAAAGATCCAGTAGTTGGAAGTGTCTGCGTTCGCTTCGCCTCGCTCCAACAGGTACGCCAAAGGTTCTTTTTCGATTTTGGTGCCCTTCGGCGTCACGTTCGCGATGCGAGTGCTGACCAGGCAATAGCGCGATTGTTTTGCTAATGACTCCAGCGCATAGTACGGATTCTTCAGGTGATAAAGAATCCCCAGCAGCAGCGTGAGACCGAAGTTCTTATCCGGCAGTTTCCACTCGGAATCGATATCGCGCTCCAGAATCTCGATTGAGGAGCTGAAGTAGTTACGCAGGGCATAGATTCCGGTCATCCAGTTGAAGTTCGTTGGGCGGTTGTCAACCGCAGTTACCTGCATTCCTAGGGAAGCAAAAAAGAAAGACAGGTCGCCATCGGCGCACCCGATGTCCAGAAGAGGCCCGCTGCGAAGTGCTCGCAGAAACTCAGGGTAGCGATCCTGAATACACAGCTTCAGATGTCGAATGGACGCCATGCTGTCATACGGATACCAGTTCAGATCATGACTGGGAGGGTTTCGTTTTGCCTCAGACAACGCGGAGCCGAACGCACTCGCTGCTTCGATCAGTTTTTCAATGCTCTGAGGTAAAGATGGCAAAACGTCCGGCATGTCTGAACTCTAAACGGTAGCATCGGCGGGCCGGGCATCTAGGCAAGCTAAAATAGTCGAGCTGATGCTGTGTCCGTTGGTCCGCCTTCCTTCCTTATTGCAACTGCTTGCCATCGCAGTCGCAATGCCGGCCTGGAGCGCTTCTTCCTCGCTGCGCGGATTTCTCGACAAAGATGTTCCGGCGGAACAGAAGTGGGAACTGCAAGTTCAGCAGTTACCGGAGTCAGCAAATCTCCGAAGCTATCTGAACTTCATGGCGGGGGAACCGCACAATGCCGGTTCTGCCCGATCGAAAGCTGTCGCCGAATATTTACTGAAGAGGCTAACGGACTGGGGCCTGGACGCTCACATCGAGCAATTCGAGGCTCTGATGCCATATCCGACCGTCCGCCAGGTTGAGGTCGTCGCGCCGAAATATCACGCTGCGAAATTGAAAGAGCCTCCCGTTCCGCAAGATCCGAGTAGCGGTCAACCCGGCCAATTGCCGACGTACAACGCCTATGGAGCAACCGGCGACGTTACAGCGGAAGCCGTGTATGTGAACTTCGGGCTGCCCGAGGATTACGATTGGCTGGCGCGCCAGGGTATCAACGTCAAGGGCAAGATTGTAATTGCGCGTTACGGCAAAAGCTGGCGCGGCATCAAGCCGAAGATTGCCGCCGAACGTGGAGCAATTGGCTGCCTGATCTATTCTGACCCGCATGAAGATGGCTACTTCGAGTCGGACGTTTATACAAAAGGGCCGATGCGGCCGCCGGATGGCGTGCAGCGGGGAAGCGTGATGGACATGACAATCTATCCCGGCGATCCGTTGTCGCCCGGCTGGGCATCGGAGCCCGGTTCAAAACGGCTGACCATGGCGGAAGCGAAGACGCTGATGAAGATTCCTGTACTGCCGATTTCGTATGCGGATGCGCAGCCGATTTTGGAACAGCTCGGTGGACCGGTTGTTCCGGAAATCTGGCGCGGATCACTGGCGCTGACGTATCACGCGGGGTCGGGGCCGGCGCAAGTGCACATGAAGACCGATTACGACTGGACGACGAAGCCGCTGTACGATGTGATCGCGACCATACCCGGCAATGAAGAAGCAGATCAATGGATCGTGGCCGGGAACCATCATGATGCTTGGGTGAATGGCGCGGACGATCCAATTTCCGGCGCATCGGCGCTGCTCGAAACGGCGCGAGTCTTAGGCGCGCTGCAGAAGGAAGGCTGGCATCCGAAACGCACCATTAAGATTGCATTCTGGGACGGAGAAGAGTTCGGTCTGCTGGGCTCCACGGAGTGGGTGGAAAAGCATCAGGACGAATTGAGGCAGAAAGCAGTCGCGTATATCAATTCCGACAACACGGCTAAGGGATGGCTGGGGGTCGGAGGATCGCATTCGCTCGAAGTGTTTGCGACGGAGGTCGCCGGGAGTATTTCGCAACCGGGCACGAGCACCAGTCTGCTTGAATATGCGCTGCATCATCCGCCCAGTCCGACGGCGGAACAAACGCCGCCAACACCGCCCAGTAAGACTTTCACGCTGGGAGCTTTGGGAGCGGGATCGGATTACCAGGCCTTTCTCGATTACATCGGAGTCGCGAGCCTGAACAGCGGATTCGAAGGACAGACCAAGAGCGGAATCTATCACTCGGTATACGACTCGATCTATTGGTATACGCATTTTTCAGACACTACGCAAGTGGATGGACGCGCGCTATCGGAATACACAGCAGCTTCGCTTCTTCGCTTGGCCGATTCGTCCGTGCTGCCATTCGAATTTCAACATCTGGCCAATACCATCAACGGATATCTGGATGAAATCCAAAAGGAAGCGGACAGCAGCTCGCACAAGATGGAATTTACCAACCTGCGCAAGCAATTGGAGACGCTTAAGCAGAACGGCGTCAAGTATGATGCCTTGTTGGACGCGGCACGATTGAAGCCCGCGCTCGATCCAACGAAGACGCACGAATTGAATGAGCTGTTGATCCGAAGCGAACGCGCGCTTACGCGGCCCGAAGGTCTTCCCAACCGGCCCTGGTACAAGCATCAACTGTATGCGCCGGGCTTCTATACGGGATACGGCGTGAAGACGCTTCCCGGAATTCGCGAAGCGGTTGAGTCGAAGAACTGGCAATTGGCCCTACACGAAACGGGAATCGTGGAAGGATGTTTGTCGGATTTGAACCAGATCGTGGATCAAGCTGTTGACAAGCTGTCCGGGTTTTAGCGTACGGAGAAGGACGTAATATTCTCGACGGTTGCAGCGTGTTCTTCCACTGAGCGGACCTCGGCGCCACGAGGTCCGATATGCAACGCGGCCGCAAGATTATCGAGTGCGGCGGGTTGTCCAACGGCATAGACCTCAACGCGGCCATCGTCGAGATTGCGGGCCCATCCACCCAGGTTCAGAGCAGCCGCTTTGTTCTGCACGAAGAAACGAAATCCGACGCCCTGAACGATGCCGCTGATGAACCAACGTCGCGCTGTTTTTGGCATGAGACGGGTTGACCATCAGTATGCCAGTTGCAAAGCTCCATTTAGACGGCACAACGGCCGCGAGCGGCCTGTGCGCTTTGCAAAACTAAAAGCAGATGCCCTTTCCTCGCGAGCGGCCGCGGCGGCTGCGAACTACTGAGTCGATCCGGCGCTTAGTCCGGGAAACACGGCTGGAGCCGTCACAATTCATCCTGCCGCTCTTTGTCTGCCCCGGTGAAGGCGTGCGCAAAGAGATCAGTTCCATGCCGGGCAACGCGCAACTCTCGATCGACAACCTTGTTCGCGAGGCAGAAGCGTGTTTGTCCCTAGGCATAGGCGGCATCATCCTGTTTGGAATTCCCGACCGGAAGGACGAGTTTGCTTCAGAGGCTTATGCAGCTGATGGCATTACGCAGCGTGCCGTGAGAGCGGTGAAGAGCGCGGCGCCCGGCCTTCTCGTGATGACGGATGTTTGTAATTGCGAATACACGAGCCACGGCCATTGCGGCCTGGTCGAAGATGGCGATGTAGTCAACGATCCGACACTCGAGTGGCTTGCGAAGGCGGCTGTGTCGCACGCGAATGCTGGCGCCGATGTGGTTGCACCGAGCGACATGATGGATGGACGCGTGGGAGCAATCCGTAACGCTCTGGATGCCGCCGGACATGCGAACACGCCGATTCTTTCGTACGCGGTGAAGTATGCGTCGGCGTTCTATGGTCCGTTTCGCGAAGCAGCAGAATCGGCGCCGCAGTTTGGTGACCGGCGCAGCTATCAGATGGATCCAGCGAATGCGCGCGAAGCGATGCGGGAGATTGCGCTCGATTTGGAAGAGGGCGCGGACATGATCATGGTGAAACCGGCGATGCCGTACCTGGACATCGTGCGGGAAGCGCGGCGCGCGGTGAATGTGCCGGTCGGCGCTTATCAGGTAAGCGGCGAGTTCAGCATGATCGTGGCGGCGGCGAATAACGGATGGCTTGATCTGGATCGCACGATCTTAGAGACGCTGACCGGCATTCGCCGTGCCGGCGCGGATTTTATTCTCACGTACTTTGCGAAGCGCGCGACAGAGCTGATTGACGGATAGCCGGAAAACGGAGTTTTTCCCGTCTATAAAAAGCGAAAATCGTCCTCGAAACAGATCAACGCGGCCATATCTCCTTTAATATCAATAACTTAAGTCGTATTATCGACGGTCACGAAGGGCAGATTAGGGGTGGCACGGTCGAAACTCACGGGAATAAGTCGTCGTCGATAGAACACGATGCCGTTGGCTGGATCGATCCAAAATCAGGTTGCGGCGGCTATGCTGGGTGCCAGCGGGAATCGGTGACGACGGCTACGTCGTGGCCGTATCCGACTCCCGGACTCATGCTCTGCATGCCGATTCCGACTCGCCGGGCATCAAGCGCGGCAGCAGATGATTGCTGCTCATCAGTTTCACACTCGATGGGCGAGAATGCGGACGCCGTTCAGCTTCATCGGCAATTCAGGATGTCTGTGATACATCAGGAGTCGTGATTTCCAACTTTGCCGCTTTTGTCACGGCCGCTTTCGCCCTCACCTGCTTGGGCGCGCCCGCGCGTATTGCGTTTGCTCCATCGGCCGCATCGGTGGATGCTTATGACTATCTTGAGGTCATTATTGCAGTGACGTCGCCCGATGCGGCGAATCCGTTCACCGATGTGCAGGTGAGTGGCTCATTCGAATCCGCCGACGCAAAGAAGCGCTGGACGGTAGACGGCTTTTGTGATTCGCCGGACGGCTCGACTTATAAGATCCGGTTCATGCCGCCGTCCACGGGAGAGTACAGATACAACATTGTTTATCGGCAGGGCACGTTCGAAGACAAATACACGGGCACCTTTCGTGCGGCAGATCACGGCCGCAAAGGCCCGATTCGGGTGGATCTGAAGTATCCGTGGCATTTCGTTTGGGAGGGCACCGGAGAACACTACTTCTTTAATGGGACGACCGCTTATTGGCTCACCGGCTGGAAGGAAGATCGTGTCATTCGAAACGCCGTCGACCGGCTGCACCGGCTGAAAGTGAATCGTATTCGGGTGACTCTTGCCGGAAGGAGCAATCTCTACTTTGGGGAGCCGGTGATGACGGCTGAAAACTACACGAACTTGCCTACCGTCTGGCCGGCAAAGAATCCGCAGGACTTCACGCATCCGGACTTCGACTACACGCGGTTCTACATTCCGCTGTGGCAGAAGTTTGAGCGGATGCTGCAGCATGCGCGCGACGAAGACATGATCATCTCGGTGGTGCTGGACATGAATGACAACAAAGTTCACCCGGCGGCCGGCAGCGATGACGAGCGGCGATTTGTTCACTACGCGGTCGCGCGTTTCAGCGCGTTTTCGAACATCACGTGGGATCTGGGGGACGACCTGGAGGGATATCGCAGCGATGAATGGACGCACGAAACCGGAACTTTGATCGAGCAGTGGGACCCGTACCATCATCTGGCAACAAGCCACCCAATGAAAACAGTTCATCAGGATCGATCCTCCGATTGGTTCGGCTTTACCTCCTACCAGGACTGGTCGCGCAAACAGCATGCTCTGATGCTGGAATCACGCGAGTTGCAGAAGAGGGCGGGGCGAATCATTCCGCAGACCAACGAAGAGTATGGATACGAAGACCACTATCCGACATGGGCGATAGCGGGTTCGGATTCGGCGGACGTGCTGCGCCGGACTGCCTGGGACATCGTCATGGCGGGCGGCTATCAAACGGCAGGCGAAACATGCCGGCGCGGAACGAATATTGCTCCTGACAGCGGCGGAGGTTGGATGAACGGGCGGGGCGACGACACGATGACCATGTTTCTCGGATATGGGCATATGGTGGATTTCTTTACCAGCTTCGAATGGTGGAAAAGCGACCCGCATGACGAACTGGTGAATAACGGCGCTTACTGCCTGGCTAAGCCCGGCGAGATCTATGCGATTTACTTACCCGTGGGCGGAAAGGTTACGGTTCAGTTACAGCCCGGCCGCTATCATGGCGCCTGGTTTTCGGCGCTAAGCGGGGAGCGCATTGAGTTACCAGTAAGTGAAGGCGGCAGTTGGACTTCGCCGGATGCTCCGGATCGGAATGATTGGGCTTTGTTGTTACTTAAGGAGTAACGGGACAGTTCCGAGGGATGCAGGCGGCCTGTGCGGCCGCCGCAGGCGTGCGCCCGCCCCACACAAACTTTGTGTGCTTGATTCAGCTCGCAGAGCGGATCTAATAACGGGACAATTGCATGCGTTATCTTGCGCTGGCTTCCGATTATGACGGCACACTGGCTCACGACGGGGTGGTGGACGATGACACAATCCATGCGCTTGAACGACTAATTCATTCGGGACGCAAACTGATCCTTGTCACCGGGCGCGAACTGCCAGAGTTGGAGTCCGTGTTCCCAAGAATTGATCTTTGTGAGCGGGTGGTGGCGGAAAACGGCGCGGTGTTATACAACCCCGCCACGCGGGAAAAGCGAACACTTGCGGAGAGGCCACCCGAATCATTCTTCGACAATCTCAGACGGCGCGGGGTGAAGGATCTGAGCGTGGGAGACGTGATTGCCGCGACCTGGCATCCGTATGAAGAACAGGTGCTCGAAGCGATACGCGACGAGGGCCTCGAGCTTCAGATTGTTTTTAATAAGGACGCGGTGATGGTCCTGCCATCCGGAACTAACAAGATGAGCGGGCTGCGTTGCGCGCTCGAAGAACTTAAGCTCTCGCCGCACAACGTAGTAGGTGTCGGCGACGCCGAAAACGATCACATCTTTCTGGAGGGCTGCGAATGTGCTGTGGCGGTAGAGAACGCGATTCCAGCGTTAAAGGAAAAAGCCGATTTCGTAACGCAAAATCCTCGCGGCGCCGGAGTAACGGAACTGATTGAGAAGCTTATTCAGAACGATGCTTCGGATATCGGATCCAAACTGACGCGCCGCGCAACACTGATTGGCAAGTCACAGGCCGGCAGCGTCATCCTACCCGCGTACGGTTGCAATGTTTTGGTGTGCGGACAATCCGGAAGCGGCAAGTCGACCGTGGTCACGGGGCTGCTGGAAAGGATCATGGAGCAGAATTATCAGCTTTGCCTTATCGATCCAGAGGGCGATTACGAGAATTTACCTGGCACCCGAACAGTGGGAGATGAAAAACGCGCGCCTTCGATCGAGCACGTCAAGCAGGTGCTGACAGAGCCAGACGCGCAGATTGTTGTCCACCTGACAGGGGTTCCTATCGGCGACCGGCACGTTATCTTCGCGTCTTTGATTGCGGAAATCCAAAAGCAGAGGCTGGAAACCGGGCGGCCGCATTGGCTGGTGATTGATGAAGCGCATCATGTGCTGCCCGATGAATGGGCGCTGACACCGGCGGCAATGCCCGAAGAGGTATCGAATCTGATTCTGATCACGGTGCATCCTGAACACATCTCGCCGGTGGCCTTGCGAAGAATCAACAAGGTTCTGGTGATCGGGCGTGAGCCAAAAATGCTTCTTTCTGAATTTGCAAAGGTCATCGAGACGGCGGCTCCGGAAGTAGAGGAAACAGATCTTCCGCGCGGGCAAGCTTTGCTGTGGACAATCGGGAAGAACGAACTGGAGTTAGTGAAACTGGAACCGCCCCAGAGCGAACACTACCGTCATCGCCGTAAGTACGCCGAGGGGCAACTCGAACCGGAACGCTCGTTTTACTTTAGAGGGCCGGGCGAAAAGATGGATTTGCGAGCGCAGAATCTGAACACGTTCGTTCAGATCGCGGAAGGCATTGACGCAGAGACCTGGCTTTTTCATTTGAAGCGAGGCGACTATTCGAACTGGATTGGTCATGCCTTGAATGACGAGAGCCTCGCCGATGAGATTCGAGCGGTGGAGAAAGACGACTCATTACCGGATCAAGAGAGCCGGAAGCGAATCAGGGATGCGATTCTCCAGAAGTACACGGCGCCGGCCTGAAGATAAAAATTCTACTGCGCGATATCTGCGTAGGTCTTTTCGGGTGTCAGATCGGACGAGGGGGGCGCGTCGGGAATGGTGAAGTAAAACGTCGCACCGACGCCGGGTTTGGCTTCGGCCCAGATATGGCCACCATGCCGTTCGATCATCGCCTTGCAAATCGCGAGACCGACACCGGTGCCGGGTACGTCGCGTCCATGCAGACGCTTGAAGATTCCGAAAACACGATCGGCGTACTCAGGTTCAAAGCCCGATCCGTTGTCCCGAACGGAGAAGAGCCAGGCATCCACCTGCCGTTGCGCGCCTATGTGCACATGGAGAGGCACGTCGGGGCGCCGATACTTGATCGCGTTTCCCAGCAGATTCTGCAGGACCTGGCTGATGTGGACTGGATTAGCATTGACGCTCGGCAGCACATCATGGGTAATCGTGGCGTTCGACTGCCGAATGCTCGCTTCCAGGTTCTTAACAGCGTTATCGAATACCGTTTGAACGTCCGTCGGCGGCCGTTCGATCATCTGTGTGCCGGTAACACGGGAATAGGCCAACAAGTCTGATATCAAAGCTTCCATGCGACGGACGCTGGTGATGATGACGTCGAGGTACTTGCTCTGTGCGTGTGGGAGATTGCCATTGTTCAGATTTCGGGCAAGAAGTTGTGCAAAGCTGCCAATGTTGCGCAACGGCTCCTGCAGATCGTGGCTGGCGATATAGGCGAACTGAATCAAGTCGCTGTTTGAGCGCTGCAACTCGGATTCGATCCACTTGTGCTCGGTTATGTCGGTGAACGTGCCAAACCAACGTAGAATCCGGTCGTTCGCGTCGCGAATAGGCACGGCACGTCCAAGGAACCAACGGAACTGGCCGTCGTGTCCGCGGAGTGGAAACGTGCCCTCAAAGCGTTCGCCGCTGGCCACGCACTGTTTCAAACGGGAAACCATGCGATCAATGTGCTCGGGATGATGGTAAGCGCGCCAACCCCAGCCTTTCGTCTCATCGAATGTACTGCCGGTGTACTCGAACCAGCGCTGATTGAACCAGGTGACGGAACGGTGGCATCGGCTATCCAGGCAAGCTGCGGTATGTTGTCGGCGAGAGTCCGGAACCGCTCCTGATACTCAAACATGGCCTGCTTGCGCGCGGTGACGTCGCGGCCGATCGCCTCAATTCTTATTTTTCCGTCGGGCCCGGTTTCGAACCGCTTGTTGATTTCGACGGTGATTTCACCGCCGTCTTTCTGCAAGAAGCGCCATTCCATCGGCTCGAAACCGGCTTGCGGGCTAAGTATTTCGGAGACGAGAGTTCGACGGGCTTCCCCACGCTGCTCCGGAACGAGCAGTTCAAAGAAGTTTTTTTTCAGAAGCTCCTGTCTGCTGTAGCCGGTGAGGCGCTCTGTGCCATAGTTCACGTGAAGCAGCTTGCCTTGCGCATCCAAAATGTAGACCATGTCGCTTGCATTTTCGACCAACTCGCGCAAGCGCTGCTCCAGAGCAGCTTCCCTCTTCAACTGCTGCTCAATGATGGCCGTTTGCGAGCGCACACGGCTGCGCAGAAGAATGATCCATAGCAGCGCGATGGATGCCGCGGCGAGCAGTGCAATCGCTGTCTTCAGCGCAAGCGATCGCGTCACCCAACTGGGGTGCTTGATGACCTGAATATCACGCGGAGAGCGTAAGAGGATTTCGAGAGAGCGCGGCAGGCCGGTGTCGTCGACCTGAATCACACAAACTCCGGTGAGGTTGACTATGCTGCCCTCTTGGACGTGGGGCATGTCTTGTTGCGTGTACCGGCCGAGCAGCCGGGCGGCGAATACGACATCTCCTTCCTGCAAAGTCAGCACATCCTCCCGCATGGGCCGGCTGATATCCAGAATCGTGGCTGTGGTTTGTATCAGAACGCCATCCGGGACGGCAGGCCGACTACCCTCAAGCCGCGACAGGATGGCGCCGGCATCGACGTGCAGTGGGGCAATCGATTCCGGTGTTGAGCAGTGGCGAAGAATTGCGTCCTCGAGAATCGCGGCGTAAGTGCCTGGAGCGGGAAATCCAACCGCCTCCAGACACTCGCCAGGACGGACGGAAATGGTACCGTTTACACGGACCTGCAAGCCATCTTTGCCGTCTTGCAAAAAGACCCGCGTGGCATCGGCCCAGGTGGCTGTCCCGGAGACTCTAACCTGAGGCTGCCCGCGCTGACCCCTTTGAAACGAAAACAAACGATTCATACTCGATTGCGGCAGCGAGAAGGGATCGTGCGGCGCTAGTCTGATGACACGAAGATCGGCGGCGCTTGTCGCGAGCAGTACGTTGCGCTCGAATTGCCGCCTGGCGTTGGACAACACGAGACAGGTTCCACGAACTCGAACAAGGGCGCCGGGCGGTTCCTGGTACCGCAGGCCAGTTGTGTCCCGGATGTATGCCCAGACGAGGTTTCCTCCCAAGTCGATGTGCAGTGCGGTCGCAGGCCAACTCCACCGGGGTGGTCTTACCGGAACAGCCGATCGCACAACGCCCTCTACCTCGATGTAGTCGTTATCGCAGGCACCGCTCGAGATGTAGTGCCAATCGGCAAGCAAAGGTTCCGGGAGACGTCCGGGGCCGAGAAGCTTGATGGCGGCAGCAACGATCACGGGTGCAAAATTGCCCGGAGCCGTCCGGCCGTGTATTTCGAGGCGCTGTCCTACGGCAGGCAGTGGCGCGTTAATGGAACCGGCAGCAACATAGACCCCGTCGGTCGCATCTTCAAACGCAAAGCCACTCCATTCGGGCATGACTTGGGTGACGATGCCGCGCACCTCCACCGGATAAGCCTGCGCAGCTTGTTTGGCGGGTAAATCGTGAATGTCAACGACACGTTTCAGGACGTGCGGCCGGATTTCGGCTGCCGGCGACGCAAGACATAACAATCCTGCCGCCAGCAATAAGTTGCCGGTTAACGCTAAAGATCGCGTATCTTCAGGTTACCGTTAGCGTGGCTTTCGATGCGCGAGGGCAAGCCAAGATGCCGATGGCCGTAAACCAGCTTTGGACGTCCGGAGAGCCTCTCCGCGACAATGCAATACATGCGGCTTTTGGCGACAGCTTTACTCGCGGGGCAACTATTCGGGGTACAAATGGCAGCGGCGCAGTCTTTTGACCTGCTGATTCGAAACGGGCATATCATTGACGGGACGGGCTCGCCTTGGTATGCCGCGGATATCGGCATTCGCCATGGGCGAATCGCGGCTATCGGCAAGTTGACGGACGCGACGGCGCGAAAGACCATCGACGCCCGGGGGTTGACGGTGGCTCCGAGGTTCATCGACATGCTGGGCCAATCCGAAATGACGATTCTGGTGAATCCGCATCTTCCTTCGAAGATTTATCAAGGAATCACGACCGAGATTACGGGTGAAGGAGGTTCCGCTGCGCCGTTGAACGATGCCATTCGCGCCGCCGACCGCCAGGGGTACCGGCATTTCGGCATTGATCCGGACTGGAACAACTATCGGCAGTACTTCGCGCGGCTGGAAAAGCAGGGAATCGGCATCAATGTAGCCGATTATGTCGGGGCGACGCAGGTGCGGCGGATGGTACTCGGCGACGACGATCGCGCGCCGTCCGCGGCGGAACTGGAACAGATGAAAGAGCTGGTGCGCCAGGCGATGTACGACGGAGCGATCGGCGTTTCCACATCGCTGCAGTATGCGCCCGCGCCGTATGCGACGACAGACGAACTGATCGCGTTGGCTTCCGAAGCGGGAAAGCTTGGCGGCATTTACGCGACACACATGCGTAGCGAAGGCGATGCCGAAACCGCTGCTTTGGACGAAGCGATCCGGATCGGCCGCGAAGGTCATCTGCCGGTCGAGATCTGGCACCTGAAAACCGCTGGAAAGAAAAACTGGGGCCGCATGCCGGCGATTGTGGACCAGATCAACAAAGCGCGCGCGGCGGGGATCGAAATCGGCGCAAATACATATGCGTACACGGCGTGGTTCAACAGTTTCTCAGCGTTCATTCCGCCGTGGGCGCACGATGGCGGAGATAAGAAATTGATTGAACGGCTGAAGGATCCTGCGACCAGGGCACGCATCCGCAAGGATATGGAGACGCCGAGCAGTAGCTGGGACAACGAATGGCTGGAGATTCCCGGCGCGGAGGCGATTCTTGTCAGCGTCGTACAGAACCCCAAGCTGCTTCCGCTACAGGGCAAAACGGTGGCGGAAATCGCCAAGAACCGCGGGACAGATCCGATTGATACAATCTGCGACTTACTGATTGAGGACAATGCGTATACGGAAGTGGCTGTGTTTGGCATGTCGGAGCCGGACGTGAGGCTGGCTCTGCAACAGCCGTGGGTATCCGTTGACAACGATTCGCAAGGAACCGCGCCAGACGGCATTCTCGGCCAGGAGCATCCACACCCGCGAGCGTATGGAACCTTCCCGCGAATCCTACGCAAATATGTGCGCGAGGAGCATACATTGACGCTCGAAGATGCTGTCCGAAAGTTCAGCGCATTACCGGCGCAGCAAGTGCGCTTGAGCGATCGCGGCGTGCTGAAACAGGGCATGTGGGCTGATATTGTCGTATTCGATCCGGCGACCATTCGCGACTTAGCAACCTTCGAAAAGCCGAATCAGTTGTCCGAAGGCATGCAATATGTATTGGTAAACGGCGAGCCGGTGATCGAAAACGGCAAGATGACGGAAGCGCTTCCGGGAAAAGTGCTGCGCGGCCCGGGGTATCGTCCATAAGGCGGTTCGTGGGAAAGGTGTTGTGGACTTATGAGACACAGAATCCGACTTGGTTCCATTTCGACTGCACTTCTGGTATTGGGGCCAACACTCGCGACGGCGCAGACGCGGGTCGCGCTTCAACCGTTCGCGCAGCAGGTGCGCCAGGTGGAGACCACTCTCGCGTATCTGGGACAGCCGCTGCCGCCGAAAGACCAGGATTCCATCAACCGATTCATCGCAAATACGGACGAGAGTGCGGCGATAGCGGCGCTGGAACAGGTCCTCGATCAATACACGCTGGCGATCGTAGACATCAATGCGGAGAGCCGGGTGAAGGTACAACCGGGGCCGGCGAAACCGGAGCTAGTGGAAGCCGGGACGCGGCTGTTCCTGGTGAAAGTGGTCAATAACGCCGGCGTGACGGCAAAGCTGAAAGCCGAAAGTCCGAATGCGCTGCCGGTGTATGTGCGATCGGATGAAAGCGCGGAGCCGAAGACTGAAATCTCACCGGCGGATGTCCGGGACCGGTGGATGAGTCTCGACCTGTATGATAAGGATCCGATGGCTGAGCGGCTGTCCGGTTTGCCGCTTGAATATCGAATTGTCGAAATCTATAGCCGCGATCGAGGACAGCGCTCCGCGAAGATCGGCTTCAATGCCGGACAGGGCTCGCAAGACATTGGCTTTCGTAATGAGATCACGGTCCTATTCAACGCGCTACCGGCGCACCCGCTGCGGCTCGAAGTGCGCGATGAAAATGGCGCTCCTTCGGTGGCGGCTTTCACCGTACGCGACAGCCTGGGCCGCCTGTTTCCAAATCCGTCAAAGCGCTTAGCGCCCGATTTCTTCTTCCAGCCGCAGATCTATCGGATGAATGGCGAAACGGTGCTTTTACCCGAGGGAACGTACACGGTTACGTGCTCGATGGGACCCGAATATCTGAGTGAGACAAAACAGGTCAAGGTGACGGAAGCCGGAGCAAACGAGGTGTCCTTTGCCATGAAGCGCTGGATTGATCCGTCGAAGTATGGCTGGTATTCGGGCGACCATCACGTGCATGCGGCCGGATGTTCGCATTATCAGAATCCCACTGAAGGCGTGAAGCCGGAAGATATGGTGCGGCAGATTCGTGGCGAAAAGTTGAACGTGGGAGCGGTGCTGACCTGGGGGCCTTGTTACTACTATCAGAAGCAGTTTTTCAGCGGTAAGGACAATCCGCTATCGACGCCCGACCGGCTGATGCACTATGACCTGGAAGTCTCCGGCTTTCCTTCGAGCCATGCAGGGCACCTGGTATTGCTCGGTCTGAAAGACCAGGATTATCCACATTGCGTGCGTATTGAGCAGTGGCCAACCTGGGACCTGCCGATTTTGCGCTGGGGGAAATCGCAAGGAGCGCTGGTGGGATTTGCGCATTCGGGTTGGGGACTGGAAGTGAAGTCTCAGGAGCTTCCCAACTACGAGATCCCGGGCTTCGACGGCATTGGCGCGAACGAATACATCGTTGATGTCACGTATCCCGATGCTGTCAATTTCATTTCTGCGGCCGACACTCCGTACCTTTGGGAACTCAATATCTGGTATCACACGCTCAACGTGGGATTTCGCACGCGCCTTTCCGGCGAGACGGATTTTCCCTGCATCACAGATGCGCGGGTCGGGCAGGGCCGCGGTTACGCCAAAATCGATGGCCCGCTGACATATAACGCATGGCTGGACGCGCTTCGCGATGGCCGCAGCTATGTTTCCGACGGGAGAAGCCACTTGATGAATTTCAGCGTGAACGGCGTAACTGTGGGAACAAATGCCAGCGAGGTGAAGCTGGCGGCGGGTGGAACCGTGCATGCGAGCGTTAAGGTCTCGGCGTATTTACATGCAGTCGGCGACGTGTTAGACGAGGAACCGGCGTGGATGATTCCGCTGGCCAATCCGTGGAACTCGCATTTCTCCGATGTGGCTTCCAGCAATATTCACGATCGTCCAACGGACAAAGAACCGTACTGGCATATCGAACGGGCGCGGATCGAAAATACGCGCCAGGTGCCGCTGGAATTGGTGGTAAACGGGAAGCCGGTCGCGCGGAAGAATATCGTCGCCGATGGCAGCGTGCAGGATGTCACGTTCGACGTGCCGGTGGAACGCAGCAGTTGGGTCGCGGTGCGGATTCTCGGGTCATCGCATACCAATCCGATCTTTGTGTTGGTGGGTGGAAAGCCGATTCGTGCGTCGCGCCAGAGCGCCGAATGGTGCCTTGCGGCGGTAAATCAGTGCTGGACGCAGAAGGCGCCGAAGATTTCGAAGGCCGAGCTTCCGGATGCGCAGGCAGCTTATGATCATGCGAGGGAAGTTTATACGAAGCTGATTGCGGAATCAGAGCAGTAACGCTAGAAGCAGCTTCCTAGCATAATGAAAGAAAGATCCTATGACGGTTACGGTCGAGATTCCAGATCAACTCGCTGAGGTATTGATCGCGCAAGGCAACGATCTATCGCGCGCTGTGCTGGAAGCCATGGCTCTCGAGGGATATCGCGTCGATCGGCTGTCGGAGTACGACGTCCAGCAGTTGCTTGGATTCGAATCGCGCTTGGATGTACACGGGTTTCTCAAAGAACACGGAGTGTACCTGAACTACAGGCTGGAAGATCTGGAGCACGATATGCGGGAGGCGGACCGGTATTATGCCTTGAGGGCCGATGATACTCGGGCAGAACAGCACGCTCGATGATTGTCATCGCGGACACGAGCCCGCTCAATTACCTGATCTGGATATCGGAGGTGGAGGTACTTCCTCAGCTCTATAACAAGGTCGTAGGAAGCTGATTGGGGAGTCCGAGCAGTAACAGTCGGCGCTATTTTCGTTAAGGCCGTACAGCCGACGCGCTGAGCGAAGGCGCCGCGGCATGGCTGAGCGCCATGACGGCCCAGGCGGTTCCTACGCTCGAAATCCATTGATCGTGATCGAACGGAAATCCGCTTTGGAAGTACGGTTGAAACTTCGGCGCGCGGCTGCGGACATGCCAGGAGCCATCAGGGAACTGCGTGCGCAACAGAAAGGAAACACCGCGCTTGTATGCGGGGTCGTCTTGTTTCAGAAGGCCGGCACGGAACAGCGTGTCTAAGACCGTCCCGGTTGCATAGGCGTCCGATTCGAGATGCTTTGTCTGCGCCCATCCTCCGTCTTCGTGCTGCAGACTGACTAGCCGGTCGGCATCAGACCGTAATTTCGAAGCCGCAAGGCCGGCTGTATACAAACCGGCAATGCGATCCGCATGTTCGTAAGTAGTTTTGGGCGATGCCTGCGCGAGCCATGCGGCGGCCCTTTCGACTCGTTCGTCAAACTCGGCCTGGCGCGCCGGCCACGAATACTGCTTAAGGCAGGTGATGGCGTAGGCGGTGCGGGAGATTGTGCTCTCTTCGAGTGGCGCACGGGAGGTTCCCAAATGCACCCAAGCGCCCGAGGCATCCTGCCGCGCCGCGACAAAGTGGGCCATCAGATCCGTCAGAGCGCTGGAGGGCTCCTTCAGATCGGCCTCGGCCGCCATAAGTTGAAGAACGACATCAAAGTCTCCACCAAATGTGGAAAGCGTGGGCAGCACGGCCATGAATCTGGGACGATTCGCGACCACGGAATCGACGAAGGCCTGGCGCAAAGCTGGATCAGGCGAGAGGTTCGCGCTCTTTGCAGCAGCAAAAGCGCGCGCATGTGCGGGTTGGTGATGGCACCCGGCACAACCTCCCCCGGCTGGAAAGAAATCAGATTTGCCGAACAGGACCAGGGAGTGTTTGATGCAGTCGGCCGGACCGGCATTTTGAAAGGCTACGGGAACTGCCGCCGCGGAAGTGTCGGCTCCACGCGCCCGCGCCGCCGTGAGCATAGAGAGGATTTCCGGGTTGTTGTATTTGCGCGCCCAATCCAAAACCGATTCGCCATAGATGTCCTTGGGTTGGACATCTGCTCCGGCAGCAAGCAGCAGCCGGACAGTAGTGGGCTGAGCGTAGTCGGTGCCGACGGCAAGCATTAACGGAGTCATTTTTCTGCTATCCGTTTCGTTAACGCGTGCACCGGCTTTCAACAGACTGACAATGGTTTCCTGATCGCTGTAAGGAGCCGCCAACATCAGGGGCGACAGATGGGTCAAAGCGATGGGACCGTTCTTGACCATGCCGCCAAACGTGTTTACCGCGTTGGGATCCGAGCCGGCTTTCAGAAGCATACGAACGCGCGCAGAGTCAGGGTAGGCGGTCGCCAACATCAAGGCGGTAAGGCCGGATTTGTCAGCATGTTTCGCGTCCGCTCCGTGTTCAAGTAGCAGCCGCACAGTCTCAGGGTCCCCGAAATAGGCTGCCCGCATCAGGGCGTCTTCGTGTTCGTCTGAGCGGGCGTTCAGATCCGCGCCTTTGTCTAACAGGTAGCGCACGGTTCGCACGTTTCCGTGCACTCCCGATGCAACCAAAACCGGTGTAATTCCATGTTTGGTCGCTACGTTCACGTCCGCATTGTGCTCGACCAGAAGACGCATCCGTTCATAGCTCCAGGCAGCATATACAAGAGGAGTGGCACCGGACTGATCGCGCGCATTGGGATCGGCTCCAGCTTTCAGAAGGAACCCCATTGCTTCCAGAGATCCATAAATCGCGGCGTAGTGTAGCGGCGTTGCGCCGATTCCGTTGCTGACGTTGGCGGCGTCGCGTGATTGAATTAGCTGCTTCAGCCGGGGAAGATCGTTTCCCCGAATCGCATCGGTAATCTCTGTTCGCGTTGGCTCGGCGGCCGCGGCAGACAACGTCGCGGCTACAAGGGCGCAGAACCACAGCCTTCGCATTTTGTGAAGTCTCCTCGGCACGGAATGATTGCACATGGAGGGCCAGTTTGCTTAGTACTGGCAGTTTCCGTTACATCCAAGGAAAATGGGCGACCGGAGGAGTAAGAGTGACAACTCAATGCGCTGTTCGTTTTATTAGCGGCGATCGAGGACTGGGTTCGTGAGGAGTCTTTAGGCAAGGACGCAGCGCTAGCTTTGGCGGGCGATGCGTAGTATCGCGGCCCAAATGTATCTGAAAGGTAAGAGGGACGGACGGGTTCGCGGGGTATCAGAAACTCACTTTGGGCATGCGTCATCTGTGACACGCGCCACCCAGGCGATCCCGCTTTCCAGCTCTTTCAAATGCAACGGTTCCTGATACGTGCTAGCTGAGTGGCCGAGCGCAGAGTAGAACACGCGGCCGTTGCCCACGCAGTGTTTCCAGATGATGGGATGATCGGCGCCCATGCTGATATCCTTCCAAAACATCTTGGGGCTGTAAGTCCTTTCATCTAACGTAGCGAGCACCTTGATTCCTCCGCCTCTGGGACTCTTCTCGAACGAATACCACTCGTCCACCCGGCTCCATTCGGTGGGGAGGCCTGCCATGGTGACGTCGTTCGGGTCCTCGATATGGATCACCGCGCGTTGAAACTGCGGATGAAGAGGATGTCCTTTAAACTCCGCTCCGAGTAGCGTGTCTACATACCAGCGCCATTCGTATCTGGGATCGCCGCCGGCGCCGTGAATGCCTACGAAACCGCCTCCGTTTTCGATGTAGCTGCGGAAGGCCTGCTTCTGGTCCGGCGTGAGGACATCACCGCTCGTGTTGTTCCAGACCGTTGCTTGAAAGCGGCTGAGGTCGGCGGGATTGAACACCGCGCCGTTCTCGGTGAAGAATGCGGACCAGCCTCGTTTCGCGGCGATTGCCCCGAGCGCCGTGTTCGCCGCACGAACCGCGGCATCTTCGCGGAAACCGTTTGTTTTCGAAAAAACGAGAATGGCTGGCGGCGATAGTTTCGCCGGGAGCCGCGGCGGTACGGTTTCATACACATGTGTACCGTAGTAGACCCGGCGAAATTCAATGCCGCCATAAACACCCGCCGCAATGATGAGAGCGGCGACGGCCAGGAGGGACCACTTGGTGATTTTCTTGATCATTTTCTTTTTTCTCCAGGTTTTTTGTACGGTGTACGAGTTTTTGTGTACACTGTACCAAGGAGATGGCGAACTTGTCAAAAATCAAGTCCCGGCCGGCGAATGCGAACCCGACACGCGCCTCTTCGACTTGGGAGAAGCTAGTTCAGCCGGAAGATCGAAATGGTCTAACTCCAGAACGCATCGTTGCTGCCGGCATAGCCTTGGCGGATCAGTACGGCCTAGCCGCTGTGTCCATCCGGAAAATTGCGGCCCAACTTGGCTCCAGTCCTATGGCGCTTTACCACTATGTTCCCAGCAAGGGCGATCTTCTAAACCTGATCCTCAATGCCCTGGACGCGGAATTTAAGTGGCCCGCCGACAAGTTCACGGATTGGCGTAGTATATTGACCCACTTTGCGCGTGAAAGCCGCCGCTGTTTGAAGCGGCATCCCTGGGCGAGCGCGCTGCGCGCCGCGGATCCCGAATACGGTCCGGCCTGCATACGAACTCTCGAGGTTCTTCTCAACACGCTTTCCGAGTTCGGCCTGGGCATGAGGACGGCAGCTCGAGCCTTGGGCGTACTGTTCGTATTTGTGAATGGCTTTGTTGCGGCAGAAACTTCGGAGACCGGCATACGCCCGGTGAAAGGTAAGCGCCGGGCAGTTCACCAGCCGAGATTCTCGCGCGTCGTTCTCGCGACCGGCAACTTCCCGAATGTTTCGCGGTTCGTCGAGATGGAGGCTGAGCTTCCGGACGATGACGGCTTCGAACGAGGCTTAAATTGGATCCTTGATGGCATTGAAGCCGACATCAAGACGGAAGGACAGCTGCAGACTGTCAGACGGAAAAAAACCGCTGGACGATGAGTTTTCAAGGACCACTAAGAATTTCATTTCACTCCCGGAGAATCAGCATGCTGTCTCATTGTTTACAGACGCAAACGGCGCGCGTCGCAGCCGCAGCTATCGTTTCGCTGCTGCTTACCGCCTCGCTCAACGCTCGCCAGGCGGACCAAGTGGCCGGAGCCGAAAAACAGCAAAAGAAGGATGCAACGCAGAAAGAGAACGCAGCACCGGATCTCGCTACTTTAATGGGTGGCCCGCATCTGGATCCGGCAGCGGTGGAACGCGGCCGCAAAATCTTCGTCCCGACCTGCGGGTTCTGTCACGGCAACGATGCCCATGGCAAGAGCGGGCCCGATTTGGTACGGTCGCCCCTGGTGTTGCATGACAACAAGGGTGACACACTCGGTCCGATGATCCGCAATGGCCGGCCGGACCGAGGCATGCCGGCTTTTTCGTCTTTGTCGGCCGAGCAAATCATCGACATCTCAACATTTCTCCACTCGCGTGCGGCAGACGTGTCAAACCGGTTTGCTTATAAACTTGGCGATCTGATTACCGGCGATCCTGCGAAAGGAGAGGCTTTCTTTCATGGAGCGGGACATTGCGATAGCTGCCACTCCGCATCCGGCGATCTCGCACATGTGGCAAGTAAGTATGAAGCGGCGGAATTGCAACGCCGCATGTTGTATCCGGCACCGAACCTGATTGACATCTACCTTGGGAGAGCAGTGAAACCTCCTGCCCCCACGAAGGTGACGGTGCATCTGTCCTCCGGAGAGGAAGTATCTGGCGTACTGGATCATCTCGACGAGTTCAATGTTTCGTTGCACGATGCATCCGGTTGGTACCGTTCGTTCTCGCGCGAGAACGCGAAAGTTGACGTACAAGATCCGCGAGCGGCGCATGAGGCCCTGCTCCCGAAATATACAGATGACGACATGCACAATGTCCTTGCCTACCTGGAGAAGTTGAAATGAAAACCTGGGCGCTCGCTTTACTGCTACTGCTTACACCGATTACTCAGAATGCGCAGCAGCTGCCTACCAATATGCTGCTGAAGCCGCTCGCCGGCAGTTGGCCGACTTACAACGGCGACTACTCGGGAAGGCGCTACAGCTCGTTGAGTCAGATCGATACGTCGAACGTCGACACTTTGTCCACTGCCTGGGTGTATCACGCGTCGAATTACGGCGCCGGCGGCTTCGGTTCGGTGGTCAAGTCAACGCCGCTTGAAGTGAATGGGGTGCTCTACTTTACGATGCCCGACAACGTCTGGGCAGTTGATGCGCGAACCGGCCGCGAAATCTGGCACTTCAAATATCCGCAAAACGAGGGAAACCATATCGGGCATCGCGGGGTGGCGATGTGGGGTGACTGGCTGTACTTCGAAACGCCGGATTGCAACCTGATTTCGCTCGACGCCAAGAACGGCAAGGAGCGCTGGCGGAAACAAATTGCGGACGTCAAGCTGGAATACTTCTGCACTATGTCGCCGCTGGTTGTGGGGAACCATATCGTCACTGGCGTGGGCGGCGATTCGCTGGATAATCCCGGATATCTGGAATCGCATGATCCGGAAACGGGCGCGGTGCAGTGGCGTTGGGAAACCGAACCGGGCCGCGGCGAACCGGGCGCGGAGACCTGGCCGGACGACGATGCACGCGGCCATGGCGGCGGAATGACCTGGATGACCGGAACGTACGATCCCGAGCTACACCTGCTTTATTGGGGTACGGGAAATCCGAACCCCGTACACGCGGGCGAAGCGCGCAAAGGCGACAATCTCTGGACGTGCTCTATCGTTGCCCTGAATGTCGATACGGGCAAGATGGCCTGGGGATATCAGGTATCGCCGCATGACACGCACGACTGGGATGCGGTGCAGACGCCCGTTCTCTTCGACGCGGAGTTCAAAGGGCAGCCGCGCAAACTCCTGGCCCAAGCGAGCCGCAATGGATTCTTCTTTGTTCTTGATCGCACCAACGGGGAAAACCTGCTGACGGTTCCGTTCATCAAGAGCAACTGGAGCCTTGGGATCAATGCCAAAGGACAACCGATTCCCGATCCGAAGAAAGAACCTTCGCGGAATGGCACGTTTGTGTCTCCGAGTTCAAACGGCGCGTCGAACTGGTTCGCTCCCACGTTTAGTCCCACCACCGGATTGTTTTATGTTGTGGCGTCGCAGAGCTACAGCGTTTTTTATCTGACGGCCGAAGGGAAAGCTGAA
>DATBDT010000086.1:0-63995 GCA_036269815.1 Bryobacteraceae bacterium
AGTCGTCGGTTTCGCCTAACGTGACTCCGGGCTTAATTCCTCCTCCGGCCATCCAGATAGTGAAGCATCGGCCGTGGTGATCCCGGCCATAATCGTCGGCTGTCAAACGGCCCTGGCAATATACGGTACGTCCAAACTCGCCGCCCCAAATTACGAGCGTGTCATCCAGCAGGCCTCGCTGCTTCAGATCTTCAATCAGCCCGGCCGATGCCTGGTCGACGTCCTTGCACCGCTTTGGTAGCTCAATGGGCAAGTTCCCATGATGGTCCCAATCACGATGATAGAGCTGAATAAACCGCACCCCGCGTTCCGCCAGTCGCCGCGCGAGCAGACAATTTGACGCAAACGTCCCTGGCTTCTTGGCATCGTCTCCATATAATTCAAACGTGCTGGCTGGCTCTTTCGATAGGTCCGTCAATTCCGGCACCGAACTTTGCATGCGAAATGCCATCTCATACTGCGCAATCCGCGCATTTGTCTCCGGATCCCCGTAATCGTCGAACTCCACCTTGTTCAATTGCCCGAGGGCATCCAGAAAGTGCCGCCGCCCCTCTTTTGTCAAACCTTGTGGATCTGACAGGTACAGGACCGGGTCGCCGATAGACCGGAATTTTACTCCCTGATAGCGGCTTGGTAAGAACGCATTGCCCCATAGCCGGTCATAGAGCGGCTGGCCGCCACCCGACGACGAAATCATGACGACGAACGCAGGCAGATCTTCGGTCTCACTTCCGATGCCGTATGAGATCCACGCACCCATGCTCGGCCTTCCACCAAGCCGGAACCCCGTTTGCGCCATCGTGACCGCTGGATCGTGATTGATCTCTTCCGTGTTCACCGTCTTGATGAACGTTAGCTGATCTGCGATCTTCGCCGTATGTGGCAAGAGTTCGCTTACCCACGCCCCGGAATTGCCATGCTGCGCAAATTGAAATTTTGAAGGTACTACCGGAAAGCTCGATTGCGTGGCGGACATGCCCGTTAATCGCTGTCCGCCGCGAATCGATTCCGGTAAGTCCGTGCCCTGAAACTGTTTCAGTCGCGGTTTGTAATCGAACAATTCCATCTGCGATGGGCCGCCGGATTGAAACAAATAGATGACGCGCTTCGCCGTAGGCGCGAAATGCGGAAGTCCTGGCAATCCTCCGTGCGCAATTCGAGGTGCTGCGGCGTCTGCCATCAGGCTGCGATTCAACAAACCCGCAAGGGCGGCCAGCCCGACACCTGTCGAGTTCAGCCCGAAAAAGCGCCGCCGCGTCATTCCTGTCACATCATCATCACAGCAACTCATGTTCTATTCCTTCGTGACGGTCGCGTCCAGGTTCAGCATCAGGCTCGCGACCGTCGCAAATGCCGCCAACTCACCGGTATCTAATCCAGGGCGTCGGGGAGATTCCCCGACCTTCAAAAATTCATCCGCGGCTTTTGCGTCGTTCTGATAAGCCGTCTTCCTCTCGCCGAGAACTCCTAGTAAAATTTGCTTTTCTTCGGATTTCGGAGGGCGCGCCAGCAATAGATTGTACCCGTAATCCAAACGCTGCTCCGGGGTTGCGCCACCTTCTACCATCATCCGTTCGGCCAGCTTGCGAGAGGCTTCGAGAAACGCCACATCGTTCATCAAATCCAAAGCCTGCAACGGCGTATCGGTGCGATTCTCATACAACGTACAAACTTCTCGATTTGGCGCATCGAAGTTCGCCATGAACGGTGGCGTCACCGTACGCTTCCAGTAAGTGTAAAGGCTGCGGCGGTAAAGCCCTTCGCCCTTGTCCGGTACATATCCTCCGCCGCCTGCCAATTCCTGCCACAAACCCGGCGGCTGGTACGGTTTCACCGACGGTCCCCCAATCTTTTCCACCAATAAACCAGACGCGGCCAAGGCCTGATCGCGAATCTCTTCCGGTCCTAATCGATAGCGCGGCCCACGTGCAAGCAAACGGTTGTCCGGGTCCTTCTGCATCAGCTCAGGGGTGACTTTGGAACTTTGGCGGTAAGTCGCACTGGTCACGATCAACCGTTGCATCGTCTTCACATTCCAGCCGCTATCCATAAATTCCACGGCCAGCCAATCCAACAGCTCTGGATGTACCGGCCATTCGCCTTGCGAACCGAAGTCATCCACGGTCTTCACAATGCCGAACCCAAAGTACGACTGCCAATATCGATTCACCGTCACCCGCGCCGTCAAGGGATTCGATCGATCGACAATCCATTTCGCCAGCCCCAAGCGATTGTCTGGCCACTCCGGCTTCGGCTGCGGCAGGATCTCCGGGATTCCTGGTTGCACCTTTTCACCAGGATTGTCGTACGCGCCGCGCTTCAGTAAGAACGACTCGCGCGCCTTCGGGTCGTCCACCATCACCATGACGGTCGGAACGCTGTCCCAGAAGCGCTGTCGTTCCGTGATCGCCGAGTCCAGTTGTGTTCGCGTCTGCTTGATGGGCGCGGGCGCTGGGCCATCTAAAAACGCCAGCCGTATCTTCTCGGCTTGTGCCCTGGTCACTCGCTCCGGCGCCTCTGCGGCGACCTCATTCAGCGTCTGTGGAACCCAAACCGCCGCCACTTGCTGGTCATTCAGAGCTATCTTGTAGACACGCACGTCACTGATCGCGCCCTGAAAGCGCAGCCCCCCGGCAGCCCCGATTCGGAATGGAGTCTTTTCCGCAACGTGAAATGGCTCGTTCAACTGATCGAACAACACTTTGGTCTCTTGCTCTTCTCCATTCACGTAAATGTGTATACCGGCTGCTTTCCGCTTGCCATCATAGGTTACGGCGACGTGCTGCCACTGATTCAGCTTCACCGGATTTATCGTTTCTATACGAATCGCCAGGTCAGTCCAGCGATGAATGATATGCAGGCGCACTTTGCCGTCGATCAAATAGAGACTATGCCCGGTCCCCTCAAAGTAATCTTCCGCTTGCGAAAGAATCGCGCCTTGTTCGGCGGCCGGATTGATCCAAGCCGAAAACGTGAATGGATCCAGATATCCAAAGTTGGCGATATCTTTTCGGATTTCTAGAAAATTCTTGTTGTCGAATTGCCACCCCGGGGCGGCCGGCCCATTCTCGGGAACAATGCCATCGGCCGTAAGCTTCGCATCCGACCGGAAGACGAGTCCACGTTTTACGGTCCAATCGATTGTCCCGGATTTCGTCAAACCGCTTACCCACTTCGCTTGCGCTTTTTGCAGCGAAAGCTGCAGCGCATCGTACTTCTTCTGCAGCGCTGCGACGTTGACGTCAAACTCCTGCATTTTTTGCTGCTGTTCCGGTAGCGGCGCCTTGATATACGGTTCCTCATTCCCGTAGTTGTAGGCAAACCCTTTCTCGTTCGGAACACGGTTGAAGTAAGCAAACAACCGATAGAAATCTTTCTGGAAAATCGGGTCGTACTTATGATCGTGGCATCTCGCGCAGCCCATCGTAACGCCCATCCACACATTCGCTGTGGTCGTCGCGCGGTCCGCCACATACTCCACGCGATACTCTTCCGGAATGATGCCACCCTCGCCGCTCGTCCGATGATTCCGGTTGAAGCCGGTTGCAATTCGCTGGCTTAGCGTGGGATTCGGCAGCAGGTCGCCTGCTAGTTGTTCAACCGTGAACTCGTCGTACGGCATGTTGTGGCGGAATGCGTCAATCACCCAGTCGCGCCAACGCCACATCTCCCGCGGACCATCGGTTTGATAGCCGTTCGTATCACCGTAACGCGCAGCTTCCATCCAGCGATAGGCCATACGCTCCGCGTACTCAGGCGAGTCGAGCAGCCGGTCCACAACTTTCTCGTAAGCATCTGCAGACTTGTCTTGCAGAAACGCATTCACTTGCGCAAGCGTGGGCGGAAGCCCGGTCAGGTCGAGCGTGACACGCCGGATCAGAGTTCGCTTATCGGCTTCGGGCGAAGGATGCAATCCGTCGCGCTCCAGCCTGCTCAGAATGAAGGCGTCGATCGGATTTCGGACCCAATTCGTTTCCCGCACTTCGGGCAGCGGTGGCCGCTTCGGAGGCGCAAAGGACCAGAAGGGACTCCACTTCGCTCCTTGGGCAATCCAGTCTTTGATCAATTGAATATCGCGATCACTGAGCCGGTCATGGCCCATGTAGGCCGGCGGCATGCGAAAAGCTTTATTCGTTGAACTGATGCGCTGGTAGAGTTCACTCTGCTCGGGGTCTCCCGGAACAATCGCGCGCTTTCCATCGCGTAGCGCAATCATCGCACCCGATTCGATATCAAAACGCAACTTCGTTTTGCGATTCGCCGCGTCCGGTCCATGGCACGGAAAGCATTTGTCCGACAGGATCGGCCGGATCTCACGATTGAACTCGATAGCCTGCGCAGCCCCGGCGTAAGTTGCCCAGCATGTTGCGCCAAGTGCCGCCAGGAAAAAGGTGCGCACGCATCCATTACATACCAAACGCTTCCGAAGAATCGACGTATCGGGCAATCCGCACAAAACGCGCACGGAATCACGCGTGCCACCCGAAGAGTTAGCGGGTTCCTTTCCTGTTTGGGTGGCACGCAGCCGTGCCCCTTTGCGCTCCTAAGCACTGCCTTACATCAACCTCATCCGGCGAGTTCATCATGGCGCCCGGAAAAACCTTACTGCGAATGCGCGATTGCTGCCGAACTTTGTTTTTGAAAGGTCGATCTCGACAAAGCGAGAGCGGCATTTCGCATAAACAACGGCCTTAGCTCCGCACTGTAAGACGCCCGCTTACTGCTTCGTTCTAACGCGAACTTCTCGAACGGCAGCAGTCTGCCGGGACGACGCTCCTGCGTGTGTCTGAGCTCGGCCAGGCAGGAAGAATGAAGAACCTATTTCTATTTTTGGCGCCGGCGTTACTGTTTTCTCAAACTCAGCAAACCATAAACGTGACCCCTGGCCAACCCATTGTGCCTGCCGGGGCTTCAATAAAAATTGCCGCCGATCGTCCCGTTTCTTTTAGCCTTTCCGGGGTCGGAGCAATCGCACCAGGGCCGGATTCGAACACGATCGTCTACACCGCCCCGAAGGGATTTACGCCGCAGCACGTCTTGCACGGCTGCATGGTGGGTCCCGATGATTCGGTGTTCAACACCAGAATAGATCGTCTGCCTGTTGCCGCGAATTCGAATCTCTGGACAGCTACCGCTTTGTCAGCGCCGCTCGGCATCGATTTTCAGTGGGGCACGAGTCTCGTCGACAATTCATTACCGCTCACCCCGCAGGTGTTCCACTACACAACGTCTTTGAATAATGTGGGCTTTCCTATTCCGGCGCTTCCCGACAAGAAGCGTGAGACCGGTGCTTATACCACTGACTCGGTCAACGATCACCACATGCTGGTCTTGAATCATCAGTCGTGCCAGTTTTACGAAACATATCAGGACGCCGTTCCGATTCCGGCCTGCCCGCTGTGCACAGCTGCAAGTGGTTGGACCTATAACAGTGCCAGTTACATCCAACCCAGCCGTGCCGATGGAGGCGGTTCGACCGATGCGGCGGCTATGCCATTGGCGCCGCTGACTGTTCATCTCAGCGAGATCAACGCCGGTATTATCAATCATGCGCTCCGCTTTACTTCGTGTGCTGGTTGTATAAGCAACCAATTCGTGTGGCCGGCAAATTACAGCACCGGAGCCGAACCTAATGCGCCGCCAATGGGAACACGCTTTCGCCTGAAGGCATCGTTCGACGTCAGCACCTTTGCGCCGGCCGCCCAGGTCGTCTTGACCGCGCTCAAGCAATACGGGATGATCCTGGCCGATATCGGCATGTCAGGACACGCCAGCGCGTCAAGCGATGTCACCGAAGACCCCGAGGTGGCTCGTGCTTTGCAGTCGATTGCTTATGCACGTATAGATTATTCCGATTTCGAAGTCGTCGATGAATCGTCGCTCATGTTGAACGTGACTTCGAGTGTGGTCAACCCCGGCAACCAGTATGTGCAGCCGGCTAATCAAGCTCTCTTAACCCTCACATCATTGGCAGATCCCCGCAACGTACTGAAATTGCCGATCGCACTCCAGTCCGTCACTGTGGGGACGCCTGATCCGGCCGTTGTTGTACAGGCAGGCACGCCCTCATTTCCTATCCGGTCGTGGGTGCATGGAACGGCAAACCAAGCTGTCATCTGGTCGATCAGCTCTTCGGCGGCCGGGTCGATCGACTCCGACGGAAACTACACGGCCGCGGCAACGGTCCGAGCACCGTTACAAGCAACGCTGACAGCAACGAGCGTTGCAGATCCCACAGCTTCAGCTAATGTCGCCGTAACGATTTTTCCCCAAGGCTACATTCACATAGACTCTGGCAGTACAACCACGAGCGTCGACGCCAATGGATTTACCTGGATTCCCGATCTCGGATTCGAAACCGGATCATTCAATACCGTGAATGATAACTATCCTTCGAATGTCTGGGGGAAAGTTCCATACCCGGTTCAGACGGAATCGTACATGTACACCTGGGGAGACGACATTCAATACCGGATGCACGTGCCCAATGGCAATTACCAGGTAACGTTTATCCTTGGCGTCGGCAATTGCACCGGGCAATTCGGCGGCGTCTTTGACAACAGCTTAGTGATGGGGCCGATGCACATCGAATCCCAGGGCCGAATTATTCTACACAACTGGAACCTGGGCGCCGCAACCGGCAACGCATGCCGCACACCGGCGTCAGTCACGATTCCGGCAAACGTAACGGATACCAATTTGTCTTTAGCGCTACGCGCCATCAGCGCAAACGAGACACACTCCGCGCCACTTGTAAACGGATTGAAAATGGCGCGCTACTATGGTCCGGCTTACTACCACATAGATACCCAACAGCAGACAACTGTGAAGGTCGGCAACAGCATTCAGCTTTACCCTATCTCGTGGTTTGCACCGGATGGTCCGGTGAAGTGGAGCGTCGTCGCCGGGGCTGGCTCTCTCAGTCAAACCGGTGTTTATACCGCGCCGGCTTCAATATCTGGCCGCACTAGCCCCGTAACCATTCAGGTACAGTCCGTAAATGGTCCCGCGAAGGGGAATGTACATCTCACGATTACGAACTAAGCAGCGCTGCCTCTTCCTGCTGGAGGCTAGAAAAGATGGCCGAGTTTTTCGCGCTTCGTGCGAAGATAGCCCACTGTCGTGTCAAGTGCGGGCACTATGATGGGTGTCCGCTCCGCGACGGCAATGCCGTCTTTTTCGAGCGCCGCTACTTTCTCAGGATTATTTGACAAAAGCCGTACGCTCTTCACACCAAAATAGCTCAGGATGGCCGCGGGCAGTGCATAGTCGCGAAGATCGGCTTTGAAACCCAATCGCTCATTGGCCTCAACCGTATCCAGCCCGTGATCCTGCAGCTCATACGCGCGGATTTTGTTCATCAAGCCGATGCCGCGGCCTTCCTGGTTCTCATAAATCAGCAGCCCGCGGTATTCGCCCACAATAAGATCCAGTGCCAGTTCGAGCTGAGAACGGCAGTCGCACCGCAAGCTATGAAACACATCCCCCGTGAGACACTGCGAGTGAATACGAACGAGCGGTGGCGCGCCGCCAGCATTAAGCTCGCCTATCCGCAGAACCACGGCTTCCTCGGTGCCGGATTGACGAAGCCCTTCGAAGGCGTAAATCCTAAACTGCCCAAAGCGGGTCGGCAGGTCCGCTTCCGCGATTTTATTCAACGTGAAATGTGACAAGGGAGTGCTAACTGCTAGTCTTTCGGCGAAGCATCGCGCTTACGCTGCATTGTCGTCTTACCCTAGTATAGGATCCAGAACAACTTTCCGATGCTGCCGCAGCCACAGATTGCCGCTCTTCTGATAAAAGTGGCCGTTTCAGCCTCGATCGCCAGTATCCTGATGCGGTTCGGCCGCATGCAGCGCATCTTGCTGCGCGATGAGCGTACGGTCTCCGAGCGTCTGCAACTCGCCCTCATCTTCTCGCTGATTTTCGGCGGAACGGCGGCGATTCGTCTGTTGAGTCACCACCAGTACAAAGCGATCGATCTGGCTTTTGAAGGGTCTATCCTGGCCGGAATGTTGGGTGGCTATGTCAGCGGCCTGATTACCGGTATCTGCACCTCCGTCCCCGATATGGTGGCCGGGAAGTTTATGTCCATGCCGCTTTATGCTGCCGTCGGTTTGATGGGCGCGCTTATGCATGACCTTGCACCGGAACGGGAGGACGTCTGGTATTTCTCTCCTTTTGCAGACTTGAACCTCTACCGCCTGTTTCGGCAGATTCTGCGCTGGAATCGGAGCGCCATTCAACGCCGCGTCCTGGAGCGCGCCGCCTTCAATCTCTCCTGCTACGCCATGGTCATCGTCGCGGAGTTGCTGCGTTGGGGAATCCACTCCATCTTCGACCGTCACAATACGTTCTTGCTTTTAGACGCAGACCGTCCTGGAATCGGACTGTTCGCGGCCAGCGCGATCACATCCCTGTTCGCGGTCTCCCTGCCGATCCGCGTCTGGAGCAGCTTCCGTGCCGAAAAACAGCTGGAAATGGAAAGGGCGCGTCTGACCGAGGCGCGCCTGGCAGCGCTCACAAATCAAATCAATCCGCACTTCCTGTTCAACACGCTAAATTCAGTTTCAACCTTGATTCGAATTGATCCGGCGCGCGCGCGCAACATGATTTATAAGTTATCCAGCATTCTGCGCCGTCTGCTCCGAAAAACCGAAAGCCTTTCGCCTCTGCGCGACGAGGTGTCATTCATCGATGACTACCTGGCCATCGAGATGGTTCGCTTCGGAGATAAACTCCGCTTTGAAAAAGAGATCGAAGAAGCCGCCTTGGACCGACTCTTACCCAGCATGATTCTCCAGCCGATCGTCGAAAACTCAATTAAGCACGGTTTGGCCAACAAAGTAGAGGGAGGAACAGTAAAGCTCCGGGCATGGCTCGAAGGCAGCCGTTTGAATGTAGTGATTGAGGATAATGGCGCCGGAATCGAAGATTCAAAACTAGACACCATCTATGAACGGGGCATAGGTATCAGCAACGTGAATGAGCGGCTGCGTGTTCTCTACGGCTCTCGCTTTCGCATGCAGGTCACCAGCCAACTCGATCGCGGAACTGCGACGCACATCGATGTGCCGGAACTCGAGGGAGAATTCGTCGAAGCGATGCGCAAGGTTTCTGCCTAGTTTTTGTTAGTTAAGTTGATCAGTTAGCGCTTCACGCAGACATCAGACTGCGGACAAGCTCTCGCCCGCCAGCACTCCTCGCATATAAGCCATACTCACTTGCATACCGGGTAATGGATTCGATTCTTCTATCTCATACTCGAGATTCACTGAACCCTGGTACTTCATCTTGATCAGCTGACGGAAAATCTGCGGGAAGGGCATTTTCCCGGTTCCTACCGGAACCTGGCTTTCCTTCACCATAAGATCGGCCAGATCTTTCACGTGCATATCCAACAATCGCGGTCCCGCTTCCGCAATCGCTTCTGCAACATCAACGCCCGTCCGCGCGGTGTGCCCGACATCTATGCAAAGACCGCACCTCGGGTCCATATTCTGCACTTGCTTCAAGGCGCTTTGCGGCGTGGGAAAAACTTTGTCTTCGGGTCCGTGATTGTGGATTGCGATTTTGATGTCGAATTCCTTCACATACGGCTCGAGTTTCGGCAACGTGACCAGTGTCGGTGCGCAAACCATCAGCGGAACACCCAGCCGCTTCGCGTATTCAAATTTGCGCCGGATATCCGCTTCATCATCCCTCGCGAAGCTTACGTTGCCAACGCCGACAAGAATCAGCCCGGCGTTCGCGAACTCCTGCCGCGCTGCATCAATCTGCTCCGGAGTGCTGTCGAACGCTAAATGGACTTCTTTAACATTCAGATACGGCGTGCCAAGTTTCTTCGTCATCTGAATCGCCTCGGCACGCGAGAACTTACGAAACGAATACGATGCGATCCCAAGTTTCAAATCAGCGCCCGCAACCCTGTATTCCTGGGCCGCGGCGTCGGCGCCAGCGGCTGCCGAGAGGAATCCAGCCGCAGCCGCCGATTTAAGCCAACCGCGCCGCGTTCCCGCGAACTCAGACTTCCGCGACATTCTCAAATCGCCTCCAGTTCTTCCTCAAGTAGCTGCTTCTGATAAAGATCGGCATAGGCACCGCCACTGCTGAGTAATTCGCCGTGCGTTCCGATCTCAACAATCCGGCCATGGCTAAGAACGATAATACGTCCGGCGTTTCGAACTGTGGACACCCGATGCGAAATCAAGATGGTTGTTCGGCCACGCATCATCTCAGAAAGTCCGGCTAGGATACGTTCTTCCGTCACCGTGTCGACACTGGACAGTGCATCGTCGAGAATCAAAATTCGCGGATCCCGAACAACCGCGCGCGCAATCGCAGTGCGCTGTTTTTGTCCCCCGGACAGAGTCAAACCCCGCTCTCCGATCATTGTATTCAGGCCGTCTGGAAAGCCATCGATATCCGGCCCGAGTCCCGCAATCAGGGCTGCCCGCATGATTTCTTCTTCTGAGGCGTCCGGCGCGCCCCAGCCAATGTTTTCCGCCAACGTGGCGCTGAAGAGGAACGTTTCCTGCGGCACGAATCCGATTTGCCGCCGCAGATCTCCCGGGTCGAACCGCCGCACATCTACGCCCCCCACCTCCACCACACCCGAGGAAGCGTCAAACAGCCGCGGCACCAAACTCACCAGCGATGTTTTCCCGCTTCCGGTGTGCCCTACAATGGCGACGGTTTCACCCGCCTCAATCGTTAGGTCAAAATCAGACACCGCCCGGCGCTCGCCGAATCGGACGGTAACATTCCGGAACGAGATACTCTCCGGAACATCGGCAGGATTCACCCGCCGTTCCGCCGGAGCCTGAATTGTCGGTACCTGGTGAAGAATTTCGTTTACCCGTTTCAACGAGGCGGTCCCGCGCTGGATCAGATTCGCTACCCAGCCAAACGCAATCATGGGCCAAATGAGCATGCCCATATACGTGTTGAACATCACGAAGCTGCCAAGCGTGATGTGATGGCGCAGCAGTTCTCGGCCACCAAACAATAACACCATTAAAAAGGTGATTCCGATGAGCCCTTGCAGCGCAGGCGTAAATAGACCCTGCAGCCAGGCGAGGCGGATGTTCTCGCGAACGTAGTCGTTGTTCAACCGTTCGAAGGAGCGAATTTCCGCCGCCTCCTGCGCGTAAGCACGGACGACGCGCACACCTGAGAGATTTTCCTGAACTCGGCTGCTGATATCGGAAAACATCGCCTGGATATGCTGGAACCGGGTATGGATCTGCCTGCCGAACAGGACCACCGCAATGGACACAAACGGCGCGGGCGACAATGCCATAAGGGTCAGCCGCACGTTTGCGTGCATCATCACCGCGAGTGCAAAAATCAGCATCAGCAAAGTCTCGCAGCAATACATCACGCCCGGACCCAGCATCATGCGGACGGCATTTAGATCATTTGTACTCCGCGCCATGATATCGCCCGTTCGATAACGGCTATAGAAATCCTGCGATAGCTTCACTAGCGAAGCAAATAAATCGTTTCGTAAGTCATATTCAATATCGCGCGAAATACCGATGATGATGACGCGCATCCAATATTGAAATACGCCTTTGCATGCTGATAAGGCCACCAGCGCCGCAGCCAATTCCACGATGGTGCGCAGCGCGAACCCCTTTGTCAGCGAATCGACACCAATCTTGATGACGATGGGCTGCGCTGCGGCAAACAGATCCTTCAGCATCAAAGAAAGAAGGCCGCGCACGAGACCCCGGCGGTAGCGGCGTAAATACGGCCATAGCGAGCTAAAGGAGTTCATATACCGAGCGCCGCGGCGAAGTGTTTCGTCCACTCTAAAATGAACGTTTTCTCTCCGGTTCGGGTGTGCCACCAGCCATTGGTCCTGAAATAAGGATCGGACGCCGGCTCGACATAAAAAGTTAAGCCCCGGTTATATTTCCGCATCAAGCGCACTGCGCGCGCCGTGTGATAGTTACTCGTAACCAGCAGAACCGTATGCACGTTTCGTGCGCGCAACATTTGGCCCAGCAGCACCGCCTCATCGCGCGTCGAATCCGCATCGCTCGGCAAGGCGCGGAACAGTGTCGCTGGATAGCCATGTTGAATGGCAAACGGGATCGTGAAGTCTGCTTCGTGGGCAGTAAAGATAGGTGGGCTGCTCACATACACCACAGGCACGTACCCGGCTTTTGCCAGTTCTGCCGCCTTTATAATACGGGTACAAAAACCGTCGCCCCCCATTACCAGAATGGCGTCTGCTGTGTGAGGTCCATCATCTTCTACCAACGGCTTGGCCAGGGCAGTCAGAATCTGTGTGCGGAAGACCACCGCGCCGATGGCAGCCAACAGCAGTATAGATAACGGGAGAAGGCACCCGGGACGTAGGAACCATCTGCGTCGGTTCAACGAAGAAGAACGAAAGCCCAGCGGCTATTCCTCTCTCGTAGATCCGGAGTCTTCTTTGCCGTCCAGATGGCCAACGCTTTTCAACTTTTGGTAGAGCCGCTCGATTTCATGCCCGTCTTCCTGGCTGATCATCGGAGCCGGATGCTCAAGACCGAGTTCCTCCGCCTCTGCATCGCTTAGATTCGACCAGAGATGGTAGTCCTGGTACGGAATCCCGTCGAAAGTCGCCAGAAACGACCGGTTCCGAATATGAGTTGCCAGCTTCACGATTCGATCATGCTCGCCCGGGAAGATCAGCACGTGCCTGCGATTGTTCGTCAGCCGGAGCCTCAGCACAAGCGGTGAAGCCATCCCCTGCGTAATCGACCGAATCTCCTGCCATGCAATGGTGCGCTTGCCCACGCTCAACTGCGACGGAAACACCGCTATGGACGGCCGCAATGCCAACCAGGACAAGAAAGCGGCCGAAATTGCCAGTAAAATCGCGGGGAAATAGGCAAAAGGCGAAAAGGTTCCACAAACTGCTGACACCAAGGTCCCTGCAATGGCGACCCAGGCACAAATGGCGTAAAGCCGCCAAGGCCGATAAATATCGGAGCACCGCTCCATGTCTTCAGGCTACCTTGCGCGTTTCCAAGCGTCAATCGGTTCGAATCGCGGAATCACCTTTTTGCGTCGGTTCCGCCGCGATGCGAATACCCATACGTACATAACCGATTCCGCTTGCCACGGTAAACAAGGTGGCCAGCACCAGCGCGGTTCGCTCCAGCCAAAAAATAATCTCTATCGCGTAGGCGGCCAGCAGCAGCGCCAGCAGAGCGTAGGTAAGCTGAAAAAAGGTGCTGACCTTTCCCATTTCGGTCGGCACAAACTTTCGGACATTGCGAAAAAGGCGAACCAGTAGCGCGCCGACGACGATCACCAGATCCCGCAATACGACCAGAACAAAAAACCACAGCGGGATCAAACCGGCATAAGTGAGCGCACAGAAGAGTGTCACCAGCATCACTTTGTCGGCGAGAGGATCCAGCACCAATCCCGACTTGCCGCTCACCTGTAGCCGACGCGCGGTGTATCCGTCGAGCCAGTCCGTAAGTGCCGCGAAACCGACCACCAGCAGCGCCTCTGAAAATCGTGCCCGCACGATCAGCCAAGCCAGTAACGGCGAGCACAGCAGCCGGAGCGACGTTAGAAAATTTGGAATCAGGCGAATGAGCAAAAGGAGGCGAGCCGGCCTAGCATCGATTGTATGTGTCACCACGCCTAAGCCGCCCGGTTGGCTGCCTCAGCTTACATGAACCCTCGGCCGCCGGCTCGGTTCCGGAATGGCGCGTCGAAGGACTTCGTGAACAAGCGGGGCAACGTCTCCTTCGCCAAAAAAGATGAACCGGAAAAGATTGCCAACCGGGTTTCCCTCCGTCCACTCGAAGTAGCCGTGCGGAACCTTGCCGGTGATATTTTCCAGATGCATTAGCGTTGCGGCAATCGAGTTCGCCACAACCGGACTCCGTCCCCGCAGAATGCAATGCTTGCCGACGCGCTCCCCCGTCAATTTCAGCGTGCATTCGAAGCTGGATGCATCTCCGCGTTCCACCTCCAGGAAGAAAATCGGCGCGTCCGCCTCGATACTGTGGTCGTTCCGTACAGATCGCGCCACTCTATCCAGGCTTTCTTCAGTTTCGACGCGAGGCTTCCGGGCAATTAGACGCACCACCTGGCCGTCATTGCCGGACATCAATTGCCGCGCTGCGGGATCTAACTCAATCGCCGTAACTCGAAGTTCCGTCGAGCGCAAAGCCCTGGATGTGAGGGAGAAGAAAACCATCGCGACGATGAAAACAGTGGCGATCTTGATACCATCCGGCCGTTCATAAACGTTTAAAGCGGTTGTATAGACGAAGATCAAAGTGATCAGAAGAAACGGCCAGCGCAGCGCGCTTCCGCGCAACTGAACGGTCACCGCCAGAGCAGCCGATGTAATCAGAACCAGCACACCTGTGGCGTAGGCGCCTCCCTGGGCGTCCACATTGGCGTGGAACAAGAGCGTCACGGTGATAGAGATCGCCAGAAACATCAAAACCAGCGGGCGTGCAGCGCGCGCCCATTCGGGCGCCATCCCGAAGCGCGGTAAGTAGCGGGGAATCAGATTCAATAGACCCGCCATTGCAGAAGCGCCCGCGAATGCCAGAATCAGGATTGTGCTGAGATCGTAAACCGATCCGAACACCGATCCCAGGTAACGGTGCGCCAGATACGCTAGAGCACGTCCATTCGCTTCCCCTCCTTCTTTGAATTTTTCAGCCGGTATCAGCAGCGCCGTAACCAGGCTGGTCGCGATCAGGAAAACGCTCATGATGACCGCCGCCGTCAACAAAAGCTTCCGCGCATTCCGAATACGCTCAGGCAATCCGTTTGCTTCGATAAGCGGCATCACCGCGACGCCTGTTTCAAACCCGGAGAGGCCGAGAGCAAGCTTTGGAAACAGAACGAGACAAATTCCCACCATCGCTAAGGCGTTCCCATGCTCGGTGAAAATCCGCTGATGCCACCGCGAAAACACCTCCGGATGCACGAAAACCTGCTCCAGGCCGACCACCGTGATCACCGCGCTCAGCACCAGATACGAAAATACAAGCACGACGGCAATCTGAATTGCCTCTTTAAAACCTTTGAGAAAGATCGCCCCGAGAATGCCCAGCAGCAGCAGCGTCACTCCCATTTGACTTTTCATCCAGTGAGGACTGAATGGATTTTGAATGAAATGTGCCGCCGCGTCCGCGGCCGAAAGCGTCATGGTAATAACGAAATCCGTCGTTGCGAACCCGAGCAGGATTAGCACCAGCGTCTTCCCGCGCCATTCGGGAAACAGCTTTTCCAGCATCGCGATACTGCCTTCGCCATTCGGACTTGCTTCGGCCACGCGACGGTAGACCGGCAATGCGCCTAGCAGCGTGATGATGACCAGAATCACCGTTGCGACTGGTGACAACAGTCCCGCGGCCAGGAACGCGATGCCGGGCTGATAACCCAATGTTGAGAAATAATCGACGCCCGTAAGACACATCACCCGCCACCATGCGTGACGGGCTTCCGTAGGACCATGAATGCCCTCAGGAACCCTGAGATCGGAGAGCAGCCAATCTACAAATCTCACGTGTCGCAGTATACCGGTTAACGTTGATAGCGCGTTGGTTTATGGTAATTTTTCGCGCAAAAAGACCGGCGCCGGGCTTCAAGCTTACAGCAGTCGCAAAGCGCCTGGCCTATTGCACCTTCCACTCCGAAACACCCGCTGTTTTATCCGGACGTAACGTCACTTCCAGACGTAACGCTCGTGTTCTTATAGGTGAAAATGCAACGCGATTGTACCGATCGGGCGCAACCGCATACGCTGCGCTTGCCTCTACCGGCTTCCATTCATCTCCGCTCAAATACAAGATCCGCCAGGATTGCGGCAGCGCCACATCCCCCTTCTTCGGCGCAAACCAATACACATCAGTGCTCGATACAGTTTGGTCCGTTGTGAAGTCATACTGAATCCACTCAGTTGTGCCCTTCTTCGGCCACCAGTCGTAGTAAGAGTTCGCATCTGACGAAGATGTAGGCTCCTCCAGATCCGCCACCATGTGTGGATCGCGCGCACCATTAGCGGCCTCGGTCGCTCCCGATACTGTCACCTTGCTCGTTGAGGCGATCGTCGGATAAGGAGTCGGATGCGTCTGCGCCTCGTTCTCGGCTATCCACACTTCCATCTGCCCACGCCCACGATTCGCCCAGGCGTAATACGGAATCGCCGTAAACGCCTCGTTCGCATGCAGCAATTCGCCCTTCCCGTCGTAGCGGTAGGCCACCGCCTCGCCGTGAATCTCTTCCACGCCCTTCAGCTTTGTCGGTAAAAACTCGGCTTGCAACTTCTGAGAATTGTCGAGCACGATGTTGCGCACATGTCGGTCTGGACTGTCGGCCCATTCCGCGCAAAACACGATCGGTCCGCGCTGCAGCGCCACGCGCCCACGGTCCGCCTCAACATTTTGGTTTGCTAGCACTCGTTCCACGCGCATCGGCAGATGCAAATCCACCCGATCTCCCGCTTTCCACTCGCGCGTCAGCGTCGCATACCCGTTGTCCAACTTCAGCTCTGCCGAAGCGCCATTAATCTGTAAGGTGACCGGCTCGCGCTTACCCTCATCGGCAAACCTATACAAATCTCCGGGCATCGCGGCGCCCCGCGCCCAACCGGGTACGCGAATCTTCAACGTAAAAACGCCCGCCTTCTCCGGCCGGACGGTCAATTGCACGTCGCCCGCCCACGGATACCGTGTCTCCTGCTCCAGTTCCACTTTCCTGCCGCCGGCAAGGGTCACTGCCGTACGGTTGCTCATAAACAAGTTGACGTATATCGCGTCCCCGCGATGCGCATACACATAGCCCGGCAGCGACGGCATAAAGCGCGTGATGTTCCCCGGACAACACGCCACTCCGAACCATGGGCTTCGCTGATGCTGGCCATTCGATTCCAAAGGATTCGGATAAAAATATGTCTCTCCATCCAGGCTGACGCCCGAAATCAAACCGTTATATAAAGTCCGCTCCAGAATATCCACGTACTTTGCATCGCCATGCAATAAGAAGAGCCGCTGATTCCAGAACACGTCGCCTACTGCCGCGCACGTCTCGTTGTATGCGGACATATTCGGCAAATCGTAATCGGGTCCAAATCCTTCAATCGCTCCGACGGATCCGATCCCGCCTGTCAGGTACATCTTTTTGTTTACGACGTTCTGCCAGATGGCATCGATCGCTTTGATATAGTTCTCGTCGCCCGTCATGGCGGCGACATCCGCCATGCCCGAATACATGTAGGTAGCGCGCACGGCGTGGCCTTCAGCTTCGGTCTGTTCGATCACCGGTTTGTCTGCTTGATTGTAGGAGCGCCCTCCGTGCCGGCTGTCTAACAGGAACTGCGCCAGCGTCAGGTACTGCTCACGCCCCGTCACTCGATACAGCTTTACCAGCCCCATCTCGGCAATCTGATGCCCCGGATAAATGGCGCGCTTACCGGGGCCGAAAGTCCGGACCAGCAAATCTGCGCTTTTCAGCGCGACATCCAGCAGCGTCCGCTTGCCTGTGGCCTCGTAATGCGCGACTGCGGCTTCATAGAGATGACCCAGGTTATACAATTCATGGCTCTGCACTTCCTCGTTCACCCACCGCTCACTGCCCGACCAGGCATGGGGATGCTCCGGGTCAATCGTCCGCGTCGTGTAAATGTATCCGTCTGGTTCCTGCGCTGCCGCGATCTTCGCAATTAGTTTGTCTAAGTACGCATCCAATTCCGGATCGGGATGCACGCTTAGCGCATACGACGCACCCTCTATCACCTTGTACGGATCCGTATCGTCGAAAGGATACCCCGGAGCGTGCTTGTCTTTCAGATCTTGGTGCTCCAGCACCATCGCAGCGCGCACAAAATTGTCCACGCGCCCGGTGCGCTCGCACTGTTCGAATGCCGTGGGAATGGAAACCTTGCGGTTGATCTCCAGCCGCGGCGCCCAGAACTGATCATTCACATGTACAGCGGTAAAACTCACCGGCTGAATCGGATAATCTTTTTTCGGCTGGTCCTGCGCAGGCAAACAGACCACGCCTAATATGCCTGCGGCATAAACCGCAATCGTTCTGCGATGCAACTTTGTCTTCCTCCTGCGTTCAAACCGCTGCCAGCGCATATTGGCACCAAACTGTATCCAACGTCTATGAATCATATAGCGGGTTTCCTCACAGGTAGCTCAACCACCAACTGCGGTGGGTTGATTTGATCTTTGCAAACCACCGGCAGAGTGGATACAGCAGGACCAGTATCATAATCCAAATGCCGTATACAGTCAGCAGCCCGTAGCCAAAATTCGCCGGGAAAAGCTTCGCGGGACCTCCCATCGAGGGCACTGGATTGAACGCGAACGAAAATGCAGCTGTGCCGTAACGCAGCAACGCCATTATCACGGTCACCAGATGAATCAGGTAGAGATGCAGGATGAAATAAAACATCGGCACGCGTCCGAAAACAACGAACGGATTACCCCGTGATAACGGGATCCGGTCGAGCCACGCGAGAACTAGCAGTGCTGGTCCAAGCGTCATGAGCAGAAAATCGAGAGACGCCGGATACTTGCTGCAGTTAAGAAAAGACAAGAAGGTAAACAATGGCCCTTTCTGAAAGGACCAGTGCGCCGGGTCACCATATCGATTGACGGCACGAAGCGCAATGAATGCAACGATCGACGCACTGCCGATTCTGCGCATGATCCGCTGACGCCGCGGAGGATCCAACAGCAGAATTCTGCCAAAGCAAAACCCGCCCGCCATGACTCCAATCCAAGGCAGCAAGGTGTAGGTAACCAGAACAGTATTACCGGCGATGAAGCCAGGCTGGTGCAGCAAATTCCACAACCACGCGGCCGCCCCAAACCGCGCCGCGCTGATTCCGTCAAGGCAATTGTGAAAGACAATCACGGCGACGCTGAAACCGAGCAAACCGGGCATCGGCAGCCGGACGAGCGCGGCCATGGCTATCATACAGATGCCAAAAATCCACAAAACCAGCAGCAAAATCGGATAACGAAGAGAAACCCTGAAGTCGTACGCCAACTGCATCACCGTAAGTTCCAGGAAAACGAACCAGATTCCGCGTGTCCAGAGAAACCGCGATAACTGGCGTTGGCTGCGGTTATTTTGCCGCCACCAGAGAAACGCTCCCGCCCCAGCCGTAAACATAAAGGTCGGCAAACAAAAATGCGTAATCCAGCGAGTGAAGAAGAGAAGAGGCGTAGTCTTCGAAAGGTCGGTCGCCGAGAAGGACATCGCCCCGACATGAAGGAAATCGCGGACGTGATCGAGAGCCATCAGGATCATCACGGCGCCTCGCAGCGCGTCCAAGCCTGAGAGACGCGAACCGAGCTTGACAGACGGAACCGCAGCGGTAGCGTAGGAGCTCATTTCGATCTGCACCCGCCGGAAAGGCGGCCTAAGTGCCTCATTATACGCAGCCGACAGTCGAATTACGTCGGAATTTGAGCGCTATAGTGAGACTTGGCGCTTCGGACGCCTCCGTGTCCGCGGGAAAGGCAGAGCCTACCGAAATTCTTGCTGAACTCCGTTCGATAAGACGAATCTTCTTTCCGCCCGTTACGCGGACGCCGGGCAACTGAATCGGGAGGAGATCGTCATGCCGGGACATTTTCCACACGCGCCGACGCGCAAGCTGCCGCAACAACCCAGCCTGGAGCAGCTTCGGAAGCAAGCGAAGGAACTGCTGCAGCAATACCGTAACGGTGCGGCAGCCGCCATCCGGCAAATACAGTGCTTCGAGCGTGAGCCGAACCAGCTTCTTTTTCCCTTCACGACGCCCAGCGCGTGCTCGCGCGTGCGTACGGATACGGGAGCTGGCCGAAACTAAAGGCTTTCGTCGACGGAGTGAACGTGCAGGAACTCGCGGCATGCGTGCAAGCCGGCGACAGCGGCAGAGTGCGTGTCCTGTTAAGCGCTCGGCCGGAACTGGTCGGCATAGATAGGAGCGGCGCCGATGAACACCGCGCCTTGCACTATGCGGTGTTGCGCTGCGATGCCGGCAATGGTTCGCTTATTGATGGAAGCCGGCGCCGATGCGCGCAAAGGTATCTTCCCGCACCGCGACGCCACCTCTGCCTTAGCTCTGGCCGCAGATCGCGAATACGACGAAATTGTGGCCATTATCGAGCAAGAGGAGCGGCTTCGGCGGGAAGAGATGAGTTGCCCGAACGCGACCATCTCTCCCGTACAAGACGAAATCAGTTCCGCTATCCGGCGCCACGAAACGGCGACAGCAATCCGTTTGTTGCGTGCGGACGGCTCTCTGATTCACGCCTGCGACCGGAACGGAGGAACTCCTCTGCACGTCGCGGCCGAAGCCGGGGACGAGGAATTAGTCGCGTGGCTGTTGGACAAACGGGCGGACATACAAAAGCGAGATCTTCAGGACCTGACCCCGCTCGATCGTGCGGCGTTAGCAGCCAACCCATCGAACGATGGCAGCGCAAGCGCCTTTCCAGCCATCTCACAACAGCTTCTCGAAAAAGGGGCCAGGTTGACGCTGCGCGCAGCCGTGGCGTTGGGAAAAGAACGCGAGGTGCGCGACTTCGTCAAGGTTGATCGCACGATGCTGCACCACTACGACCGGTCTGGTGGACTGGTTACGTTGGCCGTAAACCATGGTCAACTCGATATGGTCCGCCTGCTGCTCGATCTTGGGGCCGATGTGGACGAACGAACCATGCTGGAAGAACTGGAAGAGCCAACTGAAAGTTGGGGACAGCCTTTGTGGTGTGCAGCGCTCGCGAACCGGTATGAAATCGTTCAATTGCTGTTGGATCGCGGCACCACCCGAATTCAAATGTTTACGCATCCGGGTGGCCGCTTCGCAACGCTTGGAACCATCCCGACGGCCGGATCAGGCAACTGCTGCTTGCGCGCGGCGCGAAGCCGCAGCCTTACATGATCTCCGAAGCGCACGACATCGCCCAGGCGCGGCAATTGCTCGCGCGAAACAAATCGGAAGACCTCGCGCAGGAACTCGCGTGGTCGGCCGCACACCACGGGTGTCCCCAAATCGTCGAGTTGGCGCTGCAACAACTACCTTGGCCCCAACGATTCGAGATGGCACTGGGTCTTAATTCAACCGATTCGCGGCGCAAGCGCTAATCATGCGGACAACAAAGGAAACTTCGCCGCGAGGAATGTGCTCCTCAGACATGGAATCGATGCCAATATCCCCAGATTCGGCCAAACCGTACTTCATTTCGCCGCCGCCTACAGCGGTCCCGTCAGTGATACCGACCGTGCGCGGTTTGCGGGAATGCTGCTGGAACATGGAGCGCGCCTCGATCTCCGCGACGATCTGCTGAAATCGACGCCGCTCGGCTGGGCCTGCCGCTGGGAACGGCCAGAACTGGCCAAAACGCTAATCGCATACGGGGCGCCGATCGAGGAGATCGATACGGAGCCATGGGCCACACCCCAATCCTGGGCGGCCAAGATGAAGCATACGGAGATTGCACGCATTCTTACCCCGCAGTTCGTGAAATCCAATCCTAAAGAGCCTGAGCGACCGGCAAAGCAATCGGCGTCGTGACAAGCTTCTGCTTTTCAAAGCTGAAATGCAGCAGTGTCTCGGCGCTCGCATCCTCCATCCAAAAACACTCGAGGGGACCGAACACTTGCCGCAGCTCGTCCGGATAGCAGGTCGGCAGATACACGCGCAATACTCGCGGATCGTAATACCGGAACACCAGCATCTTGCCGCTGGGGCCCCGAACCAGCAGGAATTCGCGCAGATGACGACGCAGCGTCTTTGTGTTCGTGTCGCACTTAAGAAAAACACCCCAACTATCACCCCAGCTCGCCTTGAGCAAACGCCTGGTCTCTTTCTGGTCGAATTCAAGCTTGACCAGGTACGGCGCCGCCATTGCCAGAGCGGGCGGCAAATCGCCCGCATAAAGGCAGGAGTATTCGAGGCTCGTAGCCAGCAGCATCGGGAAGATCCGCCGGTCGCGCGCGAAATCGACGATCATCCATATATCTCCGCGCTCCCCCCGAGGCCATAAGACTTGTTCGAACCAGCGTGGAGACATCTCCATACGTTACTGGGAATCCGTCGCTTCCTGATAACCTGAATTCTGCTGCGAGGCCGCCGCCCTCGCCGCGGCTGCACATTGCTCACAAAACGGGGTGCCGCTGGCGGCTGCAGCAATGAGGGCAGCCGCTTGCGCAGCTCCGTCGGCATCTGGCCCGAACGTAGAAGGGGCGGACGTCGGAGGGGAGTAAGTGGACGTTCTCGCTGGCGCATAGCTGTCGTCATCGGCGGCTTTGTCTTGATCCCAGGCGACGTCCACCAACGGAGCCGCCGGAGGAGCATGCAGGTGAATGCGGCCCGACTCTAGCAAATTCGTCATCAGTCGCAGGACCTCGTCATCGGTTAACTGGGCTAAAGGCCATGGCAACAAACCCTGACCGAGCACCCCTCGTATCGCGAGCATTTTCAGCCGGTCGGTTTTGACCCTCTGCAGCCATAACCCAACGCACACGTGGCCGTTCTCGACATCGATTCGCTCCTGCTGCTGACAACCGACGTCACGGCAGACTCTCCACCGTTCGTTCGGGATGGGTAAGAAACGCTCCGGATACACGGCTGATTTGGCATCAGATTTGATGGAGTTTTCTGGCATCGGACGCGTCAGTGGATTGTGTCACATTGCCTACAGGCATTCAAGCGATGCCGCCTGATCGATCAAGCTCGCTGATGCAGGAACGACAGCAAGCCAACCGCCGCAAATGTGCAGAAAAAGATGGCCAGCACGGCAATTTTCTTTCGTTCGGGAACAATCGCGTGGATACCCAGAAACAGGAAACTTCCTCCCACCGTGGCCAGAACCAGAGCCGTCCAGGATGGGCCAAATGCTGCCAGGCCGGAGTGGTCGGCATACGGTTCCACGTAAGCACCGATGGGGGTCATGAATTCGACCGCGCTCGCTGTTGCAATTGCCGGTCCCGTACGGTTCAGAGTCCGGCGCGTCAACCACCCTAACGCCAGTCCCTCCGGTATCTTGTGCAAAGCGAGGCCAATCGGCACCGCGACATTTGCAAAGGCCTGAACCGAAAGCGTGCGTACGCTCCAACCGTCCAGAAAACTATGCAGTGCCGTCGCTGCCAGCAGCGGGGCCACAAACCGATGATGATCCGGGTGCTCAGCGTCACCCAATACACGATCAATGAACAGCAACGCGACACAAACTGCTGTCAGGATGGCAATGGCCCGCCACATACCGAGAGTGCTGGAAATTTCGGGCATCAGCCAGAAGATACAAATGCCCGTAAGTAACCCTCCCCCAGCGGCTGCAAGTTGAGCGGAAGGCATGCGCGCCTGGCCGAGGGCTCCGAAGAGAACCCCAACCAGAGCAAGCGTCGTAATCAACCACGCAACGGCCACTCTATTGGCCGGTGACTTTCACGACGAAATAGGTAAAGGGGCCATTGTCCACAATCAATTGATGGGGCACACCGGCGGAAATGTGGATGATGCTGCCCTTTTCCACCGTTTGGCGTTTTCCGCCCTCGATGGACGTGCCGCGCAGTTCACCGGCCTTGTCGGTGTGAGCGTTCACCAGCTTACCTCCGGTGATAAGGCCCGCGGTCCCGTCGATCACCACGAATACGTCCGCCTCCGTCTCGTGTACTTCCGCAGAGCCGGTCTGTTCGCGGAAGGCAACCATTGTGTAGTGATTGCCGTACTTTTCCAGCGGCTGCGAGGCAAAGTTGGAGTTACGCGCCGCAAGTTTCTGAGAAATAGCGTGCAGGTCTTGCGCTGAATAGACGTCTACGTCTGTGGACGCCGTGGAAACGATCATCGCGGCGGACATTGCCATGAGAACAGCTTTCAATCGAGTAACTCTCCTGAAGTGGACTTTAGCAGCAGCAGCCTTTACGACCTGCAGCGTCGTCCTACATGCGCAAGATTTAAACCAGCCTGAATTCGTCCAGATCGATATGACGGGAACGTGGAAACCCTTCCCTCATTTTTGGGAAACGATGTTCGGGTCTGGCCGAGCCAACTTAAGTCTTCGCGACGATTACCGCGGTGATCTTCGTGCCACCAAGCAGGCAACCGGCTTCACGTTTGTGCGCTTTCACGCCATTTTGGATGACGAAAACGGAGTTTACGACGTCAACTCGCAAAGTCAGCCAATCTATAACTTTTCCTATGTTGACCAGATCTATGATGGTCTTCTCGAAAACGGCGTTAAGCCTTTTGTCGAAATCAGCTTTATGCCGCGAAAGCTCGCTGCGAATCTGACGCCGCATCCTTTTTGGTACAAGCCCTTGCCGTCGCCCCCTAACGATCCGGCGAAATGGAGCGCCCTGATCGAAGCATTCACTCGGCATCTCGAAGACCGTTATGGAAAAGACGAAGTACAGAGCTGGTATTTCGAGGTATGGAATGAACCCAATATCGATTTCTGGGATGGCGTTCCAAAGAAAGAAACCTACTTCGCCCTTTACGACGTGACGGCGAAGGCAATCAAAGATGTAGACGCTACGCTTCGCGTCGGTGGGCCGGCCACTGCCCAAGCCGCCTGGGTAGACGAATTTATCGCGCACTGCGCCAGCAATCACATCGCTCTGGATTTCGTTTCCAGCCACATCTACGGCAACGAAAATCCGGTCGATGTCTTCGGAAAATCAATGCCCATCCTGCGGCGCGACATGGTAGGCGCGGCTGTCAAAAAGGTTTACGATCAGGTGCAAGCCTCCGCGTTTCCCCGCATGCCAATCATCTGGTCGGAATATAACGCGACGTATATGAACCAGCCCGAGGTAACCGATAGCGCATTTATCGGACCATGGCTCGCAAACAACATCCGTGAATGTGATGGCATGACGTCGATGATGTCGTATTGGACCTTCTCCGATGTCTTCGAAGAGCAAGGGGTGGTAAAGACCCCGTTTTACGGGGGCTACGGTCTAATCGCCGAGCGCGGCATACCCAAAGCGGCTTTTCATGTGTTCTCGCTGTTGCACCAACTCGGAGACGAACGCTTGCTTCTGCCGCAGGAAGACACACTGGTGACCAGAACTAAACAGGGTCACGTCGTGGTCGCGCTGTGGAACTACGCAGAGCCGAATCAGTCCATCGCTGCAAAGACGTTCATGCTTCGCGTGCGGGGCGCGAAAGCCAAGCATTACCGCATGCAGATTGTCGACCCGCAACACGGTTCCGCGCTCGCAATATGGCAGCAAATGGGGCGCCCGGCAAGTCCCACGCGTGCGCAAATTGCCGAATTGAAGAAGCGATCCCAATTGGGCGAACCAGTGACTGAGACTATCGATGCGCCGATCACCGTGCCTGCTCAGGGACTTGTCGTAATCACAATTTTCTGAAACCCGCGGACAGCGGGCCGCTATTTTGCCGAGAGCTTAATCACGCTGATTTTGTCGGTAGCCTGTACAACGATCCGATTCGACTGAATCGCAAGCGGTGCCTCCTGCAACTGCCAGTTCGCATTATAAGTGTAAAGCGATGCCCGCGCGATATCGGCCGGAAGAGTGATCGTTGTGGTCAGAGGAAGCGGCGACAGATAGGTGTTCTCTCCTTTGCTCCAGATTCCATGGACGCATTCGATGCATTCGTCTGCAATCTCGTGCCAGAGCAGCAAATAGAAATCGCCGTTCGATTTTTGTAGAAGGAGATCGTGCACGTACTGCGTGCGGTTGAACGCGCCATTCGGCTCGACAGATTCGGTATACGTCAGCGAACGCGGTTTAAATGTGGCTGGCGCATTCGGCTCCTCAACAAGGCGCAACAAAGATTGGATTGCAGGGTAGGCCGGCTTCAGCGTCAAATCGTTGCGGATAATCCCGAAATGAGATTCGCCACTGTCGATTTTTGTGCCTTCGTCGTAAAGCTCGTAGATAAAGGTTCGGATTATGCCCGCGCGCCAATATTCCGCGAACAAACGCGGCAGGTATTTTGCTGCGGTATCCTCGTGTGTCGTATTTTGCGGCTTGATTGCACCCGCAACGTAAGTGTGATAGCCCGTTTCCGTGGTCGCCCACGGAATGGGATGTACCCCGTCCGTAAAGGCCGGCCCGTACGTGTTGAACGTCCAACCCGAATTCACACTCCCGCCCGGCTCATTGGTTCCTTCGCCATAGGCACCGACAACGCCATCATAGTTACCGGAATTCACTCTTCCATCGCCGCCGGGGTAAGGGTGACTGGAGCCGACATCGACGTGACCGTACATCGAGCCGGGTGCAAACCGATGTGCCGAATCACCTCCACCAAGCGCCGGCCCAATGCACAAAACGCGCCCGTTCAGCTTAGGATCTTTATGGATGGAATCGCAGGTATCGTTGGTAAACGCAACGGCATAATCGTGCCATCCGACGTCGGGATCCTTGTAATGAGTCCCCTTCAGCCGCGTCGTGTTCGATTCGTCGAACATAATCCTCGGACGGTGATTTGCCGGATCCGTTGCTCGCCAGTAAAGCCCACCGCCGCAATAGTAGTTGCATTCATTGAGCGTCTCGACCGAATCGACAACATCCGGGCCAATTTGATCCAGCCAGTCGGCAACGTTCAGGCACGCTGGCAAACCGTTTTTGTTACACCAATAGCTGGCATTGGGTACGGTGCCTAAGTTGGGATCGACAACGAAGTTTGTACGAATGTTGTGAGCAGCAAGTTGTTTAAACAGCGGATCCGCCCAATGGGCTTCCGCATCGCGTATGTGCCGAATGTGGGAGTCAATCAGAAGTTGAATCAGCTGAGGCTTAACTTTTCGATACGACGGATAGCTCCAGTGAGTCGCCACGCCGGTCGAGTTAGCGAAAGCGTCGGCCTTCGTCGCCTGTACCGTCACCGGGCCCGATGGCCGGCTCTTGTTGGTCGCCATATAGGTGCTTACCAGTGGGGGCACCTGAGCGAACGCGGCAACACTCAAAAACAATAACGAACTCAGCAAACGTTTCATGATGAAGTCAAAGCAATCCGGCAAGTTCTGGTTTGTATTGGGCACGCAATGATGCATTGCGGTCCAAGGGTATAAGCTACGGCGGCGCTATGAATCTACCGGACGCAAATGCAATGAGAGGGTGGCGGTCGTTAATGCAAAACCATTACGGCTCTGCAACGACACGCGAACCTTCTGTAGCTCCATGATAGAAGAGTCAGCTAGAACTGCATATGCGGTCGCGAGCTACTTCGGGATACATGGAACCCAATCTCAACAACCCGCGCTTGCGCACGCAACGCTCGTAAGAATTTCTGCAAATCACCGTTCTGCTCGCTTCGCTCTGCTTACTTCGCTTTCGCCAAACCAGGTTCGTATCTCCAAGCCGTTTCAATCCTCGCGCGGTCAGAAAACCTCGTGTCTGCGTACTCTTCAAACGGTATCCTTTTGTCCAAAACACCCGTTTCAATCATCAAATCCCGCACCATGTCAAAATCAGGTTTGCGCGGGGCTAGCGGGCTATACCTCACGCGGTCTAGCGGATTGGTAAGGGCCCAGCGCAGCAGCGCCGGACGCTGGTGATAATAGAATCTCCCTACAAAATCAGCGGCATCTTCGCGTTGTGACTTTCCTTGGTCCAGCCAAAGGCCCGAACGCGCGATTCCATCCACCAAAACCTGTACTACATTCGGTCGCGTATCGATCAAATCTTGCCGGACAATCAGAATGCAGGACATGTAGTCCGGCCAGTATTCGCGCGCCTGAAAAAGGATCCTGCCATAGCCCGCCATTTCCGCCTGCGAAGGAAATGGCTCGCCCATCGAAAATGCATCGATTGCGTTCGCCGCCAAAGCGCCTGAAACGTCCGGCGGGGCCATCTCCACCATCTTGATTTCTCCTGGCTGGATGCCCCAAACTCTCATCGCCCGGAACAGGATTAAGCGCTCGTCGGAGAAGCGGCTGGGAATTGCGACCGTTCGGCCTCGCATGTCGGCAAATGTCTTAATTGGTCCGTCCTTTCGCACCACCACCGCACTTCCATATCGGTGCCCCAGATACACAACCTTGATCGGAACGCCCTGCGCCTTCAGCGCGATTGCCATCGGTGCAACGATGAAAGCTGCCTGCACCTTATTCGCAATCAGCGCTTCCTTTATTTCCGGAAAGCCCTGGAACAGGCGGGGCAGGAACAACTCACCGGACTCCGAGAACTTCGAGATGTAATCCGTTACGGGACAGGTAAGTTGACACGTGACAGGTATATAGGCAACCGTGATCTTGCGCTTGGCGGGCGGCCGGTAATCGTTCAGCACCGCAGCCCAATTGACATTCAGGTACGCATGCACGACAGTGATGAACACCAGCCATCCGAATGCGGCCGCTGCAATTTTCATATTAGGCCGCATTTCGGAAGCCCCATTGCACGGATCTGATCTTTTCCACCATCCGGAATCCCGCATCCAGCGCAAGCCCAATCAGTCCGATCAACAGCATCGCGGCAACCACAAGGTCGTATCGCTTTCCGGAATTTCGCGAATCGATAACCAGATATCCCAGGCCGGAATCGACGGCGATCATCTCAGCCGCAACAACTACTAGCCACGCTATCCCAAGCGCGATTCTCAACCCGACCAGGATCTGCGGAAGCGCTGCCGGGAAAATCACTTTCACGATCAGTTGTAAAGGTGACAGGCCAAAGTTTCTGCCGGCCCGCCGGAAATCGGTCGGCACGTTCGCAACCCCATTGCTGCCGGTTACGACAATCGGAAAAAAAGCGCCCAGAAAGATCAGGAAAATAGCTGCACGTTCGCCTACGCCGAAAAAAATAATTGCGACCGGGATCCATGCGATGGGACTGATCGGTCGCAATAGCTGCACCATCGGATCAACAATGCGGTTCACGGCCGAATACCAGCCGAGTACTACTCCTAGCGGGATGCCGGCAAACGCGGCTGCGCCAAATCCAATTGCCACCCGGCGCAGTGAGTCGGTTATGTAGCTCCACAGAACACGCTTACGAAATAATTCCGCAATTCCCTTAAAGACTTCACCGGGAGAGGGAAATATTTTGGTGCCCGTCCAAATAACCGCGCACTGCCAAATGGCGACGAACAGTGCCGAAGTCGCCAGGGGCCAGAAAGCGCGTTCCCACTTACGCAGAGCCGACGTTCTCATATTTGGTGTGCCACTCCGATCTGCGCCAGAATACCGTCTCGAAGCTCCAGGTAGCGAGGCGAACTGATATCCCTAGGATGCGAGAGATCGATGTTAACTACCTGTTGAATCCTTGCTGGCCGCGCACACAACACCACCACTCGATCCGCGAGTTGCACCGCTTCGTCAATGTCATGCGTCACCAGAACGACTGTCTTGTGCTCCGCCTCCCAAATGCGCAGCAGTTCGCTTCGCATGATCAGGCGAGTAATTGAATCAAGCGAACCAAACGGTTCATCCAGAAAAAGCACGTCCGGATTTACCGCCAGCGCGCGAGCGACCTCCAGCCGCTGCTTCATCCCGCCGGAAAGCTCCCGCGGATAGGCGTTCTCAAATCCCGCCAGGCCAACCAAATTGATATATCGCGCTATGCGTTCGCGGCGTGCTGCACGTGAAAGCTTCATCAGTCCGAACCCCACATTTCCCTCCACTGTGAGCCAGGGGAAAACACCGCGTTCCTGAAATACGAAAATGCGCCGGGGGTCCGGTGCACGAACCAGTTCATCATCAATCGTCACCGTGCCTCGAATCGGCGGCAAAAACCCCGCCATAATGCTCAACAGTGTCGACTTTCCGCAACCCGAGGGGCCGACAAGGCACAGGAACTCGCCCGTCGCTACTTCCAGGTTGATATCTTCCAAAACGGAAATGTTTTCGCCGCCGCTATCGAAGCCCATATTGACGTGCTCGGCGCGCAGCTTAATCGGGACAGTTTCGTTGCAAGCGGCAGCTTCGATAGATGACACCGTTTATTCCTGCGAATAGCCCCATCGTAGCGACCTCAGACGTTCGAGTGATCGCATCGCGGTGTCCAGAAGCAGGCCGATGACTCCGATTAGCACCATCCCCGCAACCACCAGGTCGTAGCGGTTTCCAGCGTTCCGCGCATCGACAATCAGAAACCCCAAACCGGAATTCACCGCGATCATCTCGGCCGCAACAACCACTAGCCATGCGATGCCCAGTGTGATGCGGAGAGCAACGATCAGCTGCGGCAGCGCCGCCGGATACAGAACCCGGGAAACGAGCGCCGGAAAACTCAAACCGAAATTGCGGCCCGCGTTGAGATAGACCTCAGGAATATTGCGAACGGCATTGATTGCGCTCAGCAGTAGCGGAAGAAAGCAGCCCGTGAAGATGAGGAAGATCGCGGCCATATCGCCCACACCGAACCAGAGAATCGCAATCGGAATCCAGGCGAGCGGCGAGATGGGCCGCAAAATTTGAATCAGCGGGTTCAATGCCAGGTCTGCGCGCCGGTACCATCCAATCGTGAGGCCCACCGGAACTGCTAAAACGGCCGCCAGCAGAAAGCCCCAGGTTACACGGAATAAAGATGCAACGATGTATTTCAAAAGCAGGCCGTGCCGCAATAAATCGACGATGCCGGCGGCCACCGTCCACGGCCCTGGAAACAGTCCTCCCGGGTGCCTCGCAACAGCAATTTGCCAGGCCGCGAGAAGCGGCACAACGAAAATGATAGGTGAAAAGGCTCGAAGCCGATTCAAAGGACGATCTCGTCGCTACTTCTTCAAGAGCGAAAGAATCTCTTCTTGGTTCTTGAGAATCGCGTCCTGGTTCTTCTCGATGCGTTTAAGAGCTTCCTGGTTCGCCTTAATTGCCTCCTGGTTTTCCAGGATGGTCGTCTGATTAGCTAGAATCTGCTTCTGGTCTTTGAGGATGTCTTGGTCGGTCACGGCTGCTCCGGATGCGTCCTGTCCTATAGTATTCAACGCCGCAGGGACGCGCAAACAGCTGCTGTTATTCCGAAAGAATTCGGCGGAGATTCTTGTCCAGCTGCGTGATGGCCTTCAATCCGCTCTGTTGGCCGGTTAACGTGCTGCGAGCTGCCGTGAAGTAGGCTTCTGAGATTGCGTCATATCGAGCACCTGCGGCGCTAGACGGGCGTATTATCGCTCCGTCTGCCAAAACCTTGCGCAACGTCCTGAACAGTTTATTGGATCTCAGCACCGCTGGATCATCATAGATGTCAAGCCGCGTTGGAGCATACCCGCGCGTGATCGCGTTCACGCGCTGAATTTCCGGACTTGTCAGGAACCGGACCAGCTCAATTGCCGCCTCCCTGTTTTTCGTTTCCTTGCTAACCATGAGCTGAAAGCCGCCGAGCGTATCGGCATGACGAGCATCGGGCCCATCTCCCTGCGGCATAAGCGTTACGCCGGTACCATCGCCTACATTTGAATCGCCCTTCGCGCTCTCTACGTACGCATACGGCCAATTGCGCATAAACGCAGCGTTGCCGGTTTTCCAGAGCCGCAGCGAATCGTCTTCGAGCTGTCCAATCACCTCCGGAGGAGAAAGCGTTCCAATCCACTCTCCCGCGCGTTCCCATGCCGTCGCGGTCCGCTCAAGTTGCATGCTCAACATTCCGTCAGTCGCAAGTAGCTGCCCGCCCCCCTCGGAGACCTGCCATTCCAACGCATTGCAAGTTAATGCTTCCGATGCAGCCCCTTGCCACAGGAATCCCCAGAATTGACTTCTCCCTTCAGCACGTTCCCCACGCATAATCGCTTGAGCCTGCTGCTCCACCTCGCGCCAGGTAGAAGGGGGTCGATCAAAGCGATATTTCTTCAGCAAGTCGCTGCGGTAATAAAGCAGACTAATCTCGACGAAGTACGGAACAGCAACCAGCTTGCCGTTAACGGTATCGTTCTCGACGAGCGCCTGAGCCATATCAGGCAAATCGCCAAATTCCGCCCTTAGGTCCAGTGCATACTTCGAAAGAATCCCCGGCCACACGATGTCGATGTCGTAAACGTCCGCTTGTGGCGGGCCCTCCCCAAACTGTCTCAGGTAACTCGATAAAGCAGCTGTCGTATCATTTCCCATCCGGACAAGCTGTACATTTATCCCGGTAAGTTCATGAAACTTCGATACAAGAAGGTCGTCCCAGGACCGATCGGGCCCGTTTTCCGCCACCGCGAAGCGGATGGATGTTCCTTTCAGGTCGGTTCGCAGGGTTTTTGGTAAATCTTTGCTTTCAAAATTGAAAAGCGGACCCCGTGCAACTTCCGCTGGGGTAGCTGCCCGGCGATACCGCGGTGGGTTTGCAACTACGGTCTGCAAAAAAATTACAATAGCGACCGCCAGAACTCCAAGTAATCCAATGTTTTTGCTTGTCAACATGCGCTCCTCGTTACGAACCGTGTTGCTCTGCCTTGCCTGAAAGCGGCCCGGATCTCAATGCTTTGAACGTATGAATAAAGCGCGGTACACATCTTGTAAAAACCCGACATGAACTGTTTCGCCGGCCTTCATGGCGTGAAAAAATCGTACGATTGGACAGTACGGCTGAATTTGACCGTTGGAGCGTAATGCCTTGGATATCTGTGTGGAGGATCTACCGGAGCGCCAGCTGAGATCGTCGGTTGAATGCATTTGGCATACCGAACCCATAGCCGGCACAAAGTTTGACATCGTTCCCGATGGATCTGTGGATGCTTGCTTCGTGCTCTCGGAGAACAATCCTCGTGTTCTGTTATTCGGCACAACCACAAAAACCAGTGCTTACGAACTCGAGGCTGGCGCGGTCTACTTCGGCGTGCGCTTCCGTCCGGGTAAAGCGTCTACGTTCATCCGCGAAAAGATCTCCGCTCTTACGGACACCCGGATAACGGTCCCGCATTTTCTTGGAATAACCGCCGAGGAATTGCTCGAATTCAAGAGCAATGCTGATCGACAAACCCGACTACAGGAAGCACTGATACGCGCTTTATCCGCTGATCGGGAGCGATCCGCTCCTGTACTGGATTACGCGGTCACGCAAATAGATCGTCAAAGCGGCGACTTACGCGTCCGCCAGGCAGCCGACGCCTGCAACATCAGTGAGCGGCAGCTCGAAAGACTATTTCTGCAAGGTGTTGGCGTTACGCCCAAGTTGTACATGCGGATCCGGCGGTTTCGCGCTGTATTGAATCGTTTAGAAGATCCGCCAAGTCTGCAACCCCCCAAGCTGGCGGATCTCGCGGCTATGCATGGGTATGTCGATCAGTCTCATCTGCTGCGAGACTTTCAAGACTTTGGCCACCGGCTATAGCTCACGTAACGCCTGAGACATCCCAAAACTACTTTGGCATCGTGAAGTAAAACTTCGCCCCGCCGCCTTTTTTCGATTCCACGCCGATCAGTCCATGATGTTTCTCTACAATGGCCTTACAGATCGCGAGGCCAATTCCGGTGCCTGCATATTCGCGCCCATGCAATCGCGTAAAGACCCCAAAGATCTGGGCGTGATGACAAGGATCCACTCCAATCCCGTTGTCCGCGATCTGAATTCGCCAACAATCAGCTTCATTTTCGGCAGAAACATGAATACGGGGATCGTTCGGCCCGGAATATTTAATCGAATTTCCAATAAGATTCTGAAAAACCTGAACGATATTCAGCGGGGCGCACTTGAGTACCGGCAGCGTGTCTGACGTAATCAGCGCGCGGGTTTGCGAGACGGCCATACGTAAATTTTCCGTCGCCTGCTGTAGCAGATCGTTCAAATCCGCCGGTACCATCACCAGGTCTCGCACGAAGCTTGCGCGCGAATAGTCGAGCAAGCCGTCGATCAAAGCAGACATGCGTGTCGCTCCATCCGCAATGTGTCCGAGGTACTCCAGGTCATCGGGATCCAGCTTTCGTTTGCAGCGTTCAGAGACAAGCTGTGAAAATGCCATGATGCCGCGCAGCGGTTCTTTCAGGTCGTGTGAGGCAACATACACAAAGCGCTGTAATTCGGCGTTGGACCTGACTAGCTCTTCCGCCTGCTTGACGCGCTCGTACTCCAAACGCTTACTATCGCTCACATCTTCGTGAATGAAAACGACTTCTCGGACTTCTCTGTGGTCATCGCATACCGGATAAATGAAAGCACGGATCCAGATTGAATCCCCAGTATATTTACCAGAGCTCGGCTGATAGGCAACAACCGGCAACTCGATTGACTCGCCGATGAAGGCTCGTTCAACCAACGGCATCACCCCGAGCGCGACCAATTGCTCATCCTTAAGGACGTTGTAATTGGGAGCATCTTCCGGCTGAGCACCCCAAAACTCGGACCATGCCTTATTCACCATCACCGACTGTCCGTCAGGGCCAAAGATTTGTGTGCTGAATGGACTCTGCTCAACAAGCGAACGAAAACGGCTTTCCGACAGGCGCAGCGTTGTTTCCCACTCCCGCCGCTCCGTGGTGTCCCAACAAACCCCGAGGAGGCCGGTGCGGCTCCCGTCCGGATCAAGAAGCGCCCGCCCCCGATCCGAAACCGAGCGCACCGTTCCGTCCCGATGCAACACCCGGTATTCGAGCTCGTAGTCGTTTCCATACGTTGCGACCGCTCCCAACTTTTGACTAACGTACGCCTTATCATCCGGATGAAGAGCATCCACGAACGCCTGCCAGCTATAAGGAGCGTCCGCCTTGGGGAGGTCGAAAATGTCTTCGAGCATGGGATTCGAATTGAACTCGCCCGTTTGGGAATTCCAATACCAGAGGCCCATTCGCTGCGCTTGGAGCGCCAACTGTGCGATTCGTTCCGACTTGATCTGCGCTTCCCGGAGCCGCTTTTCGTCCGTTACGTCCCGAATGAACGAAATATGCCGGTGAGGCTGAATGCTTGCAACCGCGTTAAATTCGAAGTCACGAATTTCGCCGTCGTGCCGTAGACCTTGAGAAATGCCGCGTTGTCGTCCTTCGGCAAGAAAACGGCGCCAATGCTCTGGCACTTGGTCTCGCTCGGCTGGAAGCAGAAAATCTTCCAGACGGCGGCCAATGAGATCGACATTGGATATCGCGAGCAATTGACATGCCGCGTCGTTCGCATACAAGTAGACTCTATCGTCATCCGCAATCAGGACACCTTGTGGCAGCCTCTCCAAGACGGACATTGCCTCAGCGCCGGTCAGGCTGAATGGTATTTCAACGTTCACCAAAGTAGTGAGCTCAATTGTACTTCCAATTACACAAAACAGCGGCGTTTTAAGCCAAAATCGAGCTTCATTCGGTAAATTCCGGGTGGTAGGGACGGGCAGATTCGAACTGCCGACCTGCCGCTTAGGAGGCGGCCGCTCTATCCATCTGAGCTACGTCCCCGTAACGGTCAGTTTATCAGCGGCGCAGGCCCTTCGCGCCGATATCAGTCCGGAACTGCATCCCATTAAAGCTGATCTTTGCTGCCGCGGCATAAGCACGATCGACGGCGGTTCGCAGGTCTTCCCCGGAAGCTGTCACCCCTAAGACTCGACCGCCGTGGGTAACTAGATGACCGTCCTCGCGCTTGGTGCCCGCCTGAAAAACGACTGCTCCAGCGGCCTCAGCTTCTTTGATCCCGCTGATCACATCGCCCGTCTTCGGGGCGTCCGGATACCCTTGCGCCGCAAGCACTATGCAGACAGATGGGCTTGGGAACTGGACTTTTACTTCCGCCGGGGACACGAGAAATGTGGCCAGGTCTCCTTCCATACTGTGCAGAAGAGCTTGCGCTTCCGGATCTCCCAACCGGACATTGAACTCTAAAAGCCGCGGGCCAGCCGCCGTCATCATCAGCCCGGCATACAAAAATCCGGTAAACGGCGTTCCTTCCTTATTCATTTGGGCAAGCGCGGGGAGCATGATTTTGTCCATCACCTGGCCGCTTTGCTTCGCGGAAAGAATCCGGGTATCCGCGTAAGCCCCCATGCCACCGGTGTTTGGGCCTGCATCTCCGTCGAAAATCCTCTTATGGTCCTGACTCGGCGAGAACGGAAAAAAATTGGACCCGTCACTAAGCCCAATGAAGCTGACCTCTTCCCCTTCCAGAAATTCTTCAATTACCAGGTTCTTGCCCAGCTTCTGAATCGCGGATTCTGCATCCTCCATCGTGTTCGCGATGATCACGCCCTTGCCGCCTGCTAAACCATCGGCCTTGATGACAACCGGCAACGGGAACTCCTGTAGACATCGGAGCGCGTCTTCCGTAGATGTCGTTTCCACCGACCGCGCGGTCGGAATTCCGGCCCTCTGGAAAAACTTTTTAGCGAAGATCTTCGATCCTTCCAATTGAGCAGCGGCCTTGGTCGGTCCGATAATCTGCAGCCCCCGAGTACGAAACTCATCCACGATGCCGTGGACCAGCGGCGCCTCCGGCCCGACGATGGTCAGATCGATACCGGATTGCTCGGCGAATGAAGCATATCCTCGGATATCCGCCATGCCCGGAATGCACGTCGCCATCGCTTCTATTCCAGGATTCCCGGGCATCGCGATCAGCTCGGTTACGTCCGCAGATTTCCATAAGCGCCAGGTGAGGGCATGTTCGCGGCCACCACTGCCGATAATTAGGATCTTCAATGTCCCTTCCTCTTTTGTTTATTCGCCCTGAAGGCTTACTGCTCGTTAGAATCAAATCAGCAGAATAGATTAGCCCTTCATTCTAGAACCCCCAATGCAGAAGACGTATGACGTAGTTGTCGTGGGCGCGGGACACGCCGGATGTGAAGCGGCGCGTGCCAGCGCGCGTCTGGGTCTGCGTACTGCAATGGTCACGATGAATGTGGACCTGATCGCGCAGATGTCATGCAACCCGGCGGTCGGTGGTATCGCGAAGGGACACCTCGTTCGCGAAGTAGACGCACTTGGCGGCCTAATGGGCGAACTGACCGATACCGTTGGAATCCAGTTCCGGCTTCTAAATACCAGCCGTGGCCCGGCCGTCTGGTCCCCCCGCGCGCAATGCGATAAAAAGCAATACCGCCTGAAGATGCGCGAGTGGCTGGAGGGCGAGCCGAACCTTCGTATCCTCCAGGCCGAAGTCGGGGAGCTGCTCTTTTCATCGAACGAACTGCCCCGGCGTATTGCCGGCGTGAGATTAAAGGACGGGCGGGACCTGCTGGCGCAAGCCGTCGTCGTAACCACGGGAACATTCCTGAACGGGCTTGCGCACGTCGGCGAGCAGAAGTATGCCTGCGGCCGAAATGGCGAGGCGCCATCTAATACTCTTGGTCATCAACTTCGAATCCTGGGACTCCAATGGACACGCTTGAAAACCGGAACACCGCCGCGCCTGGATGGCAGGACCATCGATTGGTCGCAATTCGAGGAGCAGCCTGGCGATGCCGTTCCTACCCCGTTTTCTTTTCTGACCAAGCGAATTGACCGGCCGCAGATCTGCTGCCATCTCACCTACACGACAGCGGAGACGCATCGCGTCTTGACCGAAAGCATTGCGCGCTCCCCTCTTTACTCAGGCCAGATCGAAGGTGTCGGCCCACGGTACTGCCCCTCCATCGAAGACAAGATCGTTAAATTTCCGGACAAACTCCGGCACCAGATCTTCCTGGAGCCGGAAGGGCTGGATACGCACGAAGTATATGTGAACGGAATGTCGACCAGTATGCCGATCGATGTACAAGCAGCGATGGTGGCGTCGATTCCGGGGCTGCAAGATGCCGAAATGATCCGGCCCGGCTATGCCATCGAGTACGATGCCGTTGACCCACGGGAGCTGAGGCATTCCCTAGAAGTGAAGTCAATTGCCGGACTTTTCCTTGCGGGTCAGATAAACGGAACGTCCGGATACGAGGAAGCCGCTTGCCAGGGAATCGTTGCGGGGCTGAATGCCGCCTGCAAAGTAAAAAGCCTCCCGGCAATGTCTATCGGCCGCAGCCAGGGATACATCGGAATCCTAATCGATGACCTCATCAGCAAGGGTGCGGAAGAGCCGTACCGCATGTTCACATCTCGGGCGGAGTTCCGCCTGCACCTTCGTATCGATAACGCCGACGAACGGCTAACGCCGATGGGCCGCAGCCTTGGGCTGGTCGGGGATGAACGCTGGGCATTATATGAGGCCAAGCGCGCTCAGAAACAGCGGATCCGTGAATTGCTGAAAAATCACCGGGCGAACTCCCTCGATTTACGCTGTGCAGATAACCCGACCGTTGATGTATGGCTGCGGCGGCCGGAGGCGCGGATCTCGCAATTGGAGCCGTGGATATCCGGTCAATTGGGGCAGGATCCCGTCCACGGCGTCATGACGACCGTGGAAACAGAAATAAAATACGCTGGGTATATGGTTCAGCAGGAGAAGGCTATACGGCAACTGGAGCGTTCCGAGGATCGTCAGATTCCGGAGGGCTTTGAATATGCCGGCATTCCCGGCCTCTCCAACGAGGTCCGGCAAAAGCTCTCTCGCGTTCGACCTTCCACTCTGGGCCAAGCCCGCCGGATTCCCGGAGTGACCCCAGCCGCTATCGCTGTATTGGATATCTATCTGAGCCTTGCGCCCGCGTAACTTCCGATATGTTCCACGTGAAACATCGAACGCGCGAGAAACGCGTTGAGTTATGTTCCACGTGGAACATAAGCGAGAACATGTTAGGATCGAACCTGAACCCCCTCCCCAGAACTGGCGTGAATCCTTGGCGCGCGTAATCTCGATTGCAAATCAAAAAGGCGGCGTCGGTAAGACGACCACCACAATCAACCTGGCTGCCGCGCTAGCCGCTACGGAATTCAAAGTTCTTCTCATCGACGCGGACCCGCAAGGAAACTCCACAACAGGCTTGGGCGTTGATAAATCCCCCGAGCGCAGCACGCTTTATCAGGTGCTCTTGCGCGAGGTGTCAATCCGTGAATCGATTGTGCCGACTAGCTTCGAAGGCCTGTTTATTGTCCCAACAGATCAAAATCTCGTCGCCGCAAACCTGGACTTAGTCGACGGCGAAGAACGAGAAATCCGGCTGAAGACGGCCCTGGATTCCTTAAGCGACGAGTATCAGTACATCCTGATCGACTGCCCGCCTGCTCTCGATCTTCTTACCTTGAATGCGCTCGTCGCATCGAACTCTGTGTTAATTCCAATCCAATGCGAGTTCTTCGCGTTGGAAGGAATTTCCCAGCTGATCGACACCGTAGACCGGGTGAAGGAAAGCTTCAACCCGGACTTGGCGATTGAAGGTGTTCTCCTGACGATGTACGATGACCGCACGAATCTCACCCGGCAAGTGGAAAACGATCTGAGGGAGTTTTTCGGCCGCGAGGTCTTCAAAACCGTGATCCCCCGCACCATCCGGTTGGCGGAAGCGCCGAGCTTCGGACAATCGATTCTTTCCTACGACCCCCGGTCGCGAGGCGCGGAGGCTTATATTCAACTCGCAAAGGAAATCCTGGCGCATGAACAAACCAGAACTCGAACGGAGCCAGCGCAAAGCGCTCGGTAAGGGTCTTTCGGCACTTTTGCCCGGGAAGAACGGGATGGCTGCCCGAGGGCAAGGCGCGTCCGCGGGAGTTTCCGATGACCGTTCGCCATTACCTTCATCTCGCAGTCCGCTTCCCGAAAATTTTGAACGGTTCGAAAGCATCTCGACCGACCGCATTCTGGCCGGAGAAGAGCAGCCGCGCAACTCCTTTGACGCCGAAAAAATGGAGGAACTGGCCCGGTCCATTCGCGTGCACGGAATCCTGCAGCCGATTACCGTCGTGCGTGCGGAAGAGGGGAAGTTCCGAATCGTTGCCGGTGAACGGCGCTGGCGGGCGGCAAAACTCGCAGGCCTCAAAGAAGTGCCGACGCTGGTTCGAACCGTTCCCGATCACAAGCGCCTGGAGCTTGCTTTAATCGAAAACATCCAGCGCGAAGATCTCAACCCGATTGAGACCGCGTCGGCCTTTGCTCGTTTAATTTCGGATCACAAGCTAAGCCACGAGCAGGTGGCGGAGCGCACCGGCAAGGAGCGGTCGACAGTAACAAATTTTCTCCGCCTTCTAAAACTAGCCCCGGAAATTCAGGAGCAATTGATCGCGGGAAATATCACAATGGGGCACGCCCGGACGCTCTTGTCGCTTCCCGACGCAGCAGCGCAGCGAGAAGCCGCCCGGCGAGTGGTCACCCGAAAGCTCTCGGTCCGGGAGACCGAGGCGCTTGTCAAACAGCTTCTGGAACCGCCCCGTGAGCGTGCCGAAAAGAAGGAGCATCCCGCTCCCCCGATTGATCCCAACGTTCGGGCAGCATTGGACGAGTTGCAGTCGGCTTTAGGCACGAAGGTTCGCTTAGTTGCAAAGTCGCCAAGCTCAGGAAAGCTCGAGATCGAATATCATTCGCAGGACGATCTGGATCGGATTTATTCGGTCATTGTCCGCTGACTGAACGGATCGGGATACGCTAACCTGAAAGCTGTTGCCGGTGTAGCTCAGGTGGTTAGAGCGACGGTCTCATAATCCGTAGGTCGCAGGTTCAACTCCTGCCGCCGGCACCAACTAACTTTCTTACCCAATCGCACCCTCTACCGCAAAATCGCCTTGGCCAGTCCCGCATTATTCACGGCATCATAAACCCGCAGGACCAAAAGGTGCTCGCCCGGACGAAGCTTCTCCAGATGCAGGTGGAAAGCTTCCTCAAGGGAATCGGTCACGCCGTCAGTGGATTCGATCGGCTGCCACGAACCGGCGTCCAAAGAGTACTCGCAAAGCCGCAACGGACTGGTTTTATCAGCCGCCTTCACGTCTACATCGAGCACAGTTCCATTCCGCTGCGGTGCTCCAATGGTCACTTCGGGAGGCGTGTTGTCAATCAATACCGGGCCGCTAACCAGCTCTGTCTCCTGCGCGTAAGCAGGGGCATTTGCAGGGGCATCGCTCGCGACCACGCGAAAGAAATAGCGACCATCGGCAAAGACATCCGGGTCCAGCAAAAGCGTATTCTCGAACATGCGGCTGCGCACAAGCTGCCAATCCTTTGCATCCTCCGCCCGAAAGTAGACTGAGTAGACAAGCTTGTCGCTATCCGGATCATCGGCCTGCCAGGAGATCTGCGTTTGCGTCGTCTGCAGATGGGACGCGGTTTGATTCGCACTCGAGCCCGTACTGGCGGCAGGCGCTTCTCCGGTATCCGTCACGGTGATGGAATACGGGGTGTTGGCCGCACTCGCGCTGGTGCTTCCAGATTTTGCGGGGTTCTGTTCGACAACCGACGTCACAGTGACGCTGTGAATGGCCGGGCGGCCATTTTGCGGTAAATACGGGATGTCAATGCTATTTATCTGCGCATCGCTCCCGGCCTCCCATTGAGCCCGAAATTGAATGAAACGGCCAGCCGGGCTGACGATTCGTTGGGTGCCGGGCTCAACACTGGCCCAGGAATTCCAGGTACCATCGGGCCGCGCCGAAAACCCGGTGCGGGTCTGAAACGTCACACCGCGGCCGGAACCATGCCAGTGTAAGTGTCCCCAGCGAGCGACGGACACCGAATCATGCACCTGAGATTCGTACCGGCCCGTGCTGCCCGGCGGCGAAAGCATGAACACCCGAGCCGGATTGCTCATAATGGCGTAAAGCGTGCCAGCATCTTGCAAGAGCCGGGTAGTTTCACCGTCCGCCAACTCACTGAGGAGAGTGGTTTTGCCATCTGCCCAGCGATAGATACGTCCGCGGACATCCGTCGCAAACAGGAGGGCGTTACCGTCGAGCCGCAGTTCGTAGATATTTTCTTCCTTTGAAGTGCGGAGCGTTTCGATCGAATGTTCTCGTGAAATCTTGTAGATGGCGGATTTGTCGACGCCGCTGACTTCGACCACGCTCGCCTGATTCGCAGGGGTTGTTGCTGAGCTGGTAGAAGACGGCGTGGAGCCTTGAGTCGGCGGAACCGCTGCGGTTTGCTGATCTACGCCCGCCGCTTCTGTAACCGTAATCACAGTGGGAGAAGTCGCCGTAACCACCCCTGATGCGCTGGCCGGTGATGTCGTCGTGCTGCCTGTCGCGCGAGTGGAAACCGCCCCACCCATGGCTGCTACATAGAGGGTTCCATCGGCGCCGAATGCCAGAGAGCGGATCTCCGGCAGCGAGGAATCGAAGAGAACGGTAGCTTGTCCTCTGCCGGTTACTTCGTAAAGAAGGCCATTCGGATCAGTGCCCGCGTACAAATTGCCTCGCGCGTCAACTGTAAGGGACGTAACATTCGCTTGCCCCGTCTCGTAATAAAGCTCCGCCGTGCCGTTCGGCTGGATGTGATAGATCGACCCCTGTTCACCGGTTCCGGCATAGAGTCCTCCATCTGGAGCCAAGACCAGTGCCCAAATGTACTTTTCCGGAGAGCGCCAAATCTCTTTAGCCTGACCGTTTTCGATGCGAAATATGGCGCCATTCGGGGACGTTCCGGCGTACAGCGCCGATCCCGCGCCCGCGCAAAGAGCAAACACTTCCGGCTGGGTGGCCGTCCAGACGACAGCCGTTTTCTCGTCAGCGGCAACGTGCAGGATCTTTCCGTTGTGACCGGTTCCCACGTAGACACCGCCATCAGCTGCGGGCGCAACGCTCCACGCACTGGGCGCTCCGAGATCGACGGTTCGTTGTATAGACGGCCCGAGTTGAAGAATACCGTCGGTCGACAGCGAAAGCCCGGCAAGTCGTCCTTTGGTAAAGTCGCTAAAGCCGCTAACCTGCCAGGTGGTGGATGTGGCTGCGTTGGTCGGCCGTCCCCAGAGCACAACGCATACCGATAACGCAAAACGCGCCAGCACACCCGGGACTGACCGCGCGCAATGTCCCGAACTCACTCTTTCACTTCCACCTGGACGGTTTTGGCGCCACTGACCACGTAACCGTCAACCGGCAAGCGGATTTCTGCGATACCAGAGCCGCGGATCGCCAGCTGGGCCGCATTGCTGGTAGGCGATTCGGACGGGTCGGCCAGAATCAGCATGACCGATGGGGGCGGGTCGGTAATTTCCCCTCCGGGGAGCGGTCCGGCAATCGTAAACGCCGGTTGAGAGCGCCAAACGCGAACATAGGCCGCCTCCGCGCCGCGATAGTGGTTGATCAGGCGAATAAGATCGGGCGCCGTCTTAGCAGACGCGGCGTTCATGCCCGCGAATTCGGGAAAGTTTTGGGTATTGGCATCACTGACAGTGAAATTCAGCAACCCGGCGGGCGCACCGATCGGAATCCGGTAGGTTGCCTTTCGCGTGACCTGCACGCCATTCTCTCCCCCCAGCAAGGCTGTGACGGTGACCGGTTCGCCCGGATGGACATCATGTGCGGACGTCCATGCTTGCAGGATATAGAGCTGTTGCTTCGATTGAACAGGGTCGAGCTCGAACGCCATGTCCCGGATGCGGACAGCATCAAAGCCGGAGCTGAGGATAAACGCCGAGGTGACAACGGCGTCGGCCGAAACCTGGGCAGCCAGACCGCTATCGCTGACGAAAATATCGTGCAGGTCGAGCGGCGGCAAGCCGCCTTCGAAATTGACATGGGTATGCAGCCGGATGGTGCCCGCGCCGAGGGTACGTTCGGTTGCGTCGATGGCGGAAAAAAGCACCGTTTGGGTAAGAAAAGGTGTCATTAGGCGGTCGTTTACTACCTGCACAAGGTAGTTATGAGGTCCGGTATCACGCGAGTGGACGGTGATGGAAACCGGAACGGTGCGCGCACGGCGGCCGATTTCGCCGGCAACGGACACCGAGCGATCACTCACGATAGACCCAACCCACTCCTTCGGAGTAGAAAGCTTAAACGATGTATTCAGGGTGGGGAGGATCGCGATAACTTCCGAGCGGGCAAACGGCATTTCCGTCGAGCCGGAATCGAGGAAGCGGTGGCCGAATGCGTAAATGCGCTTCCCGTCCACGTAAGTGACAGTGCCGTCGGCACCTACCGACATATCGCCGCTCACCAGCTGGACGCTGATCATCGACCCCGGGGCGACCGTGCCGGACAGCGTCTGAGAACTTGGAGATCCCGAGGACACTGCCTGTTGAGGCTCAAAGCCAAGCCTTCGAAATTCGGGGGCAAATGTCTCCAGGGTTCGAGGGGTAAAGCCGGTAATAGCCAGAGGGGTAAGAATCTGGGTAAGATTTTGCGGGAAGCTGTTGACAGCGGGAAGCGCGGGAACAAGCGTAACGGGCCAATGAAGCCTGGAACCGCGACTCAGCTCGACGTTTGTTCCGGGCATTCGCGTGCCGGCTATCGTGTCAACCGCCGGCGAAAAGGAACTGTCGGCGATCATCTGCTCAATCGGTTGGATGCCGGCAATGGGCTCCTTCGAAAACGCAAATCCCAGTGCAACGGCGCCGAGCAGCTTTCCATCGATATAAACCGGGCTGCCGCTCATGCCCTGAATAACTCCGGTTTGCGCCAACGGCCCTCCGCTCAGGCGAGCAAGCACAATGCTCTGCTTTGGTCCGGAACTTTGGATGACGCCGAGGATTTCGACCTGAAAGTCTTCGATGCGGTTGCCCTGAAAAATGCTGCGGCCGATGCCGTGGAGCCCCGGATGCACGTCCTTGAGTGCGAAGAAGCCTTGCGCCTTGATCACCGGCACCGCACAGAGAACAAGCGCGGCCAGCAACCGGAATTGACGCCCAGCGTTGGCCGCGGCGGGTTGACTCACATTAGCCATTGTTGTCCATTGTGGATGGAGTATGTTCTCGGCTGCTAATTTTTCGACGGTTGCGCAGGACCCGGCATCACTCGCTCACCAAGGCCGCCGCCTGGCCGGCCCAGCATGATTGTGCTTAACTGTTAGAGTCTGCGGCTATGGCAACAACCGCCCCGCCAATCCTTCCCGCTACCGCCGGAGTCCAACCACGCCAGCATAAGATCAACTGGCCGGCAATTGCCTGGTTCGGTGGATTGCTGCTGTTGTGCTACGCCCCCATTCTGTACCGCATGGGGACGCAGTGGGCAACGGACGAAAACATGGGCCACGGATTTTTCGTGCCCATCGTCGCCGGTTTTGTGGTTTGGCAGCGCCGCGATCAACTCCTCGCAACACCACGCAAGCCAAGCAATTGGGGTCTGGTGCTGATCGGCTGGGCTGCACTGCAGGAATTGGCCGGCACCCTCGGAGCCGAGCTGTTCACCGCACGGCTGGCCTTTGTGATTGCCTTGTTCGGCGTTGTTCTTTACCTCGGCGGCAAAGCATGGCTGAAGATTTTGCTGTTTCCGCTGTTGCTGCTGCTCTTCATGATTCCCATTCCGCAGATCATTTATTCGCGACTGACGCTGAGTTTGCAGATGATTGCCAGCGCGCTAGGTGAGTGGCTGCTCGAGCTAATGGGAATTCCGGTAATCCGCGAGGGAAATCTGCTGCGCCTACCGAGCCAGACGCTGGATGTCGCGGAGGCGTGCAGCGGCATTCGCTCATTGCTGTCGCTTGGATTTTTATCTCTGGTGTATGGATATTTTGCCGATAAGCGAGCCTGGATGCGTTGGGCGTTGCTGATCTCGACAGTACCGATTGCCATCGCAGCCAACGGCATTCGCGTAGCATTGACCGGCCTGATGTCGGAAATCAACACGCAACTCGCCCAAGGCGTGTTTCACGAGATGGAAGGATATATCGTCTTTGTCGTTGCTCTCGCTGCGCTGCTGACGCTGCACCGGCTGCTGCGGGTGGCGGCCAACCGCTTTGGCGGATCTGCCGATAAGAAGGCTGCGGCGTGATGACGGGCTTTTGGAATTCCAAAACAGTACGCGTGCTGAGCGTGGTGCTAGTGGCGCAAGCCGGCGTCTTCTACGGCTTTTCGCGTCAGGAAGCTGTGCTGCCGCACAAACAGCTCGCCGATTTCCAATTCGCCGGAACCCCCTGGGTGAGCGTGCAGGATCAGCAGCTCGATCAGGAAACGCTCGATGTTCTGAAGGCCGACGACATTCTGGCCAGGGTGTATCGCAACGTCGATACCGGCAGCGTCGCGACCATGTTCGTTGCCTTTTTTAAAACGCAGCGCACCGGCAAGACACCGCACTCGCCGAAGAACTGCCTCCCGGGCAGCGGCTGGGTTTCGCTCGAGTCCGGATACCTGACGATTCCGATTCAGGGCGCGCCGCCGATTCAAGTGAATCGCTACATCGTGGCGCATGGAGAAAATCAAAGCGTCGTTCTGTATTGGTATCAATCGCACAACCGTGTCGTGGCGAGTGAATACACAGCTAAGATTTTCACTGTTGCCGATTCAATCCGCTACAACCGCAGCGACACGGCGCTGGTGCGCGTCGTGACCGATGCTCGCGGCGGAGATACCGCGCAAGCCACCGCGCAGGCAGTTTCACTGGTTGAGGCATTCTTCACCCCGTTGAAGCAGTTTTTGGGAGAGTAGCGAAAATTCTTCACGCAGCGGCGTGCTTTGCGCGGTCTCTTACACGCTTGGAAGTTTTTTTCTGCTGAATGTGCCGCAGTCGATCTCCTGAAAAGAACCAGGGAGGACGTTGTCAATCGCAGCGATAATCAGCGGCAGATAGTTCTTGAGGATGTCCCATTCAACGGAAGACAACGCCACGATCGCAATCTTGCGCCTCTGAAGGTTCTGCTCATGCAAAAGCGTTTGGTCGCCGGTTAGAAAGACCTCAATGCCATTTTCTTCGGCGGTCCGTAAGAGGTCGCCATTCTTTAGTCCGGCCCAGCCTTTGTAGCTTACGGTGGAAACGTCATGTGCGCCGAGATTTTTCCGCAACCGGTGCGCAACATTTTCGTCAAGTAACACCTTCACTGGTTGGGCTGTTCGCGCTGAGCCTGAGCAAACTCGATCAAGCGCTTGATCTGAGCAATGGAAAGCGAAGGCCAATCCTCATGGATGTTCTCGATGCTCTCGCCCATGTCATAGCTGTTCACAATGCCCTCAGGCATGATGCGCGTGCCGCGCACAATGGGGCGTCCGGACACCTTACCCGGAATTTGTTCAATCAGTTCACAGGCCATCCAGTCGATAGCCGAGTCTGTGACAAGCTTTGCCATATTCGCAGCCTCCTTTCATCGTAAGCTTTGTAGCACGATTACGGTGATCTCGCATGATTGCACGTTCATCCACCGCGACGCGGCGAGTAGCCGAACGCGTCCTAGCGACAGATACTTCGTCCCAAGAATGGACATCATCACAAGTGTAAGTTACTGATCCTGCTCGGCAAAGGCGCGGCGTACCACGTGCATAGATAAGCTCATGCTCCGCCACACTCTCCGCAGCCTCAGGCGTACACCGAGCTTTACCTTGGCAGCTCTTCTTTGTCTCGCGCTCGGAATCGGCGCGACCACAACGATCTTCAGCATCGTAAACGCCGTGCTCTTTCGGCCGCTGCCCTATCCGCACCCGGAACAGCTCACCCGCCTCTACACCGAGTTTCCCGATTTTCCAGGCGGTGGTCTGCATAAGTTCTGGGTTTCGGAGCCTGAGGTCTTTGAGCTGAAAAAGGCACACTCGTTCTCGCATATAGGTGCATGGGCCATCAGCGGAACGAATTTGGCAACGGGGACCGAGCCGGTGCGTGTAACCACGGGATACGTTTCCGCGGATCTCATGACTGAATTGCAAATCCAACCCATGATCGGACGATTGATTTCGCCATCGGACGATCAACCAGGCGGCCCCAAAGTCGTGCTGTTGTCCTATAGCGAATGGAAGGGTTTACTTGGCGGAGACCGGTCTGCCGTGGGCAGAACGGTTTATCTCGACGGCGCGCGCGCCACGGTTATCGGCGTGATGCCGAAGGGCTTTGTGTTTCCGCCGGGAGAAATCGATCCGCCGGTCGTATGGAGCGCACTGCAACTCGACCCCAAAAGCAAAAATTTCGGCGGTCACAACTTCAATGTCCTGGCGCGCCTACGCGATGGTGTGACGCTTGCGCAGGCACGTAGTGAAATGACTGGAATCGTGACGCAATTCGGCAAGGCCGAGTCGCGGATGAATCATGTGCTCAGTGCGAAGGATCATCCGGTAACAATGTATGGATTTCATGACGAGCTGATTGGCGGAGTGCGGCGCTCGATGTATATCCTGCTCGGTGCAGTGGTATTTGTTTTGTTGATCGCATGTGTAAACGTGGCAAACCTGCTGCTGGCCCGTAGCGAGGAGCGCCAGCGCGAGATCGCGGTGCGTCGCGCTGTTGGCGCATCCAACAAACAATTGCTTGCTCAGTTTCTGACGGAAGGATCAGTCCTTTCGTTGTCGGGCGCACTGCTAGGCGTTCTGCTGGCAATTGGCGGCCTTGATCTTTTGGCGGTATTGAATCCGGGCAGCATTCCGATGGCGGATGCGATTGAACTCGACTGGCGCGTGTTCTCCTTCACCGCCGGTGTCTCCATCCTGTCCGGGATTGTCTTCGGATTAGCGCCGATGCTGCAGGTTTCGGCCATCCGCGTCTACGAGACATTGAAAGCGAACAGCGGGCGTGCATCGTCGAGCGTGGCGTCGAGTCGTTTCCGCTCGGTGCTGGTTGTGGTGCAGATGGCGCTCTCGTTTGTGCTGCTGGCCGGCGCCGGACTGATGGTGCATGGCTTCGCAAAACTGCAAAACACCAATGCGGGAATCGATCCGCACAACGTTTTGACGGCTCAGATTTCGCTTCCGGATGCGCAGTATTCGAAGACGCCGGCCCAGGTTGCGTTCCTAATTCGGCTGCAGGACGAGGTGGGCCACATACCTGGCGTGAAATCTGCGACCATTGCTGGCAGCGGCTTGCCGCCCATTCGCCCGGTGAACGACAACACGACCGAGATCGAGGGGTTCGTGCCGCGACCCAACGGGCCGATCAACAATGTCGCTTATTATCAGGTCGCAGGAGAGCATTTTTTTGAGACCCTGGGTTCGCGCATCATCGAAGGCCGCGAAATAGAGCCAAGAGACGGCGAACCAAAACATCCAGGTGTTGTGGTGAATCAAGCCATGGCGCGAACGTTCTGGCCGCATGAGAGTCCCATTGGACATCGGATTCGTCCCGGAGGCGGCAATACGCCCTGGTGCACGATCATCGGTGTCGTAGAAGACATCAAGAACGGTGGGTTGGATAAACCCGCCGAAACCGAAGCATTTTTCCCGGCGCGTGTCGCCGGCACCGAGACAGCTCGGATCTTAATTCGAACTACGGGCAACCCGACTTCCTATGCCGATGCAATACGGCGCGCCGTCAGATCGATTGATCCGAGCGTTCCGGTTTCCAAAGTGCAAACCATGGAAGACGTGATGTCGGCGGCCAATGCGCGCCCGCGATTTTTGACCGTCATGATGGCGCTGTTTTCCGGCCTCGCTCTGGGGCTCGCAATGCTGGGCATTTATGGCTTGATCTCTTACTCGGTGGCACGGCGAACGGCAGAGTTCGGGATCAAGACGGCCCTCGGAGCAACCCCCGGCCGGTTGCTCTGGCAGGTGTCATGGCAAGGCTTGGCAATGGGGCTGATCGGTTGGGCAGTCGGCGCGGTGAGCGCGCTATTTCTCACAAGACTATTGCAAGGAATCGTGTTCGGCTTGGGCGAATCGGAGGGACTCGTTTGGATTACGGCTGCGGCGCTGCTTGGAATCACCACGATTGCAGCATGCTACTTACCGGCTTTGCGCGCCACGCGTGTGCAGCCTGCGATCGCCTTACGGAACGAATAGGCAACAGCGGACCGGCGCACCCTAAAAGCCGATCGACATACACTAGAAATAGTGCCCGCCGCCGCTCAGACACTCATTGGCTCCGATCTATTAGACAAGATTGGGAATACCCCGCTCCTAGCCATTCCTTCGGCATCGCGCGGAGACGTCCGCGTGTTCGGCAAGGCGGAATTTCTGAACCCGGGCGGCTCGGTAAAAGACCGGCCTGCGCTGAATATGATCCGCCGCGGCGAAGAACGCGGTGACCTGGTTCCGGGTAAGATTTTGCTCGATTCGACCAGCGGTAACACCGGGATTGCCTATGCGATGATCTGCGCAGCCAAAGGCTACCAGGTGAAACTCTGTCTGCCGGCCAACGCATCGCCGGAACGGAAACAGATTCTAAATGCTTTCGGTGCCGAACTGGTGCTGACGGATGCGGCTGAGGGTTCGGACGGCGCGATTCGGGTTTGTAAGCGAATTTACACCGACGATCCGGATACCTATTTTTATCCCGATCAATACAGTAACGATTCGAATTGGCAAGCGCATTACGAGACTACCGGTCCCGAAATTATTGAGCAGACAGGCGGCTCGATCACCCATTTCGTAGCCATACTGGGAACCAGCGGAACCTTCATGGGAACCGCACGCCGTTTGCAAAAGGACTTACCGGGAGTCGAGTGCATCTCCGCCCAGCCGTCTTCGCCGCTACATGGCCTGGAAGGTACCAAACATATGCCCTCGGCGATCAAACCGCGCATCTATGATCCGGCACTCGCGGACGAGAATCTCTGGATCGATACCGAAGATGCGTACGACATGGCCCGCAAGCTGGCGCGGCATGAGGGGCTGTTGGTCGGAATTTCCGCGGCCGCAAACGTCGTGGCTGCAACCCGGGTCGCCGAATCGTTATCAAATAACGGTCAGCCCGGCGTGGTCGTGACCATTTTGTGCGATGGCGGACAGAAGTATCTCAGCGAAGATTTCTGGAATGATTGAAATAGCAAGTACTTCCTGGGACGCCATGGTGGCGCACGCGGAAAGTACGTTTCCAAATGAATGCTGCGGGGCCATGCTCGGAAAAAACGGCAGCGAAAAAAAGTTTGTGACAGAAGCCGTGGCTTTTGAAAATGCCTTTCATGGTGAGCAGGCCGCGCGCTACGAGATTAGCCCCGAGGATCTGTTGGCCGCCGACAAAGCGGCGCGTGACCGCGGGCTGGATCTGATTGGTATCTACCATTCGCACCCCGACTGCGATGCTTATTTTTCGAAAACCGATCTGGAGAATTCGTGTCCCTGGTACTCGTTTGTGGTGCTATCAATCAAAGCTGGTAAATTCGATCACGCTAACAGTTTTCTACCGGACTACGAACAGACCCGGGCAGAGCGAGAGGAATTGAAATGGCAAAAATCCTGATCCCAACGGCGTTGCGGCAATTCACCGAACAGAAGGACGCGGTGGACGTGAGCGGCGCGACCGTTGGCGAGGCATTGACTTCGTTGACGGCGCAGTATCCGAATTTGCGCAAAAACCTGTTCAACGACGCGGGCAAGCTGCGGAGCTTTGTGAACGTCTACGTAAATGACGAAGACATCCGGTATCTCGAAAAGACCGAAACAAAGGTTACCAGCGATACCACGCTCTCGATTGTGCCAAGCATTGCGGGCGGGTCAAGTGTAGTCGCTGACCCGGTGGATACAGCGGCGACAACGCTGACCAACGAAGAGATCGCGCGCTTTAGCCGTCATCTGATTCTGTCGGAAGTCGGCATGGAAGGACAGGTGAAGCTGAAGAATGCCAAGATCGCGATGGTTGGCGCAGGCGGACTCGGCGCGCCGGTCGGTTTGTATCTTGCTGCCGCCGGAATCGGCCGTGTAGGCATCATCGATTTCGATGTCGTCGATGCTTCCAACCTGCAGCGGCAGGTGATTCACGGGACGAAGGATCTTGGCCGGAAAAAGCTGGATTCCGCGGCAGACCGCATGAAAGACATCAATCCAAACATGCGGATCGATAAATACGACACCGGACTCACCAGCGCGAACGCGTTTGAGATTCTGCGCGATTACGACATCGTGATCGACGGCACCGACAACTTCCCGACACGCTACTTAGTGAACGATGCGTGCGTGTTGTTGAAGAAACCCAACGTGTACGGCTCGATTTTTCGCTTTGAAGGTCAGGCAACTGTATTCGCTTACGGGGACGGGCCGTGCTATCGCTGCTTATATCCGGAACCGCCACCGCCAGGATTAGTCCCGAGCTGCGCGGAAGGCGGCGTTCTGGGTATTCTGCCCGGACTGATTGGCGTCGTGCAAGCAACGGAAGCAGTAAAGATTATTTTGGGCGTGGGCGAAACGCTGAAGAACCGGTTGCTTCTTTATGATGCGCTGAATATGCGCTTCCGCGAGTTGAAGCTGCGGCGCGATAAAGACTGTCCGGTTTGCGGAGATCATCCCACTGTGACCCAGCTGATCGACTATCAACAATTCTGCGGTGTTGGAGAACCGGTTGCTGCGCCAGCGGTGGAAGGTGTCATTGGTCCGGTTGAAGTGAAGCAGAAGCAGGACCGCGGCGATATGTTCACGTTGATCGATGTGCGCGAACCGCACGAATACCGGATTGCCAGCATTCCCGGAGCGGTCTTGATTCCGCTTGGGCAGTTACCCGCGCGGCTCGGCGAGTTGGATAAAGATGCGGATATCGTCGCGCATTGCAAGACCGGCGCGCGCAGCCAGAAGGCAGTGGATCTGCTGAAGCAAAACGGCTTCAAGCACGTGCGGAACATGACCGGCGGAATCGCTGCCTGGAGCGACAAGGTCGATCCGAAAGTGCCGAAGTATTAGGAGCGCAGGGGGCACGGCTGCGCGCCGCGAAGAGACTGTTCAGCCTTGTATTCGCGGTCTGCGCATGCTCAAAGGCGGACAAAGCAATTTGGGACGACGCCAAAGCAAATAGCTTAAGACTTCTGGAACGCGGCGCCGACGAGAGTAAAGAAAAAGCCAAGGAGAAAGTTTGGCAACACGGCGAAGGTCGCTTTACTTTTGCTGACCCGAAAGCCCGCGCTATAAGTAAGAATCATCATCACCAGGCTCCACACCGTAAAGAGGCTGAAGTAGCCGATGCCGGCAAACAAAAACTTGTTAGTTCCTTCCGGTAAAAAAATATCAAAACCAAGCGGCGGACGTATTTCGCCAGGGCTGGAGATCTCATGTTTCAGCATAAGAATTATTGCCCAGGCAACCATTTGCAGAGCCGAGATGATGCCGCAGCCAGATACCAGATTGAAGAGCTCAAAGAAACGCGCCCGGACCGCCACCATCGTCGAACTGGCGAGCAGAATGCCCGCTTGAATGAGATTAAAAATCAACAGGAAGACGGGCATGATAACAGGCATGAATTTTTGGATTGCAGCCTGAATATGGAGCTGCTGCGAATATTGCTCCTGCGTCACGTTCGCCGGGAGCGGCGCGGTTTCGGCATAGTGAAGACCGATAGGTCCGCTGATGGCCGTGTAAAAAATTGCGGCAGCCGAAAGAACAAGGAAGGGCGCAACCCAAAACCACTTGTGGGGTAAACAGCGAGCCGCTCCCACGGGGTCAATAAGGAAATTGAACATTCCGGTGACGTCCGATGCGAAACTCGTGGAACGTTCCGAGGGTACTTGCGGCGTGGTAGCGGCCATTGGAGATCTCCTTTGCGGGACTTTTGCGATCTAACTCGCTCCGAATTATACTCGTCTGGAATTGAACAGTCGACCAGCCGTTTAGAGGAACTCGTCCTCTCTTTCGCACGTTACCCTAATGAGTAAGGGCGCGAGTGTGAGCAATCCGGCAGAAACATCCTTGGCCACAAGCCTGACTGATGCTCCGAATGCGCCTGCTCCCGGTACGCGCAAGGACCCGTTTCATCCTGGGCCGCATATATATGTGCGGTCGTGGCAGGCGTTATGGGCGAGCGCCTGGCCGTCACTTCGTTTGCTAATGCAAACCGAGGTGCACGTGTATTCGTTCGCAGTAGCAGCAAATGTGCTACTGACCTTTTTCCCGTTTCTGACCGCAATGATGCTGCTGTGCCGGTGGGTCTTCCATTGGAATGCGGCAGTGCAGGTGATCTTTAACGTCGTCAATGAGTTTTTTCCCGCCGACTTTGGAGTACCGTTCCGAACGTACCTGATGCAGGCGACGACCGCTCATCGGTTTTCCTGGTTATCCGTATTCCTGCTGCTTTTCACCGCGAACGGTATCTTTGTTCCCTTAGAAGTGGCGTTCAATCGAATCTGGCGCGTGAAGCATAATCGAAGTTTTCTTCGCAACCAGATCGTCAGTCTGGGGCTCATCTTTGCCTGCGGCGCGCTAGTTCTGGCCTCTATCTGTATTACGACTCTCAACGTGCAATTTTTGAAAGAGCATTTCGGAACCTCCGAGATTAGTGCAGTCCTGCAATCGGCAATCTTCAAAATAACCGCGGTTCCTATCACAATGCTGCTGATTTTCGCGGTGTATTGGATCCTGCCGAACGTGCGCATTCCCGTAAAGCGGCTGATCCCAGCCTCCATTGTTGTAGGGGCGTTGCTGGAGTTGCTGAAGTACCTGAACTTGTTGACTTGGCCGTATTTAAACGCCAAGCTGCGAAATGAAGTACCTCCGTTCGTACAATCCATCAGCATCATTTTGTGGTCATTTACAGCGACCATGGTGGTGCTGGCGGGAGCAGAGTGGTCGGCGCGAGTTTCGCTGCAGCGCTTGGAAGACGGCGGGAATCTGATCAATCGTCCGTGCACGGCCGGTTGTAGGCAACAGTCGTAACGACAGATGCCGACGGGTCTACGTAGAAACGCCGCGCGTTCATGTGTCCCCCGTTCCGATAAAGATATCAACGACCCGGATTTTATAGGGACCGTGTATAATAAATTCTTGGGTTTGTGGACAGCCGAGGTGTGTTTGTACCCGGCCACCTCGAGTGCAGCTCTCAATAGAGAAAGCGCCGCTCCCAGAATGCTTTTTAGATAAGGAACTGTAATGCCAAAACGCACGTTTCAGCCGAACAACCGTCACCGGGCGAAAACGCACGGCTTCCGAGTTCGCATGAAAACCGCCGATGGTCGCGCCGTCCTGGCGCGCCGGCGAGCAAAAGGCCGCCACAAATTGTCCGTTAGCGACGAACCAGCCGTACGCTCCGCGAATTAAACGCAGTTAAATCATTTGGTCCGCTGTCACTCCCTCGCAATCGACGGCTCCGCAAATCGTCAGAATTCCGCACCATTTACCAGACGGGCATGCGTATGACAAGTCGTTACTTCGCTGCTTTCTGTTTGCGAAATGCAGCGGCAGCCACGCCTTCAAGGTTCGGCTTTACCGTGCCGCGCGCAGTCGGAAAAGCAGTACAGCGTAATCGAATCAAACGCCGGATGCGTGAAGCGATCCGCAGCCAATACGATCAGCTTGCCTACGATTGGACCATCGTGTTCAATCCCCGGCGAAACGTTCTAACCACCAAGTTTGAGGATCTGTGCCGGGAAATCGGCCGGATTTTTGCGCAATGCAGCCAATCCTGATCGCCGTCTTGCGTGGTTACAAGTTATTTATTTCACCCCTTTTGCCGTCCGCCTGCCGCTTTTCTCCCACGTGTTCCGAATACATGTCAGATGCGATCCGAAAACATGGCGTGGTGCGCGGCCTCTGGTTAGGGGTATGCCGATTGGGTAAGTGCCATCCGTTTCATACAGGTGGGTACGACCCGGTCCGTTGAGTCTTGAGAGCGCACGAGCCGCCCCGGCCTCGCGCTAGAACGGGCACGCTGCCTGACATCCGGCCGGGGTGAGTCTGTTGTGCGCGTTTACTGGACAGCGCAAAAGCTGCCGCGGCGATCCGTGGCGAGCCTGTTGTGCGCGTTTGCTGGACCAGCGCACAAGCCGCCGTGGCGGCCCGCGGCGAGTCTGTTGTGCGCGTTTATTGAGGAGTTCATCGATGCCGAATAATCTGAGTGGCGGGGCGTCCGAGCCGCCTTCGTTGGAAAAACGTTTGCCCATAGCGTTGGGCCTGATGATGCTGGTGCTGCTGGTATCGCAATACCTCTTCAAGCCTCCACAGCCGCCCAAAACAGCGAAGGCGCCCGCGGAAAAGCAGGCGGTTGTGCAACCGCGGCAGGTTCCGGCAGCGGTCGATATTCCGGCCACCGCAAGTGCGGGAGCAGCTGGACAGATTACCGCCGCTACGGAGCAAATTACCGACATTGACACTGATCTTTATCACCTCGTTTTCACCAACCGGGGGGGCCTGGTTAAGAGCTGGGTTTTGAAGCGCTATGCGGACACGGCAGGGAAGCCGCTACAGCTAGTGCATCAAACCGCGTTTGGGGAACAAAGCACGAACGTGCCTCTTCCGTTTGCAATAGAAATTAAAGATCAGCGCATTACCGTCGATCCCAATACGGTTCTCTACAAGGTGACCCCGACATCCGGCGGAATGGGCGTCGATTACAGTTACTCCGACGGGCACACCAGTATCCAGAAGTCTTTCGGCTTCAGTAAAGACAGCTATCTGGCCAATGTCCACTCCGCCGTCGTAACCAACGGCACGCCGGTTGCCCACTTTCTCGAGTGGCGAGGTGGCTTCGGCGATCCGAAAGCTTTTCGAGCGGCGAGCAACGGACGGACAGTGCGTTACGATGCGACCGCTGGAAAGCTGATTGAAAAAACCGTAAAGGACGCAAAGGACGGCGCGACGACGGATGGGGGGAATTACACTTTCGGCGGTGTTGAAGACAATTTCTTCGCGGCGGTCGCGCTGCCTGCCTCTGGTTCACTCGAAGTCCGCACGTATAGCGATCCGCTGAAAGTCCCCGGCGAAGATAAGCCTCAACCCTCTATCGGCGGCGGGCTTTCGACGGGCGCTGAGAATGAGTTCACGTTGTTTGTGGGACCGAAAGACCTCAACATTCTGAAGAAGGTGAACCCGAAGCTGACGCAGATCATCGATTGGGGCTTCTTCGGAATTCTGGCGAAGCCGCTATTCCTCTGGTTGAACTGGACTGCCGATCATTGGACAGGCAATTATGGTTGGGCCATTGTTGTGGTCACGCTGATCATCAATCTGGTCCTGTTTCCGCTGAAGTTTTCCAGCCTGAGATCTGCGCGCAAGATGCAGCGGCTGCAACCGCAGATCAAGGCAATCAACGAGCGCTACAAGAACATTAAGATAAACGATCCCAAAAAGGCGGAACAGAACCAGGAAGTGATGGCGCTGTACAAAAAGGGGGGCGTGAATCCGGTAGGAGGGTGTCTACCGCTGTTGATCCAAATGCCGTTCCTTTACGCCTTTTATCGCGTGCTGAGCATTGCGATTGAATTGCGGCACGCGCCGTGGCTGTGGGTAAGCGATCTCTCCGCACCGGAGACGATTGCGATTCACATCTTGCCGGTGGTTCTGGTGATTACGCAATTCCTGACCCAACGGATGACGCCATCGCCAGGAGTAGATCCGAACCAGCAAAAGATGATGTTGTTTATGCCCCTGGTGTTTGGGTATATCTTCTGGTTTCTGTCGTCCGGGCTTGTACTATACTACTTGACCAGTAACCTTGTCGGAATTGCGCAACAGTTGGTGATCAATCGGTTTATGCCTGCCCCGCCGGTGGAAGCGCCTGCGAAGGCTCCGGTCAAGAAAGTAAGTCGAAAATAACGCGTGAAGTATACCGTCGAATCGTTTAAGCCGCAGCTGGATCAGTTCCTGGAGCCGCTCTTGCAGCACGCCGGTTTCAACTTGACCTACACGCTGCATGCAGCAGAGAATCCACACCCGGAAGTAGAGAACCCGGAAGTAACGGTACGGTTCGCCGGCGAAGACGTTGATCTCCTGCTGGGCAATCGAGCGGAACTGCTGCTTGCTCTGGAGCATCTCTCGATGGAGGCATTGCGCTTTCCGCCGGAGGATCATTCGCTGATTTCTTTCGATGCAAACGATTACCGCTTGCTGCGCATCGAGGAACTCCGGATGAGTGCGCTGGCGGCCGCGGATAAGGTGAAACGTACGCACGTACCGTTTCATTTCAACCCGATGACCAGCCGGGAGCGACGGATCATCCATCTCGCTCTACGCGACGAAAAGGAACTTCGCAGTGAAAGTGTAGGTGTGGGACCGGGACGATCGGTGGTGGTGGTTCCCGCAGATATGCCGACCCCACCTGCCCCTCCCACTCCACCATTCCGTGGCGGCGCGCGTCCCGGATTCGGGGACCGCAGTGGTGGATTCGGACGCAGCGGCGGCAGGCGGGATGGTCCTCCTACGCCCGGACGAGACGACCGGCGTCCTCCACGCGGGCGCGATCGGCACCCGCGATAAAGTACGCCGCAAATGCTTCTGCGCGACACGATTGTCGCCATCTCCACTCCTGTGGGACGCGGTGGACTCGGCGTTGTGCGCCTCTCCGGGCCCGAAAGCAGAGTCATCGCATTAAACATTCTCCGTTTCCCTGGCGGTATCGACCTGCGTACATGGACATGCCGGCTGGCCGAGTTGGTTGACGATGACGGGCACCTGGTAGATCAATCCGTCGTCAGCTACTTCGAGGCACCCCGCTCTTACACCGGTGAAGATGTGATTGAAATTTCCTGTCATGGGGCGCCGGTAGTGTTGCGTTTCTGCGTGGCGCAAGCAGTTCGCAAAGGAGCACGTCTCGCCGAGCCCGGGGAATTCACGCTACGAGCTTATTTGAACGGCCGCGTCGATTTACCGCAGGCGGAAGCGATTCGGGAGTTGATCGACGCGACCACGTTATATCAGGCGCGCGTTGCGGCGCAGCAAATGGAAGGCTCGGTTTCGAAGCGGATTCGGCCTTTGAAAGAATCGCTGCTGGAGCTGATTTCTCTGCTCGAGGCCGGTATTGACTTCGCCGAGGATGATGTTTCCGTAGCCCCGCCGCAGGAAATTTTGCGCCGGTTAGCGCCGATCCGGGACGGCTTGGACGCACTGCTCGCGACGTTTGCTAGCGGGCGGTTCGTCTTTGAAGGCTTTACGCTAGCCGTCGCGGGGCGGCCCAATGTTGGTAAGAGCAGCTTGTTCAACCGGCTGCTCGAGCAGGATCGGGCAATTGTGACGGAGATACCGGGAACCACGCGCGATCTGGTTTCAGAAACGACCTCGCTTACAGGCATACCCGTAAAGGTGGTGGATACCGCCGGCATTCGCAAGAGCGAGGATCTGGTGGAAACGCTTGGAATTGAGCGGACGTACCAGGCGATGGCGGATGCGGATTTAACCCTGCTCGTTTTTGATCTTTCGTCCGGATTTGGGCCCGAAGACCAGCAACTGCTGGATACGTTTGCCGAACGTCAGCCAATACTTGTCGGGAATAAGCGTGATTTGCCGCAACGATCGGCTGCGAAGTCGCCGGCGTTGATCGAGGTATCCGCCCTTACCGGCGAAGGCATTCCAGAGCTGCGCGACTCGATACTAGGGCGCCTGGCGCCAGAGGGTTTGATTGCGCCGGAGAGTGGGGCCTTAACCAGCGTGAGGCATGCGACGCTGTTACAGGAAAGCATTGCGGCACTTGAGAATGCGGTCCGCGCCGTTGAATTCGAAATACCGCACGAAATGTTGCTCCTCGATCTCTACGCCGCCCTGCGGCCGATGGATGCTGTTACTGGGGCGACGACGGCGGACGACATCTTGAATCGAATTTTTTCAACGTTTTGCATCGGAAAGTAGCCCGATTTTCGATTGAGAGTGAGTTTTCGGGGATCGGTCGCCCGCCGTATCCGTATTTAGCTAATGAAGATGAGCGCCGCAGCCCTAACCGTGGGAAGTTCCCTCGATCGCGCGAAGGCCGGTTATAAAGAAGGCTTCGAGGCGATTGTGCGGCAGCATGGCGGTTTGGTTTTCAGCATTGGCCTTCATTTTTTTGGAAGCTCAGCACTGGCCGAGGAGATTGCCCAGGATATCTTTCTGGAGTTGCATCGAAACTTACACAAGATCGAGTCAGAGGCGCATTTAACGTCTTGGCTGCGGCGTAGCACGGCAAACCGGTGTATTGACACTAGCCGCAAGAGCTCCTATCGTTCTGAAGTGCCGTTGAGTGACACCTTTCACCCGGCAACCGCGGGGGCTTATAGTGATCCCCTTTTGCAGGAGACGCTGCGGAAACAAGTGGCCGCGCTGCCGGAGTGGCAACGGGCGGTGGTGATCTTGCGCTATCAGGAGGATCTTGATACGGAGGAAATTTCACGGCTGCTGAACATTCCGGTAAACACCGTGAAGAGCCGCTTGCACCGGGCGATGGAAACGTTGCGCGGGCGTCTGGAACATAAAAAGGTAGTAAAGATATGAGCGACTTTCTGGGAGAGCAACTTCGTAAAGCTCTAAGCCGGCAGGAGGCGCCGGAGGGATTCGCAGAACGCGTGCTGGCGGCGGTCCCCGGTCAGGGGCAACGACGATCCAAACTGTGGTATCCGGCGATCGCCGCCTCAGTGGCGATTGCACTGCTGTTTGGGGGAATGGAATGGCGGCAGGAACAGCGGGTGCACGCAAGGGAAACGGAACGGCAAGTAGTCTTCGCGTTGGCACTGGCGATGCAAAAATTTGAGCATGTCAACTCCCGATTGCAGCAATCCGCAGCCAAGGTGAAGGTGGACGAAAAGCGAGGCGAATTATGAAAAGACTGGTTATGTTCGTTGCACTATCCGGAATATGCGCCTGGTCACAGTCACTCGACTTGTCCAGCCTGGACAAGCTCGCCGCAAAGGCGAAGCAAGTTCATAAGGTCTCGCTCGACAAAAATCAGCTGCAGATGGTCATGAAGATGAACTCGGAGGAAGACAAGAAAGATCCGGATGTCAAAAAGGTACTGAACGGATTGGCAACCGTACAAGTGCGGAACTTTGAGTTCGACAAATCGGGTGAGTATTCGGATTCAGATCTGGACGCCGTTCGAGCTCAAATTGCCAAGATGCAGAACTGTACTTCGATTGTGGATTCCAAAGAAAAGGATGAACATTCGCAGATCTTTTTGTGCAGTGACGAGGGAAAGGGCACCGCGCTCGCCGTCGTCGCCGCTGAGCCGAAGGAAGTCAGTGTCGTGTATATACGGGGAAACATGAACCTTTCCGATCTAGGGAAGCTGAACGGACTAATGGGTATTCCAGACCTCTCAACGGGAAAAGGCAAAAGCGACCAGAAATGATACTTAGGAGCGCACAAGCTGCCCCGGCGGCTCGCTGGAACGAGCAACCGCGCCTACCGTTGTGGCGCCCGGGGCGAGTCTGTTGTGCGCGTTTATCGAAGAGTTCTTCAAGACGCTTGTCCGGCGGCGAGAGTTTGACGGCGGACGGCGTCCAACACTCCGTTGATGAAGGCTACCGATTCATCACTAGAGAACCGCCGCGCCAATTCTAAAGCCTCGTCGATCACGACTGGCGCGGGCACGGCTTGCAGTTCCAGTTCATAAATCGCGAGCCGCAGAATATTCCGGTCCACTACGGGCATCCTCTCTAAGCGCCAGTTCTCAGCTTTCTCCTCGATTTTTTTATCGATCTCAGCTGATTTGGCGACTGTGCCGCGAGTTAATTCTTCCATGAAACGATCGGGCTTGGGACGGTTTTCGTTCTCTTCCGAATAGAGCGAGTCGTAGAAGTGCGCGATCGCGCGGTCAACGGACTCGCCGCGCATGTCCCACTCATAGAGCACTTGCAAGGCGCGTCTTCGGGATCGATGGCGGGCGGCCATTCAAGCCGATTCCTTGGGCGGGCATTCTTTTAGCTGCCGAATCAAGTTGGCGGCCTCGATCGCAGCCTCTGCGGCCTCAGCGCCCTTATTGCCGCTCTTGCCGCCGGCGCGGTCCATTGCCTGCTGGATATTGTCGGTCGTCAAAACGCCGAAGGCGATGGGGACTCCAGTTTGGAGACTGACCTCCCGGAGACCCTGGGCAGCGGCTCCGGCTACGTAATCGAAATGCGGCGTGTCTCCACGAATCACCGCGCCCAGAGCTACGATTGCGTCGCAGGAAGCAGCTAGAGCTTTTGCGGCCAGGGGAAGTTCCCAGGCCCCCGGGACTTTGACGAAATGCACGTTCTCCTGCGGACAGCCGCGGTGCGCTAATACTTCGAATGCACCCTTTGCCAGAGCCTCTGTAATGAACTCATTAAAACGGCTAACAAGAACAGCAATACGCAGATTTGCAGCGTCGAGGCTGCCTTGAGAGGTGACGTAAGGCATTGAAAAGAAGTGCGTCCAGGTGCAGACCGCGCACTATGGGATAATTCGGGTTACCCTTCAGTCTACCGCAGCATGGATCCCCGCTATATCCGGAATTTCTCGATTATTGCTCACATCGATCACGGGAAATCCACGTTAGCGGACAGGCTTCTGGAGTACACGGGCGCACTCTCCGAACGGGAAATGATGGCCCAGGTGCTCGACAGCATGGACCTGGAACGGGAGCGTGGCATCACGATTAAGGCGCACGCAGTCCGGCTGAATTACAAGGCGCTTGATGGTGATACTTACGAGCTGAATCTTATCGATACGCCGGGCCATGTGGACTTCACCTACGAAGTTTCGCGCAGTCTTCAGGCTTGCGAGGGCACGCTGCTGGTGGTCGATGCTTCGCAAGGTGTCGAGGCGCAGACGCTGGCGAACACGTATCTCGCGCTCAGCCACGATCTCGAGATTATTCCCGTGATCAACAAGATCGATTTGCCCTCTGCTGAGCCGGAGCGGATTCGCGAACAGATTGAACAGGTGATTGGATTGGACGCAAGCGACGCTGTTCTGGCGAGTGCCAAAAACGGCATCGGCATTCAGGACATTTTAGAAGCCGTCGTGAAGCGCGTGCCGCCACCCAAAGGCGACCCGGCGGCGCCGCTGCGGGCGCTCATCTTTGATTCGTGGTTCGATCCCTATCGCGGCGTCATCATCTTGACCCGTGTCGTAGACGGAACGGTGCGGAAGGGTCAGAAGATCCGGCTTCGGTCGAATGGAAAGAGCTTCGATGTTGACGGGGTCGGTTTTCAGTCGCCAAAGCCCGTTGCTTGCGACGAGCTTACGGCAGGCGAAGCCGGCTTCTTGTTTGCGAATATCAAAACGGTTTCGGATGCTAAAGTGGGCGACACCATTCTGGACGACGCCACGCCGGCAGCCGAACCGCTACCTGGATTCCAGGAAATCAAGCCCATGGTGTTTGCCGGATTGTATCCGGTGGAGTCGCATGAGCACGGGTTGTTGCGCGATGCACTGGAAAAGCTGCGGTTAAATGACAGCTCGTTCAGCTTCGAGCCTGAAAGTTCGGTCGCGCTGGGGTTTGGATTCCGCTGCGGATTCCTCGGCCTGCTGCATCTGGAGATCGTCCAGGAGCGCCTGGAGCGTGAGTTCAACATCGATCTCATCACGACGGCGCCGGGTGTGCGTTATCGCATTACGACGACGGCCGACGAAGTGTACGAAATTGATAATCCGCAAAAGTTCCCGGAGCCTTCCAGCACCAAGACAATTGAAGAACCGATTATTGACGCAACGATTATCACGCGCGAGGAATACGTCGGCGAAATTCTGAAGCTGGTCGAAGAGAAGCGCGGCACGCAGAAGAAGTTTGAATATATCGGCAGCGGGCGCGTGCTGCTGCTGTATGAACTGCCGCTGAATGAAATCGTTCTCGATTTTTACGACCGTCTGAAATCGGCTTCGCGCGGCTACGCTTCGCTCGATTATCATCTGTCGGGGCATCGCACCTCGCCGATGGTCAAGCTTGACGTTCTGGTCGCGGGCGAGCCCGTCGATGCCCTGTCCATGATCGTACATCGCGATTTTGCCTACGAGCGCGGCAAAATTCTGATCGAGCGCTTGCGTAAATTGATTCCGCGGCAGATGTTCGAGGTGGCGTTGCAGGCAGCGATCGGCAACAAAATCATCGCCCGGGAAACCATTGCCGCGATGCGCAAGAACGTTCTGGCGAAGTGCTATGGCGGCGATATCTCGCGTAAACGGAAGCTGCTCGAAAAGCAAAAGGAAGGCAAGCGGCGGATGAAACGCGTGGGTCGCGTGGACATTCCGCAGGAGGCGTTCCTGGCTGTCCTGAAAGTCGGTCAAGAATCGGGCGAGTAGGCAATCGGTTTTTACCGCCTATAAAAAAGCCTTACAGCGGTATGTTTCCATGCTTCTTACGCGGCATGGTGTCCGTTTTGTTTGCGAGCAGGCGCAAGGCGCGAATAACTTTGGCGCGCGTTTCGCGCGGTTCGATCACATCGTCAATGTAACCGCGCTCAGCCGCGACAAACGGATTAGCAAACCGCTCACGGTACTCGTCGATTTTGCCCGTGCGGACAGCTTCGGGGTCGCCGCCGTTCAAAAGTTCGCGCCGATACAGAACATTGACGGCACCTTCCGGACCCATCACCGCGATTTCAGCCGTCGGCCACGCGAAGTTGATGTCGGTACGCAGGTGTTTGGAGCCCATCACACAATAAGCGCCCCCGTATGCCTTGCGAGTGATCACGGTAATCTTCGGGACGGTGGCTTCGGCATAAGCATAGAG
>DATBDT010000091.1:0-67285 GCA_036269815.1 Bryobacteraceae bacterium
GGTGGCATCCGTTCCCATCATCTCGAGCGAACGCCGAAGCTGCTGCTCGGCATCCTGCAGCCTGTTCTGGCGGAAGTAAACCCAACCCAGGCTGTCCAGATAGGCATAGTTGTTCGGCTCAAGCTTTACGGCTTTGCTGATCAGTTCCTGGGCTTCCTGCAGACGAACGCCCTGATCGGCGAGCATGTACCCCAAGTAGTTCAAAGCCGACGCATTGTTCGGGTCAATCTCGAGCGCAGCCCGAAACTGCTTTTCGGCTAAAGCGTAGTTCTTTTGGCGCTCAAACATCGAACCGCGCCGGAAGTCGATGGTGGCCCGATCATCATCGGTGGTTGCCAGCTTCGCTGCAGCTTCGATCGCCTTGGCCATCTCGGTGTAGTTTTTGGCTTTGCTGTACACATCCGAAATCGAGAGATAGACTTCGAGATCGGCGCGGCTGTTCTTTCCATCGAGCAGCTTTTTCAGGCTTGCTACCGCTTCATCGGTCTTGCCCACGTCGGAGAGCACTTCGGCTCGCACCTGGGTCAGCATGCGATCGTTCGGGAACTTTGCAAGGGCAGCATCAGCTTCGCTCTGCGCCTTTGCAAAGTCTCTCTGGGCACGATAGGTTTCGATGATCTGCCCTTCCTCACGGCTGGCATTTTCGGCATTCAATGCCGCCGCTTCGCGGAAGGTGGCAACCGCGCGATCAAACTGCTGATCGGTTCTATAGAGAGAGCCGAGACTGTCCAGGAGTTCCGCCCGGGCCTGCGCGCTGGCTCCGCCGGCACGGCGATTGGTGGCATCGATGACGCCCTTCAGCACCGCGATCGCGTCACCCACTTTGCCTTGGGCATCGAGCAAGCGCACTTGTTCCAACTGGACGTCGAGATTATCGGCGCTCAGCCCTTTGGCCTTGTCGATCATGCGCTGAGCTTGGCCGTAGTCCTTCTGTTCGCGATAGATCTGTGCCATGCCGATGTACGGCAGGACTTCCTGCGGATTATCTGCGGCAAGTTCCTGGAAGGTCTTGATGGCATCGTCGTAGCGTCCGGCGTTGGTTTGGTTTTGGGCAAGCGCAGCCTTCAATTCAGCGCGGCTTGGATCGAGAGCGAGGGCTTTTGCATAGGCGTCCGCGGCCGGGCCGAACTGCCGCATCTGCTCATAACTGTTGGCCAAAGCTACCAGCGAGCGGGGAGTGGGGTTCTTATTCGTTAACTTCTCGAGCAGAGCGGCGGCGGCCTTCGGGTCATTGCGCTCCGAATACACTGCTGCCAATCCTGTAACCGCATCTTCGTTGTCGGGATCGTTGGCAAGTACCTTTTTGAACGACTCTTCAGCGCCGACAGAATCGCCGATCAAGCGATCCAGGCGGCCAAGCATCACCAGACTCTCGGCGTCTTTGGGATCTTTTTCGGTGATTATCTTGTACTGCTCAATCGCCTTATGCGCCATTCCCTCGTCGATGTGATTTGCCTGAGCATCGCCGATTTCCTGGGTGTAGATGTGCGCCAGAACCCGCCGGGCGTTCAGGTCGTCGGGATTTTGCTTCAGCGCGTTCTGCGCTTCCTCGACCGCTTCCCGAATGCGGCCGGACATGCGGTACAGCTCGGCTATATCCTCGACCAGAAACCCGGCATTTGCCGGATCTTCCTTCATGGCCTGGCGGTAGCTATCAATCGCCTTATTGACGTAATCGCTTCGATTGCCGTAGGCCCCTGCAAGCTCCTCGTATAGATGGCCAATGGCGAAGTGATAGTAAGCGGATGCCTTTTGCGTGTTGCCGTGCTCCGGCGTGACACTCTTCGGGGGAGCGCTGGTGGCGCCGCTGGGCGCCTGACTACTGGCGGCAAGCAGAACCGATGCAGTGGCCAGAACTCCGGCAAGCAATCGGGTGTGGATAGGGCTAAAGTAAGGGGAAGGCATTCGGCGGCGTCAAACTTGCTGGCTTTACTGACCCCGAATGGCTCGGGCTGCTTCAAGTATAGCTCTGAAACCTCTGATGCAGCGGCCTTTGCGCCGGTTGCGGATTCCTGTCCGGGCGGATTTTGGGGCGTGAATGGCGGGGTTTGAACACCACCCATTGGTTGCAATTGCCGGTCCGACCGGCTCCGGGAAAAGCGAGCTTTCGCTAGCAATCGCCCGCGAATTCGGCGGAGAAATCGTTAATTACGATTCGGTCCAGATGTACCGCAGCTTCGACATCGGCTCCGCAAAAGTGCCTTTGCCGGAACGCCGGGGCATCGTACACCACCTGATCGATGTGGTTGATCCCTGTTCGGAGATGACAGCGGGGCAGTTTGCCCGCGAAGCGAGCCAGGTTCTTGCAGATGTGACAGCACGAAAGAAGCTGCCGGTGCTTGCGGGCGGAACCGGGTTTTATCTGCGGGCTCTGCTGGATGGCCTTTCCCCGGCTCCTGTCAAGGACGCCGGGTTGCGGGAGCGGCTTGTCGATCTGGCTGAGCGGCGGCCCGGCGCGCTTTCGCGGTTCCTGCGCCGCTTCGATCCTCCGGCCGCCGCGCGAATTCACGGCAATGACCGGCAAAAGCTGATTCGCGCGGTGGAGATAGTGCTGCTGGCGCGTGAGCCCGTCAGCCAGGTGCAGGCGCGAAAACGAATCGGGCTGCGCGGCTACTCTGTGCTGAAAATCGGGCTGTTGCCGGATCGGCCGCTATTGCATGAGCGTCTGAATCAACGAACGGATTGGATGTTTCGCCACGGGCTGCTGGAGGAAACGCGAGCGCTTCTCGAGGGCGGTGTGCCGATGAGCGCAAGGCCGATGTTGTCTCTTGGCTACAAGCAGGCGGTTGCGGTTCTTTGCGGAACGCTGACGCTTGCTGCTGCGATTTCCGAATGCCAAACGCGCACGCGCCAGTATGCGAAGCGGCAAATTACCTGGTTTCGCGCAGACCACGACGTTCGCTGGTTTGCGGGCTTTGGATCTGAGTGTCGTGTGCAAGAGGAAGTTTTGGAAGCGATACGCGGATGGCTTCGCTGATCAAAAGGAGACCAAGAACGGGAACCGCTGCGAATACCCGGCGCGGATTCGTATACCGCGGTTTACGCCGGCCGCAATCGATGTGTACGGGTGTCTACCGATCACGTATACGGGTGTCTACCGATCACAGGACAGCCGTATGAACGCAGTTCTTCATCTCTGCCTGCGTTTGAGAAACAGCCCAAGCAGCCTGAACAAGCTGGATCTCTCCGTTTTCGCCATTCGCGTATCCAACAGGACGCCGCCAACGATTATTGGGCAAACTGGCGTGTGCAAGTGGAACCACCGTCGTTGTGTGCTGTGAGCCGTCGCCAAGATCAACAATCGCTTCACGCACAATCGGGTTCACATCCATCTCCTTGAGCATCACACTTGGATCCTTTTGTTCGCAGCGTTTCCATTGGTTCAGCGTGACGGATAACTCTGCCAAAAGGGGCGGCACGTATCGACCAAGCGTGATGATCATGTTAGGCCGTTGATATCGGATTTGCCGTTGAAGAAAAGAAATACAAGCAGCGCGGAACCACGCATCCGTGCGGCCCTTATAGTCCAGATTGCTGTTACCCCGGCAAAGGCCCACGAAGGCATTCGTGAAAAAGCATCGATCGAGCGGTACTTCCGCTGTACGCAGGATCCTCAGCAGCCTGGCCCAAGTGCCGCTTGTCAATCTCTCCCTGCCGTGCCGCTGTGAGTTTTTAAAGTTGTTTTCGCAATCGAAGTTGTGGCCGAGGACCATTACGCCGTGAAACGGAAACAGGACTCTGTCGAGGCGCCGATCCTCAAGATACAACCCCAAACCACCAGGGAAAAAAGCAGTTCCGCTGATCCTTTGATCGGGCAGCTGAGGCATCGGCACGACCTCGGATGGATAAATGTGATGTGGAACGATGAGATTCATCTCTTCGTGAAGCAGGTGCATATTAAATCTGTTGGTGCTACAGGACGTGAGCAATCGAAGGCCCGTTTCGTCTGGCGTACTGGTCGTTGGGGATCTGCAGGGATGTGGTTTTGTGTGCGCCACCAGCAGCGGCGGCTCGTCTGGAGCCTATTAATCGAAATGCATAAGTATCGGCCCAAGCAGATAAGCGGAGAAGCAGCCGACCAGATACAGCGCTGCGGAACACCAGAGCACAATGCGACTGAATCGGCTTGCGGTTTGACACGCCGCGGGATCATTGGGGTCACACGCGCCTGTTCGCGCCTGAAGCTTCGGAGCAAGCGCGTAAACATATACAAAGTTGCCGAAGATCAGAACACCGGCGACGATAAAGACCCAATTCTTATGGTGTGACAGCGCGACCAGCCACGGCGCGAGTGACAGCGCCGTGGCAACTGTTGCCCCTAAGCCAAATAGCACCAGCAGCGACGGGAGCGCGCAGCACAGCAATGTTCCTAAAGATGTAAACAGCGAGAGATAGCTGAGTACGCCGCCGGCAACGCGCGGCGACGTATTCGTGATTGTGGATTGCATTTTTTACTTCACCTGACTGACTTGGAGCGGCACGAGTGCCTTCAGATCCTTTCCCGGTACCATTACGCCTTGAATTACAACTATCTGCCCTCCTTTGTTGAGTAACAGCCGTAGAACAGACTCGCCGCCCCCGGCCTGGTCAGGAGCGAGATCGAGTATGTCGTTCGTCCCAGAAACCTTTAACTGGAACCGTCCGGGACCGCCTGCCACCTGTCCCCGCACGGAAACAGTGGTGGCTTTCGGCGTGTAGCCTTTCTGATGCAGCAACTGCCACAAGTCGGGGACAGAAACCGTATTGCCCGGCTTCAGCTTTACGGTGGCGAGAGCTTTATTCAGGCTCACGTCCACCGTTTCGACTCCGGGCACTTTCTTCAATGCCACGTTCACGACGTGGGCGCAGGTCATTCAATCCATGCCGAAGATAGACAGGTCGGCTTCGAGCAACTCCGCGCGGCTCGGTGGGGACGTTAGTACCAGAACGCAGGCGAGAAGCAGAAAACGGCTTTTCATGTTCAGTTTTCCTTTCAAAAGAAGTAAGCAAAGTTAAGCGCGAAGCGGTAACGCTCTTTTGGAAAGAGCGGCGGCGCATCGCGATAAATAGGAAATTGCATTCCGGCCTCAATGCCGATCGCACGATAGACGCCGAGCAGGCTTGGGCCGAAGAACATCTGGTTTACCTGGCTGCCGGGCAGTTCCATCATTTGCCGTTGGATCGTGCCGGCGCGCTCGCCGGTAAACTCCCCGAAGATGCGCCAGTCCCAACGCGGGTAATCGGTACGCCAGGAGAGCGGACGGTACCCGTAAACCGCTGTATAGGACAGCAGATCGGGGCGGCGGTCGCCTTTCGAGTCCGCGTATCGCTGATAGCTCGCGCCCACCCAGACATACTGGCTGCGAGAGGCAATGCCGGTTACCGCGCCCACCAGATAGCCAACGCCGCTATTCAGATCCCGGTAAACCCCGGTTTCCTGCTGTGGCCCGGGAACAAGAATGCCGCCGACCGCGGTACTTTCGACGCGCTTGCCTTTGAAATCCTTCTTCTGGAACCGCCACCAGGTAAGCCCGCTGAAATCACCGCTGATGGGTGTGTTTGTGGTGACCGACGAGCGCGGGTAAGGGTCCGGTTGAAACACGATGGGCGCGGACACGGCCAGCTTCACGTTTTGGGTGAGGCCATAGGTGAGTTCTGTTTCCAATGTTGAACTGATCCCACCCGAGCCGCCGCGCCCGTTGACGCCAACATCGAAACTCCATCCGCCTTGCGGGTTGGTGGGCGTCGCTAATCCAAACACCGGCCCATGATCGGCAGCCCTCAAAGATGGCAGCACCAGAAGCATGAGTGTCAGCGCCATGATGGACAGACACGCACGTGAATGCAGCATATGTTTTCTCCTTTCGTTGCATTGCCAGCGCCGAAGCTGCGACGGTGGCGGGAAGCAGGCGCGCAGGCGCACGCATGCCACTGCTTTGTCGCGAACCGAAAGGAAAACTAGATAAGAAAGATGGAATGCAGGACTTGCAGATCGGGCGGAGACGGATCCGTTGGGAGCGCATCCCGCCAGCGCGGCAGCCCTTCCATGTTACTGGGAATGGGTATAACGATCCGGGCCGTGGTCACGACCGGCAGATCGAAATGAGTGTCACTCGCCTTCTGATGATCGAAAGCGATTTGCTTGCAGTCACGGTCAGAGCTGCTCTTGCCCGGCACCTTCGATTTGCAATGGCCGTCAGGATTGCAGCATCCGTGCGAGCCGCCAAACATAAAGAACTGTTCGCACGAGAGGCAACCGCCGCCAATCAAAGTGGTGACGAGCAGCAAAGAAAGAAGCGAACTGGCAAGCGCCCGCAGCAAGTACTCAGGATACCAACGAATCAGTTTCATCTGAATACGGCAGAAATGGCATGTCAAACGACTGCGTTGTGTCAGCGGGGTCAGGACAGTGGGAAAAGGATCGAAAAAGTTATAGAATTCGGATTATTTATGATGATATGCTGCTTCTAATCAAGACGCCGCTAACCGGCGGCTGAATCATTGCGCCGCCGTGCGCTGATGAGCGAATTCTTGTCTTGAGTTATGGTTTCAGCCATATCCTTTCGCTTCTGAGTATTGGGCGTCCCGGTCCTCAAACGAGGTTCTTTAGGAATTTCTTGTGCAAGTTTGCACGTGCGCCGCGAGGTACTGGTGTTGTTGGTTCTTTCTAAGTGATGTCCGTTTAGAGTATTGCTGGCTGATAGGCCTTTTGGGTTGAGTAGTCGCAAGATCATGGCCGCGATATACGAATTCAGGTGTTGGATTCATCTTCCGACATCGACGCTAAGCGCGAATTATGCACACAAGCGAGTACCGACGACGGCGCGATCCGGGTTATCAGCACTCGAAGCTGGACTCAGACATACGACCTTCTGTGCCTTTGGCAGAGGGAGGGCGAAGTCGAGGCGCCATTCGCGTTTGCGGAAAACTGATAGGCTTCGCTTGTCTGGGAATCGTGGGCTTATTCTGCCTTACGCTTGTGCTTGGGCTGCTGTACCAACTGCTGGGCAATTGATGTGGCCGGCCTAACGGATCGGCCCCGCTTCGGGCATACGTCAGGAGGGGGTTTCGGGAGAAACCGACGAATCGATGCCTGCGAAAATCTCCTCGATTGAAACTGCAATGTCACCGGCGTGCAGTGCGTCGCGCGCGATGATGATTGTGTTTCCGCCGTGGTATTCGAGGCATTCGCGCGAATCGGGATCAATAATCCACACGTGCTCAATGCCCCAGGAAATGTAGCGCTCTGCCTTTTGGATGAGGCCGGATTGATTGGGCGACCTGATCTCAACTGCCAGAAACGCGGGAGGAAGAAGGTAACCGTTGTTGGCACGGCGAATGGGCGGTAATGCCGCGACAACGTCCGGAATCATGTAGTCCGCGCGCGGCTGATCGGGCGTCGCAGGATCGACCAGCGACCATTCGGGTCGAGCTTTTCCTCCGAGGACGCTTACCTTTTGCTGAAGGATCTGGGCGACTGCAAACTGTACATCCGCATGTTTTTCAACCGGCACAGGACGCTCCACCCAGCGGCCATCAATGCGCTCGAACCGGCTATCGTCGGTATAGTCAGGCGCAGGCGTGTTCGAAATCAGATGCGTAGCCATTCTGGCCTTCCTTCTTCATTATGTTACTGGAAGCGGGTCTCGTTTACAGACCGCACTAACAAGAGCTTCCAACTAAGTTCGCTTACGCTCACGGTTCCGATTCGGGGTTCCAATACATCAGACGATCGGATTCAGACGCGGAGTTTGGAGCGCAGAAGAGGCCATGAACGCCTGCCAGGCTTCGGCCAGTCGTTCGACACCGAGTCGAATCCGGTCTTCGTCGAGCAGGTAAGGAATTCTCAGGTATTCGACGAACGAATCGTCCGCTGCGAACAGCGGACCCGGTGTCAGTGCGACCCCATGACGAGCAGCGGCCTGGGCGAATTGGCGTGAATCATAGCCCGGCAGCCGTACCCAAAGAAACAGTCCACCCTTCGGCAGCTCGAAATGCCAATCCGGCAGAGCTTCCCGTAACAACTGCGCCAGCAAGTCCCGCCTGGCTGCGAGTTGAGCCCGCCGTATGGTCTTCGCCTCATCCACGGCCTGCAGTAGCTGTGCCCCAATTGCCTGCGTTACCAACGCTGAACCCAAATCTGCCGCCGTTTTGATGCGAGCGATTTTTGTCACTACCCCGACGGGAGCGCGCAGCCAGCCGACACGCAGACCGGCCCAGAACAACTTACTCAACGACCCCAACGTGATCACATTTGCCGCGGCGCCATAGCGTGCAATAAAGGGAGGCGGCGATGCGTCGTCTATGGCAAGCTCGCTGAGCGAATGATCTTCGATAACCGGAACTCCGAATTCGTCGCTGAGCTGTGCGATCTCCCGGCGCGCCCGATCCGGCAGGATAGCGCCGGTCGGATTCTGATAGGTCGGCGTCAGATAGAGCAGCCGTGATCCGGTTGCAGGGAGGCGATCGCGCAGTTCGGCCGGATTCATATGATTCGGTCCGACGGAGACGGGCGCGAGTCGCGCACCGGCAAATCGAAATACGTCGAGCGCGCCGAAATAGGTCGGGTTCTCCACCAGCACCGAGTCGCCGCGCTGCAGATACGCCGACGCGACGAGTGAGATTGCCTGCTGGGCTCCTCCGGTTACAAGAATTTGATCCGCTATCGTCGGAACATCGCGCCGTGTGTAGTAAGCAGCGATCGCCTGCCGCAGCGCCGGAAATCCGAGCGGCATGTAGTGCCGTTCGAGTAACAACTCTGTCTGTACCGAGGAATCCAAGGTGTACAGCTCGCGCGGGAGATCCGACAACGGCTTGGGCGTGCCAACTGCAAAGTCGATCACTTCATGGTCGTCAATCTGCAGCAGGTTCAATGTCGAGCTGTTAGACACTACCGCGTCATAGGACCGCTGACGGGCCTGTGCGGCGGCCTTCGCGCAGACCCAGGTTCCGCTTCCCGGCCGGCTTTCCAGCCAGCCATCGCTCTTGAGGGCGCTATACGCCGATAACACGGTTGTCCGGCTTAAGGCGAGCGACTCCGCAAGGCTGCGTTCAGCAGGCAGCCGGGTTCCCGGGGGCAGAAGGCCGTGCTGGATCGCAGTTTGCAGAGCATTGCCGAGACGGCTATGTAGGGGGCCGCGAAGTTCGGTCCAGTTTCCTAAGCGACTGACGAGTTGGTTTAGGTCCAAGCAGTCCAATTTTATACGATGTGGATCTTTTTTCCAATGCCATTTGTCACTAATCTGGGTCCATCATGGCCTCGATCGCCTCAATTGGTATCTTTAGGATCTGTCAAGTACTCTGTCTGTTTGTCCTGGCATCTGACGCACAAGAGACAGCGCGCCGGCTATTGTTATGGACTTGGACCGGCGAACCGCTCGACCCGGTGCTGGCGGCGGCAGTTCGAACGGAAGTTGCAGGCGTTTCCATACCGGGATTCAGCAGTGTAGATTGGCAGAACATGCGCGTCGCGTTAGGGACGGCGAACGATCTTATGGTCTCCGTTCAGATCCAGGGTAGCTGCGATGTAAATAGCGATCGTTTGATGGATCCTCTGTCGCCATTGGGATATGTCATCGAGGTTGCGGGAACAATCGAGCCAACGATTTTTGTAAACTGCCGTGCGATTGTGCATGCCATTCGCCCCTACATTCTGGAGCAGCCGCTAAAGCTTCGCTATGAACTGCTTGCCCGGGCCATGGTGCGTGTCATCCGGCATGAACTTCGCCATATCCTGCAACAGACGGCCGATCACCTTCCGACCGGCATTTACAGAGCCTGTTTGCAAGCGCGAGATTTAATCGTCCAATGATCACCGACACAATCGAAAAATCCACTTCGGCCCGGAGCGCGCTTGTTCTCGATGCTGCCAGGAGAGCAGCGGCGTATTTGGAGAGGATCGACGAACGGCCGGTCGCGCCCACGCCGGCGGCATTAGAGGCGTTGAGCCGATTTGCCGGACCGCTGCCGGAAGCCGGGGAGATGCCGGATGCTGTGCTGGCGCTGCTTGATGAAGCGGGCTCGCCGGCTACGGTTGCGAGCGCCGGCGGCCGATATTTCGGTTTCGTGATCGGCGGCAGCGTTCCGGCAGCGCTCGCGGCAAATATTCTGGCGGCGGCATGGGATCAGAATGCGGCGCTGCGAGTGATGTCGCCGGTGGCGGCCGCGCTCGAAGACGTGGCGCTCGCGTGGTGCCGCGAGTTGCTGGGTCTGCCGCAGGACTGTGCGGGTTCCCTGGTGACGTGCGCAACTGTCGCGAACTTCACCTGCATCGCGGCGGCGCGTTCGGCGTTACTCGCAAAACAAGGTTGGAACGTCGAAGACCGAGGGCTTTTCGGCGCGCCGCCGTTCCGCGTGCTGGTGGGAGAGGAGTGTCACATTTCAGTTCGCAAAGGGCTCAGCATGGCTGGGCTTGGGCGTGACCGCGTGGAAGTCATTCCGGCAGATGAGCAAGGGCGGATGCGCGCGGATGCTTTCCCAAAACTGGATGCCCCGGCGCTGATTTGCATCCAGGCCGGAAACGTGAATACGGGGAACTTCGATCCGGCTGGGGAAATCTGCGCGATTGCGCGCGAAAGCGGAAGCTGGGTCCACGTAGATGGCGCGTTCGGGCTTTGGGCGGTGTGCTCGCCGGCGCGGCGGCACCTGGTTGAAGGTTTTGGGTGCGCTGACTCGTGGGCAACCGACGGGCATAAATGGCTGAATGTACCGTACGACTGCGGACTCGCTTTCGTGCGCGGTGCCGCAGCACTGTACCGCGCCATGAACATGCAGGCGTCTTATCTGCAGCCCGACCGGCTGCGGGATCCGATGCAATGGACACCCGAAATGTCGCGCCGCGCACGCGGCGTGGAGGTATGGGCCGCGCTGAAATCGCTGGGACGCGCCGGGGTTCGAGATCTGATAGAGAGAACCTGCGGATATGCGCAGCGCTTTGCGGCTGGTCTCACTACGGCCGGGTTTGACGTCTTGAATGACGTGGTCAGCAACCAGGTACTGGTATCGTTCGGCGCCGATGAGACGACACAAGCGGTGGTTGCCGCGGTGCAGCGCGATGGCACGTGCTGGTGCGGGCCTTCGTTTTGGCATGGGAGAGCGGCGATGCGGATCAGCGTATCCTCATGGGTAACGACTGACGACGATGTGACCCGCAGTCTGGAAGCCATCATTCGCATCGCAAAGGAGCTTCGCCCGTGAGTGACAAGAGGACACCCGGCAGTATTCGTCCGGAGGAAAACGAGATCGCGTCCTACGCGAAGATCTATGTGGATTGCGTTCCGCCGGGCGACGTGGTTCAAACACTGGCCGATCAGATTGCGAAGACGATCGCACTTGTTGAATCCATAGGCGAGCGTGGCGGGGATGTTGCATACGCTCCCGGAAAGTGGACGGTGAAGCAAGTGATTGGGCACATGATTGATTGCGAGCGTATCTTCAGCTATCGCGCGCTCCGGATTGCGCGGGGGGATACAACGCCTCTCCCCGGCTTTGAACAGAACGATTACGTGCCGAGCGCGGAGTCGGAGAAACGGAAGCTTTCTGATCTTTTGCAGGAGCTCGCGCTTGTCCGTCAATCCACTTTGGCTTTGGTGCGCAGTTTGCCGGAGGCAGCGTGGGCGCGGCGCGGCATTGTGAGCAACTTCAGCCTCACGGTCCGCGGCATCGTGTTTACCGCGGCAGGACACGAACTGCATCACTACCGAATTTTCCGAGAGCGTTATTTACCCGCGGTGCAAACGGCCTGACGGGATGTTCTGAATCGCTACTTCCGCCAGCCTGTTAGGCTGTAGTCGTGCAGTGGCGCATAGTCCCCGTTTTTCTGTTGACCGTGTTCCACGGAATGGCTGCGCATTCGAGCACGGTAGTGGTTATCGAGTTCCAAAATAAATCGCCATATTCGGATCTGAATTGGGTCGGAGAAAGCATAGCTGATCGCCTGATGAACGAGTTCGCGGCGAACGGGCAAATTGTGCCGACGCGCGCGGAACGCCAGGAAACCGAGCGCCGTCTTTCTTTACGGCCGGGCGCCGATTATACGAAGGCGACACTGGTTCACATTGGCCAGACGCTGGACGCGGACGTGCTCTGTTTTGGCAATTTCACGATTACACTTCCTTCGCCCGAGGCGCAGCTTAAAGATAGTTCGATTCGCATAGCAGCTCAGTTTCTCGATCTGCGGAAGATGCATTTTGGCCCTGAAATCTCGGAGGCGGGGCAGCTTTCGGAGCTGTCTCGTCTGGAAGGGCATCTGGCGTTCGAATCACTTCGCTATCTTCAACCGGACGCTAACCTGAAGCTGGACCATTTTGTCTCGGCGCAAAAAACGGTGCATCTGGAGGCGGAAGAAAGCTACACGCGCGGCCTTTTATCTTCAAACAAGGAACAGCGCCAAAAATGGTTTTTGCAGGCGACGGCGGTGGATAACAAATTTCCCGGAGCGGTTTTTGAGCTGGGGAAGCTGGCACTCGAGCAGAAGCAGTACCCGCAGGCGCTTGATTGGTTCCGGCGCATTAGCACGGATGATCCCAATTATGCAGAAGCGCGTTTCAAGATGGGCTTAGCAGCATACAACGGCGGGGACTACGTTAATGCCGGGAACTACTTTCGTGAAGTAGTACGAACATATCCTCTCAGCGAGATCTACAACAATCTTGGAGCAGCCGAGGCGCAGATTGATCCGGCAGCCGGAATTGTCGATCTCCGGCATGCGCTCGAATCCGACCCGCATGCGACTACTTATTTATTCAATCTGGGTTGGGCACTGATCAAGGCGGTGCAATATGAGGAAGCGACCCGGGTGTTGCAGCAGATCCTGGCGCGTTCAGATGACCCGGAAGCACAGGTATTGATCGACCATGCGCGTCGACGTACCGCATTTGGACCCGAGGACAAGATTCCCGCGCTGCGGCTGAAAAGTTCATTCAACGGCACTGCGTTCCGGCAGTTGAAGGCGATGGTACAGACAAAACAGTAGTGAAACGCACAGCGCGTTTCCGCAGCGCCGTTTCCGCCGTGCACAGCGGGCGAACTGGCGGCTATAATCGAACATTCGTCTATGCTTGACGCATACGGATTATCCGACCCCGGTTCCGTTCGAACAAATAACGAGGATTATTATCTCTACGATCGGCCCAACGGGATCTTTATCCTTGCGGACGGGATGGGCGGAGCAAAGGCCGGCGAGTATGCGTCGCAGCTTGGAACGGAGCGCCTTTACAACTATGTACTAGCGGCCGAGTCGCAAGCGGACGGGAATGCTGCCGATGGTAATCCATTGGAGCGCGGGTTTCTCGAAGCCAACTGGCTGGTGCGTGAAACGGCTAAGACAAATCCGGAGTTAGAAGGCATGGGGACGACGCTTATTGCGGCGCGCACATTGGGTCCCCAAACGGTTCAAATCAGCAGTGTAGGCGACAGCCGGGCGTATCTCGCGGGAAACGGCCGCTTCGCCAGAATTTCCAAAGATCAGACCTGGGTTGCCGAAGTTGGTCCACGCCTGGGGCTCAGCGCGGAAGCACTGAAAGTTCACCCGATGCGCCACGTGCTCACGATGGCAATCGGCTGTGCCGACGAGCTTCGGGTTCACACCGAGATTGTGACGCTGAACCCCGGCGACCAGATTCTGCTTTGCTCGGATGGCCTACACGGAGTGGTGGAAGAGTCAGAGATTGCAGAAGTTCTTAATTCTGAGAAAACTTTGGAGGAGAAATGCCACTACTTGATCGAAGCCGCGAAACAAAACGGCGCGCCGGATAACGTTACGGTGTTGCTGATCCAGCTTGTGTGAATGCCGCGGCTTCAAGGCCGCTGCATGCAAATTTCTTCGCACATCCTCTCCATTGTTCTCGTTCCCCTCCTCATCGTCTTACCAGTGATCGCCGAGCCGGCAGCGGACTCCGTCGAGACACTTCAAGTGCATGCGATGCCGGGGGACGGTTCCTCAAATCCTGACCCATCTTATATAAATCAGGCATTTAGCGTAGAGGTGAGCGACCAGAATGGCGCGCCTGTGACGGATGCGGCTGTTTTGTTGCGGCTGCCGGACTCCGGACCGAGCGGGAGTTTCCGAGACGGGACGCACGCGGCCGTCGGCTACTCCGACGCGACCGGGCGGGCTCGTTTTTCAGGCATTCAATGGAATGCGGAGCATGGGACCGTTCCGGTCACCATTACCGCAACTAAGGGCGCTGCCCATGCGGGGGCGCTTTTGGAGCATGTTTTAACTCCTGACATTCCGGAACCGGCGGCGCCGACTCAAATTGAATTACCGGTTCAAGGGACAGTCGCCGCGCCTGTGTCTCAGCCCAAGGCCGCGCAGCCGAGAAGCCCTGCAAAAGAAAAAATCGAGGTAGCGGTCTCGCAGCCGGCAGCGGTGTCTCCGGTTTTGGCTGCAACGGCATCTGCCAACCCGCAGCCGGGAATCATCGCGCGACCTGCGGCGGTACTTCCGGATGGAGCTTCTGAAACGCCTTCAGTGTCCATCGTCAACGGGGCAACGCACGAAAAAATTTCGTCGCCGGGTGGCTCCAGTCATAAAAAGTGGTACATCCTGGCCGCCATCATTGCGGGCGGCGCGGGCGCCGGAGTCGCCATGATGGGGAAGAGCTCCGGTTCATCCAGTTCGTCAGTTTCCGCGCCGACAATCTCGATCGGCGCGCCAACGGTGAGCGTGGGACATCCGTAAATTCTCGGCAAATGTCAGCTGTTGCTTAGAGTGATTCTGCGAAATTTTTTTACCGGGAACCGATGAGTGGAGAGGATGTACCGCAGCTTCTTAGTCCTAGTGGGAAAGGCGCGCAGGACGGATATGCCTGCCGTCGCCGGATTCGCCGAGTTTGTCTGGCGTGCGCTTTTGGGAAACGCGCGGAACAAAGGGAAGGTCGAAGGCCTTTTGTCGATTAGCTGGAAAGCGTGCGGTGGCATGAAAGCTGTCCGGAGCGGGCCTGAAAGGCCCGCGCAGCCCGAGGGGCCGCCCCACAACAACGCCAATCAAACGGCCGTCCCACGATACTGCTCGTTATCCATCTGGCGGCGCCTAGCTGCGCCCTTTGCGCTTGTATGCCTGCCCTGCTTGGGCTTTGGTCAAATTAACGCGCCTCGGGTTGGAGTGGTTCGCTATTCGGATTTGACTGTTCGACCGGTTTACGGTCTTCCGGCGTCGTTTGTTGTCGGGCAGCCGTTGTCTTCCGCGGTGACTGCCGCGAGCTTCTCCGATAACGGCGGGATCCTGGTGTCCGGCGGACGCATTCGCGTCATCAGGCCCGATGGGTCCACGCTGGCAGAAGAACCCGGCAGCGCCGATGCGGTGGTTGGAATCGAGAAATCTTTAGCGAGCGCGATTGCTTTTCTGCCGGCATCCAACACACTGCTGCATTTCGATGGCAAAGAGTTTCACCGAACCGAGCTGAGCAGTCCGCTTCCGGGCTCGGTTCTTTCGCTGCGTGCGGGCGCGGAAACGGCGTCGCTGCTGGTTGAACACGATGGCGCCGTTTCCGAGATCATTGTTACGCTTTCGTCCGGGAACATTTTTTCCGAAAGCTTTCTCTCAGACGTACGAGCGCCAGCAGCCTATTTCGGCATCTTCATCGCCTATCGGGACGAGCTGGGATTAGAGCTGGAAGCGGCTAATGGCGCGCGGCAATCGCTGCCTTTCTTGTGCACCGGGAGCATCAGCTTCGAGCGTATGGCGAGCAATTCGCTGAAGGCCGGCTGTCCGGCAACCGGACAAGAGTGGGCTCTCCAACTCTCGCCGAAACGTTTGTACTTATCCGAATTGCCGCTACCTCTGAAAGGACCCCGGCCATGAGAGGTCTGTTCTTGTTATTCGCCGGCATTGTGGCGGCGTCGGTGCTGCACGCGGCGGATGTGGCGGTAGACGTCCATGACCCGAGCGGTGCGGTGCCGGATGCGGCGATCACGTCGCCCTTTCAGTTCGCCGACACTGCGGTGGGCGGCTCATCGACTATGACGTTCCGCCTTCATGACACGGCCGGATATCCCGTGCTGATTGTGGCGGCGGTTGTCAGCAGCACTTCCGACAACGAGAATGTGAATCCGAATTTCAGCGTTACGGGCCTGACGTTCGACAAAACTCTTTCCACCAGCAGTTCCAGTTTCGAAGATGTGGTGGTGAGTTTCGTGCCACTGTCGCAAGGCGCGCTGACCGGCTATTTGCAGATCTATTATCAAGTGCTGAAGAACGGATGCAGTTCTACGGCGACTGATTCCACCGCCTGTGCTTCGCAGGTGTTGACTGCATCGACCTTACAAGGCAATGGCGCTGCGCCCAGTCTGGTTTTGACCTATCCCGGAACCAGCGGCCCTGTTCTTCTTCAGCCGAACAGCCCGTCACCGCTCAATTTCGGCAACGTATCGACCAGCGCCTCGAGTTCGATTACGTTTACGCTGACCAACCAGACGGCGGCGGCGGTTACGGCGCCGGTGGTCAAACTTGCCACACAGCAGTTCAACAGTAGTGCGTTTGCGCTCAATACAGCGGCGTTGCCGGCTAGCATTCCGGCGGGCGGAAATGGCTCGTTCACAGTTACCTTCGCGCCGGGGCAAACAGGCTTAACCACCGGGACGCTGACAGTTGGCCCGTTGCCGTTTCCCATCCAAGGCACCGGCATTGTGGTTGGAGACATCGATGCACTGCAGATCTCTTATGTGGATTCCGATGGGGTGCGGATACTGCCGCAAGCCGCTAATCCCATACCTTTCGGTCAGGTAGTTGCGGGCACGAACGCGTCGAACACACTGAACTTTACGGTCACCAACCCGGGGGCCTCCTGGAACGCGGTATCGCTGCAGACGCTTGCGGTTTCGGGCACGGGTTTTACGCTCACCAGCGCACCCGGCGCGCCGGTGAGCATCGCACCCGGCGCTTCGATTACGTTTTCGATCGCCTTCGCAGCCAGCGCGAAAGGCAATTACACGGGCTCGCTTGCGATTGGGACGCGCATATTCTCTCTTGCCGGATCGAGCATCAGTTCGGCGCTACCTGATGCCACGCTGTCCGTCGATATACAGCCGCTAACCAGCGGCCAACAGGCCCATCTGAGCATTCAATTGGCTTCCGCTTCCACGGTCAGCGCTATCGGCCAACTGAGCATGACGTTTGCTCCTTCGGTCACAAATATTACCGAAGATCCGGCTATTCTGTTTCTCGCTACAAACGGCCGGAACTTGCAGGTGAATGTGGACGTGGGCGGACAGTCGGCCGCCTATAACGGCCAGCCGGCGATCGCTTTTCAGACCGGAACGACAGCGGGAACCCTCACTTTTACGCTGACCTTTCCGAACAAGGCGCCGATCACGAAAAGCTTTACCATCGCGCCCGAGAAGATCAGCATCAGCAGCGCCTCAGCCGTTCGTCAATCGCCTAACCTGGTCGTGACTGTCACCGGATTTGATAACACGTATTCAGCCGGTAAGTTGTCGTTTACGTTTTACGGAACGAATGGAACCGTTCTTACGCCGACGGCGATGAGCGTCGATGCGACCGCTGCGTTTTCACAGTACTTTGCTACCAGCACTGTGGGCAGCGCATTCTCTGTACAAGCAAGCTTTCCCGCCAATGGTGACGTCACACAGGTCGGCTCGGTGGGCGTAGAACTGACGAACTCGGCGGGTGCCGCCAGCGCGACCGAAACGTTTCAATAGCGATAGGTGGCGGCCTTGCGGCCGCCGCAGGCTGGCGCCCGCCCCACGTATCAGTAAACCAGTTCGGCAACCGTGCCGTCAGTCTTCTCATCTTGCGACGATTTATAGACCACGGTTAGAGACTCAGCCTTTAAGGTTCCGCAGCTGAACTCGACATTGGACCTATTTTTGACGAGAACTTCGCCCGGATCTGCGGGTAGCGCAAAGACCATCTCCCGATCATTCACCTGCATATGCAAACGGTGGACACCGTTCGCGCAGTCAAAAAACTTCGTTTGCCCATGCACACGAGGAAGATTCACGGCGCCAGCCAAAACGATTGCATGCCGGGCAGACATTACTTCAGGAGTGACTACGCCCACCCCTGGTTGTTCGGGTGCGCGAGTAGTATTCGCACCGGCCCCGCTCGCCTCTTCGACAAAAGCCAGAAGGTCTTCCATCTGTTGACGCTGTTCCGGAGTTCGCGCAAATTTGATCGCCCGCCGTCCATTATCTTTAGCGGCTGCGTAGTTTTTTAAATTGGCGCATGCGTTTGCAGACATGGCGAAAAATTCGAAGGCGCGGTCCGGCGCAACTGTTTTAACCGGTGCGAGCGTCGCCAGCGTGCTTCCGAACTGCTTGGCATTCAACTCCGTTCCAGCCAGAAACATTCTCGCCTCAAAATTCTCCGGCTGCAGCCGAAGCGTTTCGGTGAGAAGAGCCTGTGTCGTTTCGATGGGCGCGCCTGTTCCTTGTATGAGCAGAGCGTATTTATAGAGCAGCACCGGGTCCTTCAAGCCATGATCGACGGCGTTTTTAAAGTGCCTGCGTGTCTCATCGAGCTTGTTCTGCTCCCAGGCCAAATATCCCATCGATACTTCCAGTTCGACATCATTTGGGTCCTGCTTTTCCAGGGCGGCCAATCTCTCCTGTGCCTCGGCAGCAGTTTGCGGGTGAGTGGATAAAAGCTCGGCGAGCGCAAGGTTCACATTGAACTCCGAAAGGTCATTTATCTGCGGATCCAGTTCGGCCTTTGTGAGAACCACGTCATACACAGCCCCTGTCACCGTGCTTTGATTGGTGTATTTCTGCATATCTGCGGCAAGTTCTGTGACAGTCTTTCCGTAAACCTTTTGAAGTGCATCAGCAGTGGAAGTCCCACTGGCGATCGTCGAAATAAAGCTCGGGAAGCCGGCTGAGTAGTTCGGCCCCAAGGCGAGCATGTGCGACAGCGCCCAGCTCTGCGCATAAAAGATCGCCATTTTATCGGGTTGGTTATAGTACGGCGAATCATGATCGACAGCAAACAAAACGTTCCAATCCATCCACGGCCGGCTGATTAAAGTCGCGGCGCGATCGGGCAGCGGACGGCCTATCAAAGCCTTCGTGCCGTCGGGCTCCAGCGACGAATAGACCCTCAGCCATACCCTCATTCAGCCAGAGGGGCAAGTTGAGCTTCGAATGTTCAATGATGAGATGCGTGTATTCGTGAACCGCAGCCTGGTGATGGGCCGGCTCAATATCCTGCATGACTATGTAGTCGCGTTCATGGCTCGGCTGATAGTAGGCGAAGTTTCCGGCGTTCATGCGGTAAGGCTTGAACTCCTTTTCGGAAGAGAACGCGATGATGCGAACGCGGCCTTCGAAGACCTCCGGATTCTTTGTGTTTCGAAGAAAAAAGTAACGCACTTGCTCGAACGCCTGCAGACCGGCGATGGCTTTCTTCTCGCCGTTGTCAGTGTACATTTCGAAATGAGATGTGCTGACGCAAATCCAGGGCTGGCGCGCTTGCAATGTGCTTGCGCCGAGAAGCAGTACGCCTAACAGTGCGTGGAGTATGGATGTTGTTGTCAGCTGCCTGGAAAAACGACGGTCGGCGAAAACTAGAAGAATCTTCATGACGACTGTACAGGACACTAACGACGCGCCGTGCTTGAAGAGCGGGTCAGTATGGGTTTAACACTATTCTGCATGGTTGCCAAGCGCCGCTCGCGTTTTTGAACGCAATTTGTGTTTGGGGACGGCCAGTACTTTTACTCGAAGCGGCTCGATCGTTCCCAATAGCTGCGCTACGTTTGAAACGTGCCGCCTGTCGCCCTCACCATTGCCGGCTCCGACCCAAGCGGCGGCGCGGGAATCCAAGCCGACCTGAAAACGTTCCACCAGTTCGGAGTCTACGGCGAAGCGGTTCTGACGCTCCTCACAGTGCAAAACACGCGACGTGTTTCCCGTGTGGAGGTCCTCTCGCCCGGTCTGGTCAAAGAACAGATCGAAGCCGTGCTCGATGACATCCCCCCGAATGCCGCGAAGACCGGCGCGCTCGGGAGCGTGGAAGTTGTCGAGACAATTAGCGAATTGGCAGGCGCGTTCACATTTTCATTGATAGTCGATCCCGTGATGATCAGCAAACACGGCGTTCCGCTGCTGTCGCGCGATGCCGAGAACGCAATCCGTGAGAAGCTAGTCCGGCATGCCGAACTCGTTACGCCGAATGTTCCGGAAGCTGCAGCTTTGGCCGTGATGTCTATTGAGACCGAAGAAGACATTCGCATCGCGGCGATGCGTATACGCGATCTCGGCGCGAAGGCGGTTTTGATCAAAGGCGGTCATCGAGCAGGAGCCCCGGTTGACGTGTTGCTGGATGAAGCAGGCTTCCTATCGTTTCCAGCGGATCGCGTGGAGACGCGCCATACGCATGGAACCGGTTGTACCTATGCAGCCGCCATCACCGCGTGCCGTGCGTTAGGCCATCCACTGCGCGACGCGGTGCGCATCAGCCGCGCGTATGTGCAACGTGCTATTCAGAGTGCACCAGGACTAGGATCGGGGAACGGGCCGGTGAATCATTTCACGGGAGTGGAATTTTAATCATGACAGGCTTCGGAGGTCAGTGGTAACGATGACGAATTCAACGAAACTCCAGGCAATTCAAAACAGAAACCCGCTACGTCCTAAACCGGAGGCAGCGGGTGTTGTTCGGGCCCAAACCTGCGCACACGAATTTTCAAATCTGGTGTGCGACTACCAATCGCCTGGAAAAGTGTTACTTGGCCGTCTTTTTGGGTGGAACGATGGAGTCTTTCACCGATTTCGCCAAACGGAACTTCACGACCTTTTTAGCCGGGATCTTGATTGCTTCGCCGGTAGCGGGATTGCGTCCGGTCCGGGCTTTACGTTCCGCACGCACCAGCCGTCCGATCCCCGGTAAGATGAATACGCCGTTCTTCTTGGTTTCGCGAACGGCGAGCGCTGCCAACGATTCCAGGAACTGTTTCGAATCCTTGTTGCTAATGCCGCTTGTCTCGGCAAGTTCGCGGACAATCGCGGTCTGTGTCATTCTCTTTGCTTCAGCCATCTAGCCTCCTGCCTGTTGTCTGGTGATCCTGAGAGAACTGCCCGATCTGCGGAAGACTGTTTTTCCGAAACAGAACGATGCAAAAATGTTTGAACTCCCTCGGTTCATCCCGATAATACGGGTATCCGGCGAGTATTGTAAAGGGAAATCGCAGAAAAATCGGCGATTTTCGCGCGTTTTCTTCGCCGGGCCCGCGCAAACAGGGTCGATTGCTGCGTCTCAGCTCGCGCAACCCCTGAAAACAGCCTGTTTTCGGAACTATTTCGACAGGAAAACGTCTTACGAACCGGAGGCCTCTGTGTGGCTCTTCTTCATTCTTTCCGCATGGTTGGTCCTTAGCATCCCGCTCGCCCTCCTCATCGGTTCCGTCATCCGTTCGAACAGGCTGGACGAATCGCCAACAACTTCCGCTGCCAATCCCGAACAGAAGCTGGAACAGCCCCCTGACAACGGTCGCCCGCACCCGCAACGCCGGGCTGCCTGAACGCTACGCTGAAGGGCAAATGAGATTCTTGATAGTTCCTGCGCTGTTCGCGTTGCTTTGCGCATCCGCGTGTTCCAGCCGGAGCCGCGGGGTGCGCGGAATCGCCGATAAAAGAAGCGAGTTCAGCCGTTTCCTTCCGATGACGGCAGACCCTGCTCGTGACGGCCTGAAAGCTGTAAAGCCCTATTTTCCAACCGCAAACCGGGCGGAAATCCTGAGGGCCATCGAACACGCATGCGTTGGCGGCCGTCATGGCAGCTCCATCTATGAAGAGCGGCGGCAGGCGGGCTATTACGTTAATTGCAACCCTAAGAACCGGCAACTCCTGAATGGTTATGTAGCGGCTAATCCGGCGGCGCAGCCGCATTCGCGCTAACAGCGTGTGGGGCAGACGCGAGCCTGTGGCGCGCCTCGCAGGATCAGGCCCACTTACAGACGCTGTTTTCTGCGGCGGCTTAGCGAGGCGGCCTTGCGGCCACCGCAGGCTCGCGCCTGCCCCACACACGACGGTTAGCGGTAGGCTGGGATTCCGGTGACACGCTCGCCGATCACGAGCGCGTGAATGTGATCGGTGCCTTCATAGGTTTTCACGGTTTCCAGATTGCACATATGCCGCATGATCGGATACTCATCCATGATTCCGTTGGCGCCCAGCAGATCGCGGCTTAGGCGCGCACACTCCAGTGCCATCGCGACGTTATTCCGCTTCAGCATCGAAATGTGCGCCGGATCAACTTTCCCCGCGTCTTTCAGCCGGCCAACATGATACGCGAGCAGCTGTGCTTTGGTGATTTCGGTGATCATCCAGGCGAGTTTCTCCTGCACGAGCTGGTGTCCGGCAATCGGCTTCTGATCGAACTGCTTGCGCGCCAGCGAGTAGGACCGCGCGGTTTCATAACAATCCATCGCTGCTCCCAATACACCCCATCCGATGCCGAAACGGGCCTGCGACAGGCAATTCAGCGCCGCCTTCAATCCTGCGGCGTTGGGCAACTGATTCGAGGCCGGGATCGCGCAATTGGACAAGTGTAAGCTCGACGTCACCGACACGCGCATGGATAGCTTGCCATGAATATCGCTGGTCGAGTACCCGGGCGTCCCGCTTTCGACGAGGAAACCACGAACCCCGTCCGACGTTCGCGCCCACACGATCGCGATGTCGGCGACTGAGCCGTTGGTGATCCAGGTCTTTTCACCGTTGAGTACCCACGTATCGCCGCAGCGCTCGGCAGTCGCGCGCATGCCGGCTGGGTTCGATCCAAAATCAGGCTCCGTCAATCCGAAACAGCCGATGGCCTCACCCGCATGCAGCTTTGGCAGCCATTTCGCTTTCTGTTCTTCGGAGCCAAAGGTGTAAATCGGATACATTACCAACGCACCCTGCACGCTGGCAAAACTGCGAATGCCCGAATCGCCACGCTCGAGCTCCTGCATAATCAGCCCGTACTCCACGTTATTCAAACCCGGGCAACCGTATCCCTCCAGGTTGGCGCCGAAAAATCCTAGCTGCCCCATTTCGCCGATGAGCTGTTTGGGGAATACCCCATCGCGGTAGCAATCGCGAACGACGGGCACAATTCGGTCATCCACGAACTGCCTGGCGGTTTGCCTGACAAGCAATTCGTCTTCGCTCAGCAGTGAATCCAACTCGAGATAGTCGACGCCAGGGAAGCGAGCCATACCGCGGCCATTGTAGCGGGTTGCCACGGCACTTAATAGCCAGACGGAAGCTGAGAAATTTGGCAACTACCCTCGACTACCTCTCAGGTGGCACTGTCGCTTTTCCGCTTGGACTTTGTCCGGCTGACGGTCTTGTTGGTCGTAGCCGCCGGTCTGACCTATGCCCAATCGGCGGAAAGCGAATTGGCGCAGGGCTATCAGGCTCTTGCGGCAAAGGATTACGATGCTGCAACCTCCCTGTTTCGCAAGGCGCTTTTGGCGCAGCCGTCAAATGCCGCCGTCCATAAAGACCTGGCGTATACGCTATTGAAGACCGGCGACAATGCCGAGGCAAGAGACGAGTTTGCGGCGGCTGCCCGGCTTATCCCTGGCGACGAGACCGCATCGCTCGAATTTGCGTTTCTCGCCTTCGAGACCGGCAAGCCGATCGAGGCCCGCCGCACCTTCGATCGGCTCCGTACGCATGCCGGCGCCGCCACCCGCGCCACAGCCGAAAAAGCTTTTCAAAATATTGATCGCCCGCTGGCCGACGGCATTGCGCGCTGGCAAGAAGCTCTGTCGCGAAGCGAGAATCCCATGGACCCGGCGCTGTTCAGCGCCCATTGGGAATTGGCGCAATTGGCAGAACTTCGCGATAATTTACCTCTCGCTGCCGAGCAGTATGAGATTTGCCGCAAACTGAAGCCGGAGAAAGCAGATCTTCTTCTGATCCTCGGCCGCGTCTGGCAACAACTTAATAGAGTGGAGGAGGCGCACGCCGCCATCCTGGCGTCTTCCCGGAGCAGCGATGCGCGGACTGCGGAAACGGCACTGGAACAACTGGGCAGCCGCTACCCGTACCCGTATGAATTTCTGAAGGCGCTGGGTTTAGATGCTCGAAACGTCAACCTGCGCCGCGAACTGGCGTTTCTCTATCTGGCTATGGGCAAAACGCCGGAAGCCATCGATCAGTTCAAACAAGTTCTTGCTCTTGACGCCGCGGATCAGGTTTCACGGGCCCAGCTGGATGCTCTTACGGGTAACAAAAGAGCTGCTGCCGGGCCGGTGGCGCCCGTCGCCGCAGTGCCGCTAAATACGCCTACGGTTGTCCACGCCGCCTCTGCCGCTGCTTCCCCCATGAACGCGCGGGCCATGGGGCTCAAAAGCTTCCAACTCGGCTATGCGCGCGATGCGATCAAGTATTTGCGCCAGGCGCACGACGAAGATCCGGACGATGCAGAAGTGATGCTGAAGCTGGGCTACGCCTATAACTACGCCAAAGATGACGGCGACGCCCTTCAATGGTTCGACCGCGCCCGCCACTCAGCCGACGCCGCGATTGCGGCTGAGGCCAACAAGGCTTTTCATAACTTGAACGGCGATGTGCCCGGGCAGACCACTCTTTGGTTCTTGCCCATGTATTCGTCGCGCTGGCACGATGCGTTTAGCTATGGCCAGGTGAAACGTACGTTCCCGCTGCCTGGAAAACTAAATCATTGGTTATCGTTCTACCTTTCGGGACGCTTCACCGGCGACTGGAACAGTAGTATTCCAAAGGGTGCCGTCAATTCGCTGTATCTTTCCGATAGCTCCATCATCTTCGGCGGCGGTCTCTCCACGCGAACTTGGCATCATTTGACGCTATGGGGAGAAGCCGGCGAGTCGGTGAAATACCTGCCGTTTCGCCACGATATCGGAAACGCTTTACCGGATTACCGCGGCGGCCTCACGTTCGCGAAAGGGTTCGGCACTCTCATTGGCGCTCCCGGATCAGGCCTGTTTTATGAGACCACCGGTGATGCTTTCTTTGTCAGCCGGTACGCGAATGACTGGATTTTCTCTTCGCAGAATCGCGCGGGGCGAACCCTCCACGTGACCGAAGGAACGGCCGTGCAACTGCTGTGGAATGCCAATTTCCTGCACGACCTGAAGAATCAATACTGGGCTGAAACTGTTGAGACCGGACCCGGTGTTCGCGTACACATGTCCTGGATGCGTCCGAACGTCTACTTCTCGACCGATTTCGTGCGCGGCGTGTACACGAATAATCTCGGGAATCCGCGCCGTCCAAACTACGACGATATACGCGTTGGCTTCTGGTACGCATTCACAAAATGATCTTCCTGCGCCCAGCCTTACTATTCCTAGTCAGCGCGATGGTTGCGCCCGCCGCCCAAATTCCGTCGATTCACGTCAACGCCTCCGCATCGGCGGCCTGGAATAAAGTCTTTGCTCCACTAAACATCGCGCCTGGCGAGGCTAACCGCGCCTCGATTCTTGTCATTGCGGGCAATGAGCCGGAGAATCTCGCCACCGTAGCCGAAGATCATATCGTAGTGCTGGAAGGTTCCGGAAGCGCCGCGCAAATGATCGGCATCACACCCACCGCGCAGCCTCTCGCGATCCGCCATATCGTCGATAGCCATGCGCCTGAAACACAGATTGTCTGGCAAGCGCCAGTGCAGACGGTCATTACTACTATTCCAAACGACTTCACAATTTTCGCGACTGAAAGATGGAAAGGCGCGCCGGTGCTTGCCGGAAAGCGCACTGGCCGCGGCGCCATTCTCTGGGTGGCCACCGATCCCGGGGCATCGGGCATGGAACGTTACCCCTATCTGCTGCAGGCATTGGCGGATCTGGGCCTGGAACTTCCCGCACAAACCACTTCGCTCTGGGCTTTTTTCGATTCTGCTTATCGCATTCGCGCCGATGTCGATTATCTGGCAAAGCGCTGGCGCGTCGCCGGCGTTGGGGTCCTGCATGTGGCCGGGTGGCACAACATGGAGCCTGACGCAGCGCAAGATGAATACTTGCGCAAGCTGATCGAGGCCTGCCACCGCAACGCGATTCTGGTCTACGTCTGGCTCGAACTCCCCCACGTCAGTGAACGGTTCTGGGCGGATCATCCCGAATGGCGTGAAAAAACCGCTGCCGGCCAAGACGCGCAACTCGACTGGCGCAAACTGATGAATCTCGAAAACCCACAGTGCCGCCGGGCGATTGCCGGGCAGGTTTCCAATCTTCTGAATCGTTTCGATTGGGATGGCGTGAATCTGGCCGAACTCTATTTCGAATCGCTGGAAGGCGCCTCGAACCCCGCGCGGTTTACGCCAATGAATGACGACGTGCGTAGCGAGTTTAAGGTTTTTGCCGGTTTCGATCCCGTTCTTCTCTTCGATCCCGCATCGCCTTACTTCGGAAAAAAGAATGCATCGGCGCTTCGACTATTTCTTGATTTCCGCGCCGTTCTCGCCTCGCGTATGCAATCCGACTGGCTTAAAGAACTCCGTTCTGTTCGCACCGCCAAACCGCATCTCGATGTTGTCCTGACACACATTGATGACCGTTTCGATCCTGCCATTCGCGATGAACTGGGAGCCGACGTCGCGCGGGCGATGCCGCTTATCCAGGCGCAGAAAAGCACTCTTCTGGTGGAAGATCCGGCGAATCTCTGGAATCTCGGCGCGGAACGCTATGCCAAACTCGCCGAAAAATATCGCGAGCTGACGAAGAACATGCAATCTGTAGCCGTGGATATCAATGTCGTCGATCGATATCAGGATGTCTACCCAACGAAGAAGCAGACAGGCGTCGAATTATTTCAACTCGTGCATGAGGCCGCTCGTTCTTTCGGCCATGTAGCCGTCTACTTTGAAAATTCAATTCAGAAACCGGATCTCACTCTTCTGCCTTCAGCCGCGACGGCGGCGATTGCCACGCCAAGTGCCGACGGCGGACTACAAATCAAGTCAGCAGATGCAACGCGCGTTCGTTGGGAGGGGCCGGCTGACCTCGATGGGCATCCATGGCCGGTTCAGAACCTCAGTTTTGTCCTGGTACCTGCCGGCGAACACCATCTTTCTACGGGAACCGCTCTAGCGTCCGTGACCATCATCGATTTCAACGGCGGCATCAGTTCTGCATTTGTCGGTGCTAATACCGTCACGCTGTCCTATAACAGTGTCAGCCGCGCCATCGCAGTTCTCGGATCTCAGGTCGCCTCGATCACCGTCGACGGCCAACCTTTCTGGAAAGTAGACCCACAGCACACTGCGTCCTCGTTCCTTCTGCCGGCAGGCCAGCACATCGTCACATTCCTTCGGTAGTAATGGATCGGAATTCCTGGTACGATGTTGAAGGAAGACAGCGGGTCGTGCCGCCGTCTTCCCGGCTGATTAGCGCTGTTTCCAGCGCAACTTCAGCACGATGGTCCCAAAAAAAGAAACCACCTTCAACACGAGGTGCATAAAACATCACCTCCTGCGGCAAAGCAGGAATTGAAAGGCCGGAGTTAGTAGCTCCGGCCGATCGCTTTGCGCCCTAGGTGCTACGCCGCGATCGCCCGACCTTCGATCAATTTTGCCTGCCTTGCTTACTCATCGACCGCGATGAGCATTTGAACCGTCCCATCCTAGATTTTACGGGCCATACTCGTTGCGTATACGCGCGTCTGCGATTACGCCGCCCTCGGCGAGTCAAGATGCAGACGGCGGATTCGGATGACCTTTAGAAAAAGAACCTCGCGCCGAGCTCAAAGAATCGACCCGGTACTGTTGTCGAGGTAATTTGACCGACGCTTGGGTTAGGAACGCCGCTTGAGAGCGCTTCTGCAGTAAGTGCAGAGTTGGGTTGGCCGAAGCTTGGATGATTAACGATATTGGTCGCATCCATCCTGATCTGCAATCCCGCGCGCTCCATAATATGGAACGTCTTGGCGAGGGACATATCGATACTCGTCAGGTCCGGACCGCGCAAGGTATTTCGTCCGTTGTTTCCAAAGGTGTTCGGCGCGGGCGTGGCGTAAGCAAGCTGATTGAACCACTGGTTGATGCTCTGGTGTGAGGTGTGCGGATCGCCTACGAGATTCGGGTACCAATATCCGTCAAGCGCGCCTGAACCTGTCGCGGATGCCATGTATACGGTAAACGGTGCGCCTGATTGAGCCACGAATACCGACGATACCTCCCATCCGCCGAGAACGGCATCGGCAATGCCATGGTTCATGTAGTTGTGGCCTTTTCCAAGCGGGATGCTGTAAACGACGTATCCTTTAAACGCGTTCGGGATGTCAAAGTTGGAAAGCCCGTAGTTGGCTTTCGGATTAAAGGCATCCTGGTAAGGTGCATCGCCGTAATGGCTGCCCCATCCGGAACTGTCCTGTTCGTCCAACATCTTGGCCCACACATAACTGACTTCTGCGTTGAGGCCGCGACCGAAACGTTTTTTGGCGGACAGCTGCATTGAATCGTAATTCGAAAAGTTGAGGAACGATCCCGTCAAGCCACCGGGAACGCTGGGACCGATTCCAAGATACTGCGGGAATGGTCGCGCGCTTTGACCTTGTCCAAGCCTATCGGCAGGCACTTGATTGATGTCGGATTGGAACTGCAATCCGTTCCCATGGCTTCCGACATAGGCGGCCTCGGCAACGAAGCTGTTGCCGAACTGGCGTTGCACGCTCGCCGTCCACTGATAAATGCGGCCCACGGGTGTGTGATAGGGCATGTAAGGAATGTTTCCGCCGCCCTGCCCGTTGTAGCCTCCGGGATCTCGCGATGCCACGACGAATGGCAGGCCAGCACCCGAACCGGATAGAGTCGCTACCGGCGCTTCGCCAGGATTAGCGGACGTACTTCCTCCACTAGCAGAACCGAATCCAACGGGCGAGCCATCGACGTCCATGCTCCACAAGCTTGCATACTCGCCCCCACCGACTCGGAACGACCAGACCCGGTTCGGAGACCAGGCAATACCAATGCGCGGCAAAAAGACTTTGGGGTCGGTTGCCATCACCATAGTTCGACCTGCGTTGCCACAGAACCAGATTGCACCGGCATTCTGCGACACCGGATTGTACAGATTGGGATCAAAGCTACCCGCATTGCAATGGGTGACTCGGAATCCGCCGTGCTGTTCCCAGCGCAGGCCAATGTTCAGCGTAAGGTTCGGCCTGAGTTTGATATCGTCCTGCGCAAAGAGCGACGGGTTCTTCGACCGCATTCCAGCGGAGCCTTGGTTGAGAGCGCTCCAAGCCTGAACGTCTCCTAACAGAAAGTCCGCGTAGCCGACAGTGCTGTTTGTGAACTGGCCGTTGAAGGTAAGACTGGCTGAACTCAAGTTTCCCCAGGGAGTGGAGTTGTCCTGATAGGCGAGCAGTTCGCCTCCGAAGTGCAAAATATGCTTGCCTCGAATCATTGTGACGACATCGGATGGATTGAATGAGTTTTCAATGTAGATCGCCGAGGTCTGCGGATTCAGAGTGTTGTTCGACGCGGTGCCCGTAATGTTGATGTTCGGGAAAACGTCCGCCTTGGCATATTGAAGGCCGATTTGTTCCGGGTATCCCAAACCCTCGCTGCCCGGCGAAAACCAGTTGCCCTGCCGTGCGAATCCAAAACGGAATTCGTTCACGGTGCTTGGGCTGATGGTGAATACATCAGACACTTGGAAGTTGTAGGCGTCACTGGTGCTTTCCTGGCAGCTGATGGGGCAAATCGGACCTGCTGTCGTGTTGTGGGCACCGTGCTCGGTAATCGAGAAGGTAAGCCGGTTCTTGTCACTAATGTTGTAATCCAAACGGCCAAATTCACGAAGCGACGGGCTGTCGCTGGTCTGCAGGTAACGATAGTTGTTGCTGATTCCCGGCAAGTTCGCTGACGGATAGTAGGCCTGGATCTTCAACGCGACCGGATCGAACGTACTCGCCGGAATCTGATTGTTCGCGAACGGTAGACCAGTCGCGGGATTGTAAATCGTTCCGAAGAGCGTCGGATCGAAGATGCCTGCCTTCATTGCTTCGGTCGGGACGGTGGTCGTCACAGTAGAAGAGCTCGGATTTGCGATTTTATCGAGATTGAAATAGAAAAAGAATTTGTTCTTGAGGATCGGCCCGCCGACGGAGCCGCCGAAGTTGTTATAACGCAGCCGCGCCGGCTTTGCGCCATCGAAAAAGCTTCTTGCATTCAGGGCGTCATTCTCGAAGTATTCGTAAAGAGAGCCGTGCCACTGGTTCGCGCCCGTCTTGGTGATCACATTGAAAACGGCACCCCCGCCGCCGTATTCCGCCGAGAACGAGGAGGTGTTGACTTGAAGCTCAGAGATCGTCTCGGAAACCTGTGAACTGTCGTCGATATTGGCGCTGTGCGGCAGACGGATAGAACCACCGTCTACCAGAAAACTCGTGTAATACGGCAGCGTGCCGTTGATGGAAAGACCAACCCCCGGGTTAACCGCGCCCGCATTGGAGTTCGGAGTTCCGGAAGAGCCAGGAATGAGCTTCAAAAAATTCTCCCAGCTCTGGCCGACGTTGGGCAATTGCTCCATTGTTCGGGCTTGAAAATTGGTGGACTGCTCCGCCGTCTCTGTCTTCAGCAGGGGCGCTTCCGCCGTGACCTGAATTTCTTGTTGCGTTCCGCCAACCCCGAGCTGGGCATCAACGCTGATTTGTCCGACTTCGAGCGTAATGCCGCTACGGATAACTTTCTCAAAGCCCTCTTTCGAGAAAGTCACCGTATAGTGTCCAGGGAGAATGGACACGGAATCGTAAATGCCGGCGGAATTCGTAACCAATTCTTTGGTGACGCCGGTATCGCTATTCAAGAGCGTTACGCTTGCACCCGGAATCACCGCACCCGACGCATCCGTGACGGTGCCGCGGATATCTCCGGAGTTCGTGTTCTGCGCCAGCCCGATACCGGCAGTGCAGAGAATGAACGAGACCACCAGCAGAGCAGAACAGAACCGCTGCCCTCCCCTGTTGCGAAAAATCTGCGGGACTCCCGCTCGCGACCTCTGAAACTTGGAAACTGTATCAGCAAACATTGCGATCTCTCCTGAGCGCGAACTGAAAACGCTTCTGGTTCAATTTGGCTGCTTGCCATTTCGATCGGCTCGGCAAGTTTGCTGACTTACCGGGCACACGAATCGATAACAAGGCAGATCCGTTTACTCCACGAAGAGACAAACGGTCTCAACCACGCATGAATAGATCTGTAGTCCTGGCGCTCTAACTAACCTACGATGGACACTATCACAGAAGCGGTGCCGGAAACACCTATCCGCAGGTAGGGGTCTCCAGATTGTAGAGAAACGGCTCGAAGTTTGAAACAGATTGGGTTGTGTCTGATAATGGACAATCCAACCTTAGATGACCTTGGCCAACATAAAAACTCTTGTCGCTCGGTGTGCCTTGTCTGTTGGTCTGCTGACAAGCGTTTCAACTGTCGCTCAAACGCCGCCGCCGGACGGTGTGTTATCGCCGGAAGTGCACGCCGACCGCACCGTCACATTCCGGATTCGCGCGCCCAAAGCCGCGGACGTCAAGTTGTACGGAGACTGGATGCCGGTGGGCGAGTTGCAGGCGATGACGAAAGATTCGGAAGGCGTCTGGAGCTTTACAACGTCGCCGCTCGAAGCCAATGTGCACCTGTACTGGTTTAATCTCGATGGGGTCAGCATAGCCGATCCTGTAAATCCGGTCATCAAAATCCGGCAGCGGACTTCCGCCAGCCTGGTCGAAGTTCCCGAGACGCCACCGGCGCTTTGGGAAGTGCGTGACGTGCCGCATGGAACAGTGGTAACGGAATGGCGGAACTCGGCGGTACTGAACCGGACAGAGCGGGTTGTTTTGTACTTGCCGCCCGGCTATGAAACTTCAACCGTGCGCTATCCGGTTCTCTATCTGGTGCATGGAAGCGGCGATGTGCCCGAATCGTGGACTCAGGCGGGCCACGCCAACCTGATCCTCGACAATCTGATCGCCGGTGGCAAAGCGAACGCCATGATTGTCGTCATGCCCGCCGGACATGCGCTCCCGTTTGGAACGAAGCCGGGGGGCCCGGTGTCAAACGACGAACTCTTCGATCGCTATTTGACAACCGAAGTGATGCCGGCAATGGAAAAGAAGTACCGGATTGCGCCGGGCGCAGCAAACCGGGCGCTTGCGGGTTTGTCGATGGGCGGCTCTCATACCATCTATTCCGGCTTCCATCATCCCGCAGACTTCAGCGCGCTAGGCATCTTCAGTCCCGGTGTAGCGGGCGAGGTGTCGACAATCACCAAAGCCAAGCAGCCCGGGTTAATCTGGATTTCCTGCGGAGATCAGGATATGGCGGTCCACTACGATCGGGTCAAGGCGTGGGCTGATTCACTCGAGAAAGCCGGAGTCCGCGAGACATTCATAACCTATCCGGGCGCGCACACCTGGCCGGTCTGGCGCAGAAGTTTCGCGGATTTCGCACCGCTGATTTTCAAAGGCACGAAGTAGGCAATTAACTTGAAATTTCTTATCGCGCTGTTTTCGTTGGCCGTTGTGTCTCATGCCCAAACCGATCGGGCCGACGCACAAAAGAATCCGTTTGCCGGCGACGTGCAGGCCATTGCCGCCGGCCAAAAACTTTATAGCCAGGCTTGCATTGCCTGCCATGGATCGGGAGCACGGGGCGGTCGCGGACCTTCCCTCGTCAGCGGTAATTTGAAGCACGGAAATGCGGATGGCGAAGTGTTTCTTACGATTCGCAGCGGGGTTCGCGGCACGCAAATGCCGTCCTTTGCATCGTTCACGACGGAACAGATCTGGCAGCTTGTCTCTTATCTCCGAAGTTTGTCAGCCTTGCCGGGCGGTGAAGCACCACCGGACTTGAGTACGGCCGATGCGACGGCCGGGAAGGCCATCCTTGCAGGTAAGGGCGGCTGCCTGGGATGTCACGTAGTGAATGGTGCAGGCGTTCCGGTCGGGCCGGATCTATCTACGTCCGGAACAAAGTCCGTTGCGGAACTGAAAGCATCAATCCTAAAGCCGGGCCAGACCTCTGAACATATCGGCAAAGGCTGGGGCATTCCGAGCCCGGCTACGGTAACTGCGAAGACCAGCGACGGAACGGCGTATCGCGGCGTTCTGAAAGGTCTTGACTCCTTCTCTGTGCAAATGCTCGATACAACGGGCACGTTCCACTCATTCGAAAAGGAAAAGCTCGCACGACTCGATATTGAACCAGGATCGTTGATGCCCGGAGACTTCTCTAACCGCCTCACGGAGCGGGAGATTCAAAACGTCGTCGCCTATATGAAAACACTGCAGGCGCCGGGCGTGTCGCAGTTGTCTCCAGACAAGGGGTTGACTTGGGATCGGCTCCGGAGCGCCGGGAAAGAGCCACAGAATTATTTGAGTTACTGGGGCGACCTCGGCGGCAAGCATTTCGCTCCGCTCTCCCAAATCAACACGTCCAATGTAAAGGGCCTGCAGGCTAGGTGGGCCGTGCAGCTTCCCGGTGACGGCATCGTCGAATCGATTCCTTTAGTCGTGGACGGAGTAATGTACACCATGGGCCCGGTGGGCGGGACAGCGCAGGTGCTTGCGCTTGACGCCAAAACGGGCCAGGTGATCTGGCATTATGAGCGGAAGCAAAAGGTCACGAACCCGTACGAGATCAACCGCGTGAGCCGCGGCGTGACCATTCTCGGTGATCGTTTGTTCTTCGGCACGCTGGATGCGGCGCTGGTAGCGCTCGACGCGCGCACCGGTGCATTTCTCTGGGAATCGCAGGTGGCAGATACCAAGCTGGGATACAGCATCACATCACCGCCGCTCGCGGTGAAGGACAAGATCATTACAGGTATCAGCGGCGGCGAGTTTGGTACCCGCGGCTTTCTCGATGCATATGATGCAGCTTCCGGCAAGCGGCTGTGGCGCTGGTACTCAGTGCCGGAAAAGGGAGAGCTGGGCAATGACACATGGGACGGCGACAGCTGGCAGCGAGGCGGTGGTCCCACATGGCTTACCGGCAGCTACGATCCGGATTTGAATCTGTTGTATTGGGCGGTCGGAAACCCTGGGCCGGATCTGAATGGGGATGTCCGGAAGGGCGATAATTTGTTCACCTGCTCCGTCGTAGCGCTGGATCCCGATACCGGCCATCGTAAGTGGCATTACCAGTTCACACCAAACGATACCCACGACTGGGATTCGGTAGAGGATCTGATTCTGGTAGATCGCAAGTGGCACGGCAAAGATCGCAAGCTGCTGCTTCATGCCGACCGCAACGGCGTCTTCTATGTTCTCGACAGAACCGATGGCAAACTTTTGGCGGCATCTCCGTACGTACGGGCGACCTGGGTGAAGGGCTGGGATACAGAAGGCCATCCAATCACGACCGAGAATTGGCGCTCGAGCGCCGAGGGTGCGACGGTCTATCCATCGCTCGGCGGCGGCACGAACTTTCAATCGCCGTCTTACAGTCCGCAGACCGGCTTAACCTATCTGGTCTATTACGACGGCCCAACCCGCTATACGAGCGGCCCCGCTCCTTATGAAGCCGGCAAGATGTACCAGGGAAGCGGCCCCAGCGACTGGTCGTTCCCGCAGCCGAAGGACCAAGCGCCACCATCCGCCGGCATTTTGGCATTTGATGCTGAAACCGGCAAAGCCTGCTGGCGATTTGTGCTTCCGGAAGCCGGTATACAGTCAGGCGTGCTCTCGACTGCCGGAGGGCTGGTGTTCGCCGGCACGCCGGAGGGAAACCTTATCGCGTTAGATGCCAAAAGTGGAACTGCGCTTTGGCGATTTGGAACCGGAGCCACGATTCCTTCTTCCCCTATGAGTTACTCGGTCGATGGCAAGCAGTACATCGCGGTATCTTCTGCGAATGTCTTGTACAGCTTTGCGCTACCCGACTGACTACTTTTTGGCTGGCTTGATATCGGCGTTGGCCTTCAGCAGATCGTCAACCGTGCCGGCGTTTATGTTGTATACCGTTGGCTCGTTCTCCCGAATGGCAAGGTAATCACTCCCGCTCTTGGCCAGTTCGACAGTCTCGACACGCTTCCCGTCGTTTGACGTGACAGAAATTGTGATGGATGGGCCGGGGAAGGCGGAGGTTGATAACTTAGTTGCCGTCAGATCGCGTAACTTGTCGATCAATGACTGAACTTTACCTGGATCTTCGGTCTTTCCGTTTGATTTATAGTCGGTTCCGCTTTTGACGTAAGTGACGGTGCCGTTGTTTTGCTGAACGGTGATTTTGGTCGGATCGCTAAAACCGAAATCAAACAGCTTCTTGTTTCGATAATCGTCTATGTTTTTGGCAACCTGGTTACCTAAGTCGCTGTTTACTTTATAGGCACCCGCTACCGCGCTGCCGCGTGCGAAGTAGTCGTCCTTGTTCTTACGGACATCTAAACTCTGCGTTCCGGATGCATCTGTTACCTTGACCGTTGCGACGGGCGTCCCACTCGCAAAGCTGGCCTCCGCCTTTTTCAGATCGTCAGCCGAGCCGGAGAGGTCCATTTTTGCGTCTCCGAGTAGCCGCACTAAGTCCCCGACCTGAGAGTTGTCCGCCCGGTACGGCTGCGGCTTCACGATCTGCCAATCACCTTGATTGTTCTTGGCAAACTCAATGGAGCCGCCCTTCGCCGATGTGACCGCGACGGACGTCAGTTTGCCGCTATCGAATGTCAGCAGCCGCTTATCCCGCAGGTCATTCACGCTCTTGTCCAAAGAGGTCTTCGTATTGGTCGAAACAGCGTAAACTTTGGGACTGGACCCCACGCTCGCATAGGTTAACGAACCCGTGGCGACATCGTTGCCAAATAACAGGTTGTCCGCTTTGCCGCTCTTTTCGTGAATTTTTACATCTAAGGCCGGCGTAGTGAGGCCGTATTGAGCCAGGTTCGACGCCTTCTCTTCCACTACGCTGTCACCGTTCACGGGGCTCAAGTTCGTTAAGAGAGTGGAGACTGCATCCTGATCGGCCGGCAGCTTTTGCGGCGTCGTGATCACCCATTTGCCCGCGTCGCGCTGCAGCGTAATTGCCGGCGAATCTTTGCGCGTAATTTCAATCTGCTGGATATTGCTTGCCGGAATATCCGCCAACTTCGGGGTTGGCGGAACATTCGTATCCGTAGCCGGCGTATTTGGATGCTTTTGAGCCCAGAATACGACTCCTGCCAACGCCGCCAGCAGGAACGAGGCAATCAGAAGATTTCGCGTTTTCATCCTATCTGCGCTTCAGATAAATACCGATTCCCAGAACGATGACGAATAGCGGCATGCCGATGAGATCAACGTAGCTGAAGATGTTCATCCGATGCTGCGTTATATCGAACCGCTGGTTTTCATCCGTTTTGGGGCGGATGGAAATCAGATCCTCATCCGAGGACAGCCAGTTAATAGCATTCAAAGCCAAGTCGCTATTGGCCTGGAAACGCAGCATCCGGTTGTCCATGAACCCTGAAGACCCGATAACGGCGAAGCGGCCGGGATTACTCGGCTTGCCGGTGTTATAGCTGCCGGCGGCTCCAAGAAGGAATGGGCCTTTTTTATTACTGGGATCCTGCGGGTTGATTTCGTTGGAACTCAGCTTCGTGACGGCAAAGGCGCCGTCGGAAGTAGAGAACAACTTCTCGACCGTCGTTTTATCACCGTTTTTAATCTCAAGCGAACGCGCCAGCGGGAATCCGGTGATGGAATTGAGATCGTTGACGATCGGATGCGAGGCGTAGTTCTTGACCAGTGGCGTCTCCGCGCCGAGGCCAAGCATCTGTCCCACCGGATTCTGTTCCAGCACGAGATCCTTCTCCGGAGTGACACCCCAACTGGCGAGCAAATTCACCAACGCATCATTCGAGGCGATCTGATCGTGCCCAAAATTCAAAGGCGGATCCAACAAAAACATTGCCCGGCCGCCGCCCTCAACATAGGTCTTTATGGCTGATACTTCATTCGGCGTGTAATCAAATTTCGGTCCGGCGATCACCAGCACAGTACACTCGCCGGGCACGGCCGTTTTATCGACCAGAGAAATGGACTGTGCCTGATAGTTGTCACGAGCGAGTAAGTCTTTGAACTGCGACAAGCCTACGGGCGTAGTGTCATCGAGAGCGTGTTCTTTGCTTCCCGACACCACACAAACCGTGCGAACGCCTTTCAAGTCCTTGACGAAAGCGCCGGTGAGTCCTTCTTCGGTCAACGCCTTGGCCTCTTCGCGCCGCGACCCGACCTGAACAAATGCCGATCCCGCTGTTCTTACACCGTAGGCTGCGGCTTCTGCGGGGTTCCGCAAGTAATCCACATACTGCACGTGAATCTTGTTTGAGAGATTGGCATAGCGATCCAGCATAGGCTTCGCAGATTCGAAGCCGCGGCGCGTGTCGAAATAGGTAATCGTCGCGTCGCCTTTGAGGTTCTTGACGATCTTCTTGGTTTGATCTGACAGCGTGTATTGTTTGTTGGCGGTCAGGTCAGCCGATTTGTTATAGCGATTAGCGAGCCAGTTTACCAAAACCAGCGCCGCGATAACCACCAGCGAATACAACAGTGCCGTGGCGCCGTATTGCGCCTGCTTTCCGCTAACGGTACCTCTTCCAGAACGTGCCATTAGCCCCTCCACCGGATCGATTCAAGTGATCGGGAAGTCAAAAACAAACCGAGAAAAATCATGGAACAGTAGTAAACAATGTCCTTGGAGTCGATCACGCCACGGGTAAATGTATCCAGGTGGCTGACGATCGAGATGTAATTTAAAACCTGCACCGTGTCAGAGCTTCCATAGGCCGTCGCCCAGGAGAGCAGCCATAAGATGAGCGCGGCGCCGAAACCCAGTGCACCGGCCACAATCTGGTTCTTGGTGAGGCTGGAAATGAAGGCGCCCAGGGCCAACAAACATGCCCCTTGCAGCAGTAATCCCAGCATCCCCGTCAATAACGGCTTCCAATTCGGGTTGCCGTAAAAGAAGAAGAACGATAGGTCAATTAACAGCACGGCCAGGAGGCTTGCATACATGAGCAGTGCCGCCAGCCATTTTCCGAAGATGATTTCGAGATCGTGGATGGGCGACGTAACCAGCAACTCGATGGTGCCCTGCCGTTTCTCTTCCGCGAACAAACGCATGCTGATGAGGGGTATCAAAAATAGCGCGATGACCGCGACCGTCGACAGCACTGGCGCGATTCCATACTGATTGATGTTCATCGGGAAGCTTTGTCCCTGCATCTGAGCTTCGATACTGGCCCTAGCTAAATTTTGCGCCTGGCTGGTCGTGATGTAACCGCAAAGCACAGCGAAGATTCCGAGCAGTACCCAGGCAATCGGCGACACAAAATAGGCGTATAGTTCGCGCCTGCAAATCGTCCAAATATTTCTCACTGCTCAGCTCCTACAGGTTCCTCGGGAGTAGTTTCGGTTTGCGGCGTGGCGCCGGTCAATTCCAGGAAGACTTCTTCCAGGCTGTGCGTGGATGTTTTCAATTCCAAGAGATTCCATCCCGACTGCACAATGGCGCGCGCAACATCCGGCCGCGTGTTGTAGCCGCTCAGGCCTTCCACTTCAAACACGCTCGGACGGTTCGCACGGTCCAGCACTTTGCTGACGCCGGGAACTTGTTCGATACGCTGGCGGACTGCTGTATCGTCGGCCGCGCCCGCAGTGTCAACTTGCACTTCAAAGGCGCCCGCGCCGGTGTGCCGCAACCGCTCTACTGAGTCGGTCGCAACAACCCTGCCCTTATTGATGATGATGACCTTCTGGCAAGTGGTTTCGACTTCCGGCAGAATGTGTGTGCTCAGGATAATCGTGTGCTCACCGGCAAGCGACCTGATCAATTTTCGCGTTTCGATGATCTGGTTCGGGTCGAGGCCGGATGTGGGCTCATCCAGAATCAGCACATCCGGATTGTGTATGATGGCTTGCGCTAATCCGACCCGCTGGCGGTAGCCTTTCGAAAGCTTGAAGATTAGCTTGTTCTTCACGTCTGCAATGGCGCAGCGTTCGGTTACTTCGGCAACACGGCGCTTGATGTCACGGCTCGGTACATTCTTGATCCCCGCCACGAACTCCAGGTAATCGCCGATCGTCATTTCCGGATAGACCGGAGGCGTCTCAGGCAAGTAACCGATCCGCTTCTTCACTTCAAACGGCTTCTCGAAGACGTCAAAGCCGGCCACCGATGCCTTGCCTTCGGTGGGAGGCATAAAGCATGTCAGAATGCGCATCGTGGTTGTCTTGCCTGCCCCATTGGGGCCAAGAAAACCAACGATATCCCCCTTATCGACGGAGAAAGAAATATTATCGACGGCGATATGACGCGCGTATTTCTTCGAAAGACCTTCAACCTGGATCATATGTTTATATAAGACCGGAGTTTGCTCTTGAAACCGCCGAGCCTTCCCCGGGGCGCTGTTGCGCGAGCCGGACTAATCTATTCTAAGAAACTCGCGGAAAACGGGCGCGCTGTCAAGCGCCCCGCCCGAAGGGTTAGTGAGTTCCTTTCCTGTCTGGCGGCGCGCATCCGCACCCTTTCCTCTATTGAGACGGTTATCGACTCCAATTGTTAGCTTACTGCGCCGTGAGACCGACAATCTGGAACCCGGCATCTACAAATAGCACGTTACCGGTAACGCCTCTTCCGAGATCGCTCCCGAGGAACACTGCCGCATCTGCAACCTCCGCCGGATCGGTATTGCGCCGAAGCGGAGCAATTTGTGCAGCTTCCAGAAACTTGGACGAGCCTTTAATTGCTCGCATGGAAGCGGTCTTGATCGGACCGGCCGAGATGGCATTGACACGAATACCGGATGGACCCAGATCATTCGCCAGATACCGCATTGAGGCTTCGAGAGAGGCCTTGGCTACTCCCATTACGTTATAGTTCTGGATCACGCGGGTGGACCCGAGGTACGTCAGAGTCATGATCGCGCCGCCTTTGGTCATCAGCGGCGCGACTGTTCGCGCCACCGAAACAAACGAATAAGCACTAACTTCCTGAGCCAGCAAGAAACCATCACGAGAGGTCTCTATGAATGCTCGCGTCAGATCTTCGGTGTTGGCAAATGCAATGCTGTGTACAGCGATGTCCAATACTTCCGAAACACCTTTGATTTCCGGTACGAGGTTTGCAAGCTGCTCGGGCTTGGTGACGTCGCACTCGAAAATCTTTGTCGCTTCCAGCTCAGTGCCCAGCTCTTCCACGGTCCGCTTCTGCCGCTCGCTCTGGTAAGTCAAAATCAAGGTGGCGCCTTCCCGGACGAACGCGGACGCGATGGAATAGGCAATGCTCCAGCGATTCGCGACTCCCAGGACAAGCGCGGTTTTACCGGCCAATAACTGTGGCATTTTTCAAACAGGCTTATTGTAGCGTCACGCGCATTATTATCGAGCGGTCGTGCAAGTGGTGAGTGCCCGACAGACCCGGCAAAGTGCACGCTCTTTATACCCGGAAATCAGACGCAGATTTTATCGACAACCGTGCCGGCGACATCCGTCAAGCGGAAATCGCGGCCTTGGAAACGGTAAGTAAAGCGGGTGTGGTCAAACCCTAAGAGCTTCAGGATGGTTGCGTGCAGATCGTGCACGTGCACTTTGTCATTGACCACGTTGAATCCTAGTTCATCGCTCTCGCCAATGGTGATACCGGGTTTGATGCCGCCGCCCGCCAACCACATCGTAAACGCATTCGGATGATGATCGCGGCCGTCGTTGCCGCCTTGAACCATCGGCGTGCGGCCAAACTCGCCGCCCCAAATCACTAGCGTTTCGTCGAGCAAACCGCGCTGTTTCAGGTCCTGTATCAGCGCAGCGCTGGCCTGGTCCGTATCCTTGCAATTGATCGTTATATCTTTGGTCAGGTTCTCGTGCTGATCCCAGGCTTCGTGATAGAGCTGCACGAAACGCACACCGCGCTCGACCATTCGCCGGGCGAGAAGACAATCGGCTGCAAACGATGGCTTGCCTGGCTCCACGCCGTACATTTCGAGGATATGGGCGGGTTCTTTTGACAAATCCATCAGCTCCGGCGCGCTGGTTTGCATCCGGTAGGCCATCTCGAACGAGTTGATGCGCGTGGAAACCTCCGGATCGCCGGTGATGCCTTGCCGCATCTCATTCAAGCTGCGAATGGTGTCGAGCGAATCTCGTTGCACGCCGGCATCAATGCCGGGAGGATTCGAAAGATACAGCACGGGATCGCCGCTGCCGCGAAACTGCACGCCCTGGTAAACCGTAGGAAGGAAGCCGCTGCCCCAACAGGAGTTGCCGCCGCTCGGTCCTTTCTTTCCTGAGCTGAAGACGACGAATGCCGGCAGGTCCTTCGATTCGCTTCCCAAGCCGTAGGTAACCCAAGCCCCCATGCTGGGCCGGCCAAACTGTTGCGTTCCCGTGTTCATCAACAGTTGACCCGGCGCATGATTGAAGGCGTCCGTGACCATCGACTTGACGATGGCGACGTCGTCCACGATTTTGGTGAAGTGCGGGAGAAGTTCCGACACCTCTGCTCCGCTTTGCCCGTACTTTTCGAATTTGAACTTCGGCCCCAGCAGCGTGGAATTGGGATTGATAAATGCGGCGCGATAGCCTTTCAGCAGTTCCGGCGGGGGTAGCGTCCCGTTGAATTTTGCGAGCTGTGGTTTGTAATCGAAGAGCTCTAAATGACTGGGCGCGCCTGCCATGAACAGGAAGATAACGTTCTTTGCTTTCGGAGGCAGCGGAGGTTTTTTGGGTGCAAGCGGACCGGCTTTCGGGGTATCGGCAAGCCCGGCTTCGGCGAGCAGGTTGGCTAGCGCCATCGCGCCGACCCCGACGCCGCACTGTTCAAAGAACCAGCGCCGGCTGACTTGTCTGGGGTCCTGGACCCGCCAGAAGTTATCTTGACAGTTCATGGACGCCTCTATTCTTTCGTTATCGTCTCATCTAAGTTTAAGAGTACCCGCGAAACGACGGTCCAGGCAGCCGCATCCGCAGGACTCATGCCAGCCGGCAATGCCGGAGGTTTTGCCGGGTCGTCGGCCGCCAGTTCCCAAGGATTGTGCTTTCCGTCCTTGTAGCTGGCTTCTTCTTTCGTAAGAAGATCCTGGAGCGCGGCGCGTTCTTTCGCATCTGGTTCACGCGACACGCAGCGGCGAAAAGCGAACCGGACACGATCGGCGTCGGTGCTTCCGCCTTCCCGCAACGTTTTCCATGCCAGGGCACGAGCGGTTTCCATCGAAAGCGGCTCGTTCAGCGTAGTGAGTGCCTGAAGCGGTGTATCGGAGCGGGCGCGGCGCACGCAGGAGCTATCGCCATTGGGAGTGTCGAAGGTGTCGAGCATGGGATAGGGCAGCGAACGGTAACGGAATGTGTAGACCGCTCGGCGGTAGCGATCCGGGCCCTTTGACTCGTACCAATTCTTAGGACTGTAACTCACTGGCGGTTGAAACAGAAATGCCGGCGCAGGCGGGTAGACGCTGGGGCCGCCGACGGATGGATTGAGAAGACCGCTGGCGGCGAGCGTGATATCTCGCACGACCTCGCCGTCAACACGAAATCTTGGTCCACGCGCGAGCAGGCGGTTGTAGGGGTCCCGGTCGTATTGCGCGGGGGTTACGTTGGACGATTGACGATACGCGGCGGAGGTGACGATCAACCGCTGAAGCGCCTTTACGTCCCAACCGCTATCCATGAACTGAACCGCCAGCCAATCCAATAGTTCCGGATGTGAGGGAGGCTCACACTGCGTTCCCAAATCTTCGCTGGTAGCGACGATGCCGGTGCCGAAATATGTCTGCCAAACGCGATTGACCCAGGCGCGTGCGGTTGTCGGGGCTTTGCGATCGACCAACCAGTTTGCGAACGCGAGCCTGTCCACCATGACCGCGGACAACGCCACCGACCGGCTGTCCGCTTGCGCGGCCGTAACCGCGGACAACGCCACCGACCGGCTGTCCGCTTGCGGTAAGGGATTGAGATACGCCGGTGTTCCCGCATCTACCAGCTTGGCGGGTTTTAGAAAATCTCCGCGGGACAATACGTGCGTTTGACGCCCTTGTTCACGCTGCGCGAGCACCAGTTGGGACGAACCTTCTGGATAACTGCTCCACAGCGAGGCAATCTGTTCGTTCTGCTGCCGCCATTCGGGAACAGTGGTGCGCCAATAGCTGAACACGGTCTGCACCTGCTCCGGCGTGCGCTGGTCACTGGGAACGGCCAGAATTTCGCGCACGGCTGCGGGCAGCGGGTCCGCCGATGCGTTTTCGGACGTGGTGATGGAAAGACGGATACGGCCCAGGTTGTTGTTCTGGTTATCGTCACTATTCCAGCCGCCGTGCTTTTGCGCGAGGTAGAAGACCAGGATGGTTGGTCCATTGCTGCCGATGGGCTCAGCCGCGTTGAAGACTGCTTTGCGGGGTTGATTGCGGAGACCCGGCCCAGCATCGATTCCCCAGCCCGTTTCATCTTTGCCGTCGATTGCATATTCGATTTGTCCGGTGACGCGGCTTTTCTTGCTCTTGTCGTTGAAGACAGGGTCCAGCTTCGTCTCGGGCAAATTTATATCTGCGGTTGCGCCGACGATTTTAACTTCGGATTTCTTGTCCGGCGCGTCGGCTGGAGAAGCTTCTACCTTGAAATCAGTCAACACGCCCGTACCAATGACGGAGCGTCCGGGACCCCCGCGCGGAAGGTTCGGATCTTTGAGTAGTTCCAAGCGGAAGGCGCGGATATTCCGGACATCGGTTTTGACGGTCAGTTTCACTGTGTGCTGGGTCGGCGCATACCCTTGGGCGAGCAGAGAACCATCGGGTAATTTGTAGTATTTCTCGCCGCCGGTTGAAATGTCGTCCACCTCCGGGCGCACCACGATCCATTCGGGCTGGTCTTGTTTGATGCGCTGCTCCCAGGCAGCCATGCGAGTGGACCAGTCTTTGTTGCGGCGCTGCAGTGTGCCTTCGATTTCGCGCGTTCGGCGTACAATCGCGGTCCGCCTCATTTCCTCGGATGGTGTGTATACCGCGATGTTGGCTTCGTCGGCGCTGTTCAGGAAGGCCATCATCTTGTAGTACTCTTCCTGCTTCAGCGGATCGTATTTGTGGTCATGGCACTGCGCGCAGCGAATCGTGAGCCCCAGGATCGCGCTGCCGACGGTGTTCATGCGGTCAAACATCGCTTCCATGCGGAACTGTTCGGGATCGACTCCACCCTCCTCATTAACCTGAGAGTTGCGCAAAAAACCGGTGGCAACGACCTCCCCTTGCGTGTGATGCGGCAGCAAGTCGCCGGCGATTTGATCAACGATGAAGCGGTTGTACGGCAGATTACTGTTGAACGCCTGAATCACCCAATCGCGATAGAACCAGACCTCACGCGGCTTGTCCTTCTCGTATCCGTCAGAATCGGCGTAATGCGCGGCGTCCAACCAGTGACGCCCCCACATCTCGCCATAGTGGGGCGAGCCGAGCAAGCGATCGACCTGCTTCTCATAGGCGTCGCTGCTGCCGTCATGAACAAAGGCGTCCACTTCTTCAGCCGTCGGCGGCAAACCGATGAGATCCAAGCTTAACCGGCGCAGCAAGGTTACGCGATCTGCTTCGGGCGACGGCGTTAAACCTTCCTTCTCCAGGCGCGCGAGGATGAACCGGTCAATCGGATTCTTCGCCCACGTTTGATTCTTCACGTCGGGGAGCGCCGGACGCTGCGGCGGGATAAATGCCCAGTGAACTTTTGTTGCAGTCACTTTGGCGCCGACGGAATCCGGCCATTCCGCGCCTTGTTCGATCCATGCTTTCAGCGTGGCAATCTGATCGTCTGCCAGACGGCCGCCCATAGGCATGCGAGCGACGTCACCGATGCCGGCGACGCGACGGTAAAGTGCGCTTTGCGCGGGATTACCGGGCACAACCACTTTGGCCAGAACGGATTGTTTGGCGTCAAGGCGCAGACCCCCCATCTGAGTATTGGGGCCGTGACAGGCGATGCAGGAGCGCGTGAAGATCGGTTGTACGTCTCGCACAAAGTCGATCTTTCTGGTCTCTGCCGCACCATTCGTTTGGTGCAGCGCCAAGCCTGCGGTAGCGGCGCCTGCCAGCAGAAGACACGCGAGCGGTAGTTTATGCATCCAGCGGTCTAATTTTATCAAGTGGGAGCGACAAAGCGGGGGAATAGTTTCTCTGCCAGCGCCGTCCGATACTATGGGCCGTTGCCGCGATGTTCCGGAAGGGAAGGTTTCTCGATTGTTCTTCAAGTGCTTTATTGGGCGGCTGTTTTCGATATGCGTTTTGTGCGCCCTCATCGCTCATTTGGCCCATGCACAAAAAGTAAAGGTTGACTTTGACAAGAACTTCGATTTTTCAAAGGTCCACCGGTACGAGTGGCGAACGCATCCGATCTTCGAAAAACACCCTGAGCTCCGCGATCAATATTCGGTCGCGATCCAGCTGGTGATGAATGCCACGAATCAGGAATTAAGGAAGAAGGGGTACCAATCTACAGATGAGATGCCTGATGTGTTCCTGACTTTTTTCGTGACCGCAAAGGACGCAACCAGGATCTACGCCGACATGATCGGGCCAGCCGGACCCTATGGATGGTACGGCTGGTATGCACCGCCGGTATGGACCGTAACGCGAACTGAGCAATATCTGGAAGGGACTCTGCTGATGGATATGGTTGACGCGAACGGGAAACAACTGATCTGGCGAGCTTCAGCGACCGATGCGATCAATGACTTCCATCATCGCGACGAGAACGTAGACTCAGCTGTGAAGAAAATCTTCAAGAAGTTCCCGCCGAAGCAAAAGTAGACCGGACACAGACATAACGAGGAATTGTTAACGCAAGAAGCTGAAAAGTCTCTGAAAGAAAGCACTAAACGGTACTTATGCTGGACCGGCGGATTGTTACGAGTAATTCACTGATTTGAAACTCTGCCTTCGGAAACTGGAGGACGCAATTAGCGAGTACTTCAGGAGATCCGATGAGACTGAGTCTTTCTTTCATGCCGCGCATCGCTTTTGGGTTGATGGCCGCGGCGGCCATTTCATCTGCCGCCCCCAATGGGAAGGTGCAGCGGGTGCTTTTGATCAGTATCGATGGCATGCATGCGCTTGACTTCGAGAACTGTACCAGGGGAATCGCATTCATTCAAGGCGGAGAACCGTATTGTCCGAATCTTGCTGAGCTGAGAGCCGGCGGGTTAGATTATACGCACGCCTTCACAACCAAGCCGTCCGATTCGTTTCCCGGTTCGGGCGGTCTGGCAACAGGCGGTCTTCCAGCGACGATCGGAATGTATTACGACGTAAGTTATGACCGGGCATTGTCACCGCCCGCGCAAACCACGCCGTATGGCATCGTCGGTGGTCCAAATTTATGCCCGTCCGTTGTGGGAACACCCGTCGGTTTCGACGAGCAAATAGACCGCGATCTGACGAAATTGGATGGCGGCGGCGGCATCAACCCCGCGTACTTGCCGCGTGATCCCAATAACGGCTGCGCCCCCGTCTATCCGCACAACTTTATACGAGTAAACACGGTTTTTGAAGTGGTCAAAGCGCACGGCGGTTACACCGCCTGGTCGGACAAACATCCTGCCTATGATTTCTACAATGGCCCCAGCGGTAACGGCGTGGATGACTTCTATTCACCCGAAATCAACTCCAATGTCGTGGCGCTTCCGGGTATTTTCGGTTGCACGGCCATAAGAGACACTAATTCGGACTTGACTGCCTGGACGAACAGCTTTGAAAACATCAAGTGTTACGACAAGCTGAAAGTTGGCGTGATTTTGAATGAGATTGCAGGCAAAACCCACGACGGAAAGAGTTCCGCTCCGGTACCCGCGCTGTTCGGCATGAACTTCCAGGCTGTCAGCGTCGGACAGAAGCTGGTAGAGAACGGCGTGGCTGGCGGATATAGGGACGCGCTCGGAACGCCATCTGCAAATCTGATGGCTGAAATACAATTTGTCGATCGTGAGATTGGCCAGATGGTCAATGCGCTCAAGAATGACGGCTTGTTCGACTCCACTCTCATCATTATCACCGCAAAACATGGCCAGTCTCCGATTGATCCAAATCGCGTGCTCCGCATCCCCGCGGACAATCCGAGTTTGGAATCCCCAGCCACTCTCCTCGGTGACCATGTGGCGGCAGCGAGCGAAGATGACATCTCGCTCATCTGGCTCAAGCACCAGAGCAGCACCAGGGAACTGGCAAAAGTCCTCTCTGAAAATGGAGACAAGATTGGCGGAGGTGAAATTTTCGCCGGCCCATCTATGACTCTGCTATTCGACGATCCGGCGGTCGATCCGCGGACTCCCGATATCGCCGTGCAGCCTGACTATGGCGTCATCTACACCGGCGGCAAGAAAAAAGTGTCGGAGCACGGCGGCTTCTCGCATGATGACACCAATGTTGTGCTTCTGCTTGCAAACCCGCGGCTACACACGGGGCAGGTGGAGGCCGTCGTTCAGACAACTTCGGTCGCTCCTACAATTCTGAGCGTCCTGGGAATCAATACCGCGGAGCTGAAAGCGGTTCGGAAGGACAAGACAACGGTACTGCCCGGAATCACCTTTTACGCTTCGCCCTTGAATTAGAAGATCAACTGCACTTCATAACTTCCACGGAGGACCCAACGGTCCTCCGTTTTCGTTTAGGGCGGCCGCATAACAGCTTGACGTACAATTCTTGGGTCCTCCCGCGCTCAGGCCACAAGTTTGATTCGACGAAAATACAAACTATGTCACTGCACCGCTTAACGAACTTCCCGCTTTTGACTTTTGTGATTTCCTTCATCGTTTTGCGGCTTTCGGTTTGGCTCGGTGTGCGGTTTCGAAACTGGCGCAGCCTCTCAGAAGGGGATCGTGAAGATTTTGGAATTATTCTGGCCGCCGCCCTTACGTTGCTCGGCCTCATTATTGGTTTCAGCTTTTCCATGTCGGTCAGCCGCTACGATCAGCGCAAGAACTACGAGGAGGCGGAAGCCAACGCAATTGGTACCGAGTACGTTCGCGCAGACTTCTTGCCTGCTGCAGACGCCGCACGCGTCACGACATTGTTGGCGAGCTACCTCCATCAGCGCATACTTTTTTATCAAAGCAGCGATCTGGAGGAACTGGCGCGAATTAATGCTGATACTGCCCACTTGCAGGCTGATTTATGGTCTGCCGTCCGAGCACCCACTTTGGCGCAGCCGACCCCGGTGAACGCGCTCGTCGCTGCCGGCATGAACGATGTCTTAAACTCGCAAGGTTACACGCAAGCTGCCTGGTGGAACCGAATTCCCCCGACGGCTTGGGTTCTGATGGCCGCAATCGCCATCTGCTGCAATCTTTTGGTCGGATATGGTTCGCATCGCACCAAAGTGCAAGGGCCCCTGTTCCTCGTTTTGCCGCTGCTCCTGTCCATCTCATTGCTTCTCATAGCCGATATCGATAGCCCGCGCGGCGGATTGATTCGTGTAACTCCGCAAAACTTACTAAGTCTCGCAGATTCTTTGCATGCGCAAAAAGCCGTACAATCGAAACCATAACTGCACCGCTTATTCGATCACGCTGCTGCGGTAAAGCCAGTCAGCACGACGGTCAGTTGCGACGCCCGTGCGTCCTCTTCAAACGGCTGCGCGTAGACATCGCGCAAGTAATCGCTTTGGCTACGCATGGCCCTAATGGCGGCAGCACGTGTACGTGACGCGATGATGGGCAATCGGAAACAGCAGCATGTATTCCGCAGCGGCCATGCGGTGGCAGCAGCGACTCATACTTTGCCGTCCGACACGGCAGCAGGGCTTGAAGCCTGCCGCACAGCGAGCGGGAGTGCCACCTCAATCGCCCAAAACAGCGCTGGCCGAATTTTGCGCTTCAGATCCGACTTCTCGTCCGGTAAAGACTGTCAAAACCCGCGAAGCAAATTCGATCTGCTTTTGGCGCCAGTGCTGGACTTGGGCAAACATGACATTTCGTCGTTGCGCGGCTTCATCGAACGCGCGTTCATAGGCGTCCCGTATGACCGGCCCGGCGGTTTCCTGGAAATTCACCGTCAAATCCTGGAGACCTAACGATTCCGTGAAATCCCAGCACTTGTCGCGATAGGCTACCATCACCGGCACAGCGCCGACGACACTCCCGAGAACGACCGAGTGCAAACGAACGCCAAGCAGGACGTGGGTTCCGCTTACGAGATCGAAAAACTCGGCGGTAGTTTTAGGACGATGAATCGGAATGTGAGGCAGCCCGGCGTCGGTCAGACATTCCTGGATGATCTCCACATCTCCATTGCCGAAGGCGACTGGTATTACATCGCCGCCCCGGCGAACGTGATCACGCGCGATATTCGCCAACTCGCGATAGCAGACACTGTTGCCACTCCCATAGCTGGAGTCGGAATCCTTCGCCACATTGAGAGCGAGCGTTGGCCGTTCGCGCAGAGGAGGCAAACTGCCAGGGCCGAGCGTAAGCGCCGGATCGCCGATAACCTCAACCGTACGCACGCCCATGCGCGAAAGCACGTCAAAGGAACGCGGGCCGCGCACGCCGACCATTTCGAATGCCTGCAGAGGCCTCTGCCAAGGTTCGAGGCGAGGTGATATAACATCCCCAAACCCCGAGCTGCCTGCCCCGGTTCCAAACGAGATCATCGGCAGTTTCTGCTGAAGAGCGCGTTCAACGGGCCTCAGGAAACCCGGTGAAATTAACGTGCCTCCGCCTAACAACACGCCCTGAAAGTATTTCGGCCCGCTCAGGTTTACCTTTGCCAGAAGTTTCTCGCGCGCCGCGGAATACTCGGCTAAGGGCGTAGGCCGCAGCAGTTTTTTGATGGCTTCATACAGCGCCTCATCCCCTAGATTGGAGTGACCGGTCCAGCCGATGTATCCAATCGGTTTCGCGTTTCCATGTCGCAGAGCCCGCGTTACCGCGGAAGAAGCAGCAAGACGTAAATGTTTAACGTAGTCGGGCATGTGTTGGAGAGTTTCTCAATGCGGTGTAGGCTATCAACCTCAGATCTATCCGCCTCAGATCATCCGCGATAACAAACAACTTTGAAATGTCGTCGGGAGCCTCAGACGTTGAGAACTGAAAAGTAAGATCCCGCCTTACCCCATGGTTCCGGGTAAGGATTAACGCACCAGGCTTCTCGTTGATATACTGGGCGCTCTAAATAAAAAGAGCGTCCGAAACCGGATTGATCAATCCAAGCCGGCGTGAATCCCCATTGTCTCATGATCGAGAGGCAGTAGCCATTCTCGACACGCAGCATTGCACTAGCGTTTGGATTCGGTGCTCTTACATCTGCAGTCTTAACCCGAAAATCGGGGAAGTACTTTACGTGTTCAAAGACTATTCGTGAAGTTATGGAGGTGAATTCTGAGCAGAGAGATTCAAGTTTTCAAAAAACACATTCCTTGCGTGAAGCCCTTATTTCTTCTTCTTCCTCTTGCCGCTATTGTTTCGGCTGCCGAGCTTCCACGCTCCGCAGACGCATTTGTTGACTCGGTTGGTGTGAATACGCATTTCTCTTACACCGATTCGGTGTATTACCTCAATTTCCCATTGGTGAAGCAGGCGCTGCTCGATCTTAAAGTTCGGCACATCCGAGACGGCCTGCATGACTATGGACAAGGACCGTCGCCGGTTTACGATATCCATAACCAATTAGCGCAAGCCGGCATTCGCTGCGACTACGTTGTCGGCGAAAGTACCTCGCCATCGGTGGTCAGCAACTATCCGTCGGTCGTGAACGACGTGGAAGCTCTCGAAAACGCCAACGAGGCGGACGCACCCGGTGGTACTGCTTGGGTGCCCGGCTTGCTAAACGAAATATCGTGGCTCTGGCCACTTGCACATTCTATGCACGTGCCCATTGTCGGCCCGGCTCTCATCGATCAGACCTGGTGGAACGCAAATAATTCGTACCAACTTCTGGGCGACATCAGCTCTTCCATCACTGTGAATAACCTTCATAACTACCTGGGAAGTTACAATCCCGAAACTCTTGGTTGGGGAGGTGGCTGCACTCCAGGTGGATATTGCTACGGCAGTATTCCGTGGAATATGAGCCAGGCTAACATCGATGGGCCCGGTGTGCCGATCTGGACCACTGAAAACGGGTATACAATGGTGAGCACTTCCTCGGGTGCCGTTCCAGAAACCGTGTATGCAACTTACATGCCGCGGCTTCTGCTGTCTCAATGGAATGCCGGCATACGCAGAACCTACATTTATGAACTCGCTGACGAGCCGAGCACTGTGTGCTGCATGGGGCTTCTGGATGCTAAGGGAAACCGGCGGACTCCTTTTACTGCGATGTCCAATTTGCTTCGTCTCCTTTCCGACCAGGGGCACTCCTTCTCGCTCACACCGCTCGATTACACGATCAGCGGGGCTCCCGACGGCTTGCAGCACACTCTGCTGCAAAAGCACGATGGCACTTACTGGCTCGCTCTTTGGCTCGGAGCACAAACGATGGATCCACACACCCATGCAATGTTGGCGGTACCAAACGTTCCGATAACGGTGACTTGGAAAGGCAACAGTCTGGGGTATCGTGTGCTCAAGTTCGATGGATCGGGCAACGTTGCAACCAGCGCCCATTTTAACGGCAGCAGCGCCCAACTGAATGTTGGAACCAACGTCCTGCTTCTTAAAATTGCCATGGCCCTGTAGGGAACGGCTTGATAGCCCAAACGGCGCGGATACGCGCCGCCGGACAGCAAGGAATTTGCCAAGCTTCCGGCGGTGCGCTTGAGACCGCGCCCGTTTTGGGTGAGTTCGTTTGAAACCCAAGGGCGCGGATGCGCGCAACCTCACAGAAAAGGGGCGTGCTATATCGTGCGTGGCACGCCTGACGCCATGCCGTTTTACGCGAGCTTCTAATCTGCTGCCCCAATTTCCCTCCAAACCGATTACAATAACCGCCATGGCCTCAGTGAAATCCGCGGACCTGATAAAAAGCTGCACGAAGGCGGCAGCGACACTAGATACCGGCATCAAGAAAAGCTTAGGCAAGGATGTCGACTCCAAAGATCTGAAAGATCTTCAGAGCGTGTATAAGCAGTGGAAGGACCTGTTAGCGGAAGCTCAGAAAAAGGCGAGCAAATGGGATGAAGACGACAAAGACGAGGATAAATTCAATGCCTTTCTGAAATCCCAAATGGCCGATGCGCGGGGATACGAAGCCGATCTAAAAAAAATTGACCAGCAGGTTTCCGACGGCGCCGATACGGAGAAGCGACTGAAATCCGCGCTGCTGGAGGCAAATAACTTCTACCGGGTTGAAGTTCACGAAAAGCTGGACGAAGTGCATGACGCCCTGACGCAGACGCAAATGGCACTCGTCCGTGAGTTGCCAAAGGCCATCGATTTTCAGTTCCAGCGTGCCGGCAAGATTCTGACCAAAGAATTCATGAATTCACTGACAGCGGCCGGAGTCGAGAAGGAATTGAAGCAGATCGCCGCCAAGCACAAGGTGGCGCTCCGGGATTTGGAAGCCGACAAGCGCCTGGAGGCGTTCACCGTTGGGCAAGGCAAAAGGGCTCGCGAGTTGGATGGGGTCATGGACGGTCTGCGGGACCGCGCGAAAGCCTTCGAGCAGGAAATGAAGGAAAAGGAGGCCGAGAGTAGCAACAAAAACGCGTCGCCAGAATACCGCGCAAATCTGAACAAATTGTTGAAAACTTACAAAGAGGCGTATGGCGAGCTTAAGAAGAACCTATCTGAGATCGAAGGCGCTTCAGAGGAACTGGACAAACTCAAAGGGTTCATAGGCAAGGCCGCTGCAGATGAGCTATCGGAGGCGGCAAGCAAAGCGGGTACCACCGCGGAGAACGTTTTCAGCGCACTGAACAAATTGGAGAAACAGACTGATGCAACGTTCTCCGACGGAATTTACCGTAAGAAGCTCGAGAAATACTCGATGACACCAGAGGACATCAATAAGTTTTTCAAGCCGCTTCAGGCAAAAGTGTTAAGTGTAGCCGAAAGGGCCGGGACCGCTCGCGCAAGCACTAAGGGCGATGTAGCAGCTATCGTGAAGCTATTGCAAAAACCACACGGCCAGTTAGAGCCAACCGAGGAGCAGACCCTCACCAAATCGATCCGCAGTTTGAACAGGCTTGCTTCCACCTAGTATTGAATGTCGGACCCGACCGCACGGGCTGCTGCCTTGCACGAGTTGAGCGCCTGGTCGATATGCTGGTATGCGGCCCGACGCCACTGTCCCGCGTTGGGATCGGACTCGGCTCCGCTGATATCTGTACGCGCCTGCCGAAGCAGTTCGGCGGCCCTGTGAACTCGCCCTTGCTGATCAAGATGCGCATCTACCGGTGGACGCACGTTCATTGGCTTCCCGTCGATTATGATGGCCTTATCCACCTCATCGATAGCTCTTTGGGTTTCGTCTCGCGCGTAACGCAAATGTTCTTTTTGAGCGGGCGCTGTCTGTGGGGTTTCCTGTAAATACTGAAGCGCCAACCACATATCGCCGCGCGCGTGGAGATATGCAGGATGCGCTCCGAAGCACACAGCAACGCTCAACACGAAGCCGCCACATAGAGCCGCCAAGAATGGCCACTTGCTTTTCAACAATGTAGTTTTCATACTTGCACCCTAAACATTTTGTTCTGAGATCGTCAAATCCGTGCCTAAACCGACTCATCGAAGGTTGAGTACATGCAATTTTCAGACACAACAATTTCTTACCGGGTAGATGCGTGTTCCTGATACTCAGTTTCGAGGATCTCGCAAACATCGTGCCTGAAGCGATCCAGTTGAAAATGTTCGACCCACGCGGCCCGTGCATTTTCGATTATGCTGCGGGTAGTCTCAGACGAACCTCGAAGTAGGTCGGATATTGATCCCGCCAACGCTTCCGGGCTTCTTGTCTCCACAAGAAAGCCAGTTTCTTTGTGTTTCAGAATTTCGGCGATCCCATCCGACCGAAAACTAACGACCGGCACTCCGGCAGAAAACGCCTCTAAAATAATTCGCGGGGTGGCCTCAGTTCCGGGAGAGGGCACCACGAGCACGTCCAGTTCTGACAAGGCCTTCGCTACCTGATCGGTCCATCCTGCGAACGTGACGGGGAGGCCTTCACTTTCATGAAGCAACTGCTCGTAATAGACGTCATTTCCGAACAAGGGCGACCCGACCACCCGGAATCGAACCTCCGGCATCACGCTGTGGATCAACTGCGCTGCGCGAATGAATTCCAGCTGGCCCTTTTCTCGATCAATTCGTCCAATAACGCCGACAATCGGGTGAGTATTCCGCCGATTTGTTTCGCAAATTCGTGAATCGGAGACCCCGTTGTAGATGACGCGGACCACGCCATCAAAGCGGTCAAACGAGTCCGCGACAAAGCGTGAGCAAGCAATCACCGAAGCTCTCGCATAATGTAAGGCTGCAGCAGTTATACGAATTGCCGACGATTGGGTAAGCCGGTGGTGTGCGTGAAACACCATCGGTATCGAGTGAAGCCGCGCAATGAGCGCCGCCGCGGGTAAGATCCGCGGACCGTTCACATACAGTAGCTGAATCTGATGTGCACGCACCGCGTGCTTCAGGCGCGCAACCCAGCTGGGAACCATCGTCGTGTATTGCGCAATTTCGGCAGCACTCTTTCGATAGCTTGAAAGCTGGCGCGATCGCAAAGGCTCAATCCGGCAGCCGAGGGTTTCCGCATGGGAAGTCAACGAGCCGTCGATCGGCGCGGCGAGGCCGACATTCCAGTGCCGGTTAACAAATGCAGGAAGCAGATCGAGAAGGCAGCGTTGTGCTCCGCCGAGACTGCCGTATTGATCGACACAGAGGATGTTCATCCACGCAGCGACATACTAGTAAGCGCCGTCTCCCGCGAGCACGCAGCGAATACTCGTTACCAAAATGTGAAGGTAAAGCGGCAAAGACCATCGGCGAATCAGGAATTCGTCGAATTTCCTACGCTGCTTATACGTCAGACGATTTCGCCCTCGAATCTGCCACAACCCAACTAACCCTGGCCGTATTTTTATAAGCTCGGTTGCGAAGTCGCCGTAGTATGTCAAAAGTTCGAGGCGCGTTATTGGGCGGGGGCCGACCAAAGCCATCTGTCCTTTAACCACTTGCCAAAGTTGTGGAATCTCGTCTATGGAGTATTTCCTACAAAATTTGGCTACACGGCTGGTTACTCGCGCATCCGGACGTCGCTTAGTGTCGGGAACCGGCGTGATAGGCAGATACTCCAAAAACTGCAGCTCGGGCCGCTTGTTACTTGGCTGCCACATAGTACGCAGCTTGAATACCCAAAGATCGCGCCCACCGAGACCAACACGTCTATGTGCAACGACCGGAGATTGCTTAGAGAGTATCAGAACTGCTATCGCCGCTGTTCCAAAAATCGGCAGGCAGAAGAGCAAGATAATTGCGGCAACGCAGCGTTCGGCAGCCGCAATCAAAATCCAAAATAGCCGGGCATTCGCATCCCTGGAATGCCCGAAAACAGATGAGGAAACCGATGCTGGAGCTCCCGACACAAGCCAAGCGTAAGATTTCGTTGTCGGCCGAGTCGTATTATCCATGTAAAGAATTGGTGAAATCGGGGGCGTTTTACGGCAAGTCGCTCAGATACGTAATCAGCGCCTTTTCATCGGCCGGAGCAAACCGGTAACTGGGCATTATGCTGCCCGGCGATAAAGTTCGAGGAGCGACAAAATGTCTTCTCATCCAATCAGTGGAGCGGCGCGCCGAAACGCCGTTTAGGGGCGGTCCGGTCGTTCCGCCGGAGCCGTTCACCCGGTGGCAGGTGGCACACAGACTCGCAACGTAGACAGCTGCTCCTGCTGTTAATGCCGGCGCTGCGGATTCGGCATCTACGGCGGTTTCCGGCGTGACTTTCTGCAAAAACAGCAAGAGTGCGTTCATCTGTGCGGGCGAGATCTGGATCCCGCCCTGCGGTTTTTCGTTTACTGCGTTGGCAGTTCGAAAATGGTCCGTCATCCACTCGGGAGATCGACGCACGGGATCGGTTGCCAACGTTGGACCAGGTTTCGGCTGACCGTCGACCAGGTTGTGGCAGGAATCGCATTTGTATTGGCGGAAATAGACAGCCCCCGCCAGGTCTTCGGGCGGAAGCCGCAAACCACGCGGCGACTCTCCTCCATGAATCGACCCAGCGGCTGAACTCGGGCCGTCTCGCAAAGCGGCTGCCGTCAGAAATGTCCAGCCGCAGATCGCGCAGATCACAATGGCAATCGCGGTCGTTCTTTTCGCGATGCTTCGAAGTTGTCCGCGATCCAGGAAAGGCGTCGCGATCAGTGCGAGTATGGCGATGCTCGGTATACCAACGCTGCCGAGCCATTCAAAGGAGCCTTGAAAATACTTCAAAGTCTGGAATAAAAAGAGGAAGTACCACTCCGGCCGCGGCGTGTAGGTGCTGTCGTTTGGATCAGCCATGCGCTCCAGCGGCGCGTCGATCAACAATGAGGCTACAAAAAGAACGCTAAAGATTGCGAAAACCGCAAAAACATCGCGAAAAACCTGCTTTGGATAAAAGCTGACTCTTGGCTTGTTATCGTCTGCGGCGGGAGTTACTCCATGTTTCCGGACAAGCAGCAAATGTAGCGCGATAAGTCCTAAAGTAATTGCGGGTAGCACGAGCGAATGGAGAGCGTAAAAACGCGAGAATGTAACAACCCCAACCCCTTTGTGTGCTGCCAGAAGGGACTGGATGTAAGGGCCAAGGACGGGGGCCTGTGCTGCAATCTGAGTAGTAACAACCGTTCCCCAATACGCGCGGTTGTCCCATGGAAGTAAGTATCCCGTCAGCCCAAACGCCAGCACGAAAAGAAACAGGAATACGCCGGAGACCCAAAGCATTTCTCGCGGCTTTTTGTATGCCCCATAGATAAATACCTGAATGGCATGCAAAGCAACGACCACGATCATGGCGCTGGCGCCCCAGTGATGCAGGTTGCGAACCAATCGGCCACCGGTTACTTCCTGGACGATATACAGAATGCTGTCGTATGCGTCGCCTGGAGTTCCGGCATAATTGAATGCAAGTAAGACTCCCGTAAACGCCTGCAAAAGGAAAAGGAAGAGCGCGATACTTCCAAAGACCTGAGCCCAACCTGCCGACGCAGGGATCTCTTCGTAGAGCAAGTGCCTGCATGCCGAGCAGGCGCCTGTCCGGGCCTCCATCCAGTTTAGGAACGCAGACATAGCTAACTGTTCCGCGTGTCCGCATTTGCGTCATCGGTGTCGGCCAGCCAAAGGCGGTCCCCTTCAATCCGGACAGGATACTGATCGAGCGGGCGCGGTGCGGGACCGGCCAATACCTTGCCGGTGATCGAAAACTTCGAGCCGTGACAGGGACATTCAAACACTTCGGCCCGAGGCTCCCAGTGATAAGCGCAACCTAAATGGGTGCATCGCGGCGAAAAAGCAGTAACCTGCTGCGCATCTGTCCGCACCACCCATGCAGCATCGCTCTCCGATCGAATCTTCCACGCGTCAAAATGTACACGCTGCAATTCAACCCGTTGAGGAGTCTTCAGCGGAATTTCATTAATACTTCCCGCGTCGGCCCATCCCGAGCTTCTAGTGCGCTTTGGCGGTGTGAAAAGATAGATCGCTGCGGGCGCGCCGATAGCAGCGGACAGAATACCTGTCAAGCCGGAAATAATTCCGAAAAGCCATCTCCGGCGGTTTGTCGAATGTTTGTTATCGTTCATGACGCCTCCAGCGCACTGCCATCGATTTGAAATTACTCTGTATTTGACCGGGTGTTGTTGTGTTTCTGTAAAACGCGTGCTAAATGCTCGTGGCGTGTTGCCGTGGATGAAGATCGCTAAGACAAAGCGACGAATCGAGCGCGGCGCCGCGTTGTTAGTTTGCGCCGTAAAAGCTGAATGCCGCCCCAAAGAGTCGGAAGGATGCTGCGGGCATGAAAACTCGCACGACTCATCAGAAAACGCAGATGTGCGAGCGCTGTCGGCCAACCGCGTTGTTGAGAAACGGCCGGGCTTCTGGTGAGGGCGGCGCGGATACCCAGGGGAACAAGATGCCGGCGAGCGATGGCCGCGCGACCCTTTAACGAATCCGACAAAGCAAGATGCAGCCAGAGGTGGTTCTTATTGCGGTCGTACTCGCTGCTCAAAGGCGCAAAGGGGAACTGCTGCAGCCAGGCTTGTGCAGAGTGTGGCAACTGCTTCAGCTCTTCTTCGAGGCACTCCGGTGTGTCGCACCAGAACCACAGCTGCACCAGCCGGAATACGAGGGCTTCAATTCGCCGCAATTTCGGGTGGTGAAGCCGCCGCCACTGACTCCAGAAACGGTCGTCTTTGGATCGGTGATGCAGGAAAAAACCGATCTCCCACGCCCGCTGCAGCGGCAGGTCCCCGTTTAATACGTGCAGCAAAAGATGGAGCGCGGCAAATCCAAGAATGTCGGTTGGAGCAAGAACGTTGTATGTTCGCCCGAAGAAAGGACGCTGCGTTCGCCGCCGCCACATATCGTCCTGGCCCGGAGCAGCTATATGCTCGGATGCGGCGTTCCATAGTTTGTAATGCAGTTCGATTCCGACTGGTATCTCGGTATAGTTCCCGTTCCAAACCCAGTTGTTCGGCAACGTCAGCGGGGCAAGGTGCCGCTCGCTAACGGAAGACCTAGACACATATCCATAGCCGCGCAGCGCCTGGTGAGCTTGATACACCTCATCGCTGTGGCACCACAGGTCGATGTCGCCTTGTGCTCGCCAGAGCATGCTTGGCGTAAGCTCCGGACAATGCGAAAACCCTTTCAAAACGACCAATTCGATACCGCGTGTGGCCAAAACGTCTGCTGCGGCGGTGAGTTGATCAACAAGCCGGTCCGTTCGGTGTTCGAAGCCGAGCCGGATTGCGGCAACTCTTTTTTGAACGAAGTCAGGTAAAGCGCCCTGACAAAACTCGCCCAGCATCACGATCAATTGTTTTCGCGTGCACCAGTCAATCAGCTCCGGCCACTCATCCTTCGAAAGCGATGCTATGCCGTCCGCAGATCGCTCTCGAAAGCGCAATGCGGCGATAGTGGCTGCGGTCCGATAGGGAACGCCGGCATGGGTCATGGACGGGGCGTCAGGCCAAGCCGGGGTCTGCCAATTCAAACCTGCATCGACCCTGTATAAAGAGCCGGAGGACGAGTTCATCTGCCCGAAGCAGCCCTTCCTTTACTCATAATGTCTTCGTCAGGTCTTTGAGCATATCGATCGCCGGCGGAAATTCGAGATACTGCATTTCATAGATCGGCAGATCAAGAAGTTTTTGCAATGCGTCCAGCCGCTCCTGAAGAGCGGGCAGCTGAACGGCCCAAACTGATGGAAGAAGACGCTTCCATGCCTCTTCCGCTGAGAGTTGCCGCAATCGCGGAGGTCCGGAGGGAGCCTCATAGCGATTGAGGAAGATAATGCAGTCAATCGATGAGCCGCTAGCTGTTTGCAGGCCTGACAGGGTAGCAGTTTGCACTTCTATGGTGGGCTTCCCGTAGGCGCGTAAACTACTTGTCCGGTCACTGAATTCAGGAAAAAGTTCAGCCACGGGTTCCCGGAATCGAAAGCGATGCGGATGGCCGATCACCTCCGGAATAGCGGCACGCCGGAAGAATGCGCTCGCGTCATCGGAAACATACGTCCATCCGGAACGGGCGCAGGCATAGGCAAGAGAAGATTTTCCGGCGCCGGAGGGTCCCGCAAGCAGCACGCCCTTGCGATTAAACATCACGCATGCGGCATGCAGCGTGATTAGATACTCAATCTCAAGCAACGGATAAATCATCACGTCGAGGAAGCATTGGCGGAAATATTCGGTGCTGCGCGCGGTATTCCTGGTTACCCACCCGAAACTAAACCCTTGCTCGAGATCGAGGCACGCAAAATTCTCATGATCCGCAACGATGCTAAGCAGGTGTGCCTGCGACCGGAACTGCGGCGGCTCCACGCAGGCCGGACTTTCGGTATCCGAGACGAAGCATCGGACGTCGAGTGCCGGAAGTGAGAACTGCTGACGGTAAGTTCCCCAGCTGAGCTCCGCTGCTTCCAGTACAAGCCGGGAATTCGAACGAATGTGAACTGGAAAGCCGTACGGAAATACCGTTCGGCGACAGTTGCTGGAGACGCGCGTATGGAGAGGGTCAACAATCTCCCGCGCGGTTGAGGCAAAGCGCGGCGGAACATCCTTCAATCGCGGCATACTGAGGTTTTTGTAGATCTGTCCTTCACTTACTGCAAGGTTATGAGTGCGCGTAAGAGCGGATGCTAACGCCCTGTAAAGATCGTGTAAAAACGCCACAGGCAACGGTTTCGGCTTACGTGGCAGGTCTTACTGCACGACCTCGCACTGGGGCATTGAGACGCTCACGCTAAGCTGGGATATCTCTGGCTGCGCCGCGGCAGCGCGCTCCCATTTCACAACGTAGGCACAAGCCACAATCGTCAGAAACATGGTCAATACTTCACTGTCGCCCAGATCGTGTTCAAATAAACCCTCGGCCAGAATTGAATAGATCGCCGCGATGGCGCCGTGAATAAACCACCGTTCGCCGTATGGCGCTGAACTGCTAACGCTTCGATGAAGGTCGTATAAGATGCGGCCGATCAGCCAGAGCAGGAGGAGCAATGCTGGTATGCCGCGTTCAGCCGCATATTGCAGGTAAATGTTGTGGAGATGTCCGTACCATCCTTTCGGCAACGGCCGGGCAACATCGGCGGGAACATACTCCATGAATTGAGCGCCAACCTGCTCGGGCCCAACGCCGAAGAATGGATGCCGCTTGATCATGGCCAAGCCAGTCCGGATCAGAATGACTCGCCTGCCGTTTGAATCGAAAGACGCGTGCGGCCTGGCAACGGATGAGATACGCTCCCGGACCTGGAAAGGCGCACTCCACCACAACAGCGCTCCAACTATCGGCAGCAACATTACCAGGGCGCGCTTTCGTACCCAAAGCAGATAAACACTGCCGGCGGGAAGACCAATCAGAAATACGCTTCGGCTCAGACCAAGAACGAGTGATATTCCAATCACCGGAAGGCAGCAAAGAAACCACCATCGCCACTTTGTTCCGACGGCAAAAAGAGCGAATGCAAGCGAAAGAACGAAGACAATCATCAACTCTCCGCCGAATGTCATCCAATGACTGGCTAGCCCGTGAAGCCGCGAGTCGAGATAAAAGTCATAGTCGTTGGTTGCTCCTATGACATGCGCCGCCTGGTCGCGCCGGACGTATTGCAGGAAGGCCGCGCCGGCAGAAAGTACTGCAATGCCCGACCAGCAGATACACAGCAGCCTTACTTCGCGAATGCTTCGCAGAGAACTGGCGAGCACCAGCAGCGTAGCGAACACGAAGAACTTCCGGATTTGCGGCCATCCGGCGATGATATGGCCCGAAAACAAGAGCGACATTGCCGTCTGCGCGAAGAACAATCCGAGAGCCAACAGAATGGGCGGAAATCGAACTGGAAGGCGGCCAGCCAGTAAAGCGAGCAACGCGACTCCCAGCAGTGCCTGCGAAAGTGCAATAGAAAAAAGAATGGAGACTGCCGAACCAAAACCCGCATAGAGCAGTAGTCGAGAAGCCCATCGCTGCATTTACGCCCATCTTGCGCCGGAACGAAAAGTCGAATGTCACCGGGTTGTAAACATCATGTGAATTCGGAAAATGAGGCTTGCGCGGATTGCCCGAATGGTGCGAAAAACAAAGCAAATAGTTGAGCGGCGCTCAAACCCAAGTGCAAATCGGCCGGTTTGTTCGTTTAAAGAAATTATTCATCGATGATAAGTTCGCACACCACTCAACTGATCGTAGATCGGGATCAGCAAGCTGCTGACAACATCGATCTTTTTTCTTTCGCGCAATACGCGCTAAGAAGATGGAAGTTCGTCGCGAAGGCTTGTCTCGCTGCCGCGGCGGTTGCTGCGGTGGTCAGTTTTCTTTTGCCAAAGAAGTACACCGCGACCGCAATCATTGTCGTCCAACCTCCGGAAGGAATTGATTCACGCGTTTCGCTCGCGGTCAGTCCCATCTATCTGGAGTCTTTGAAGACTTATGAACATTACGCAAACAGCGACAGTCTTTTCGAAGCTGCGTTGAACACAATGAGATTGCGCGATGTGTATCCTGGAGTTCCAATCGAAATACTCAAGGGCAGAATACTGGAAATTGCGAAACCAAGAGATACCAAAATCATCGAGATTCGGGCCACGCTCAGAGATCCGGGGAAGGCTCAACAATTTGCGCTCTATGTCGCGCAGCAGACGGTGCAGATGAATCGGAACATGCAGTCGGCGGTCGTGCATGAATTGACCGATTCGACAGGAGCCGTGGTGAGCACGGCGCAGCGACGACTCGATCGGGCACGCCAAGCGATCGTCGTCTATCTACAAAGCGAGCCGATCGCCGCGCTTGAGGGTGACCTTACAAGTGCAACCGACCTGAAGGCGCGAGTCGATCGTGATCTGGTGGATGCGCGGGTGGAATTCGCGGCCTATAGCGCACGAACGGCTGCGCAGCCCAACACCGCGGACAACTCTGAAAACATTTCAGATTCTCTGAGAGCAGTGCAAGCCGAAGTCCAAGCGTTGGAAGCTCAATCCCAGACTCTTCAAAGGCGTATCACGAGTGATATCGCATTGCTGGAGCGGCGTAGACGTGAGGCCGCGAACCTGGACAAAGAAGTGCAAACCGCTCAGGCACAGCTTGAAGCGGACAATGCGAAGAAAAATGAAGTTCTGGCTTGGGCACCCTCGCACGGTGAACGTTTGGAAATCGTCGACCCGGGCGTTGTTCCGGAAAAGCCGAGCTCGCCGAATATCTCGCTCAACATAGCCGTCGCTCTGGTTGTGTCCATCGCCTTATCGCTGTTGCATTTGGCAATCGCCTTCAACTTTTCGCGTTCTGCCGGATGGAACCACTCGTTTCCAAAGCTGTAAGAGCGAACACCGGCACAGGTTCCCGGCTGACCTGGCGCGAACTAACGCCCATTGGAATCGGCTTGTGCGCGGCATTCATAGCGCTCGCGGCGACACCTATGGTGAAGGGTTGCCTCGGGGGCGTAGCGCTGCTGGGAATCTTGCTTTGCTGGATATTTCGACGACCGCGCCGCTGGGTGATTTGCTTCCTCATTTCGGCCATTTTGCTCCCACCGCTGCCGATCGCCGGTCTCGGAAACTCCGGGCCCCATGTCGCATTGTTATTCCCGTTGATCGGAATTTTCGTCGGCCTTGTCCAGGCGCGCCGGTGGCGAACGCTCCGGAAACAGCCGGCCCTGGTGTTGCTTTGCTTTACCGTTATTCTTTTCCTCAGCGTTGGCTCTGCGCTTTTCTACTCAGGGCCGGTTATTGCCGCTGGAACGTTTGCCAGAGCCGGCCTGTTTGCGATCGCGATCTATGTATTTGCATTTACTGTTTCCTTAAGGGACAGTCCGGAATGGGTCACAAACTTTGCGCCATGGTTATTCAGGGCTGCAGTGGCGGCTGCAGTGTTTGCCTGTTTGGATTTCTATTTTCAATTTCCGGCGCTCGGAGGATTCGGGGAACAATTTGTGTGGTTGGACAGCGGCAACATAATCCGCCGTGCTCAAGGACTGTTCTACGAATCGAGTACCTTGGGCAATTTTTGCGTGTTCTTTCTCGTTATGATTCTGGCCGTCTTTTCGGCGGGGGAAAATCAGCGAATCCTTTCGGGTCTGGAGTTAACCTTTGGCGCCCTGGTATTTGCTTTGACGATCGTGCTCTCCTACTCACGCGGGTCACTGGTGAATCTTGTGATTGCGAGTGTCGCCATGATCTGGGTTCGCCGTGTAAAGCTCCGGTTTATCGTGGTCGGTTTGTGCGCTTTTGCTGTCGTATCCGCGCTGTTATATTTGTTCCTTCCGTCGTTTGGACAAAGTTACTGGCTGCGCATTGAATCGTCTTTTCTGTACGTGAATTCGGCTCCCGGCAGGATTCTATCTGGCCGTGTATCCTCGTGGGAAACAATTGCACAGTTTCTTTCCCAGCACACCTGGCAAAACGTATTCGGTATCGGCTATACAACGTTGGCATATACGACGCATCTTGGCGAGCCGGTTATCGCCGATAACACCTATCTCGAATTACTGGTAGAGATCGGCGTAATCGGCCTGTGCGTCTTTCTTTGGATGAACTTCGTTCTCCTTCGGACCGCTTTGCGTGCCGCTCGAGACGCTAAGCCCGCGGCCCGCTTATTCGGGAGCTGGTTCTTCTGCTTTTGGATTGGAGAACTCTTTCAAATGATGTCCGGCGACTTGATCACGTATTGGCGGGTTCTTCCGATATATTTGTGGGTGCTTGCGGCGGCAGTCATCCACTGCCGGGTTGACAGGCGCCTAGAAACTCCACGATAAGCTCGTGTACCCGGTATTCGCATGGTAATTCTCGCCGGATGTGAAGTCCTCATGATATCCGAAGTATTGATAGCCGGCATTCCAGCGCACACGTTCGTTTATCCGGATCGATAGACGCGCCGAGGGAGACTGATAGCTCAATGGGAAGGTCTGCGCGAGTTGAAAAGCTGGGATACTTGGACCAATCGAGGTGTCGGACGGGTTGCTGCGGCCATCGCCCGTGTCTCGGATGAGGCTATAGGCAAAAAGCCATTCCATCCGCTTGTAGCTAAGCCGGGAGGACAATACGACAGAGTGAATGTTGCTCACGTAATATGAGAGCTGGTTCGCAAAGAACTGGTCATTTGCAAAAAAATCGATACCGCCGAGCGTATCCAAGTGAATCTTGGAGTAACTGAGGTCTAACGATGCCCAAGATCGCGGGGTCCAGGAGCCCGATCCCGAATAGGTGCGCGCGTGCGAACTATAAGACGTCAGACTGATCGAGTTCGAATTGTAGTCGGTCTTCGTAAAAGCGAGTAACTGGACCGATTTCAACTTGTACTGCACACGTCCCGAAAACGCGTTATAGTTCCGATCGCTTTTCGGCGTAAACGGCAGGTTCGCGTGGCCGATATCGCCGTCTATGATAATGGTGAGCGGCTTGATTGGGCGCAGACGAATGCCGAATCTGCCGTCGTTAAGAATATTGGTCTGGATGTAAGGCACTCCGGAAGTGATCCCGGCGATCGCATACTGAGGGCTGGAACCGATTCTGCGATCGGAATAGTCATATCCGCCTCGAACATCCATCCACGGCAGCAATTGATATTGGAGATCCGTACCGGCTTCTATCGTGCGAATCCCCAGGTATTGAAAATTAACGAGATTTGCGACCTGTGTGTCGTTATTGAATTGAAGAAAACTGGCGTCGCCCTGCGTCCGAACGTTATAGAATGCAAAACGATTCGCAATCGTGAGCTTCGGTGTAGGAAATAATGTTGCATCCAGATTTCCCGTAGCGACGGGTCTGTGGGCTTCTCCAAAAGACAAAATTTGCTGGTTGGCTGCTGCTCCGAAGCGATTCGTACCGATGGCGGATTCGTCCGTCAAAAATGAATTCGTTCCGCCGGTATAAGTGAATCGCCCGTTCAGGCTCAGCCAGCGGGCATCCCGGATCAGCATAACCCGCCAGTAAGGCGCAGTCCCGTGTGCAGGACCGGTTCTGCTAAAGGAAGTAAGCGACGCTGCACTGGACGGTTCTAAATCCGGTGGAAGAGAAGCCTGTTGATAGGGCGTGTCATCTTTGAAGTCCTGCCATCCGTGCAATACATTGAAAACGAATCCATACCAACGAACTTCGGCGCCCAACCGATATTCGTTTCGAGAGCGCTTGATATTGGTGAAGATTGGAAAGATATCGCCCGTATTGTCGAACACGCTGTTTGTTTGATAGAGTTGCACCGTTGATAAACCGGTACCTTGCTGATCGTCATGGGTATAGCCCAGCAAAATACGGATTCGCGATTGAGGAAACAGCGTCAAATCGTGATCCTGAAGCGTATATGTCGTATCCAGCAGATGGTTTTCCTGGCCCCCGTCCGTAGTTAATCCGGGATTCAAATAGTCGTTCTTGCGCCAGGAAAAATCATATTCGTAAATCCGGTTTTTCTCAACGCGGAGCGTAGCGGAGCTATATGGATCACCCATGCCATTCGTCGTGGCGATCAACTTATCGAACAGCGCTCCTTTACCGGCCTTCGAGTCCATGCTGAAAAACGTGTCGAACAGCCGGATACCATTCCCGAAATTTACAGTAGCTCGATACTGATCCTCATTACCACTCACGCTGGCAAACCGGTAGCCAGCCTCGAATGAATCGACAATGTTGTAGCCGTGCCAATCGTCTCCGCGAGGTGAGCCGACAGGTTCTGGTGCGGAAGCTACCGGAACCTGAGCAAACAATTGGATTGCAAACACAGCAGGAAATAAAACAAGCGACAGTCGACGCATGCAACCTCTCACCGCAGGAAAAGCGAATCGGCATTCGAGCCGTGAATGCGGACGTGACAATTCGTACAATTCCGGTATCTTGGATCGGCCATATTGTGCGCCTGCGACAGGCTTGGAACACCTGTGCCGGACCTGCCAAAAGTACCGGGGCCGTTATGACACTCAAGGCACAGGGTAAAAACCACCGGGCGCGTCAAGAGCCGCGAATTGGTAGAGCCGTGCGGCGAATGACACATTTCGCAGCCTTCGACTCGTACCGGCGGATGTTCAAATGCAAATGGGCCCCGCTTATCCGAGTGACACTTCAGGCAAGCTTCTTCATTCGCAAGCGCCTGCGCAACCATCGGCGGACGCACCGCACTTCGCCAGGTGGGTTGAAACGTTCCGTGCGGGTTATGGCAATCGCTGCACACCATGAACCCCTCGTTAACCCGGTGTTTGAACGGCATGGAGAAATCCGCCCGCACATTCGTGTGGCAGCCGTAGCACAGTTCAGGCTCAGGTTTGGCTAACAGTGCTTTAGGAGTTTCCGCTTTATGCACGGAGTGGCACTGCGTACAAGAAACGCCATTCTGGGTATGGACCGAAGAGTGAATATTGACCCGCGCCAGATCCGAGCCATGACAGCGCAGACACGCCGCGGTTGTTTGTTTTGCGCTTAGTACGGAGAAGGCAACAATTGTGGCTTTCCCGCCAGACGCTTTGACATGCGCCTGCCCAGGGCCGTGGCAACCCTCGCAGCCCGTGTTTTCCGGACTCTCTTTGCCGGAAGCGACGCTTTTAAAATGTGCGTTCTTATAGAACCGGAACCAAACATCCGGATGACACGTTTTGCAGGTCGTACTGCCCACATATCCGGTTTTGACGCCGTTCGTCGTGACGTTTTGCGCCCCGACAGAAGCTGCCGATAGCAACAAAAGTGTAGCCAATAAGAAGGCGTGCCACAAATCTCGCATCACTTACTCGCAAAAAGGTGAGTTCTTCTCGTTTGGCAGGTTACCGGCATGTTCTGCTGTCCACGTTACGGCTTTGCTCGATCAGGAGTGTTCCGTTACGGTGAACGA
>DATBDT010000001.1:0-2193 GCA_036269815.1 Bryobacteraceae bacterium
GCCGCCCGAAACGAAGAGCCCAGAAACGCAGTAACAACTAAGATATTTTCGAGGCAAAACTTATCATGGATGGCCGCATAGTCGGCATTGCTCTAATTGGACAGTGTGTGCCGCACGTCGGCGGCATGCGCGTTTCCCGTCAACGTGAGGCCGAACCGTTCGGCCAGGACCTGCATTCATCAACAAGCTTGCAATCCCGCGGTATGCTTCAGCCGTGATCAACACAATAGCAGTTCAGCGCTACAGCCCGGATTGGAAAAGCATGCCGGGAACTACCGTGCACGGCTTGAAAGCTCGACACAACAGTTTGGTTCAGGCGACTCGAAACAGCTCCCGGCGGCCGGTGGTCCACAGGTCGGTGTATCCCTTCGCCGCTTCGCGAGCCTCCGGGTCCGAGAAGTACCTCGTTAACAGCTCTTCAAACTCAGACGCCGATTCGACCTCGTGCTCCATGATCACGTGATTAAAGTCTCCAGCGAGGTCGGTCAGAACGCGGACATTCCGGAGGTTCCCAGCTTTGGCCATATTCTTCAGTTGAGCCGCCAGCTTGCCCGCTTGGCCTGGCTTGGCGATGAAACTGTTGCGAACGATAATCAAGTGTTAAGTCTCCTTTCGGCAAATCGTACCATTGCCGGCGGTCACCGGGATACAGCTCGATTGACGCGCCGCCACGCGCGCGCGGATTCCGGCCAAGTCCCTAGTCCGCAATGCGGGAGTAAACCACCGGAGCCAGTAATCGCATTCCATCGGATTGACAGCGACCACAGCACAAGAAAGAGATACGCGTTACGCGGCAAGTTGCCTCTGTGCAGCTGTACTTCTCTCGGGAGCAATCCGGAACAGGCGCCTTCAATTTGGCGGAAGGACGGCAACTGGACAGTGGATCCGCTTCAAGTGGCCGATCCGCGCAGAAACCGGTGCCGCAATTTCTGCCGGTGGCCTGACCATCGCGGTCCAGGCCAACGATTGATGGCGCTATGAACCCTCGGAGTACCCCATCGCGACCGTTTTGTAATGAGGCGCATCGCTTCGCTTTTTTCGTGAACGCACCTTCCGAGCCGCTTTGAGGAATGGAGCCGGTCAAAACGTAAAGTGGCGTTTCAGGTTTTTGGTGCCTGGTCAGTTACACGGCATGGCGCCGCGAAGGTGCCCGGCGCTTGGGAATTGTGCGGTGTTCCGGCCCGCCGGGCCTAACAGGCTAACTAAGCCTATATACCCTTCAGTCATAATCGGAAGGGTGCAAGGCTCGCCTCGACGTCCCCCTTACGTGTAGGCCTTGTCTCCGCCGACCTGCGAATCCCAATACGTCGTAGGATCCGTGAAGAACTCACCCTGCCTGCAAAGGGGGCGCATCGCTTCTTCATTGACTTTGATGCCCAAGCCTGGCCCCGTCGGAACGGGGATGTAACCCTTAACCACGAGGTCCCCTTTGTCGGTTAAATCTTTGTGCCAGGCTGGCTGAGGCTGGTGCCATTCCATGGCGAGGAAATTTTGGCAAGCGGCAATCGCGTGCGCGCCGGCCGCGTAGCCGATCGGGGTAGCGTTGCTGTGGACCATCATCCCCACCGAATATTTGGCCGCCATGTCGGCGGTCTTCTTCAATTCGAGACAGCCGCCGATCACAAGATGATCCGGGTGAATATAATCGACTGCACGCGCCTGGCAAAGCGGCTCGAGCGATTCCACCAGATAGGCGTCTTCGCCGGTCAAGGTGGGCACCCTGATCGAATCGGTGATGAGCTTCCACTCCTCTACCCGGAACCACGGGACCATGTCTTCCAAAGTCGAGGGAGTGACCCTCTCCAGCGCGTTAGCCAGCTTGATGCAACTTTTCGCGGTGAGGTGCCCGAAATGGTCGTGACCCATGGGAACGTCCGCGGCGTCGCCCATGGCCTCCTTCACCGAAGCGACGTAGTCCGCTACGAGTTCACATCCCTTATCGCTGAGTTCCAATCCCTGATAGTAGTTCTCGAGACCTTCCCCCGGTTCTCCGTTATAGCCTTCCGGAGCAAACATCGTGCCCCTCTTGCCTCGGAGGATGGGAGCTACGCCCAGGTCCATTTTGAGCATCGTAAACCCCGAGGCGACTCTCTCCTTATAATCGGCGGCGATGTCTGCGATGGAATTCGAGCGCGGGTCACCCTCGCTGTACATGCGGACCTTGTCGCGAAATTTCCCGCCAAGCATTTGATA
>DATBDT010000003.1:0-92365 GCA_036269815.1 Bryobacteraceae bacterium
TACGCATCTGCTTTCGCTTACGATGCCGGTTCAAAGTTGATAACGACAGTCCATGCTTCTCACAGAACTCCTGCCGCCCCAGCCCGCTCGTGTCGTATTCCCGGACTAATTGCTCAACTTCTGCCCGGCTCCGCCGACGCCGCTCTCCTTCGCTCTGTTTCGCGCTCATCCTCCAACTTCAACACTCTTGCCGCGCCGTTAACAGATGGGTTGCTCTGACGCTTACCGTGCAAGAACGATCCACTATGGAGCCGGTAACGCCGCCACTGGCGCATGTTCATTCGTGGGGAAAGCGGCCAGCCATTCGCCGACTTTAACTCCCACCCGTATCATCGGCCACTCGACGCAATGGAACAGTACTATCGGCACGATGACGAGAAGAGCTATGAAGACAGTTCCCCGATAAGATCGAAATTGAGTCAGCGCAAACCACAAGCAGAAAAGGTGCGATAGATAGAGGCCGTAAGAGTATTTGGCAACATGGTGCGTCACCATGTTCTACGCGCGTAGCCGCAGGTCCGCAAAAAAGGAAAGAAGAAGCCGAGCCTGAGACACATTACACGTCCGCTCGCGTCAGTGCCGCCGATCGCAAAATAGAGGACCGTCAGTGTTTGCAGTCAATCGCAAGGAAGGTAGAACAAGTAACTATTGAGGCACGGGGCTCAACTTACGCGGAAGTAAAGGCACCGACCGCACCGCGATTGTTTGACGAGAGCTACTGTTCAGGCTTACGCTTGGGGTCTTTTCTTTCGGGGCTTGTGGCAGTTTTGTCTTTAGTGGCCGGCGGCGAGGAACCATTGTTTGAAGAAGGCGTTGCGGATACGTCTTCGGCTTTCACTGAAACGACTTTATAGCAATCATCGGACGATTGCGCGGTTGTGCCGGATGCCACGACCCGGATTAACATTGTCCGATCCTGGTGATGTTCTCTGACTTTGGTCGGCGCCTGCGTCGGCGCGCGGTAGGTTGGTGCCGGTTTTGGCTTTGGCGGAATCGAATTATCCGTCACCGTCGCCACGGCAGTGAATTTGGTGGTATCTGTAGGATCCAAACTGCGGAATTCGATGAGGCAGCTATTGTTGGCTGGTCGTGACCAGCGGTATTCAATCTTGTCTGCGCCAGGAAGCGTAGTCCAGTCCGAAGGAGGCCCCGCCACGCGCAAGCCAACTGCAAAAGCTAAATTCAGGATCAACATTTCATAACTAATTCTGCACGGATTCAACGGACGGCAAGGGTGTTTTCGACATTTGCGGCGATGCTCACCGTGCCGCGCGGATTCCGATGAGTTCCCGTTAGCCTATTTTTCAATCTAAGAATCGGAGTTTCCATGAAGTGCCAGGAACTCATCGCAGCCACAAACGAGATCAGAAGAGCAACAGCTAATCCCGCCGATCCTTTCATCTTTAAAGCTATGTAACCAAAGACGAACGGATGCAACATATAGAGGCCGTAGCTGATTTTCCCGATGTATCGAAGCGGCGACCAGCGCAGGAACGCGCCAACTGCTCCATTGCGAAACGCCAACGCGATGAGCAGTATGCCGCCCGAAGCTAGGGCGAGCCAACTGTAAACAAAAACAGACAGCTGGCCCCATTCGTCCTGATGCAAGAAGATCCAGGTAACTAGCGAGGCCCCGAGGATGGCAGCCGCCGGCCCTACTCGGCGCATCATATTAAGGCTAAGCGTTCCTTTTGTTGTAAAAAACGCTATCAGCGAACCGAGAGCGATCGAGTCAAATCGAAACGGGCTAGCAGTATAGAGAAGTTTCGGAGCGATGCCGTGGTCGATTGCGTACCAGCGCAAAACTGGCGAGAGGCAAAGCACCGCGACTAGAACGCCCGGCAGGATACGCCGCGGCAGGAAGAAGACAGCCAGCGGCCACAATAGATAAAAGTGTTCTTCTACACAAAGAGACCAAGTTTGATTGAACGTTCCTAAAGCCGGCCAGCTCGGAAGAAAGTTCTGCAGGAAGATGACGCTGAGTCCGACCGGATAGGACTTTCTGTATACCAGGATTTCAAGACACATCAGTCCTAGAAGGACGTAATACAGCGGCCAAATTCTGAGCGCGCGTTTAACGTAAAAATCCTTGAGCGCCTGCAGTCCAGGCTTTGCTCTTAAAAGGATAGCCGTAATCAGAAACCCGGAAAGAAGGAAAAAAACATCAACGCCAACCCAACCGAAAACAGCCGCCTGGGCGAAAGGCCCAAGGCAGGAGCGCCAATGAGTACTGATGTGATGCAGGAACACCGCGCCAATTGTCAGAGCGCGAACGCCATCTAATTCGGGAATGTATTTGGCGGAAGGGTCTACTGGCTTGATTTCTGTGGCCATGTGCTATCGACGGTACAACTAAAGATGAAGGATATGTTCGGGATCGCATTTGCCGCTCAGCAAATGGTGCCATCCCATGAAATTGCCCTTAAGTAAGCCGGCCCGATCATATTCCTTGTCGCAAGTGATGAGGCCGAGAACATTTCCCACCAGGCAGCGCATCCAATATTGAACGAAAATAAACGCGAAGGAGAAGGTGTTCGCTTTGCGTTTCAGATAAATGGGGTTGACGATAGTCGCAAATCCAAGACGTACGCCCGAAACCCGCCCCGATCGCCAGCCTAAATGTACGGCGACGGCGTTCTTGAGGTCGACGGGCGGATGTCCGCCTAACGTCGCGCGATGAGAAAAGTCGCGATCTTCAAGAAAACCGTATAGCGGCATCCGCTCATCGAATCGAAAGCCGGCGATGCTGGAATACCGGCAAGCCATATTGCATCCGTATCCCGATCCCACCGGCTTGTACGAGAGGGGTGCATTCCGAATGTGAACGTCATCGTATCGCCGGCAGAGCGTTATCGCCCCTTCACGGCTGATTCGCTTTCCGCGGCCACCATCATGTAACATCCTGCCATTGGCGATCTTAATTTCAGGATGGCTCGTGAACAGGCGCGCCATTTCCGCAAAGTACGAGGCGCAAAGCTCTATATCGTCATCCAGGAAAACAACCAAATCAGTTCCGGGAGCCACTGCGTCCAAGCCGCGATTCCTTTGTACGCAGGAACCCATGGGTGAAAGAACGGTCTCCACACCTGGAAGCGCCAACGTCTCCGGCAGGATGTGTTCAACCCCTGTGTGCGAGATAAGAATCTGATGCGGCTTCAGTTCCTGCCTCGTAATGGAGACAATCGTGTCGTGCAGAACCGGCGGCCGATTCAGCGTGGAGATGACGACTGAAATCTTCATCGTCAGGTCTGACCCCGCGATTCGCTTCTATTCAGCCGTACTGGTTGCACGACCACCGCCGAGTTCCCTTCGGGCCGGCGCCGGCGCTCCACCGGCAGCACTTCGCGGTAGATTTCTGTAATTTGTTCCGCCATCCGCTCGACGCGGAATCGATCCAGATTCTCCCGCGCGCGTGCCTGCAGGGCAGAACGCTTTTCAGGCGAATCTAAGACGCTGAGAATTGCGTCGGCCAGAGCCGCAATGTTCTGCGGTGGCACCAGCAGTCCCGCCTCGCCGCCGTCCAGTGCCTCCGGAATACCATCAACTGCCGTTGCGACAATAGCGCAGCCACACTCACGCGCCTCAGTCAATACCAAACCGAACGAGTCGCGCCTAGAAGCAAGCACAAAGGTACTCGCCGCCTTCATATAGGGAATCGGGTTCGGCGTGAATCCCTCAAAATGGATTCTGTCCGCAACCGGAGAGGCAGCCGCCTGCACTTCAAATTCAGCCCGGTTGGGGCCGTTTCCGACCAGATAAAGGTGACATTCAGGCTTCCGCTCGCAGATGCGTTCAAATGCGGAGATCAGTTCAGCGATTCCCTTGCGGTAGTTCAAGCCGCCTACCGTGACAATCGCCGGCTGCTGCAACTCTTTTGACGGGCAGGTGGCAACGTCGGGCATACGCAGGCTTCCCAGCGTGCCGTTGTGCACCACACGTAATTTCTTTCTGGAGGTGCCACGGGCAACCATGTCCTCAAGAACGGCATTGCTGACGGCGATCACGCGGTCAGCAAGCCGCATGGTATCCGAGCTCCGCTGGTGCACGTTGTGCAGATGCGCTACCAATCCAAAAGACTCCGTCAGCCGCAGGAGACGGGTCAGAACCACACCGGTCATCATGTGGCAATGAACCACATCGGGCCGAAAATCCTTGATGATCCGGCGCAGCGCGAACGGGGCTTGCAAGATGGATTTCAGCTTGCGCCGCTGATCGATAAAGTAATGCGGGATGTGTTGTTCTTCGAGCAGCTGCACAAATTCTCCGCCAAATGAACAAACGGCGAGCGTCAGGCCTTCTCGTACCTGACCGGAAATAATATCAACCGCTGCGTTCACGATCCCGCAGCCCTTGCCCGTCATCGTATTGAGAACGTGCAGAACTCGGATGGGTCGCTGGTTTGTGGAGGCGGAATTCATGTTCGCTCCGCCAACCTCGCACCGCCCAGCGAAGGCCAGTACTTATCCGCAGACTGAATTTCAGCGGACTGCCGGCGTTGATACTCCGCAATGTCGTGTGCCTCGAGTAAATCGGGGCTAGGAGATGAGCTTGATTTCACCACTTGTTGATAGATGGCATCAAGCCGCCTGACGACTCGCGGCCATGCGTACTGCGTCTCTACCTGCCGACGATTATATTCTCCCATTTTCCTGCGCAACTCGGCATCTTGCAACAGCTCAACAAGCGCTTCGGCCAACGCGGGCGCGTTGCGAACAGGCACTTGGCGGCCACCTTCTTCAGAGACCAGATAGGCAAGGCCGCCGGCGTTCGTGACGACGAGCGGCTTGCCGCATGCCATAGCTTCAATGGCCGTAATGCCAAACGGTTCGCCGTACGAGGGCAAGCAATAGACCGAACAGCGCGCAAGAACATCAGGTACATCAGCCCGGCTGACCCGACCGAGAAATGCGACGCGATCACAGTACGAAGAAGCCTCTACTTGCTGCTTCACTGCTTCCAAATTTGATCCATCGCCGGCGATGATCAACCGCGCCTGTGGGATCAGCTTCGACGTCCGCTCAAACGCATCAAGCAGCGTAAAAACGCCCTTCCGTATCCAAACGTTAGCAAAGAACAGCACGGTCGGGGGCTCACCTTCCGGCTCCGGACGCGGCGTGAATTTCTCTGCGTCAACCCCTGGCGGCAGCAGAAAGAGACGCCCCAAATGCCGCTCGGGGTGTTGCACGTTATTTAAGGCAGCTTGGGTCGAAAGCAAAATGGCGGAAGCGCGCCGATGCTGCTCACGCATGAAGAGGTCTTTGAGCGCCTGAGCTACACGCTGCCGTACTTGCTGCAGCGGCGCCCGCTTGCCGTTGGCATCGGCCGGCCACCGAGAGAAGTGTGGTCCAAGCACGACCGGAATACCTGAGCCTGCAAACGCCAGACTGATGGCGGAGAAAACCGGATTCAGTTCGTGAATCAAATCGAACTGTACGCTCGTACGCAGTTCCGCTAACAGGCGGCGTGTCCATAGCATATAGGCGAACTTACCGGGTTCGACATGCTCGGCGCGCTTCTGCATCTGGTGAACGACGACGTTAGGCGGCAGCGGATGGCGCAGATCGGCGTAGCGCGTGGCAACGTGCACGACATGACCCAGTTTGGCGACTTCCACGATCATCCGGTAGCCGTTCAGGCCATCCCCGCTTGGCTGCCAGTCGGTGAGTGGCGAGGTTGGGAACGAGATTAGGATGTTCAAGCTTTTATGGTTGACGCCCCGCAGTTCTCCGTTTGTGAGGTCCCCACCATTCATGCCGCTTTTTCTCCCGCGCCGCGACTTTGTTCAACGTGATCCGAGGGATAGAATGACCGGCGGCGATGCTCCAGAATATCGGCGATCGTCAATCGATCGGGGTTGGGGGATTCAGTCTTCGACAAAACCTCCCGATAAATCAATTCCAGCCGGGTGGCAACACGCGGCCAGGCATACGTTGTTTCCACTTGTTGCCGGTTGTGCTCGCCCATTCTGCGGCGCAGCTCCCGGTTTTGCAGAACTTCGATCAGGGCCGCCGCTAATGCGCCGGCGTCGTCGACCGGTACGCGTCGGCCTCCGTCGTCGGAAACGATATAGCCAAGGCCGCCCGCACTGGTAACGACCAACGGCTTTCCACACGCCATGGCTTCGATGGCGGTAATTCCGAACGGCTCACCTCGGGAAGGAAGACAATACACAGAGCAACGTCCAACCACTTCTGCCACGTCGCCGCGGCCCACGCGGCCCAGAAACTCCACTCGATCCCGGTAGCCGGATGCTTCGACGTGCTGTCGTACAGCGGGCAGGCTCGGACCATCGCCCGCTATGATCAGGCGCGCGGGCGGCATCTGTTTCGCTACCCGATCGAATGCTTCGAGCAAGGTAAAAATCCCCTTTCGCATCGAAATATTGGCAAGGAACAGTATAGTGGGGTCCTTGGGCTCTTCCGCCATTTCGGCCGGCGAAAACTCTTCGGTGTCGACGCCCGGCGGCAGAATGAACAATCGCCCGAGATGCCGTTCCGGACTGGCAACATTGTTGAGCGCGGCGGCAGTAGACAGCAAAATAGCCGAAGCGCGGCGGTGCTGCTCGCGAACCCATAAATCTTTAGATAGATACGCGGCGCGGCGGCGGATATCACTAAGCGCCGAACGCCTTCCATTGGCATCGAATGGCCATCGCGAAGAGTGCGGACCAAGGACAACAGGGACTTTCAGTCCCGCGAACGCCAGGCTCAAGAGTGAGAAGACGGGATTTAATTCGTGAATTAGGTCAAGCTTCGTTGTCGCGAGAATTCGTCTCACGACGCCCCGAGTCCAGACCATATAGTGAAGCTTTGCAGGCCTCGGCAAGCCTTCGCGGCCAGGCATGGTATAAACAGTCACGTTTGGCGGAAACGGGGTACGCAGCGATGCGTAGGGTGTTGCGACATGAACAAAATGCCCCCGCGCAGCCAGCTCCGCAATAATCCGATGCGCCAGCAATCCGTCACCGTTCGGAACCCAATCGGTGAGCGGTGCAGTGGGAAACGAGAAGAAGATCTGTAATGGCCGGGTCGTCATCTGATGTATGTTCCGTCAGACTCCGGCGACCTCTGCGGACCGCAGATGCAGAATAGCGGCCACGGCTCCTCTGACGCGTACGATCAAAGCACGGATTTCATCGGTACGCGGAATCAAGCTTGGGGCTGGCTGTTTGAGGACGAGCGGAAAACTCGCGAGCGCCAGGAAGAAACGAGCGACGCTTGCGGTTAGCAAAGCGATGCTAGCGCCGAGCACACCCCACTTCGGCACAAACCAGAACAGCAACGGGAGCGACAGCACAAGGCCGCTGGATTGCAGAATTGTCACCAGGCCGGGGCGGCCGAGCGCCATAAAAGCGCGAGTCAATACCAGCGTGGCGCCGGTCAGGATTACCTCGGCAATAAGAACGTTCAAAATAACCGTGGCACCCCGATACTCCCGGCCGTATAGAAGGCCGAGAAGAACGGGTCCGAAAACCGCGACCAAAACGCCGCAGCTAGTGGTGCACAGCGTACTGATCCGGGTTGCGTGGCCGGTCACAGACAGCAGTTTTTCGATCGGAAGCGCGACCGCTTTCGGGAACAGAACCGAAGCCACTGCTTGATGTATAACGTTTAACGTCCGTGACAAGCTCAATGCGACAACATAGACGCCCATAGCGGCGGGATTCAACAAATGCACGACGATTGCCTGGTCGGCATACAGCGACAAAGTTCCACACAAATCAACGCCATAAGATCGCGTGCCGTAGTTCAATAGCTTCTTAGCAGAGGGAAACAGGTGCGCCGGACGGTTAACGAAGCTATGCCGCAGGCGAAAGATCAAGAATGCGCAGGACGGAATACCGCCGATGATGTAGCCGAAAGCAGCGCTTACAGGCGTAAGCCCGCGGGTGACTTGAATCGCGATCAGCGCGAAGAACGTTACCAGCGGCGTCAGGCAAAGTGCGAGGCTGGACGCGAAGAAGTCGGATTCAGCTTCGGAAGCAGCTCTGGCCACCGCGAGCAGCAGCACGATAAAGGCATTCAACATGAACAACTGCGCCATGTGAATGATGTATGGCGAATACTGCGATAGCCAGAACGGGATCCCGACGATTCCAACCGCAGTCGAAAATAGGCCGAGCAGCAAAGTGATCGGCAGCGCAGCCCAAAGCAGGCTTGACCTTTCTTTTGGCTCGGTTCGAGTCCAGAAGATGAGTGCGCTCGGCAGACCGAATGTCATCGCGGCACCGAGGAAGTTGGGCCATACGCCCAACGCCGCCAACTCGCCCCGGCCGGCAGGATGCAATGCCCGGGCCGTGATGATCCCGGTAGCTGCGTTGATTAAGGTAAAGAGGACCCGGCCGCCCATCGTCTGCATGACGGCGCCGAGCCCGCTGCTCGACTTACTGGGCATGCTGAATGAGTCCGGCTGGCTCCGGCTTACTCGCTTCTTCCTGCGAAGCCATACCTATAGCAGCGAACATCCAGATGGTCGTTCCGGTGACGCCCAACATAACGCTTCCCAGCAACAACTGTGCGATCAACGCGACGCTGATACTGCCGGCAGTGATCGCCAGAGAGTCTCTCGCAACCCCCAACTTCAACAATCCCCAGGCGAGCATGCAAAACGCCGCCAGGTAGACAGAGCCGCCGAGCCAACCCAGGGACAACAAAATTTCCCAAAAACCACTGTCGCGGGTTCCCAATTCTGTTTTTCCGGCGAACATGGCATCCATGGTTCCCAATCCCGTACCGAACGGTTCGGTCAGGGCATAATTCACCATGTCCTCGGATCCGGCCTTTCGTTCCTGGTAACTCGTGTCGTTTTTCAGATCAGTGAACGACTGAAGACGGGCTAGTACCCCTTCCTGAACAGGCCCAATGACCATAGCACCGCCGATGCAGATTCCCAGGACCGCGACCGCTACCACCAACCGCACGAGGTATTTACGCTCACGCAGAGCCAATAACAGCATCGCGAGCAACCAGGCTGCCCAGGCGGCCCGCACCGAAGACAGCAACAGCGTGGCATACCCGGCAGCGGTCGCCAGCATTGGAAGCCATCCCCGTTGTCTGACGAGGAGGAGCAAGCCTGCCACTAACGTATAGGCCAAAGCGCCGGGACCGTTCATCGTGCTGAATACCCGCAACGCGAACGGCTCTGCGGTACCAATCGAATTCATCTGGCTTTCATTTGCCCAGAGGGCGTCCCAGCCCGGAACGATCGCGAACTGAATGACGCCGTAAACGCCCATTACGAGAACGCCCCAGCAGAACGTACGTTGCAAAGTCCGGTAGATCGCTTGCGTCTTCTCTTTATCCGAGCATTCGGCAAGAATGTAGAAGCCGAATACCAGAGGGGTAAACCACCCTAACGCACCGGTCAGCAGAATCTTCTTTGGAATCATGAGGACGCCGACCAACAGGCCGTAAACACTGCTTCCCAACGCGAGCACGAAAGGAAAGCTGGAACGCCGTTTCCACACGTCCGCTCTCTTGAGTAGAGTAGGTGCGCAAACCAGGCACGCCAAAAAAGGAATCGCAAGAATCGGACTGGTCTCGGCGAAACCGCTTCGGAAATCAACTATACGCCGCACAAAAGAGGCAAGGAACCAAAGCCACCAGACGAAACTTATATACGTCCGCGCCGACTGCCGGTACAACACATATGCTGTTGCAGTCGAGACCAACGGAAGCACATATCGTGCCGGTGTTCCTCCGACGGCAACTAAGGCGGCGGTGAGAACTAAAAATATTGTGACAATCCAGCCCGCCTGCGAGAGCGGCTTCTTACCAGTGGCTGCAGCCGGCAGCGTATGCTGAAATGGTTCGATAACAGCGTCTCCTGCGCTCATCCGATCACCCCTTCCGCAGCCGCACCAACCTTCTCCTGCAACTGGGCGGGAGATGATTCAGCGGCGATCCGGCTATACAGAGCGCACCATTTACCGATGTATCTTTCTGTGGTTAAAGCCGCATGAACATAGCGGCCGCCGTGTGCACCATATTCTGCTCGTATGTCGGGGTGAGTGGCTAAGCGGATCATAGTTTCAGCGAGTGCCGGCGTGTCGTAGACGGGAACGATGTCGCCGTTAATTCCCGGCTCAATTAATTCTGTAGTACCGCCGGAATCCGTCGCGATCACCGCTTTTTCCATCGCCATCGCTTCGACGAGAACCAGCGCAAACGGCTCAACTTCTGAATTGACAACGATGATTTCCAAAGCTTGCATCACATTGGAAGCGTCCGAGCGATGTCCCAAAAAAAGGACACTCGACTGCAGGCCCAAGCGCTCAACTTCTTCGTGCAGCAGTTTCAGATAATCGTGGTCTTTGTTAAACAACGGAGCACCTACGATTACCAGCACGGCGTTGGGAACGGCCTTCTCTACTTCGGCAAAAGTCTGAATGAGACCTAATTGTCCCTTCCGTTTAGTGATTTGCCCAACGATGCCGATACCCACCGTATCGGACGCGAAGCCCAGTTCTTCGCGCATCCGTCGGCGCAACTCGTCGTTGCGGCGATAGCGTTCCGTTTCAATGCCATTCAGAATTACGGTTACGCCGGGATGTTTTTCGCGAGTATCGGACTCTCTCAGGCTGTTTGCGGCCGCCTGGCTGCAGGCCACGAGCCGATTACGACGGGTAGAGTGGGCCAGCCAACGCACACCACGCGTCACCGGATGCTCCGGCAGAATATCGTGACTATGCCAGATAACGGGAATTCGGGTGCCAATCGTGGCAAGAGTCGCTGCAATCCCTGCCCGCACCGTGTTCGCCTGAACCAGGTCGGGGCGCAAGGACAGCAAACTTCGCCGCAGGTCAGCAAGACTCCACCCGATCGACCAGACGTAGCGAAGCAACTGAACGGGGTTGTATGTAAACCGCGCTTCAAAAGGCCGGACTGCATAACAGGGCGTTCCCAGAGCTTCGGCTTTCGCCCGAAGCGTGCCCTCGTTCGGGCAGAGCAGGGATGTCCGATACCCGTGCGCCGGAAGCTTGGCGAGGGAAAGAAGCAGCATTCTTTCGGCTCCGCTCACAATTCCCGTATGGTTAAAAAAAACGATGTGCATGCGTCAATTTGGTCTGCTCAACAGGCGCGGATCAGGCGACCGCAACCGCCGCTTTTTCCGGCACTATCGGGGAGACCTTTCCCGGCAACCTGACAAAGGACGACAGTAAATTCATCATTCGTTGTTCGAATACCTGGATCCCGAATCCTTCCGCATGCCGCCGAATCGCCTGGGGACTCCAGGACCGTTTCTCAAAATCCTCAATCGCAAGCGCAAGGGACTGCGCCGTCGGCTCGTAAAAGAAGACGCCATTCAGGCCGTCGATGATCGTTTCCGTGGCGCCGCCGGCATGAAATGCAATAACCGGCCGGCCGGCAGAGTTCACTTCGAGCGGCACCATTCCGAAATCTTCATCACCAGGGAACAGAAGCGCCCGGCAGCGGCTGACATAAGACTCAACCACGTCATCGGGAGCACGCCCGAGAAACTCGATTCCAGGACCCGCCATTTTTTCCAGGCGGCTGCGATCCGTTCCAGCGCCGATGATCACCAGTTTTCGCTTCAACTGCTTGCAGGCTTCGATTGCCAGATCGATGCGCTTGTATCCAACCAGCCGCGATAGAACAAGGTAGAAATCGTCCTGCTGCACGCCGATCGAAAAGCGGTTTACATCAATCGGAGGCGGAATGACGACTGAGTTGCGGTTATAAGCCTTCCGCACACGTTCAGCAACCACTTTCGAATTGACAACGAACTGGTCCGGCTGGCGTGAAGCATCGAGATCCCACTGCTTCAATGTGTTCACCAGCAAAGGTAGGACACACTTTTGCGTGACGCTGAATTTCTCGCGAGCCGCATAGTCCTCGAAACGCCATGCCCAGCGCATCGGGTTGTGGCAGTAGCACACGTGGACGGCTTTCGGATCAACTCGCACACCTTTGGCAAAACCCGAAGAACTGCTGATAACGAGGTCGTAACCGGTCAGATCCAAAGACGCTACCGCGAAAGGATAGAACGGAACGTAGTGCCTGTAAAGACGATCGACAGCCGGAAGCTTCTGCATCCAGGAAGTACGAATCTCGGCCTCCTGTAATCCAACTGGAAGCTTCTTTTTATCTACCACCGTAGTGAATACCGTAGCCCCCGGAAACATTTGGAACAATGCTTCCGCCACACGCTCGGCGCCTCCCAACTGCGTGAAATAGTCGTGAACTACCGCTATCTTCATCTTTGTCTCCGTTTAGCTCGACTCCAATTCAGCATTGAAGCCACACTTCCTAACCACACCTGCTAGCTGAACCGACACTCGCAACCATAAAGCTGTGCGAGTGCAAAGCAGCCTACATCGCGCCACGGCCCTTAACGATAGCTGGAATGGTGGCGGCGATGATACGAGCATCGAGACTCAGCGACCAAGTGTCGATGTAGCGCATATCGAGTTCCATCCAACGATGGAAAGTTGTGGTGCTGCGCCCATTCACCTGCCAGAGGCAGGTCAGACCCGGCTTTACGCTGAATCGGCGCATCAGCCAGGTTTCGTCGAACAAACTGACATCCCGTACCGACATAGGCCGTGGTCCCACCAGCGACATCTCACCAACAAAGACGTTGAACAGCTGCGGCAGTTCGTCGAGAGACGTCCGGCGCAGCAGGCCGCCAATGGCGGTGATTCGCGGATCGTTCCGCATCTTGAAAATAGGTCCTGACGCTTCGTTCAATTCCTCGAGCGCTTTGAGCTTCGCTTCGGCGTCCACCACCATGCTCCGGAACTTGTACATACGGAACTTGCGGCGTCCTAATCCATAGCGCTCCTGCGCAAACAGCACCGGGCCCGGACTTGTCAATTTGATGGCAATGGCAATCATCGCCATTACGGGAGCCAACACAATCAGTGCAAGTCCCGAACAGACGATATCCAGGCAGCGCTTGATGAACAGGCGGGAATCGTCAATAGCTGGTTTTATCGAAATCAAACGCGGGGTTACCGGGGTTCTTTGCATCTGGGCTTGCACATCCCAACCCGGAACGATGTCCTGTGGATATTTGAATTCGACGCCGGCGCGATTGCAAATCGCAACCGTCCGCTCAATTTCGGCATAACAGGAGCGGGCCGGAAGGGCGATGACAACCTCATCGACGATATGCTGCAGCAGCAATTCTTCCAACTGAGCGATCGTGCCAAGATACAAGGTCCCGATCTCGTGCGGGCAGGCGTCGCGCGCCCGGCTGTCAACGAATCCAAGCAGTTTGTGCGACCTGAATTGCTTCGTTCGCAGTTCGCGATAGAGGCGCAGCGCCCGTGGGCCCGTGCCGACGATGACAACGCTCCGGCTACTCCGGACCCCATGCCAGGCGGCACCCGTGAGGGCGGCCACAAAAGCCCGAATCAGCAACATGGTGGCAAACGAGAATCCAGCGAATCGGAAAGCTATCTCAGCGGCGGACGCGCCCCGATGATCGGGCCCGAAGCTGATAAACAGAGCGGCGCCGGCAAGCGCCATCGACGTCGCAATACGCACGGTCTCCTTAAGCGCATGGTGTTCTTCGGCATGGTAGAGCTGAAGCCGGCCGACCGATGCGCTCCATACTCCAAACACCACCGCGGCTCGCACGACATTACTTAGCGTGATTCGGGTCGCCAATAACGTGACCACGTCGGACGGAAGACGGATGTTATCAGCTGCGCAGATTGCAACCAACAGCGCCGCGAGAAGGACGATACTGTCTATCGTCCTTAAGGCGGGAGAGCCTAATAGTCGAACTGTATAGCGCACAATTCCTTTCCTTTACGTTTGGTCTGTCCTTTCGCCAGGGACTAGTACAACGGGAAATAAGTGCCAACGCTGATCCAATGGACGTAGTCGGCAATTTTGCTGACATTGTTCTTTGGAACTACCAGCAAGTCGCCCGCCTGCAACTGCACATCTTCCGCCAGATCCGGATGTTTGGGATCCATCATCTTCTTCAGGTCCAGAATCCGGGTGCGCGCCAGGTCGTCGCTGACCCGGCGGTACAGAATCACCTGGGAATGCTTGGCGTTGTCTTTGAAACCGCCTGCGAGCGCAATGCCATCAATGGCGGTCAAGTTGCCATGAATTTCGTATTTTCCTGGCGCGCTGACCTGTCCAATTACAACGTAGCTAGGCTTCACAAAATCCTGAAGTATGAGCGAAATCTCAGGGTCGTTCAACCTGGCTTTCAAGGCTTCAGTCAAACGGGTCTTCGCCTCATCAAGAGTCAGGCCGCCGAGCTTCACTGGCCCAATCAACTTTATGGAAACGTTGCCATCCGGTTGAACGGCGAATGTCTCATCGTATTCGGGCGTGTAGCGGTAGCTGATCTGCAGTTGGTCGCTCGGCTGCAGCCGGTAGGGCTGATCGCGCTGGCGAAAGGTCGTAGGAGCTGTCGGCGCATCAGCCGCGGAAAGCTGAAGCGCTGCGAGAACAACGAATAGTAACTTCTTCATGGTCTAATCTCCAAAAGAAACCGGCAGGTCATATCTTAGATACTCGCCGCGACGGTTTGTTCGCCGCCTACGGATGGAGTGACAATCGGTTGCGGATTCATATACTCCACAACTTTCACGGCTAAGAAGGCAACCAGCATCGATAACAGAAAGCCGACTGCGAGATCGAGCGGCACCTGGGGCGATGCCGGCTCCACCGGCATAGTCGGCGCCTCAATAAGAGAGACGTTGGTGATCCGCTGCCGGTCTAAAGATTCAGCAATTCGTGCTTCTTCCCGTTTCTGGGAGTACAGCAGGTAATTATCTTCGTCTTCCTTGACCTCGCGCAGCAGGCGGTCGTTTTCGGTAGAAGCACCCGCGATTTCGACCATCCGCGTTTTGTAGACATTCGAAAGCGCTCCGAGCCGCGTTTTCCGCGCCTGCAGTCCCGCCAGAGCAACTTCGTTCGTCACCAGATTCTTCTCTGCGTCCTGGCGAATCTGGTTGATGTCAGTCGATTGCTCCACGTTTTGCTGCGCCTTTGCGCGCTCGATCGCCGCCGAGGTATCCGCGATCTCTTTGTCCAGCTCCGTGACAAAGCGGTCATCTGCACGGAACTTCGTCAGCATTTCAGTGCGACGATTTTGTAATTCGTTCAACGTGCCAGTGAGCTGACCGATTATTTGTGACTGCGGGCTGGTGTGGATCATCGCGGTCACGCGCGGGTCCAAGTGGGCGATTTTGGTTTTCCCGGCAATCACCCGCTCACGGTAATCGGCCGCCTGTGCATCGGCATCTTCGAGTGCCGCCTGCGCTTCAATCGCGCGCTGCGTCAGGATATCTTTCTCGTCCGGCTCGGCGAACACCGCGTACTTCTCACGGAATGCCTTCAACTTTGCTTCGGAAGCTTGCAGCCGCTGCGAATACGCGTTGGCCTGCTCTTCAAAAAAATGGAACGATCCAGGCGGTGTTCCATGCGCTTGCAGGTGCATGCCAAGGTAAGTATCCGCAAGCCGTGTCATCACGGCGTTCGCAAGTTCGGGGCTCTTGGCTCGATAGCTCACGGTGATGATGTCGGATTTCTTCACCGGTAGTACCTCGAGATGGCGATACAGCGATCGAACGGCACGGTCCAGATATACCGGTGACGGTGCGCCCGCCGCCCTTACTGTACCGGGCTCGTGTCCGAGGCCGGTCTTCAGCACCACCTGTTTCAAAACATCGGCGCTCTTCAGCAGCTCGATTTCCGAGTTCACCCGGATTTCGGCGATTTCCTGCGCATGCACAGTGTTCTTGTTGTCCTGAGGGCTGATGACGAGATCTTGCCGCTCGTTGTTTACAAGCAGCTTCATCTCAGATTCATACTTGGTTGGCAGCATCAGAACGACCGCTGCCACCAGCGCAAATGTGACCGCAAAGGCCAGTGCGAACACCTTCAAATGTCGAAACAGCGGCGCTAATGGCCCAATTGCCTTAGGAGAAAGCAGTTTCGTGTTGATCATGATCTAGGGTGTAGTTCCTTAATTTTCATAATTCAGGCTTCGCCCACGAAGCCGGTGAGATCTAAGCTTCGCCCACGAAGTTGAGAAGTTCAACCGCTGTTCAAGTCCCAGCAGTTTCGTCGATATTCGGTCGATCATCGATGAGTCCGCAAATATCCGAGAAGTACTAAACCGCTCGGATCCTCTGGTTCTACAGGACCCGGCTCAAATGAAGTTCAATCGATGGCCCGTTATCGGGTAGAACAAATCGCCCGTTAGTCATGCGAATGACAAACTCAAAAACACAATCGCGTCATCCTCCGGGATTAACCTGGAGGAAACGTCAGACCGGGACATTCAGGTCTTTGGAATCTCTGACTCGACGATCTAGAAATGTCTGAGATCGTCATCGGGCCGCTCCCCCCGGAGAGAGTTTATTTCCGGTCGGGACTACATTGCCCGCTAAAAAGAGCTCGTTGCGGCCCGCTCTAAAAAACACATCGAGAACAGCGTTGCCTTCAAACATCAACAAGTACAGCAACAGTACAGCGATGCGGAGCGTCAACTGAGGCCGCTACAAAGAGGCTCATTGAAAGGATACCAGATTATGCGGCTCCGACATAACGAATCGCGCCTTCTGACCGAGCGTGAGGTACTAAAACCAGTATCGGATGAACGGAAGGCTGCCCATCTTACGTATACCACTTATGCTATTGAAAATGTGCTTCGAAAACGTAACGTTCCCGAGCTTATAGATGTCGAACGTTCCTCGGCGTAAAGCTGTTGTCTACATCACCGGGCCGATACGCCACGGCGCAAATTCGTGGTGTCCCAGCTGTTCGGCCTTAGTCCGTTCTCCGGAAGCAACGCGCAGCGCCATCTCGAAAATCTCCCAGCCTACCGCCTCAATATTTGCAGCTCCATCCGCGATACGCCCGGCGTTAACATCCATGTTGCCCGTCATGCGCCGGTACATGTGGGTGTTGCTCGCTATCTTCAGCACCGGAATGCTAGGGAATCCGATAGCACTACCTCGGCCGGTGGTGAACGCAATCAGGTTTACGCCGCCGGCCGCGAGCCCAGTGATTGAAACCGGATCGTAACCGGGAGTGTTCATGAAAACGAACCCGGGCTTGGTAATACGTTGCGCGTACTCGACGACATCTGCGAGCGCTGTGGTCCCCGCCTTCGCGACCGCACCCAAAGACTTCTCGAGGATGTTTGACAACCCGCCTTCTTTATTGCCCGGCGATGGATTATCGTTGAAATTCCCGCCAAATTGGCGCAGGTACTTTTTGTAATCTTCTACTAACCGCAACAATGACTGAGCAATTTCGGGCGAAGAAGCCCGGCGCACCAACAGGTGTTCCGCTCCGAAAATTTCCGTAGTCTCGGCGAGCACAACCGTGCCGCCCTGGTCGACAATCAGGTCACAGCAATAGCCCAGGGCAGGATTCGCTGTTACGCCCGAGAACGAATCGGAACCACCGCAGTTCAGGCCCAGAGTAATGGCCGATGCCGGCACTTCGGTGCGATGTTCGGCAGCGGCTCGTTCCAACTGCTGAAGGATATGTTTGCGGCCCGCAGCCAGTGCGCCTTGTGTTCCACCTGTCTCCTGTAGCGTGAGCCCCTGCAGGGTGGCCGGCGTATTGACCTGCGCGTCTCCCGTTCCCAGATAATGGCCGATCTGATTCACTTCGCAGCCTAATCCCAAAATGATTGCCGCTGCGACGTTTGGATGATCCAGAACGCCCTGCAGGGTTCGCTGCAATTGCTCCGTATCAGGGCCGATTGCCATGCCGCATCCCTCCCCATGAGGAAATGCAATTACGCCATCGACGTTCGGGGGCAGATGGTCGGATGCAAAACTTTGCGCGATCAACTCGGAGGTATACGCGGCGCAATTGCTGGCAGCGACTACGGCGATATAGTTGCGCGTCCCCACTCGCCCGTCCGCACGCCGGTAACCCCAAAAGGTGCGTTTCTCAACATGCGCATTCGAACGGGGCGCTAACTGGTTCGGAATGACTTCCGCTGCATCCAGCTCTTTATACCCGAGATTATGAACGTGCACGTGATCTCCTACCCCTATCGGTTGGGTGGCAAAACCGATAACGTTGCCGTAGCGGTGCACTGCTTCGCCGGATTCTATGCGCCGGACCGCGACTTTGTGGCCGGCGGGAATTGGCGCCTTCGTTACAACCGAAAGGCCGTTGACTTCCACGCTATGACCTGCGGGCAGCGCAACTCGCGCGATAGCAACATTGTCGGACGAGTGAAGCAGGATTGCCGACGCATTGGCGGCCGGTGGTTGCTCAATTTCGTAAAGCATTCGACATCTCTACTCTAATTCTTTTGCCCGGGAGATTTTCTATTAGTAATCATCGGCAAAACGGATCTCCACGGAGCGTTAAGCCAGCCATTACTCGCGAAAGTCCAGCCGCGCCCGCCCTTTTGCTGGCTAATTCGCCCGACCTGAAACAATCTGATGAGATGGAGCTTCTTTAATTAAGACCATGAGCAGAATTCCGACGGCAACGTACAGGCTACAACTGCATGCGGACTTCGGTTTCGAGGCAGCCGCCGAAATTGCCGATTATCTGGCGGCCCTGGGAGTGTCGCATGTCTACAGTTCGCCGTATTTGCAGGCCGCCCCGCATAGCCAACATGGATATGACGTGGTGGACCATCATCACGTCAACGAAGAACTTGGTGGGAGCGCGGCGCACACTGCATTCTCGGTGCGATTGGGAGCGGTCGGGTTGGGGCAGGTTCTCGACATTGTGCCCAATCATATGGCGATCAGTGGCCGGCGAAACCGCCTCTGGTGGGATGTGCTCGAGAACGGCCAGGCGAGTCGTTATGCTTCGTACTTCGATATCGATTGGATGCCGCATGAGGAGAAGCTGCGCGGCAAGCTATTGGTCCCTATTCTCGGCGATCACTATGGGCGGGTGCTCGCTCGCGGTGAACTCTGTTTGAAACGCAAAGGAAGCGAGTTTGTTATTGAATATTTCGATCACGAACTGCCCGCAACTCCTAAATCGCTGATGGATATCCTGGCGCAGGCAGCGTCACAGAGCGGATCGGACTACCTGGCGTTTCTCGCCGACTCATTACAGGCTCTGCCGGCTCCCAACGAACTTGACCATGCCAGCCTGGCCCAGCGGCACCGGGACAAAACGGTCATCACCGGTTTGCTTGACAGGCTTTTCGGTGAAGTACCGTTCATTGCCGAGGCCGTGGATGCTGCCGTAAATGAGTTGAACCGTTCCGTGGATCGTCTGGATGCGTTCCTCGAGCAGCAGAACTTCCGGCTTGCCCACTGGCGCGCCTCGGAACAGGATCTGGGCTACCGGAGATTTTTCGACGTCAACACTCTTGTCGGGCTGCGGATGGAAGATCCGCGTGTCTTCAACGATACCCACGCCCTGATTCTCAATTGGCTGCGGGAAGGAGTTCTCGACGGTATTCGCGTCGATCACCCGGATGGATTGCGCGATCCGCGCCAGTACTTTGAGCGTGTGCGGGCGGGCGCACCCGATATCTGGATCGTCGGTGAAAAAATTTTGGAACCCGGAGAGTCGCTGCGTTCTAATTGGCCGGTTGACGGCACCACCGGTTACGATTATCTGAATCAGGCCGGTGGTCTGTTTGTCGACCCGGACGGGTGTGATCCCCTCACCCGCTTCTACGCCGAGTTTACGGAACAATCGGTGGACTACGCCGCGGTCTGTCGCGAAAAAAAGCACAAGGTGCTGCGAGACCTGCTGGGCAGCGATGTGAACCGGCTCACTTCACTATTTGTCGAAATATGCGAGCAGCATCGCGATCGCCGCGACTACACACGCACAGATATCAACCGCTCCATTCGCGAACTCGTAGCATGCCTTCCGGTCTACCGCACCTATGTCGTTCCCGAGCGCGACGAGATCAGCGACGACGACGTTCGGGTTGTGCGGGAAGCGGTGGCAGCAGCCAAGGAAAACCGGCCCGAGTTGGAAGCGGACCTGTTCGATTTCTTCGGTGAAGTTTTATTGCTGCGGGTGCGCGGTGATCTGGAAACCGAATTTGTTGATCGCTTTCAGCAGTTCTGTGGGCCGGCAATGGCGAAGGGGGTCGAAGATACCGCCTTTTACAGCTTCAACCGGCTCATCAGCCTGAACGAGGTCGGCGGTAATCCGGGCGAGTTTTCTATTTCGCCCGCAAAGTTTCACTCGCTTTGCGCGGAACGTCAAGCCACCCACCCGAGAAGCATGCTCGCTTCTTCGACCCACGATACGAAACGAAGCGAGGATGTTCGCGCCCGCATCAGCGTTTTGTCGGAAATTCCAGAAGAATGGTGCGCGGCGGTCCAGCGATGGTCGGAAGCTACCTCGAAATACAAGAAAGCGGGCTGGCCTGACCGGAACACCGAGTACTTCCTTTATCAGACGATGCTGGGCGCATGGCCGATCGGAACAGACCGGCTGTTGCCCTACATGGAAAAGGCGACGCGGGAAGCGAAAGCCTGTACGAACTGGTTGGCGCCGAACGAAGCATTCGAAACTGCAACGCGGGAGTTTATTGAGGCGATCTATGAAGACCGGGCGTTTCGCGACGATTTCGAAGCTTTCGTAGAACGATTGATTATGCCCGGCCGAGTGAACGCGTTGTCCCAAATCCTGTTGAAACTGACAGCGCCTGGCGTTCCGGACACATATCAGGGCACGGAGCTTTGGGATCTCAGCCTCGTCGATCCGGATAACCGGCGCCCGGTCGACTATGCGCTACGATGCCGGTTTCTTGCGGAACTGCCGGCGCTCTGCGCGCATTCGGTATGGCAGCGCCTCAACGACGGTCTCCCGAAGCTCTGGACTATCTGGCATGCATTGCGAGTTCGGCGGGAGCGCCCCGATGCGTTCGGAACCGAAGGCACATACACGGCCCTACCGGTGACCGGACCGAAGAGCGAACATGCGCTTGCTTTTCAGCGCGGCGAAGACGTTGCCGTTATCGTGACTCGCTTGCCCCTCAGGCTCGCGAATGAGTGGGCGGATACGAAAACTCAACTGGGGCAGGGAAGTTGGACCGATGTCCTTACCGGAAGGCCCATTGAGAGTGCCCGCTTGAATGACATTTTGAAGCCTTTTCCAATTGCCCTTTTAACCAAGAACTAACGTATGTATACATTTCGTGTGTGGGCGCCTAATGCCGAAAATCTGGCAGTCCAGATCGGTCCCGCGGCGCAGGCCAACCAAGCTGGTTACCCTATGCAGAAGGCAGAGCGGGGATGGTGGAGCGCAACCGTCCCGGACGCGGGTCCGGGCGTGGAATACCGGTTCGCTATTGACGGCGGAGAGGCTTTGCCTGATCCGCGTTCGGAATGGCAGCCGCAAGGGATCCATGGTCCTTCCTGCATAGTCGACCACGGCGCTTTTGCGTGGAGCGACCAGCACTGGCAGGCGCCGCCGCTTGGCGCGGCGATTATTTACGAACTCCATATCGGGACGTTTACCCGCCACGGAACGTTCACCGCTGCTATCGAACGGCTCGACTATCTTCGCGGTCTAGGAGTCACGCACATTGAGCTGATGCCGGTCAACGAATTCTCCGGCAGAGCGGGTTGGGGCTATGACGGCGTAGATTTATTCGCACCTCATCACGCATATGGCAGCCCCGACGACCTGAAGGCGCTTGTCGACGCGTGTCATCGTAAGGGACTCGCAGTGCTGCTGGATGTCGTCTACAACCATCTCGGGCCAGTTGGAAATTATCTGCCTCGGTTCGGTCCTTATTTCAACGACACCTATCACACACCATGGGGACCCGCGGTGAACCTGGACGGCGCGGGCAGTTTTGAGGTGCGGCGGTTTTTCCGTGATAACGCCTTGATGTGGCTGCGGGACTATCACTTTGATGGTCTCCGCCTGGATGCCGTTCACGCCTTTTTTGACAGGTCGGCAATTCATTTTCTGGAGTATCTTTCCGAGGAAGTGAAGAGGCTGGCAGCGGAAACAGGTCGCCATTTAGTCCTAATTGCGGAAAGCGATTTGAACGATCCTCGTGTCGTCACCTCGCGAGAAGCCAACGGCTATGGCGTCGACGCTCAATGGAGCGATGACTTCCACCACGCTCTGCATACTGTTCTTACTGGTGAACAGAGCGGCTACTATGAAGGTTTTGGAACCATCGCGCTGCTCGCCAAAACATTGCAGCATGTATTTGCGTTTAACGGCAATTACTCCGATCACCGCGAGCGCGTTCACGGGCGGCCCGTGAATGGCTTGCCGGGCGATCGCTTCCTCGCCTACATACAAAACCACGACCAGGTAGGCAATCGCGCCCGCGGTGAGCGGCTGTCACACCTCGTGAGCATCGGCAACCAGAAAATAGCTGCCGCTCTGGTGCTCACCGCACCGTATGTTCCGATGCTTTTTCAGGGCGAGGAATTCTCGGCTTCTACGCCATTCCTTTACTTTACTCAGCACGAAGACCCAGAGCTCGGCCGCAGTGTTTCGGAAGGGCGGCGGAGCGAGTTTCGAGGCTTCGGTTGGAATCCGGAAGACGTCCCTGATCCGCAGGACCCGTCTACCTTTGAACGGTCGAAGCTGAAGTGGGAAGAAATAGATACCGGAGTGCACAAAGAGATGCTCCACTGGTATCGCAAACTGATCGATCTTCGCCGCCGTTCGACCGCGCTGAAGGATAGCCGTCTTAGCGAAGTCAGAGTGACATTCGATGAGACGGCAAAATGGCTCATCGTCCAACGAGGCAATCTTCAGATTGCTTGCAATCTGGCGAGCGATCGCCACGCGCTTCCGATGAAAGGGTGCCCGGGTCCTATTCTCTGCTCAGAGAAAGATTTTTCGCTGCGGCCCGGCCTAATCGAGTTGCCAGGGGAATCGGTCGCGATCATCGAGACGACTCAGCGGGAAAGCATCTCCGTCAGCACCCGTCCCGACGAACCGCTCGGGACTTGAACATCCAGCATCGTCGCTAATGTCGGCGCGACATCATTGATGATCACCGTATCGTCGTAGTTCCCACGCTTGATCCCCGGCCCCATAAACAGGAGCGGCACATGCCGGTCGTAATTCCATGGTGAGAAATGGGTCGTTCCGCTTGCGCCCGGGATGTAACCCGGTTCGAACACCAGCGCCAGATCTCCGCTCCGGCGGGCATTGAATCCATTCATCTCCGCTTGCGCGACAAAATCGCCGCTGATGCCGCTTTCCAACTGTGTTCGCGTGTAGACACGTGCCAGATGAACCAGAGGCGCCGCCCAAAGCGCATCTTCGGCCGTTCGTTCGGCATCTTGTAGCGAGATCTTTCTCAACGCGAGCGTCGCGCGGTCAAAGTAAAGCGATGTCTCTCCGGCATCCGGAATCAGCCATGCTGACACGCCATACTTCTTGTTCAAGGCGGAGGTAACCAGGTCTTCGATATCCACCGCCAGATAGTTTGACGCGGGCATCTTGTTCAGGCGATTTGCTTCGGGTGTTGCGGCCACACCATGATCCGCGGACAGAACAACAACCGTATTCTCCAGCCCTACCTCCTTATCGATCGCCGCAAACAATTTCGCCAGCAGTTGATCGGTACGGATCGCCATGTCGCGAACCTCCGGCGCATCCGGCCCGACGCGGTGTCCAACATAATCATTGGATGAAAAGGACACCGTCAGCAGGTCGGTGGCCCCACGCTGCCCAAGCTCCTCACCTGCGAGCGCCGCTTCGGCCAAGCCTTCAATAAGTTCATTCCCCCAAGGACCCGCGGCCAAGCTCGCATAGGGCCGCGGCGGTGCCGCATGAAAATCCCATGATGCAAAGCCCTCCCATTTCTTATCCACATAGCTGGCCGGAAGCTTTCGATCGTTGAAACTTCCTACCCACTCGGGCAGCTTGCCCGTATAGAACGTGCTCGTCACGAAATGGCCGGTGCTGTCATCGAACCAGTAGGCGCCCGCCGCGCTGTGGCCGGAGGGCAAGATAGCGGCTCGCGCTTTGATCGAAATCCCGATTGTCTTGGACCGCGCGTTCACACTGTGCAATTCGTCGCCGAGCGTGCTGGTCAGGAGACGTTTCGGAGACGCCGGATCGTTGTCTGTGCAGGCCTTTCCTTCGCTTGGTTGGTCCGCCCCGATCACCTGTTGTGTCCAGTCGCAGACGCTGGTGACCACGCGATTCTCCTGCCGGTCATACCAGCTATTGCTGACAATCCCGCTGACGGAGGGCATTGCGCCCGAAAGAAAAATGCTGTGCCCCACCGCTGTTACGGTCGGCACCTGCGCGTAGAAGGCGTTCGTAAACCGGGCGCCGCGCGTCATCATCTGATCCAAGCCCCCGTGATAATCAGTGCGAAAACGCCCCAAGTAGTCAGCCCGGAACTGATCGATGATGATCGCCACCACGAGTTTAGGTTTCGAAGGTGGCGCGCCGAACAGTAACGATGTTGCAATCAAGCCGAGGATTAAAACGCGGAAACGCCAAAGCATGTCCGCCAGCGTAGCAATTGGGCTCCGAAGCTGGCTCGGCACCGTTTCGGGAGGGATCGTGCAAACCTAAAGCAAACGGCGCGTCCGCAATTTAGCGATTCGCTTTAACAAACGCGCATGCCGGTGGCGAAGCGCTGTCGTCTCTTCGTGCTGCAATGCCTGTTCAGTGAAATCCAGAGCCATGGCGTAGTTCCGCTCTTCGTGCTCATAAAACTTGGCCAGTTCTTCGAGCGCCGAAACTCGGTAATCGTTGCGGCATCCGGCCAATTCTGTCAAAACAGGTAATGCCGCATGCGAACCGGCCAGTTTTTTTTCAAGACTGGCGATATCCCACAACACCCGGAACAGGAGTGCGTCGGAAAGACGGCTCTGGGCCGCTCGCTTGAAGATCGTCAATGCCTGCTCATGCTCACCCGCGGCCAGCAGCCAGCGTCCGATGCCGGCCAGGTCCTCGCCGCGGCGAACCCCCAACTCAGCGAGCGAGTCCGGATCTGACGTTCGGAATACTGCCGGCACAATCGCCGTCAAACACCCGAGCGTCAGGATGTCAATCGCGTTGTGGTGCAAAATCGGGACCACACGCTGCGCTTCCCGCGAGCGCAAATACTCGAAGTAAATATACGGGATTAGTTCGCCCGGTACATCTCCTTCGCGCTCAAACCCGAGAATCTCTTGTTCCAGCATCATCAGCCGGCAGTTTTCCAGGCGCAGCTTCCACAATCTACGCGCACCATGCAGCAGATCAAGATGCGGAAGATGGCCAAACGGCAGCCGCCGCCGGTTCATCCGGTAACGCGTTTCGAGTAACGGCTGATCGTAGCTCTTGCCGTTATAGGTCACCAGCACCTCAAACTCCGAAAGGTGCTGCTCCAGCGCGTGAAGAACGCTCCCTTCCTCCGCGTATTCGCGCATGAAGAACTGGCGGACGCGAAAGCCTTCCGGCGTGATACGGCCGACACCGATCAGAAACGCGTATGTGCCCGAACCTCCCGCCAGGCCGGTTGTCTCGGTATCGAGGAATGCCCAACGTTCAGGTGCCGACGCCGGGATTTCGCCTTTGCCGAGAGCGTCCAGCAGATCGTGCGGCAACTCAGCTAAAGCCCCGATATCAGCCGATCCATGGCAGCGATACTTCGGGAAAAGACGCTCCGTCTGAAAATGCGCTCCAAACTCATTGGTGACAACTTCGCCTTCGGACCACTCCTCAATGAAGGAGCGTGCAAACCGGAAATGAACTCCGGGTTCTATGTTCGAAGCCGGAGATGGCGAGACGGGCTGGGCGAATTTATTGTCAATCGCTGCAATGCGTTGCCTCAAAGCTGCGAGCTGCTGCCGGGTATCGATCATCAGACAAACTCCATCCTGTGGATTCGCCGTTTATTTGCCTCTCAAGAATAACGCAAAATGGATGCCCCGAGCTGCGGAAATTAACTACGCTAAAATTTTTTTGGGAGCGTTCCGGTGAAAAAAGCTCGTTCGATCAAAGTATTGTTGCCGATTGTCCTCGCCGTCTTGTCATCCTCTGTTCTCCTGAGTGACGCGCTTCAGCACGTGCGTAAGGCTCCGGAGTTGAGCTTCGAGATCCCCGGAAAAGGACAGCAACTGCTTTCGCAATATAAGGGCAAAGTGGTTGCGCTTGAATTTATCTTCACCACATGCCCGCATTGCCAGGCGGCCTCCCGCGTGATGACCAAGCTCCAGACTGAGTACGGTCCGAAGGGACTGCAGGTGATTGATGTTGCCGTAAATCCAAACGCCGATCTTCTGGTCGAGAACTTCGCCAAGGACTACCAGGTCAATTTCCCGGTGGGATGGACAACACAGGCAGCTATGCAGAGCTTTATGGGCTTCGACCAGCGCTTTGTTGTGCCGCAGCTGGCCCTGATCGATCGCAAGGGATTCATTCATTACCAAACGCCCGCGCTTTCAAATAACGATGACTGGGGCAAGGTGATGAACGAACAGTCCATCCGGCAGCACATTGAAGAACTGCTCTCGCTGTAAAGCGCTTGTCATAAACAAACTAGATCGGCTCGTGTCTTTACCGGTGATGTAACTTTGCCGCTCGTGCTCCGGTCCATTTGTATTCGGTCAAGCACTCAATGGCAATTGGACAAATCCCGCGGCGGCAATTTGGCATGTCCGGCATACAGATTTCAGCCTTAGGCCTCGGCGGTCACCATCTGGGCGACGCCGAAGATCTGAAAACTGCCAAGGAGATTGTCGCCCGCGTCGCCGATGCCGGAGTCGATTTTTTCGACAACTGCTGGGAGTATCATCGCGGCAAATCGGAAGTGTGGCTTGGTGAAGCCCTGAAAAGCAGGAGAAAAAATATCTTCCTGATGACCAAGGTTTGCACGCACGGCCGTGATAAAGCGGTCGGCATGCAAATGCTCGAGGAATCGCTTAATCGTCTGCAGACCGATTATCTGGATCTGTGGCAGATCCACGGCGTTTCCTTTGAGAACGACCCCCAGCTCTTCATTCGTCCCAACGGTGCTGCTGAGGCGCTCACGCAGGCGAAGAAGGAAGGCAAAGTTCGCTTTGTAGGCTTTACCGGCCACAAGGATCCAAAGATTCATCTGGCCATGCTCGAGACGGGCTTCCCATTCGACGCGGTACAGATGCCATTGAATCCCTTCGACGCGAACTATCGCAGTTTCGAGCGGGTGGTTCTCCCTGAGCTGCAAAAGCGCGGCATCGCCGTTCTTGGCATGAAGCCATTGGGTGGTTTTGCGCCCGCTATCAAGAAAGGCGTTGTCACGGCCGAAGAGTCTTTGCGCTATGCCATGAGCTTGCCGGTAACAACCACCATCACTGGTATGGAAAAAATGGATGTCGTCGAGCAGAACCTCAAAATCGCTCAGAATTTCGAGCCGCTATCGTCCTCCGCCATGGACGAGCTGCGTAGCCGCTCGATGCAACATGCCGATGGGCGCTTTGAGCTTTATAAAGTCTCTTTGAAATACGACAATCCGGAAGCACGTTTGGCGCATGGTTTTCCACTGGATATGAAATCCAAAGAGGTGCAGGAGATGCTGCACTCAACTGATAACAGCGGGAAACCGTTCCCCGCCGTGAAGTAATAAATGGGGGCAGACCAAACTCGCCGCAGCTTTTTCGGAAAGACTGCGTTTCTGGGCGCTTCCCTCATGTCCTCGACGGAAGCGGAAGGAGCAAGCATGGCAGATGCCGTGAGCGGATCAATTCCGAGGCGAAAACTAGGCAAGACCGGCATAGAAGTCTCAATCATCGGTCTTGGCGGCTTCCATCTGGGCGCCGCAGACAGCCTGGACGAGGCAAAACAAATCGTCAATCAGGCGCTTGATGCCGGAATCAACTTCTTCGACAATGCCTGGGAGTATAAGGATGGCAAAAGCGAGGAGTGGCTTGGCGCGGCATTGGAAAATCGGCGCAAAGACGCGATCGTAATGTCCAAAGTCTGCACGCACGGGCGCAAGAAGCAGGTTGCCATGTTGCAGCTGGAGGAGTCGCTCCGCCGCTTACGAACGGATCACTTGGACGTCTGGCAGATTCATGAAGTAATTTACGAGAACGATCCGGATCTGATCTTTGCTCCCGGAGGCGCTGCCGAGGCGCTGTTCGAAGCGAAGAAGCAAGGCAAAGTCCGGCTGATTGGATTCACCGGTCACAAAGATCCGTCTATTCACTTGCGGATGTTGAAGCACGGTTTTCCGTTCGACACGGTACAGATGCCATTGAATCCTCTCGACGGAACCTATCGGAGTTTCGCTGAGCACGTTCTTCCGGTCGCGAACGAGCAAGGTGTGGCCGTATTCGGCATGAAGAGTCTTGGCGGCAGCGGAGAGATGATTCGGAAAGGCGCGTTCACCGCGGCTGAGGGCTTACGCTATGCGATGAGTCTTCCCGTCACCGTGACAATTAGCGGCATCAACTCCCTTGATGTATTGCACCAGAATCTGCAAGTGGCCAGAAACTTTGAGCCGATGAGCCACGCGGAAATGGCCCAGCTGCGCGACCGCTGCCGCACCGAAGCGGCAGATGGCCATCTCGAACTCTTTAAGTCCACGACAAAGTACGACGGGGATATCGGGCGCGAGCAGCACGGCTATCCGAGCGTCCAGGAACTGCCCGCGTGACAACGGATGAAACGGACACTCCGATAAGCGGCTCCCTCGGTTTGCGTAAGCCTCTCAGGGCCGTGCGCCAGTTCCCCGCAACAACTTGATACTCTCCTGAATAGCGAATGTGGATCGTACATCTCGCGCTGCGCCGCCCTTATACGTTCGTCGTTTTCTCCGTTCTGGTGCTGTTGCTCGGCGCGGCCGCGGCCATTGTCTCGCCTAAAGATATTTTTCCGTACATCGACATTCCAGTAATCAGCATCGTTTGGACCTACAACGGCCTGACCCCGGATGACATGGAAAAGCGTGTCGTCACCGTGTGTGAACGCGCGTTGACGACAACCGTCAACGACATCGAACACATGGAATCCGAGTCGTACATCGGCGTTTCGGTCATTCGTGTTTATTTTCAGCCGAAAGCAAAGGTTGAGCTTGCGTTGTCGCAGGTCACGTCTATCGTGCAAACCATCCTGCGCGTCCTGCCGCCTGGAATCTTTCCGCCGGCAATCTTGAAGTATGACGCCTCCAGCGTCCCCATTCTGCAACTCGGGCTTTCCGGAGAAGGCCTCACCGAACAGGATCTGTTCGACCTCGGACTGAACTTCATTCGCACGCGTTTAGCGACGGTCCAAGGCGCTTCCCTGCCGCTGCCATGGGGAGGCAAAACGCGCCAGATCATGGTCGATTTGGATCCTAATGCGTTGTACGCGAAACATCTCTCCGGGATCGATGTTTCCAATGCACTGAGTGCCCAGAACCTGATCCTGCCCGCCGGTACGGCACGGGTCGGCGATCTGGAGTACCTGGTACGCATCAACAGTAGTCCGCTCACCGTATCGGCGTTGAACGATCTGCCGATTCGCGCCTCGAACGGCGCCCTTGTCTACATGAAGGACATCGGACAGGTGCGGAACGGGTTTGCGGTACAAACCAACATCGTTCGGGAAAACGGAAAGCGGTCCGCTCTTCTGTCAGTGTTAAAAAACGGAAAAGCTTCGACGCTTGATATCGTTACGTCGGTAAAAAAAGCTCTGCCACGGGTAACGGCGGATCTGCCGAAAGCTCTGCGCATCACTCCACTATTCGATCAATCCATCTTCGTGCGCACCTCCATTGATGAGGTTCTGCGCGAAGCCGCAATTGCTGCAGGCCTCACCGCGCTGATGATTCTGTTGTTTCTCGGAAGCTGGCGCAGCACATTGATTGTCTGCATCTCGATTCCGTTATCGATTCTGACTTCGATCTGCATTCTTGCCGCGCTGGGCGAAACCATCAACGTCATGACGCTTGGAGGACTGGCTCTGGCGGTCGGCATCCTGGTAGACGACGCAACGGTTGAAATCGAAAACACCCACCGCAATCTCGGCACTCCTAATATTTCGCTGGTACACGCGATCCTCGACAGCGCAAGCCAAGTCGCTGCTCCAGCCCTCGTTTCAACCCTTTCCATCTGCATCGTGTTCCTTCCGGTAGTTCTGCTGACGGGAGCCGCGAGATATCTCTTCACTCCGCTCGCGATGGCCGTCGTCTTCGCGATGCTCGCATCGTATTTTCTTTCGCGGACCTTAGTGCCGACAATGATGCATTTTCTTTTGCCGGCCGAAGTAGCCCTCTACCAGCGAAAGGAAGGAGATCCGGAGCCGAAAGAAGCCCAGAACTGGATCTGGCACGTACACGAGCGGTTCGAGCACAAATTCGAAAATCTGCGCGGTCACTATAAAACGTGGTTGGAGTGGACGCTCCACCACCGCGCAATTGTACTGATCATCTTTGGACTATTTGCCGGCGCCACCATGCTGCTTACGTTCGCTATCGGACGTGACTTTTTCCCCTATGTCGATTCCGGACAAATGCGCCTGCACGTCGTTCCTCCCGTCGGCACCAGAATCGAAGAATCGGAGCTGATTTTTGCGCAAATCGAAGCCGCGATTCGCAAAATGATTCCTGCCGGACGGCTCGACATGCTGCTCGACAACATCGGCCTTCCAAACGGCGGTATCAACATCGCATTCGGTGGCAACGCCACCATCAGCAACTCAGACGGGGACATTCTGATTGCGTTGAAGCCGGGCAAACGGGAAACCGAACGATTGACCAGGACTCTGCGAAGTCAATTAGCCAAGCAATTTCCTGACGAGACGTTTTTCTTCACCCCTGCGAACATGACCAATCAAATTTTGGATTTCGGCCTGCCCGCTCCGATTGATTTGCAGGTGGTTGGCCGCAACCCGCTCGAAAACTATGCCATCGCCCGTCAGTTGTTACACAAAGTGGAGGGAATTCCCGGTGCCGTCGACGTGCACATCCATCAGGAAGTCGCCTATCCAACCGTGATGGTGAACGTGGACCGCAGCAAGGCGCAGCAGATCGGAATGCAGCAGAAAGACGTTGCGAACAGCATGCTGATCTCCTTATCTGGCAGCGGCCAAACGGCGCCAAATCAATGGCTGAACCCGCAAAACGGAGTCAATTACCAGGTGGTGACGCAGACGCCGCAATACCGGATCGACTCCTTCGAAGCGCTGCAGCGAACGCCCGTAACAGCCTCAAACGGAGCGAATAGCCAGCTGCTGGCGAATCTCGCGACGCTGAAGCGGGATGTCTCTCCGATCGTCATCGATCACTACAATATTCAGCCGACATTCGATATCTACGCGGACGCCGACCAGCGCGATCTGGGCGGAATTGCCGATCAGATTCACGCCATCATCAAACAGCAAAAGAAGCTGCCGCCCGGAACGTTCCTCGATCTGCGCGGTGAGGTCTCGACGATGGAACAGTCGTTCGACCGCTTGGAGCTCGGCATTGGATTTGCCGTCATCATCGTCTACTTCCTGATGGCAATCAACTTCCAGAGCTGGCTGGATCCATTCATCATCCTGATGGCGCTTCCGGGAGCTTTTTCCGGCATTCTCTGGATGCTGTACCTTACGCACACGACTTTTAGCGTTCCGTCTCTGATGGGGTCGATCATGACCATCGGCGTGGCAACCGCCAACTCCATTCTGCTGGTCGTCTTCGCCAACGATGAGCGAGCTTCGAATAAAGATGCATTTGCCGCAGCGCTGTCCGCCGGGTACATCCGCCTGCGTCCGGTCTGCATGACGGCGCTGGCAATGATCATCGGAATGCTGCCAATGGCGCTCGCGTTCGGCGAGGGCGGCGAGCAGAACGCGCCGCTCGGCCGCGCCGTCATCGGCGGTCTGCTGGTCGCGACGCTCAGCACGCTGTTTATTGTGCCGATCTTCTATTCGCTGCTTCGCAAGAAAGCCCCCGTAAACTACGACGAACGGATCGACAAAGAGTACAAGGGAGAGGCATGACCAGAGATGAACCCTCCGCTCCAAAACGGCCCGGTCACTCGTTTGGAGGGTGGGCTATTTTCGCCATCATCTTGCTTGGGGCGGCTGCTTTAGTCATCTTTTTCGGCTGGCTACCCCGCCACCGGAATAGCCAAAAAATCGAACAGGAAGCGCGTGAACGAGTCCAGGAAAAACCACGCGTCGACGCCTACAGGGTCAAACGGGCGCCTTCGGTTTCGGAGCTGATGGTACCGGGCACAGCGCTTGCCTATACCGAAGCCTACATTTATGCGCGCGCGTCGGGATATGTTACCCGGCGCTTCGTCGATATAGGGGATCACGTAGAAAAAGGACAAGTGTTGGCCACCATTGACGCGCCGGATCTGGACCGTCAAGTGGCGCAAGCTCGCGCGGCGCTGCGGGAAAGCGAGTCCTCGCTGGCGCAAATGCAGGCACAGCTTCACTTGAACGCGCTGAATTGGGACCGCTATAAAGTTCTCGTAGCCAAAGGCGTGCTGTCGCGGCAGCAGGGCGATCAACAGGAAGCGAATTACCGTGTCGCCGAAGCAAACGTGGGGGCTGCCGAAAACACCATCCAGGGCAATCGCGAAAATCTGGACCGGCTCGTCGTGCTGCAAGGTTACGAGCGCGTCACCGCACCTTTTTCCGGCGTCATCACGGCGCGCAATGTCGATGTCGGCGCCCTCATCTCCGCCCAGGGCAATGGGCTCGGCACCAACTCGTCTTCGACATCGCCCGGGTTCACTCTCGCAGCGGCGCAAGCGAACAACTCGGGGGCATCCGGCAGTGTTTCCTCTTCCGTGTCCCCGGTTACCGGCGGCGCTCAAGGCGGCGAAATGTTTGGCATGGCCGATATTGGCAGGCTACGCGTCCTCGTATCGGTGCCGGAGGCCTACACTTCCGCAGTGCGCGTCGGACAGCATGCACAGCTGTTGTTTCAGGAACTCGCGAGCGAGAAATACGACGGCACAGTAACCCGAACCTCGTCCGCCATCGACCAGAATACCCGCACGCTGCTGGTCGAAGTGCAGGTGCAAAACCGGAATGGCCGGCTGCTGCCCGGCATGTACGTCGTCGTGAACTTCGTATCGACGCAGGGAGAGCGGCCGCTCTTGATACCCGGGGAAGCCATTGTGGTCCGTAACGCAAAACAGACGGTTGCGGTCATCGATCAGAACGTCGTTCACTTCCGCCCTGTGGTCCTGGGACGCGACTATGGCGATGAAACCGAGGTTCTCGGTGGTTTAAACGATGGCGAGGTCATCGTGCGGACACTGAACGACGAGGTTGAGGAAGGCGTCCAGGTCATACCGCAGTTTACGGCCGCGAAAGGCCAGCAAACCGGCGGACAGAGCGATCGCAACGCATCGGGCTCTGGCCAGTATGGTGCGCAAGGTCTGGACAACAAGGCACAGAAGACCGGACAACAAAAAAAGAAATGAGGCAGCGATTCATCACCCTAGTCGCGATCTTCCAGGTTGCCGTGCTCGCTGCTCAGAACCCTCAAAGCAGGCCGCCTGGCGCCACACAACCGGGAACCGCCGACGTAGCGGGCAAGCCGGTCCTCTCCCCCTCTCTGCAGCAAGCTGAAAACAGCAAGACGATGCCACAGGAAGTCGGCGAGACCATTTTGCCGCGCCGCGGTTTTTTTGATTTTGCCGCTCCTTATCGCAAAATAGACGCCAGGCCATTATTCATTGGACCGGCGGACCGGGCTTCCTCGCTGGTTCACGACGGCGCGCTCTATCTTTCGCTCGCCGAGGCGATTGCGCTTGCCATCGAGAACAATCTGGACGTGGTTGTCGGTCGCTACAATCTCTCGATCGCGGGAACCGAATCGTCCCGGGCCGCTGGCGGCGGCAATTTGCGTCCCATCGACTTGTCCGTCTCTGAAAGTCCGACCGGTGTCGGCGGTCCGGGAAGTCCCTTGCTCAACAGCGCGGCAGCGTCCGTTACACCGAGCACGCCCACCATCAACGACCTGACTTCGCTCAATGTCTTGACACAAACTCCAACCAATCTTTCGGTAGAGAGCGCCACCGGATACTCTGCCGGGCCTGCGGTTCCCCTCCTTGATGCGTCCCTGCTTGGGCAAAACGCTTATTTTCAGAGATCCAGCAGCACATCTTTAGCCGCGTCGACGCTGCCATCGAATACGTCGCCTCTCGACTTCATCACTGCAAACTACGCCCTGATTCAGGGCTTTGGCCTCGGCACGCAGCTGGAAGTAGATCTCACGAATGCCGCGCAGGTACTGTATGGAACCGAAAGCAATCTGAATCCCTTCTCGATGCCAAACACGTCGGTCACTCTGACCCAGCCACTGCTTCGGGGGTTCGGCCGCGACGTGAATTTACGTTATCTGAAAATCGCGCGGCTGGACGAAAAGATCTCGCGCCTTGGTTTCTACCAGCAGCTGATCAGCACCGTATACGGAGTGTCGCGGCTTTACTACGATTTGGTCAGCTTAAACGAAAACGCGCAAGTTAAGCGGGAAAACCTGATCGCCGCCCAAAAGCTTCTCGAAGACGATAAAGCACAACTGGAGCAAGGCACGCTTGCACCGCTGGATGTAACACAGGCACAAGCCCTGGTTACTTCGACACAGCTCGATGTCATTCAAGCCCAGGGCCTGGTCCGCCAGCAGGAAGTGATTTTAAAATCGCAGCTTTCCCGGCGCGGTGCGGGCGACCCGATTCTGGCGAACGTCCCAATCGTGCCGACGGACAAGATTGTTGTGCCCGACAACGATACTCTCGAGCCGCTCGATGTTTTAGTTTCGAAAGCGCTCACACTGCGGCCGGATCTCGCGCAGGCTTCGCTTCAAGTGCAGAGCGGACAAATCTACGTCAAGGCTACACAGAATGGATTGCGGCCGGAGCTGGATTTGACCGCGAATTTTCAGACGCGCGGAAGCTCGGAAGTCCCATTTACGACTCTCGGAACACAAGGAACCGGGCAGATCATAACCCCCGAGCAACTGGGCGTCGCCGGACTGCGCCTTTCGCGGATCTACCAGGCGGGCATTCAGTTCAACGTCCCGATACGCAACCGGGCCGCCCAAGCGGATGCCGCGCGCGATGTGCTTCAACTGCGCCAGGCCGAAGCGCGCACACAGCAACTCGAGAATCAGGTCCGGGAAGAGGTTCAGAATTCGCTGATTGCCTTGGAAACCGCCCGCACGGCACTGCGGGCCGCCTCGGAAAGCCGTCGCTATCAAGAACAGCTTGTGCAAGCTGAACAGGACAGGCTCACCGTGGGCGCCTCGACGAATTTTCTGGTCATCCAGCAGCAGAGCTATCTTGCGCAGGCGCGCTCGACCGAAGTCGCCGCCCGGAGTGTGTGGGTGAAGGCGCGAGTCGCGTTAGAGCGCGCAGTGGGCGACCTTCTGGAGCGCAACAACATCAGCTTTGAGGACTCCGTCCGAGGCGAACTGCACATTCCCCCGCAGACTCCCGCCACCGCAAAGTAGGCACACCTAGCGCGTCTCGGGCGTGACTTCTACTTAAATTCGAGGATTTCTTTTTCCTTCGTCTTGGCAGCCTGGTCGATCTTGGCGATTTGCCCGTCCGTCAACTTCTGGATGGCATCGTGAGCCTGCTTCTCTTCGTCTTCGCTGATCAGCTTTTCCTTCGTCATCTTCTTCAATGCGTCGTTGGCATCGCGGCGAAGGTTACGTAGCCCGACCCGCCGCTCTTCCGCGATGTGACTCAGCTTCTTGGCAAGGTCGCGGCGGCGTTCCTGCGTGAGGGGTGGAATGGGAACACGAACGATTTTGCCGTCATTCGAAGGATTCAGTCCAAGATCGGAATCACGAATCGATTTTTCAATCGCCCGGATAAGAGATGTGTCCCAGGGCTGGACCGTAATCATTGCCGGTTCCGGGACATGCAGCTGCGCAACCTGGTTCAGAGGTGTTGGCGTTCCGAAATAGTCCACACGAATACTATCGAGAAGACCAATGTTGGCGCGGCCGGTACGGATGTGGGCCATCTCATGCTGCAGATCGGCCAATACCTTCTCCATCTTGCCGCGGGCCTGATTTTCTACCTCTTTAACGGTCTTGAAAGGGCTCTGACTCGGGGCAGGTTCTTTTTCCTGTTTCATAAGGTGTTTTCTTTTGTGGGCAAAGCTGGTTTCTTGACAACTCGTGATCAACAAATCAAAGTGCCGATCTGTTCGCCCATCGCCACTCGCATTATATTGCCCGTGGTCTTCAAAGAGAAAACCATAATCGGCATTTTGTTGTCGCGGCACATCGCCACCGCGGACGCATCCATGACGCCGAGCGCCTTCGAAAGCACCTCGATATAGCTGACTTCCGCATACTTTACCGCGTCCGCGTGTTTTTTCGGATCTTTGTCGTAGACCCCGTCCACACTGGTGGCTTTGGCAATCATTTCCGCGTGAATTTCCAGACCGCGCAGAGTAGCCGCGGTGTCAGTCGAGAAGTACGGATTCGAAGTTCCCGCCGCGAATATAACAACACGCCCTTTCTCCAGATGGCGTATGGCACGGCGGCGGATGTATGGCTCGGCTACCGCCTGCATTTGAATTGCGGTCATCACGCGGGTCGGAATTCCTTGCTGCTCCAGCGCGTCCTGAAAAGAAAGCGCATTGATGACCGTCGCCAACATGCCCATGTGATCGCCGGTCACGCGATCCATATTGTGGGCGGCGGCTGCGATGCCCCGAAAGATATTCCCTCCGCCTAAAACCAGACCGACCTGCACCCCCGCGCCGGCAACCTCGGCCACCTCGGAAGCGAGCGCCTTCACCCGCTCTGCATCCAGCCCGAAGTGCATCGATCCGGCGAGTGCTTCCCCGCTGATTTTCAAGAGAATTCTTTGATAACCGGGCATTCATCTCCTCGATGTGGAAAGCCGAAGGGCTGTACTTTCGTACAGCCCTTGGTCAACATTAAGCGGTTACTGGAAGAGGACTCTCGTGAACGCCCGGCGCATCCCCGGCATCGCCTACTTTGAAGCGGACGAATCGGGCCACTGAAATGTGGCTGTCACCGAGTTTGGCGCCTGTATTCTTAATTAGGTCCGTTATCGTTAAACTGTTTTCGCGAATAAACGGCTGCTCCAGAAGGCAGATCTCTTCATAGAACTTGGCCAGCCGTCCCTCGACGATTTTGTCGAGCATTTTGTCGGGCTTGCCTTCGCCGCGAGCTCGTTCCTTTTGAATCTCCCGCTCTTTGTTCAGTACGCCCGGATCCACATTTTCCTTGCTCACGAACTGCGGGGATGCGGCCGCAACCTGCATGGCAAGGTCGCGCACCAGAGTCCTGAACTCTTCTTTGTCGGAGGTCTCCGCCTTTCCGGCATTTACTTCCAAAAGCACGCCGATCTGTCCGCCGGTGTGGATGTAGTGGCCAACGGTGCCATGACCGTTCACCTCCTGGATAGCAAAACGCGAAATGTTGATGTTTTCGCCCAGCTTCGCAATCTTGCTTTTCACCAGCTCGGCGACGGTTGTGCTCTGGTCACGCGTGAATTTCTGCTCGTACAGCGCTTCGTGCTGTTTGATGTTGGCGCGTTCGGCCTCGGTCACTTCTTCCAGGCGCACTGCCTTCGGCTTGGTTTCGGCAATGTGCGCGGCAACGTCCGCCGTCAAAGTTTGAAAGTCTTCCGTGCGCGCCACGAAATCGGACTCGCAATTCACTTCAACAAGTACGCCTGTCTTATGATCGGAACTGATGTGCGCGCCGATCAAGCCTTGCTTCGTCGAGCGAGTCTCCTTCTTGCCGGCCGCGGTAATGCCGCGCTTTCGAAGAACCACTTCCGCTTCCGCGATGTCACCGTTCGTCTCGACCAGGGCTTTCTTGCATTCCATCATGCCCGCGCCCGTCTTCTCACGGAGCTGCTTTACCAACTGTGCGCTAATCTCAGCCATTACAATCTCTTTCTAAACATTTAAGCTCGACGCAATCGACGCACGGGCTTTGCTGCCGTTGTGCGCGATACCGAAACATCGGGACATAATAAGAGCGACCGAACCTTCACGGCTGGTCGCCCTTCTGTTTATCACGTATTCTCACGAGCGGCCGGCAGCCGCAGCGCTCAAATTAATGTTCGCTGACGGTCGTGACCACTTCTTCCGGAGCTTCGCTGCCCGGTCCCTTGCGCGGGAGCACTTCAGGCTCGGCGTTCGTTGCCAGGCTTTCCGACATCAGCTGTTCCGCATACTTCGGGTCCAGGTACTGGGTATATTCGTCCGCTGTGTGCTCGGCCGCGCCTTCTTCATCGCTCACGATCTTCTCGGCTACAAACTCATGTTCCGTTGCCAGCGTGCGGCCTTCGATCACCGCTTCCGAAATCTTGTTTGTAAACAGGCGGATGGCGCGAAGCGCGTCGTCGTTGCCCGGGATCACATAATCCACTTCATCCGGATCGCAGTTCGTATCGACCACCGCAACAACCGGAATTCCGAGCTTCCGCGCTTCCTTCACGGCAATCGCTTCTTTGTTCGAATCGATCACGAAGAGCAGATCCGGCAGGCCATTCATGTCCTTGATACCGGCTAAATTCTGCTGCAGGTGCTTGCGTTCCCGCTCCAACCGGCCGACTTCCTTCTTCGCGCGACCCTCGTACGAATTTTCGGTCGCCATCGAATCCAGCTCTTTCAGCCGCTTAATCGAACGCTGGACGGTGGTGATATTCGTTAGCAGACCGCCAAGCCAGCGCTGATTGACATAATACTGCGAGCAGCGCGTCGCCTCCTCGGCGATTGCTTCCTGCGCCTGTCGCTTGGTGCCGACAAACAAGACCGTTTTGCCTTGCGCGGCCATTTCTCCGACGTACCGCATCGCATCTTTGAAGAGCTTCAGCGTCTTCTGGAGATCTACGATGTAAATTCCGTTTCGTTCGCCAAAGATGTACTCTTTCATCTTTGGATTCCAGCGCTTGGTCTGGTGCCCGAAGTGAACGCCGGCTTCGAGCAACTCCTTCATGGAAATTGATGGCAAACTGCCTCCTTAAGACAATTCAACGAACCAGTCGGGGTTCGTTTAAAAGGACATCCGGCGGACGAGGAACGCGGCCCAAAGCGGAATTTTGCGTTGTTCCGGCGGAGTCCCGATTAGACAGGCGGCCTGGCTCAGCCAAGCGCCGCCTGCGTGGACCTGAATGGAAACGAAAGACAGGACAGGAGAAGACGAACTAGCGTTTCGAGAACTGGAAGCGCTTGCGCGCGCCCTTCTGGCCGTACTTCTTTCGTTCATGCTCGCGAGCATCGCGAGTAAGCAGGCCGAGTTGCTTGAGCTTGCCCCGCAATTCGGCATTGAACTCGATCAAAGCGCGGGCGATTCCAAGACGCGCCGCCCCCGCTTGCCCGCTCACCCCACCGCCATCGGCGAGGATCAAAACGTCGAAACGCTCTGCCGTTTCGGTGGCGAGCAAGGGCTGGCGAACGTACGCCCGAGCCGACTCGCTGACAAAATAATTATCAAAGGGCCTGTTGTTGACGGTAATTTGCCCTTTGCCGGGGCGCAGAAACACCCGGGCCCTCGCAGTTTTACGACGGCCGGTTCCCAACTGTTGCACTAACTTCGCTGCCACTAAAATCCTCTTCTCCAGATGGCCCGCTGCTTACGCTCGAGCCAGTGCGACTGGCTTCTGCGCTTGGTGCGGGTGATGCTCGCCGGCGTAGACTTTCAACTTGCGGTACATCTGCTTGCCCAATTTTGTCTTTGGAAGCATGCCGGAAACCGCCAACTCAAGCATCCGCTCCGGACGTGTCTCGCGCATTCTTCGTGCGCGTGTTTCAACCAAGCCGCCGGGGTAACCCGAGTGGCGGCGATAGATCTTTTGGTTCTCTTTACTACCTGTCAATTTGACCTTGGCGGCATTGACAATAATCACGTGATCGCCCGTATCAATCGACGGCGCGTATGTCGGTTTGTGCTTGCCCATCAAGAGCATAGCGGCACGGCTCGCAACCCTTCCAAGGACCGCGTCGTGCGCATCGATCACGTGCCAGGCACGTACGATATCGTGCTTGGACGGAACTTCGGTTCGCATGGACAGACTAATTCTCCGCTTCGAAAACTCGAAACACTTTAGTCTATCAATAGGCTATAAGCCTGTCAATTTGAAGGGTGTTGCGTATGAGGCAGCATTTTCGCGCAACCTGCCGCTGAACCTGTTTTCAACAACATGCCAGCATCGCGTGACAAGCGACACGGCTTGACCGGACAAATCCCGGTGTTCGCCGCTAAGATTTTCAAGGCAGTCTCCGCCTCGCGATGTGAAGGAAACCGACGTCTCCTGTCCACCCAAAACGATCTGCCAATCCACCTAAGCGGCTTCAAAAACGACTTGTCTATACTTCCGAGTGTTGAACCCGAAACACCTATTCAGGTCTCTCGAATGCTGTCGATAATCCGGCTTGGCCTGGCGCTTACAGCGCTTGCTCTATTCGCCCAATCCTACAAACCGGAAGCGATCCGGCAGGCCAGCCTCGGTGTAAATCTGGCTCAGAAGGCCGACTACGCCGGTGCGATTCAGGCGTACAAACGAGCGATTGCGATCGATCCCACACTGCCCGGAATCAACCTGGATCTCGGACTTGCGTATTTCAAATCCGGCAACTTCAAAGACGCTCTTACCGCATTTGAAAAGCAGAAAGCGGCGGCGGGTTCGGACCAGGTCACAACGCTGATCGCGATGACTTACTTCGGCCTCAAACAATACGCCAAGGCGGCGGAGTTGCTCCAGCCTTTAGCCGCGGCGCAATCCGGGAACACCGAGCTTTGGTACCTTCTCGCGAAATCATATATGTGGTCGGGTCAAACGGAAAAGGCGATGCAACTTTTTCAGCAAATGCTATCCCGCGACCCAAATTCAGCCGCGGTGCACATGTTGTTGGGAGAAGCTCTCGACGCGCAAAATCGGACTGCGGAAGCCATTGCCGAATTTGAGACAACGGCGAAAGCCGCGCCCGGACTGCCGGATGTCCACTTCGGTCTCGGATATCTCTATTGGAAAGAACGCCGGTATGACGACGCGGCGCGAGAGTTTCGGCAGGAGCTCGCGAACGACGCTGAGAATGCCATGGCAAATGCGTATCTGGGCGACATCTTGTTAAAGCGCGGTCAGGACGACGAAGCGCTTCCTCTTCTCAAGAAAGCCATCGGATTGCGCGATGATCTCCACGTCGCGCATGAGGACCTTGGGATCATTTACGCAAAGAGGCATCAGGACGAACAGGCAGTCGCCGAACTCCGCGCAGCGATCCGCTACGATCCCGGCAATTCGGATGCGCACTATAGACTGGCGCGTTTATACAAGGAAATGGGGCGCACTGTCGAGGCGCAAAATGAATTTGCCGCAGTGCAGAAGATTCAGCAGAAGAAAGTAGAAGAGCCGCTGATGAAGATCAGCGGCCCTTGATGTTTACAACTGTGAGCGTTCTTTAGAGAACGTGTTGCCGCGTGGTGATAAATCCGCTATCCGCGTGCGAGCGTGCTCAATTACGGATTCGATCTCAAGTGCACAGATGTTCCGGGGCAGATATACCGCTTAATTTTCGCGGTTCGGGGTCTTGGATTGGCCATCATAGCTCCACGGCAGTATGACTGAGTCCACTGCCGCGATTCATTAAACGATTCCTTCGCGGCATCCCAAACGAGAACCCCGTCCGTTCGAGAATGAAAAGGTGAATTGGAAGCTCGTGTCAGTGTTCGCGTTTGCAGTACTGTTCCTTTGTGTGGTTTTCTTATTTTTCACCGGATCGATCTTTGGTCGTGGACCCATATCGATTACCATCCAGATCGCAGCTGTTATTCTCTTAATCTGGGCAAGGATAGCGTTCGGCTTTCGAAGCTTTCATGCTGCAGCGAATCCTACGCAAGGCGGATTGGTAACCAGCGGCCCGTATCGGTACATCCGCCATCCCATCTATGCCGCGATCTTCTACTTCGTCTGGACGGGAATCGCTTCGCACTTTTCAGCAAGGAACGTACTGATCGGTGTGATTGCATCGGGAGCGTTAGCGCTGCGCATCATTGCTGAAGAGATACTGGTGCAACGGACTTACCCCGAGTACGCCCAGTATGCCCAACGCACCGCGCGCGTTTTGCCGTTCATCTTTTGATAGTCGCGCTTAAGGGTTTATTCCCGCCGGCCTTGGGATGCAGATCCGCCCCGAACCTACAGCAAGCCCGTACAAAATGCCGACAAAGATCCTCCTAAGTATATGAATGCAAATGACTTACTAGCATAAGTGCCGTTAGTTTCGCAAAGAGATGCATTCCAGCCCTTTTTATAGACGGTAAAAACCCCTTCGTAAAGCATCTGCCGCATAGTAAAGAGGACAAGCGCACGCGGCGCAAATCATCCAACGTATGGAGCCTTTTCAATGAGCGGACTCGGAACCGCCGAGCTGATTTTCCTTTTACTACTCCTGTTCGTGGTCGTCTTCGGTGTTGTCGCGCGAAAGCTCAAAACTGCTTACCCAATCGTCATGGTCATCGGCGGACTCGTACTGAGTCTCATCCCGGGGATCCCGCAGTTCACCCTTGAGCCTGACTTGATCTTCCTTATCATTCTTCCGCCGCTACTCTATTCGGCGGCGTGGACGACCTCGTGGCGCGACTTTCGCTACAACCTCCCGAGCATTTTGCTGCTGGCCTTCGTCATGGTCGGAGTCACCGTTTTGGGCGTCGCTTTGGCTGCTCCCCATGTGTTCGCAGGCTTTGATTGGCGTCTCGGCCTCGCGCTCGGCGCAGTCGTCGCTCCCACCGATGCAATCGCCGCAACGTCCATCGCCAGCCGCATTGGCCTTCCTGCGCAAATCGTCGACATCCTCGAAGGGGAAAGTCTCATCAACGACGCCACCGGCTTACTGGCGCTGGAATTCGCCACTGCCATCGTGGTCGAAAATCATATCCCCACCGCATGGGAGGGCGTCTCAACGTTCACCTGGTTGATCCTCGGTGGAGTTGGGCTTGGATTGCTTGTCGGTTGGATCGCTCTTCGCATTGAGCACTTCATTAACGACGGGCCCATTGAATTCATCCTCAGCATTCTCATACCGTATGCCGTCTACTTCGCCGCCGAAAGCGTCCATGCTTCGGGAGTGTTAGGCGTTGTCGTCTGCGGCCTGTTTCTCAGCCGGCAAAGCGTTCACTTCTTTTCACCCGCGGTTCGCATTCAGATCTGGTCTGTTTGGCAATCCTTGACGTTCACGTTAAACGGGCTGGTGTTTGTACTGATCGGTCTTCAGTTGCCCACCATTCGCGCTTCCATTCATGACTACAGCCGGCTGACGCTGCTAACGTATGGCATCGTGTTCAGCGCATTGCTGATCGTGCTTCGCCTGATGTGGGTTTTTCCGGGCGCGCAACTGGCTTATTTTTATCGACACAAAGTTCTTCATCAGAAAGTGCACAGACCGAGTGCTCGCGAGATGTTCATCGTGGGCTGGACCGGAATGCGCGGTGTGGTCTCTCTCGCTGCCGCTCTAGCTTTACCTGTCACTCTCGCGAATGGCGCCCCCTTTCCGCAGCGAAACATCATTGTCTACTTGGCCTTTTGCGTAATCGTCGTCACCCTGGTGTTGCAGGGCATTACTCTTCCATCTCTGATTCACGCTCTGGGCCTGGCCGGCGCTCCCGGGCCCAATTGCGAAGAGCAGGAAGCGCGGCGCATTGTAACCGAAGCGGCACTTTCTTATCTGGAGGACGAGAAAGGAAAAGACGACGAAGAAGCCATTCCGTCTTATGATGACCTGACGCGGCACTACCGTCAGCGCCTCGCCGGGCTGATGGGTGACGAAGAAAATCCGGACGTCAAGGCCGATCACGATCGCTTCGTCCAGTTATCTTTGGAAGCTCTGCGTGTTGAACGCGAGACCGCCATTCGTCTTCGCAACCAAAATCGTATTAATGATCAGGTTCTTCGCCGGATCGAACGTGAATTGGATCTCACCGAATCCCGGCTGGCCGGTGATGCCGGTTAGAGCATCTAAGGCATCCGGGCTGCCCTTTGCGGTCACGCTTGGATCATTTGCCGCGATCTTCGCGATTGTTGCGGCCGGTTATGAAAAGCGATACTAGCTTTCCTGGCTCGCACTAGCAGGCATCTATTTTTGTTTCGTACTTCAACTGGCCGAAGCCATCGCGCCCGCGTTTCGGGCCTGCCGCGCCGCTCTTATCCGTTTGCCCGCATGGACTTTTCCCGGGATCTGGTGCTTGCCGTATCTGCTGTATGGAATCGGAACGGGCGACTGGCGATGGCTTGCGTTCGCGAAGCTGCTCGCCGTGGCGGTGCCCATTCTCCTGCTCTGTCGGACTCTTCCGCCGCGCGACTTATCGCGATTCAGTTGGCAGGATGCCGCCGTGGCGGTTTGGTTGATCGGCGTCGTGCTCTCGCACCAGTTGCGGGGCATTTGGAATGTGCCAGCCAACCTGGATTTCCTGCAACGTCTCTACTTGATTTCAGTCGCGGTATGGATCTGGACTTTCGTCCGTCCCGTGCCGCATCTTGGTTACGAAGCCCGCATCAACCTGCCGGTTTTGAAAGCTGCCGCCATCAACTTTCTGCTTTTCGCGGTGATCGCGATGCCAGCCGGCTTTCTTCTTCGCTTCAATGCCTGGAATCCACGCTGGCGCGGTCTCGAAGACTTTGCCTTCAATTATCTGGAGATCTTCCTCTTCGTCGCAATGCTGGAAGAGACCTTCTTTCGAGGCTTCCTGCAGACCCTGCTATCGAATTCATTTAGCTCCTGGTGGAAGGCTCAGTTGCTGGTTTCGTGCTTGTTCGGACTCTTCCACATCTTGCACTCGCCATTCCCAAACTGGCGCTATGTTCTGCTGGCAACCATTGCCGGCTGGTTCTACGGTTCCGCGTTCCGGCAAGGTAAAACTCTGCTGGCCTCATCCCTTGTCCATGCGATGGTCGATACTGTTTGGCGTACCTGGTTCACCGCGCATTGATAACGACGCCCATTCAGCCGATCTACCTCGATCCGGCTCTCGATGCCTGGATTGTGACCCGGTATAACGATGTTCGCTCCATCCTTGAAGACCACCGTTTCATTCCAACCCTCATTGGTTCATCACATCCCGTTCCCGAAACTCGCGACGAAGTTCGCGATCGCCATGCGCGAATGAAAGAAGGTGTTACCGCTATACCGGCGCCGGATGGCGCTCCGGCGATTCCCAAAGGGCAGTGTGATCTGATCCAGGACATCCTGAAACCTTGGTGCCTGCAATTCGCCGCTTCCGCGATGGGCACTCCACTCGATACGCGTTTGGGCACGATGGCGGATGAGATCTTCGCCGCTTCTGCGTTTCCCTATGATGTCGAGCTGCGCTCCAGGGGTTCGTCCGCGGCCTCAGCGCTATCGCGATGTGTGAACACAAAAAATCCTGTCGCCCTGCAAGCATTCATTGCACTGGCAACATCGCTTCCATACTTTGCCGGAAACGCGTGGGCTCTTCTCGTCTCTCATCCCGATCAATGCGCCAGACTCAGAAAGCAACCGGAACTTGTGGCATCGGCTATCGAAGAATGTCTGCGCGTTGCCGGTCCGTCTCGCATCCAGTTCAGGAAAGCATCGTGCAGCGTGGGCCAAGTGAACCAGAACAGTACAGTGCTTCTCATGCTCGAAGCAGCTAACCGCGATCCGGCAGTTTTCACCGACCCCGATACTTTCGACATTCAACGCAACGACAATCCGCATTTGGCGTTCGGAAGAGGCGGCCATTCCTGTGTCGGTGCGCCTCTCATCCGCTCTATGTCAAGGCGGTTAACTTTAGCGTTGCTGGACCAAAGCGAATCCGTGACTTTGAAAGAACCACCACTATGGAACGGATTCGCGATGCGATTCCTCAATCATTTACTTGTCGTGATCGAGTAGGTCAGCTGAATGGATGTTCAAGCGACGGGCTCTGCGGCGTGAACAACTCGGCGCCATTCTCGGTGATGTGCATGTCATCTTCCAGCCGGACACCAAACTCGCCCGGAATGTAAATGCCGGGCTCATCGCTGAAGGTCATATTCGCCTGCAGCGGAAGCGTGTTGCCGCGCACCAGGTACGGCCATTCGTGCCCGTCCATGCCGATGCCGTGCCCCACGCGATGAGTGAAAAATTTGTAGTCGGGCCCGTAGCCGGATTCTGTAATGATCTTACGAGCCGCAGCGTCCACTGCTTCGCAGGAGACGCCGGGCTTTGCTGCAGTCAGCGCTGCCGACTGGGCGCGATGAGCAATATCGAAGACGCGCTTCATCTTATCGCTCGCCTTACCGAGAACGAATGTCCGGGTAATGTCAGATTGATAGCCTTCGACTGTACAGCCATCGTCAACCATGACAATCGTGTCTTCTTTGATGACCTGAGGGGTCAATGAACCGTGCGGATTCGCGCTCCACTGTCCCACTTCGACGCTTGCTTCCCCGCGAAAGCCAACCCGGCCATACGCCATTGAAATTAGGTTCGATGCCTCCGCTTGCGTCATACCGGGCGTCAGCGCACGATACACAGCTTCGTAGACGCGCAGTGTTGCTTCATTGGCGATTCGCATCAGCTCCAGCTCATGCGCGCTCTTGATCATGCGGCAACCCGCCGTGACGGGTGTTGCAGTCGTAAGATGAAGGGCCGGCGCAGCCCTGGCGATCTCGTCACTAAACACCCAGGGAGTCCGTTCTTCGATCTCAAGCGTGCCGGTTAGAATGCCCGCTTCGCGAAGACCGGACGCTACGGATTTGTAGGGACTGTCATCTTCCCGCCAGGTCAGAACCGGCACGCCTTCCAACGGGCCAGCGTCGAGCTGTTCTTTCGCGCGCTCTTCTTCGAACGATGGACAGACACAAAAGCCCTTGCCCTTTGCCGGAATCACCGTAGCAAAAAGGCGTTCACTATTTAACCAACGTACTCCGGTGAAGTACGCCAAAGACGTTCCCCCGGTGAGCAGGATCGCATCGATCTTCAATCCCGCCATTAACTGCTGAGCACGAGCGATGCGAGCCGCACGCTCGTTAATTGTTATCGGCGTAACCTGCTCGCGCATCGACGTTAGCTTCGATATGGAAGGCGCGACCGCGGCGGGAGTCTGGTCAGCTTGTCCCGGTTGTCCCGCGGCCACGAACCCGGCTCCTATGCCGGCGCCGCGAAGAATCATGCGACGAGAAATGTCGGAGAAATCGCTCATGTAAGGTACTTGGTACTTTACATGAGCCTGCGCAGTAGGGAATGCGGAATCGCTTCGGCTCGCAACGTCAGAGAACTGGCAAGCTAGTTCGACAAAGCCAAGCAACAGCCCGGGCTTGGGCTTCCGAACGCGGTCACCGGGTTGAGAGAGTCGGTGTAAGCGGAGTTAGGCTAGTGCCAGGTTCAGGTTCTCAATCGCCTCGTCGATCTCCGCAGTGTTCTTGTAACCGACCGTTACTGACTCAACACCTGCATTTCGAAAGGCGTATCTCATGGCGGCCTGCCGGTCTTCGCGCGACGTGAACGAACCCTCGCCCACCAGCTTCATGCTGATCACGCCCATGCCTTGCTGGCGAACCTGTTTGACATGCTCAACCACTTCGGTGACATTGCCGGGTCCACTGGTGTTGTAATCCTCACCGTCCATATGGCTGCCCTTGTGGTTCATTCGGATCATGGCGACTTGCAGCCATTGGTTTCCAGGAAATTGCCGCAAAGCAGGAAGTCCGTGCACGGATGCCCCACGTCCAACGACTGCCTGTTTGTGCTGCGCTTCTGCAATTCCGTCCTGCCATTGCGCGGTGTCCGACGGCCAGGTCGCCGTGTGCTGCCAATGCAGCAGCATGATGTCGAAGTAGTCAGTGTTGGCAAGTTTGCGAAGTTCGTCGATCTTCTGTTGAGGATCGACGCCAGGATGTGTGGTCACCTTCGACATCAGACGATAGCTATCGCGCGGAATGCCCTTTAGAGCGATGCCGAGCATCCGATGCATGTCGCCGTAAGATTCTGCGGTCTCATAAAAGCGAATGCCGCGGTCGTAGGCATACCGAACCAGAGTCGTAAACTGCTCCTGCCCCAGGTCGCGCTGCACTTTCCCGCTCATCGATCCGGTGCCAAACGCGAGCCGCGTCACCTTGACATTCGATTTTCCAAGTGTCACCCAGTCCGTCGCGGTTTGCGGAGCGGCTTTCAGCGGCAGATTTCCGGCGCTTACCAGCGCGCCTGCAGCGAGTCCCGATTTCAGGAAATTACGTCTGGAGCAGTGAGCCATTTATCTTCCTCCGATGGCGGAATAGTATCACTCTAATTTAAATCAACGGCGTTCCGGCAGGCTAAGCACCCCAAGCGTAGGGCCTCTCCTGCCGTTCCAGAATACCTTTAAGATCACTGAGAATAAACGGCCAACGCCGGCTGACACCTTCGAGACTCCGGGCGTCCTGAACAAAGCCTTCATGGCTGACGGTCAGTTGAACGATTGGCCCGTGTTCGGAAATATTGAAGACAACATACATGGAGAAGCTATTCTCGCCGGATTGGTCCGCAGGGATGGTGAATTTGTAGGAAAGGCGGCGTGGCGGAGAGTATTCCAAAACCTGGCCATGCCAATTGGCGCTGCCGTCGTTCTTACTCATCGTTACGGGGGACCCGACCTGCCAATCCGAAAACATTAGGCGGCCAGCCCAATACTGCATGGCGAAAACAGGGCCGGTGAGGGCGCGCCATGCTTGCTCTGCGGTCGCTGCGATGTGTGTCACATAAACGAAACTCGCCATGAGCTATCCTCATTCTCGCTCTTTTTTCGGCTACTGGAAGCGGTAGCCGGGTTTTAATTCACACGAATACAACGTAGAGCGGTCGGGGCTCGCCGTTAAGGTGCAAGTTGCCCATGTAAGAACCAGTTCGGGTCCCAGGGGAAAGAACGTATCCTGGCCGTCGAACTCCGCTTCCAAACTTGGACCGGCGGCCCCGGGCGGGAGTGTGAAACTAAGGCCCTGGCCGAAGATTACGGGAAAGGACTGACGAACCATATCGGTTACCTGTGAACGGGCCACGTCGGCCTCTACTAGAAAAGTTGCGGTGTCCGCCCAGTTCAAAGCGGAGATCTTCAAGATCTGCCCGCCACGCAGCTGATCTTCGCTCTCGACCCGGGTGAAAGGGCATGGTCCGGCAATGCACGATGTCCGGACATTCCGGAAGTGGTTGTGTTCGCCGGCATCCAGAGTCAGGCCGCCCGTAGCGGCTTTCCACTGGCCGTTCGGAGAGCACGGAGGAACAGACTGGCACGGTACATTTGCCGTATTGGCGACCACAAACGTGCGAACCTCCGTTCCGACATCGAAAAAGGACTCCATGGGCAATGTGTAGCGAATGCGTATGTTTGAGATTGCATGTAGCGGTCCGGCGCGAACTTCTTCTGCTTTCGAACGCGCTAGTGGCTTAAGCCTGGCTATGAAAATCTGGTCGGTGGTCGCTGCGGACATCGTCAACGGCTGATAATCGGGACTCTGGAACGATAGCGTCATCCCGCGCTCCAGGTGCAGAGCAGATGCAATGGTGAGCCGAAAAAACCCGGTTGCATCCGAAGTCGCCGCGCCAATGGTTTTTCCCATCCTCCCCGTAACATGGACGCCGGAAATCGGCATTTGTTTACGCGCGTCAGAGTCGTCTATAATCACGACGCCAGTAACGATGGTTTGGCTGAGGGGATTAACACGCAGAGCGATAATCACCCCTGCGCTTACCAAGCCAAATACTAGTAGGGCGGAGCCGGACAGAGCAGCCGCATGCCGAGCAGTCATGCTATTTCTTATGACGCCTTTTGATTTTCAGTGTGTCTTTACAAATGGACGAGCGTAGAGGCCGTCCAAAAATGAAGATATCGCGACGCACACTCATTGCCGCATTGCTTAGCACTTCGAGCTACGGATTTCGACTTCCGCCCGCGTCATCTGCCAGACAAAATCATCCGAATGGCCCTCCACCATTGGAATCGATCTCTGCGGAAGACGATCAGTTTTTGGAGGAGCTGGAAAAAGCAAATTTCTATTTTTTCGTTGAGCAGGCCGATCCCGAAACCGGTCTCGTCAAGGACCGCTGCAACATGCATATCAGCGACCAAAGTATTGTTGCGAGTATTGCCTCAACAGGCTTCGGCCTAACGGCCTTGTGCATCGGCGCGAAGCGCGGTTATCTCTCTTTTACTGATGCCCGAACGCGGGTGGTTCGTGTATTAGCTTTTCTTTGGGAAAAAATGCCGACCCATCGGGGGTTCTTTTATCACTTTGCCAATATTCATACGGGTGAACGCATCTGGGACTCTGAAGTTTCCTCTATCGACACGGCCATTCTGCTCTGCGGTGTGCTAACGTGCCGGACCTTCTTTAAAAGTTCGGAAATCGACCGCCTGGCCAGCGATATCTTTGGGCGTGTCGAATGGCGTTGGCTGTCCGAAGACACGTCCTTGCTTCCTCAGGGATGGTCTCCGGAGAATGGATTTCTTTCTTATCGCTGGGATTACTACAGCGAGCTGATGATGATTTATCTTCTCGGGCTGGGTTCGGTTCAGCATCCGCTTTCCGTCGAGACCTGGAATGCGTGGAAGCGTTCGCACTTCGAGTACGACGGTCTGCGCTACATTGGCGCATTTGCTCCGCTGTTCGTTCATCAATATTCGCAGGCGTGGTTCGATTTTCGGGGGCGGCGCGATCAGTTCACGGATTATTTTTTGAACTCAGTTTATGCGACGGAGGCTCATCGTCTGTTTTGTATTGAACTCTCGAAACAATTTCCCGACTATAGTGACGACCTCTGGGGCATCAGCGCTTCGGACTCGCAGCGCGGCTACGTCGTTTGGGGCGGCCCTCCGGCAATGGGACCGATTGATGGAACAGTGACGCCGAGTGCTGCCGGCGGTTCGCTACCCTTCCTTCCGTACGCATGCCTGCGGGTACTGCGCAATATTAAAAGCCGCTATGAGCAGCGAGCGTGGTGCCGCTACGGATTCGTCAATGCTTTCAATCCTTTGACAAACTGGTACGACTCGGACGTGGTCGGGATTGATACCGGCATCACTTTGTTAATGGCAGAGAATTTGAGAACCGGCTTCGTTTGGGAAACATTCATGAAAACACCGGAAGCAAAGCGCGGCTTCGAGCGGGCCGGCTTCAAATCGTATAACGCCGATTACCTTCCTGAACAGGCCCGCTTAGAAGCACGTAGCTCGCCAAAAATTTAACATTACGAAATTTTAAAAATCCGTGTATGCTTAAACTGTATCGAGCGGCATCTTTTCGCTGCTCTTTCTGGCGCCCTGTAGATCCGCCGTTCTGCTCTGTTGCGTACCGGCAATCCGCTCACGCAGGAATGCACTAACCAAAAAGGGAGGACTCGCCACATGAGCGCTGCAGTAATGCAACCCATCCCGCTCTTCCATGAAGGAAAACGCTTCTGGGAGGACTTGATCAGTGAATGCCGCCGGCTTACCGATGCCGTAAATAAAGTGGCCGCCTCCGATGGCGTTTCTTCGGATCAGCTGATCCGGTGCGATGCCGATGAGGATATTCGTATGTTGAAGAAGGGATATCCTTCCACCGACGTCAAAGTTCGTCTGAACTTCCACTCCTGGGGCCCCGTCATTTGTGCGGCCATCAGTGGAGAGCAAAACTCAGGGCGCAAATTTAAGGGCGCGGAACTGGAAATTCCGATCGCGCAAGACCTCGACGGCTCGGTTATCGCCATCTTCGACGAGGGCCGCAGCTTTTCTGCTCACGACCTGACACGCTTTCTCATCCAAAGTTTTCGCCGCTGTTTTCCGGCTGTTCCCTTGCCCTGTTAAAAGGCAAATCACTGACGGATTAATTGTCCTCGGTTCGGTTTACCGAGAGCTTGCGTAATTGCAACAGAGACCTGCCGAGAGCCTGCCGCTTTCCCAGGACGCGGGTGGGCTCGGCTGTTTTGTTGCTTTCCTGTTCTGCAGATATCTGAGTGTTGCGGTTGAGCGGTTCGTCGCTGGCTTGATGCACGGGCTCGTTCACTTGCGCCGGGATTTCAGCGCGTGTCCGGGTGCGTTTCGCCTTAACGCCTGATGCCTTTTGGGTCTTTGATTTTTTGATAGTCGGGCCTGGCGGGAGCAATGAGAAGATAGTTGCTTCCAGCCGGTCCAGCAAATCAAAGATCGTCAAGGCGGTACTGCTTCCTCTCTTTCTTCAGCTCGCTAAGGGTCGCGGTCGAGTTGCTATCCGGCGGCCGCACATCGGCACCCTTTGTGCTTCTAAAGTTATACACTTCCGGCCTGATGTTATACTTGCCCGGAGTCAATGACCAAACAGTTCCTTGCCGGTTTTTTTTCCGTTGGAATGTTGTCTGCTCAGTCAGTCAACCTGGCGGGGGTCTGGAAAGCCGACCTGCAACAGAGTACCATCCCCGGTCCGCCATTGAAGGAGTACGTGGAGATTATTGAACAGAAAGATATCCACGTTCTAGAGACGATTGGAATCACTGGTCCGCACGGTGACCAACGTGCGGCCGTTGCATTTACAACCGATGGAAAGCCTACGATCGCGCGGTTCAATGGCGTTCCGAGCCGCTTGACTGCTGTAACCGAGGGCTCGGGTCTGTCTCTGAACATCGAGACATCGGGCCGCCCGGACGCAATGCATCGCAAATACGAGCTGTCGAGCAACGGGCAAAAGCTGACCCTCACCGTGGACGGAAGTTCAAATGGTCATAACGTGCATATGGTCTATGCGCTGCTGAAGCAACCTGATTCTGCCGGCGATGCACTGCGCAGACCCGAGGCGCCTGCTTCGGAGCGCTTCAAGAATCTCAAGACCGATTTGAAGACGCTGCCGGCGTCAGACTTTATCAACCACATGCGCTATTACGCATGGGCTTTAAACAAGGATTGCGAGTTCTGCCATGTGCAAGGGCATTTCGATGCTGACGACAAGGACGAGAAGCGCACTGCCCGCCGGATGATTGCGATGGTTGCATCTATCAACCAGAGCAACTTTGAGGGCAAGCCTGAGGTGAACTGCTATACATGCCACGAATTCCGCGAACATCCACAGGGACGGCCTCACTTTGAGGGTGAGCCCGAGCATCAGCACCATCCTGAGGAGCACGCAGCGAATGTGCACGAGACTGCGCCTGCAGCGCACTAAATGCCGGCAGCGGCGCCCGGATAAACGGTCAGCTTCTCGCGTCCGACGATATGGTCCAGATGATGCTGCATGTGAAGTACGTAATCTTCGATTAAGAAGCGCAGCGATACTGCCGGATTAGAAGCGATTCTGCAGGCAGCGTCCAACCGCTGTTCGGGGATGCGTTCGATAGCTGCGGCTAACGCCTGGTTCATTCTCTCCCAAAGATCCACCAGATCCAGCCATGTCAATCCGGCATAGCCCCCGAGTTCTACCCAACCCGCGCCATCGTAAGTAGGTCCGCTGTAGCTGCCTTCCAGGGCGGCGACGATGAACCGCACGCGGTTGTTCGTGGCGGAGTCGAGCAAATGACCTAGTTCATGCTTGCGATTCCAGCCCGGCCCTCCGCCGTGCCGCACCAACGCTTCTTCCTCAGAAATATCGAGGAGCCGCGCCAGGTCGCGGGCAATCGCGTTACGCAGGTGGCTCGACAGTTTTGCCGATTCGTTAGGTGTCATCATGCCGCTATCCCGAGCACTCGTTTGGTGTAGGCAAGGCTTTCTTCGAGTGCATCGCGTTCGCGCTTTGCCTCGTCGGCGCCTTCCCAGGCTTCGTCTTTGTACGGTTTTCCGTGCTCGGCGATTTGAACAAAACGTTCGAACTCCCACGCCGGCACGTCCCGGTAAGCCTCCCAGAACTGCGGATCTTTGTAAGGAAATATGCGCGGACCCAAAAGGATCGTCTCCATTGAAAGCGCCTTGCCCGGGCAAAGCTCCACATACTTCTTGACGTAGGATGTGATATCGACATTGCCTCTCCCCATCTGCACCCAGGTGACTGCCGCGCCTTCCGGCACCACCCATACTGCGCTATCGCGGACGTGACTCGTCAGCACATAAGGATGTAAAGTTTCGAGCGTAACGTGAGGATCTTCGAGCGTCCACAACGGATTGCCGGAATCGAGGCAGGCGCCGACGAAATCCCGGCCAGCTTCCTCAATCACCGTTTTTAATTCGCGGGCCTGCATATCGCCGGCATGGTTCTCAATGGCAATTTTCAGGTTTCGATCGACGATCTGGGAACGCACGTCGTGCAGCACGCCGACCATATCCTCCATGTGTTTCTGGATTGGTCCGGGCTTGCGATCGTCGGCGCTTCCCAGCACGCAACGAACAATCTTTGATCCCACGAGCGTCGCTGATTCAGCCATGTGTTCCAGCTGCTGCTGCGCGGTCCCGAGCGAGGGCTCGAACATCTTCGAACTCGGGCAGATCGACTTCATGCCGATTTCAACTTCGATACCCAGCTCTTTGGCATATGCTCCGACCTTCCGCAAATTAGCAGGATCCAGACCGCCAATAAACCGAACCTCGGAAAAGTGAACGACCTGGACCTTCTGCTTGGCGCAGTAATCCAGATACTGAATGGGGGTCCAGTTCTGTCCCCGAAGGCTGAAAAGATCGATGCCGAGTTTGGGTTTGGGCACTTCCGCCGGCAACGCTGCCGAGAAGACTGCGGCAGCACCACTGAGCGCAAGAAAGTCGCGACGCATCATTAGTAGAAATCGTATCAGCGATGCTGCCGTTCGGTAATGAGACGCGCCGTATCGACGCTCTCTATGCCGTCGAGTACGCGCCCGTCATCCTGCGGTTGGCCGGCAGAAATGCGCAATGGCACCACGCCTGCCCAGACGGGGAGTGAATAATCCTCTTCGTCGTCGAGCGGCGGCCCTGTTCGCACCTTTGCCGAAGCTTCTTCGATCGGAATTGCTAAAACGTGGGTGGCTTTATATTCCTGTTCGGAAGGAATCCGCGCCTCGCCCCAACGATCGCGAGCGATCTTGTCGGTGAAGGCATGCAGCGCCTTCGCTTTCTCCTCGATTTCGGTCACAAGACGCGCCTTACCAAAAACGACAACCGACCGATAGTTCATCGAGTGGTGAAACACCGATCGCGCGAGAACAAAGCCATCGACGAGCGTCACTGTCACGCAGATGTCTGCCCCGCCTCCTGCGGTTTTCAGCATGCGGCTAGCCGCTGAGCCGTGCAGGTAGAGCCTATCGCCAGATCGGGCGAACAGCGTTGGGATAACGAACGGCTGTCCGTCCTGGACAAAACCTACGTGACAGAGAAATCCTTCATCGAGAATCGCGTTGATTTGCTCGGTGTCATAAACGCCGCGTTTCGGTAGTCGTCGAACTTGTGTCCGGGAAGTGGGAGCAAGGCTGCTCATCTTTAAACTGTAGCTTCCACGGTGAGAATTATTTTTCCGATATGCGCTCCGCTTTCCATGCGCGCGTGAGCCAGTCTGGCGTCGCGCAGCGGAAATGTCGAATCGATTATCGGGCGTATCGGGCTTTTGGCCGGTAGCAGCGGCCAGACATCTCGCGCCAGCCGATCGCGGACCCGGCCTTTCTGTTCCGGGGTACGTGCCCGCATGGTAGAGCCGCCGATGCGCGCGCGTTTCTGCATCAACTTCCCTAGATCGAGAGTTCCAGATCTTCCCCCTTGAACGGACACGACGACGATGCGCCCTTCGGTGGCGAGACACTCCAGATTTTTTTCAAGATATGGTCCGCCGACAACATCCAAGATCACGTCAGCCCCGCGGCCGGAAGTGATCTCCTTCACCCGAGCAACGAAGTCAGTATCGCGGTAGTTGATGGCGAACTCTGCACCGAAAGTGCGGCAAGCGCTGCATTTTTCTTCACTGCCTGCGGTCGCAATTACTGTCGCTCCCCACGCTTTACTCAGCATGATAGCGATGGAACCGATGCCGCTGGTGCCGCCGTGGATCAGGACCGTCTCGCGGGGTGCGAGATTCCCGCGTGTGATCAAGTTGTCGTACACGGTGAACATGTTTTCCGGCAGAGTTGCCGCTTCGATGGAACTCCAGTTTTCTGGAGTGGGAAGCACTTGCGAAACGGGCGCGGCACAGAATTCGGCATAGCCGCCTCCGTTAAGAATGGCGCAGACGCGATCGCCTGGTTGAAACTCCGTCACGCCTGCTCCGCAACTGTCGACGATTCCCGCCACGTCGAGGCCGGGAATATCCGACGCACCCGGGGGCGGCGGATATTTCCCCTGGCACTGCATGATATCGGCGCGCGCCACACCTGCGGCTTCGACGCGGATCACGATTTCATGCGGACCAGCGATGGGCTTGGGGCGTTCCACCGGTCGAAGAACTTCCGGTCCGCCAAAGCTGGAGATTTCGATGGCTGTCATGGAGTTAGCCGCCTTTGCGGTTTACAAATTAATGGTAATGCGAAATTGGATCACAGCGATCGAACAGATATTTTTCAATCGTTAAATGAATGAGTTAGGTGAGTTTTGGCGCTCCGGAGGCGGGCCGTCCCTTTACCGTCGTGTCCGGAAGCTATGTCTTACCTAAAACTCTCTGCGGCGGCCCTACTGGGGTTTGCCCTTTTCACATTTACCGGGTGCGGAACTCAGCCGAAGCATCCAAACCAACTCAGCACCTTCGACGGCGATTCCTATGATTCGCTGACGGCAGCGCACGCGGCACTCACTTCGTTGCGCGTGTCTGTGTCGAGTTCTTATCCGAAATACACTACGGCGTTTAACCAGGCCGGCGCTGCTTACGGCGTCGCCTATAATGCATACGCCACTTATCGTACGGCGCCGGCGAGTTCGGCGGCGGTGACGGTTGCCATTGCAAATCTAGCGGTCGCGATCGTGTCGCTCGAAGATACTTTCCAGACCGATCTGCATGTTAGTCCGCAGACCGTTACAAATTCACGCAGCAAAGTGATGCGGCTGAAGGCTGCGGCGCAACAGCACATCACGATTTCCGACATCCTTACCGAATTGGAAATTGCAGCCACCATCGCTGAATCCGTGCCGGGTACTCAACCTTATTCCACGCTTGCTGCAATTGTCATTAAGACGACTCAAACAGCCGTAGCCGCATTAACCGCGGCCTCCGGCCAGCCGATCGATCTTTCCAAAATCCAGCCGATCGCCGCCATCCAGTAGTTCACAGCGGCGGGCCTGCCGGCTCTTGCTATGGCAGGCCCGCACCGTTCTTGTTAGCGGCGCGCAGACGTTCCTTTGCGGTTTGAAAAAACCATCGTGCCCTTACAATGTCGACATGAGCGCGAACAAATTGAATGACGACGAGATCGGGGCCGCTCTCGAACGCTTGCCGGGTTGGACAGTGCAGGACGCGAAGCTTCATCGGGAATTTAAGTTTCCCGACTTCGCCCATGCCTTCGGTTTCATGGCAGTCGCAGCGCTTCAAATCGAGAGGGTCAACCACCATCCCGAATGGTCGAACGTCTACAATTGGGTGCGTATCGATTTGACAACTCATCATGCCGGCGGCATCACGAGCAAAGACGTTTGCCTTGCCGAGATTCTGGAACGAACTTCGCGGCGCTTTGCATAACGCGAGATGAAAATTCTGCCGATTTTCCTCCTGCTCGGCGGCATGGCATTCGCCCAAACGCAGCAGTTTCCACAACTTGACGTACAGATTGAGGACGCTATTAAATCCGGACTGATTCCGGGGGCAGTGCTGTTCGTGGGCCATAACGGAAACGTCGTATATCGGCGTGCCTATGGATCTCGGGCGTTGGTGCCGCGCCGCGAGCCGATGACATTAGACACGATTTTTGATGCGGCCTCTCTCACCAAAGTAGTTGCGACAACCCCCTGTCTGATGAAGCTTGTCGAAACGGGCAAATTACGGATCGATGATCCGGTTACCAATTATTTGCCCGAGTTTCAAGGAGGCAAGAGCGACATCACGATTCGCCTGCTGATGACGCATTTTTCCGGAATGCCGCCGGATCTGGTCCTCAAGCCGAGTTGGTCCGGCTACGAAACGGGTATCCAGCGGGCGCTGACAACCGTTCCGGTCGTGCCGCCGGGAGCGCGGTTCATCTACAGCGACATCAACTTTATCCTTCTCGGCGAGATCGTTCGCCGGCTTTCTGGAGAACCGCTTCCGCAGTTTGCACATGAACAGATTTATGGGCCTCTCGGGATGAACGATACGTTGTTTCAACCGCCGGCGGAGCTTCGCGCCCGGATTGCGCCTACCGAGATTGATCCGGAAACCGGACAGCCCCTTCGCGGAGTAGTGCACGACCCCACATCGCGGTACATGGGAGGCATCGCGGGGCATGCCGGCCTGTTCACCACCGGCGAAGATCTCGCGCGATATGCCGCAATGCTCCTCGCGGCAGGCGAGGGAAACGGCGTGCGCGTGCTCTCCGGCGCTGTTATTCAACGTTTTACCGAGCCGGGAAGTCCGGCGGATCAACCCATCCTGCGCGGGCTTGGCTGGGACATAGATTCACCCTATTCCAGCAATCGCGGCGATCTTTATCCGATTGGCTCATTCGGCCACACTGGTTTCACCGGCACTTCCATGTGGTTAGATCCGACGACGGACTCGTTCGTGGTCTTGCTGACAAACGTGGTCCATCCGCACGGAATCAAATCGCTCAGCTCACTGCGGTCCCGGGTGGCGACGGCGGTTGCGGCGTCGTTCGAGCTAAAAACACCGCATATGGTGACTCTCACGAGCTATCGGGAGACGATTGAGGGAGCAGGGGTTCATCGCGTCGTCGCTCGTACGGCCGAGACCCTCACCGGACTGGACGTACTTGAACAGGATCATTTCGCTGAACTCGCCGGCAAACGGATCGGCCTAATCACGAACCAGACCGGCTTCGACCGACAGGGGCAACGCAACGTCGATGCCATGCTTGCGGCGGGCGTTCACGTGACACGCCTGTTTTCTCCCGAGCACGGACTGGGGGGCAAGCAAGACTCCCCGGTGTCGGATGGTGTTGATGAGAAGACTAAGATCGCGATGGTCAGCCTGTATGGAAGTGAAGGCCGGCATCTTCGAACCGATCAACTAAAGGATGTAGATGCTCTGGTGTTTGATATTCAGGACGTAGGCGCGCGGTTTTACACCTATTCCTGCACCATGCTCTATGCGTTACAAGACTCGGCGAAGACGAAAATACCGTTCTTTGTTCTGGATCGTCCGAATCCTATCACCGGCGTGCACGTGGAAGGTCCGATGATGGACCGCGGGCTGGAGTCCTTCGTCGGATGCTACGACATTCCGCTGCGACATGGGATGACGTTTGGCGAATTGGCCACGATGGCCAATGCAGAACAGCATTGGAATGCTGACTTACACGTAGTGAAGCTGAGCAATTGGCAGCGGGGCGACTGGTTTGATTCGAGCTCCCTCACCTGGGTTGATCCATCCCCGAACATGCGTAGCCTGACTGCGGCGCTGCTCTATCCGGGGATCGCTCTTTTGGAGTTCAGTTCCGATTACTCTGTCGGGCGGGGAACAGATGCCCCATTCGAACAAGTGGGAGCCCCCTGGATTGATGGGCAATTATTGGCAGAACGTTTGAATGGGCGTTTTATCCCCGGCGTACGTGTTTATCCGACTCGAATTACGCCCTCTACTTCTAATTTCGCGGGGCAGACCATTCCTGGCGTCCGCTTCGTCATTACGGATCGCGAGTCGTTCGACAGTACACGGCTGGGACTAGAATTGGCGGCAGCGTTGCGCGACCTGTTTCCGGGACGCATTGATGTGGACAAGTGCCGCACGCTCATTGGCAGCGCTGAGTTGATCAAAGAGCTAAAAGACGGCCGGGACGCAAGCACACTTTGGACAAAGGCACAGCAACAAGCCGCTGCGTTTATTGAACGCAGAAAATCTTTTCTTCTCTATTAACGCGTTACTACGCGGATTTGCCTTATTCCGCGCCAGCCTGCTTTGCTTTAGTATGCCCGGGTGGCCGGCCGCGGCGTTTCGGTTCAGATGCGGGCGTCTCAATCCCGTCCTCCGCAGCGATTTGTGCGGTTGCTTCTTTTAACCAGGAAGGTGGTCTTCCGCGGCGGCGGCCCCTGCCGCGAGCAAGACGTTCCAGAGTTAAAATCGCTTCTTCGATCTGCTCACGCTCTAAGCGAAGATCCGCGAGCATTTTGTCGACGTCCAAGTCTTGCTTCCTCCCATGAGCGAACGGCAATCGGGATGCCACTAGGACCTCCGTAACAGTGCGGTTACGCTAAATGATTCAAACGAAGTGTAATTCGTTCCTCAAGAAAGATTCAAGAAGCCGACGGGCTATTACGAGAGGTGCAGTTCTAGTAGTACCAGGGAGATTTATCGGTAAACGGGAACAAATGCACAGGCTTTTCCGGTTACATTCAAACTTTTCGCCGTTGACTCCAGTACCAATAGAAAGGCACGCCCGAAGCCATAAGACCTAATCCCATCAGTGATTCGCGCGGCCGAGTTTGCAGCTCGTTCCAAAGCAGGACCGCCGCCACCAGAATAAATAGTACTGGCACGATTGGATATCCGATCACGCGGTACGGCCGTGTCATTTCAGGTCTCTTCTTTCGAAGCACAAATACAGAAACAGCGCTCAATAAATACAAAATCCAGCTGCCAAAAATTACGAAGTTATACAGGTCGTCATACCAACCGCTCAACACGACGACACATGACCAGAGGGAGAGCCCGATAATTGCAGGTCCAGGTGTTCGAAATCGCGGGTGCACAGTTGCGAGTTTGTGAAAGAAAAGCCCATCTCGCGCCAATGCATAGGGAATGCGCGATCCCGACAGGATGGATCCGTTCAACGCCGCGAAGATTGAGATCAGAACGGCCACTGTGACCGCCTTTTCGGCAATCCGGCCATAAAGCGTTCGCATCATATCCGCCGCTACATGGGGCATTGCAGCCACCTGCGCGGCAGTTAGCACGTGGAAATAAGCAATATTGATCAGCAGGTAGGTAGCGATGACGGTGAGAGTTCCCAGTATCAGCGCCCTGGGCAGATTCCGTTGCGGCTGCCGAATTTCAGAGGACACCATGGCGACGTTGTTCCAGCCGTCGTAGGCCCAGAGTGCACTGACCATGGCGGCGAAAAAGCCGCTGATCGAAAGCGGCACGGGAATACTTCCGCCAAAACGGGTGTAATCGCCGTTTCCAGGCAAGCAGCCGATCACAATGACGGCGGCGATGAGAAGCATCTTCAACCCGGTTACGAAAATCTGAACTCCACCGCCAGACCGCACGCCGATGTAGTTGACCATCGCCAGCAGAAGAATGACCGCAATAGCGACGAGTTGTCCGTAGTGAATTTCCAGTAACGTTCCGGCCGGCCCAACGTGAAAGGGCGTAACGATGAGCGATTTGCCCAGGATTGGGTAAAAGACTGTCAGATACGTGTAAAAACCGGCGGCAAGCGTGGCAATGGAGCCGCTTTTGGCAACCCAAAATTGCGTCCATCCGTAGAGATAGCCCCAAAATGGTCCATAGGCGGCGCTCAAATAGACGTACTCTCCGCCGGCTTCGGGCATCGCGGCGGCCAGTTCCGCGTAAGTGAGAGCCCCAAACAGACTGAGAAATCCGGCCACGACCCAGACCGTGAACAGAACAGAAGTGGATCCGACATGCTGGATCATCGTCGACGGAACCAGAAAGACACCGCTGCCGATGACGGTGCCCACCACGATAGAGGCCGCTCCTGCCAGCCCCAAACCTTGAACCAATGATGGCTGGGTGCGCCTTTGCGTGATCAAATTCGTTCCTCCGCCGCGTACGGCTGAGCCGTGAGAGAGTCTTGGGGAAAAAGGAATCCTAGTAGATAGCCGGTGACAAACGTCACTGAGGAGCCGATAAGGACATACCAGGTAAACGCGACGGAGGCTCGGACAAAGTATGTAGCGGCAAAACCCGCGATCATGCCCACGATAGCAGCGGTCTGTCCCGGACGCTTAGTCAATACTCCAAGTAAAAAAACGCCTAGAAGCGCCCCATAGAGTACGGAGGCGATGGACAAGGCAGCTTCGAGTACGCGGCCCCAGTGTTGAGCAGCCAACCCGACTGCGAACAAAATCGCGCCCCACGCAACTGTTGCCCATTTCGCCATTTGGAGATAGCTGGTTTCGGGCAGCGTAGAGCGGAATGGGCGCACAAAGTCCATCACGGTGGTGGACGCCAGGGCGTTGAGCGCTGCGCTTAGATTGGACATTGCAGCCGCGAGAATGGCGGCGATTGTGAGTCCGGCAAGCCCGGCAGGCAGATGCACCCACAAGAACTCGGGATAAATCCGTTCAGGCGGTTTCGGCGCGGCAGCCCCGGCGGCGCCGTAATACACGAAAAGCAGAATACCGATCATTAGGAACAGGGAAAACTGCGCGAAGACGACGACCCAGCTTGCAAACAGCGCAAGCCGGCTGTCGCTCTCGGTGCGCGCCGAGAGCAATCGCTGGACGAGGAGTTGTTCGGTACCGTGGCTGGCCGTCGTGAGAAAGCAACCTCCGATCAATCCGCCCCAGAAGCTGTAAGCGCGGTGAAAGAACGCCGCATCCAGCGAGAAGCGAAAGTCAAAGAGCTGAAATTTGTGAGCGCCCGATGCAACCGCTACAACGTGAGGCCATCCCCCCGGGATGAGATGCAGAACAAAGAAGAAGCTGCTGATGGCCCCGAAAATGTACAACACCATTTGCACAACATCGGTCCATATAACGGCGGTCATGCCGCCCTCAAACGTGTAAAAAAGCGTCAGCGCCACGATGACAGCGATCGAAGCTAACGGGTTGGTCTGCAATACAATGCCTACTACGATCGAGACGGCAAAAACCCGAACGCCTTCGGCCAGCGCGCGCAACAGCAGAAACGTGCCGGCCGCAAACTTTCTGACGCGCGCACCGAATCGCCGCTCCATCAGCTCATAGGCGGTGAACATCTCGCCGCGAAAGTATTGCGGGAGGAACAAGATGGAAATGACAATACGTCCCAGCAAGTAACCGAGAATCAGCTGTAGGAACGTCAGATTTCCTGCAAACGCAATCGCCGGGGTGCCGATCACGGTCAGCGTGCTGGTCTCCGCCGATACGATCGAGAAGGCAATAGCCCACCAGGGCGCTCCCCGGCCTCCCAAAAAATAGTCCTTTAAAGTTTTCTGGGCATCTTTAAAGCGCGCGCCGAACCAGGTGATTGCGAGAAGGTAGCCAGCGATGACCGCCAGGTCCAGAGCGTGTTTCAAATCGGATCATGGTAACACGCCGAAGCCGCTTCGCCCGGGAACATGTTATGGTTCCGGAGCATCTAAGCTATGGGGTAGGTTGCGGGTTGTGGAGTCGACTGTTATACTCCGGCTTTGCGCGTTTGAACGTCAACGAAGCGCAGTTGTTTGGCGGTGCTTGCAGCGTTTTCCAGGAACGCGGAGCAGCAAAGGTTCCGCTTCCAGATTGCCAGAGACGTAGAATTCCTCAGGGAGGGTTGTCGTGGAGTTTAGTTTTTTCCGAGTGCGTAGATTAGTAGCGACTGGCGCTCTCGCTTTTTTCGTGACCGGCTTGGCCGGATCGTCGCTGGCTTTCGCTCAGGATGCAGCAGCAGCGCAGGGCGGGGCGCAAAAGAACTGGAAAGATCGCGATGAGTACGATCTTTACGATAAGATCAGCAAAACACAGGATCCCAAAGCGCAGATCCAACTGTTGCAGACCTGGCAGGATAAATACCCCCAGTCGGACTATGCAACGGAGCGTCTGACCTTTTGGATTTTAGCGTTGAGTAAGCTGGCCGCGACTGATCCGCAAGCGGCGCAGCAGCTGATTGCAAAAGCGAGCGATTTGCTGAAGGCTGATCCGAAGAATTTCCGGGCAGCGTACTTCATCGCATTGTACGGTCCACGCGTAGGTGGAGCTAGCCCCTCACCTGATCTCGCGACGACGGTGGACAGCGCGGCGCACACTGTCTTGAACAATCTTCCAACCAAGCCTGCCAACCTCCCCGATGCTGAGTGGACAAAGGCCAAGAATCAGATCATGGACATTGCCTACGGCGCGCAAGCCTGGGCTGCGGCTGCGAAAAAGGATTTACCTGGCGCGGAAGACGTGTACAAGCAGAGCCTGACCAATGACCCAACGCAAGCCGGCATCTCGGCCGCTTACGCGAAGGCGCTATATGAGGATAAGAAGATTCCCCAAGCGCTCTATGAATATGCACGTGCCGGTACCTACGATGGCCCGGGAGCCCTTCCCGAGGCCGGCAGACAGCAGGCGCTCGACTTCTTCAAGAAGGAATACAAGAACTATCACGGTAGTGATGAGGGGGCAGATCAGATTATTGCTCAGGCTAAAACCAATGCACTGCCTCCAGACGGCTTCACGATCGTGAGTGCAAATGAAAGCGCGACGAAACAGGCGGATGTACTAAATGCGCGTATTGCCGCGGACCCCGCGTTTAAGATCTGGTATGCCATCAAGCAAAGCTTGCAGGATAAGGGAGACGCGTTCTTCGAAAGCGATGTGAAGGATGCGGAAATCCCCGGCGGCGCGGAGGGCGTAAAGAATTTCACCGGCACGGTGATTTCGCTGGATCCTCCCGATCGTCCGACCAAGATCGTGGTGGGCGTGGAAGATCCAACCAAACCAGATGCCACGCTGGAGTTTTCAGAACCGCTTCCCGCCGATGCCGTAGACCAGGTAAAGGCGGGTCAAAAGATCCAATTTTCGGGTGTCTCCGACAGCTTCACCAAAGATCCCTACATGCTGGTGTTCAAGGACCCGACGATTCCGGGTGTGAAAACATCAACTCCGGCTAAGCCCGCAAGACCGCGACGGAAACATTAATCTTCGTCTCTCTTCTTCAAAGGCCTGCCACGCAGCACGCGTGGCAGGTCTTTCTGTTATCCAGGGTGCTATTTTTTCGGCAGGGCGCGCACGGCTCCAGTTGAAATGCCGCCATCCACTAATAAGATCTGGCCTGTCACATAGCGGCTGGATTCCGCGGCCAGAAAGACAACAGCGGCATCCAAATCATCCGGCGCGCCGGGACGTTTCAATGGAATTCGGTCGCTCAGATAGTCGACCCACTCCTTGTTCTCATACATGACAGCATTTTGTGTCGTGCGGAACCAGCCGGGGGCAAGGCAGTTCACCGTGATGCCGTACTTTCCCCAGTCGTCCGCCAGGCTCATCGTCAATTGTTTGATCCCGCCGCGGCTTGCGCCATAGGGCGCCAACCCCGCGTACCCATTTACGCTGGTGACTGAACCGATATTGATGATCCTGCCGTAATGGCGCGGCACCATTCGTTTCGCCACTGCCTGCGCGACAAAAAACGCGCCGCGCAGATTGGTGTCGAGTATCTGGTTCCAGTCGTCCCAGGTGACTTCGAGCGATGGCTTGCGAATGTTCATTCCGGCGTTGTTGACCAGAATGTCGATTTTGCCGAAAGCCGCTTCGGCGGCGGCGGCCATACGCTCGATGCTTTCCTGGTCCTTCACATCCAGATCGAGCGAGGCGGCGCGTCTGCCAAGCGCCTTGATCTCTTCTTCAAATGGCAGGCAGGCGTCGCGCTTGCGGCTGGTCAGGATCAGATCCGCGCCCGATCGAGCCAGCGCGCGGGCAAAATACTGGCCGAGCCCGCGACTCGTACCGGTGACCAGCGCCACCTGGCCCGATAGATCGAAATAGGGATTGCTCATGCCCGTGCTCGCGGTGTCAGCACCACCTTCATCAGGTTTGGTTCTCGTGCATGGAGGCGCTGAAACCATTCCGCTCCTTGTTCGAGCGGAGCGACGGCTGTGATCAACGGATCAACGCGCACTACGCCGCGCGCGAGCAAGTCGATACACCGGGGATATTCTCCGGAAGAGGCAGCCGAGCCTTGCAGCGTCAACTCACGGCTTACAACCGCCTGGAGCGGTATTTCTACGCTCGGGGAGACGTTGCCGATCAGCGTCACGTGGCCGCCTTTCTTGACGCTCTCTATCGCACTTTTTACCGTAGGAGTGCTGCCGACCGCTTCAAATGCCACATCGACGCCGGCGCCTTCCGTCAGGTGATCGATTTGCTCTTTAGTGTCACTGGTTCGAGCATTGATGACGGAGGTTGCGCCTAGCTCGCGCGCCAGGTCCAGCCGTGTATCGTCGATATCCACCACGATGACGCGCCGGCAACCTCCGTCGCGCAGCACCTGAAGAACCAGCAGTCCAATCATGCCTGCGCCGACCACCAATGCCGATGTCTCCGGAGTGATTGTGGATAGCGAAACTGCGTGTACCGCCACCGCCAAAGGCTCAATCATCGCAGCGCGCTCAAAGGGTACGCTTTCGGACAGGGTGTAGACCACCCGTTCGGGAACAACAACGTATTCCGCAAAGGCGCCTTCGCGGCGAAAATCGGGAGTGGATACGCCGAGCACCTGGCGGTTATTACAGAGATTTACTTCGCCCTTACGGCAGTAATCGCATTCGCCGCAATAGATGGTCGAGTCAAAGGTGACTCGATCGCCCTCCCGGACCCGCTCGACATTGGGTCCTATGGCGGCCACTGTTCCGGCTGCCTCGTGGCCCATGATAAGCGGCGGAATGCGGCGGCCGGATGTCCCGTCGTAACCGTGCACGTCGCTCCCACAGATTCCGCATGCTTCGACTCGAACCAGAATTTCGCCGGCGGCAGGCCGCGGCATTGGGACGTCTACTACGTCCAGACGTCCATACTCGGACAGCAGAAGAGCCTTCATCCTGCCAGAGTATCGAATCGATGAAGGCGAACTAAACTTTCTCGAGTTGCCGGGACGCAAAGGCGTCGAACTTCCGAAAAATATCTTCGATCTTTTCGCTGGCAGTCAGCCGATGATACGTTCCCGACAGAGCCACATTGACATTGCGCATTTTCCCGTCTACCAGGATGGACGCTTGAAACGGATAACGCGTCATTGAGCGCGATTTCTGTTCGAATTGTTCAAAGTCGGCGCTGTGTCCATTGCAGACCAGGATTAGCGAAGGTCCATGGCCGCGGTATACGTGCGCGAGATTCTCAAATTGCTCGCGCACATAGTCTGTAGTCAGGCGAAGGACCTCATCGCCCGCATTACGCCCGAATCGCGTGTTAAAAACAGCAAGGTCGGTAAGCACTAAAATGGCCATGGCGGTCGATTCACCGGCATCGCTAGCCGCATCGACGTCTTTCTGCAGCGTTGACACTCCGGGAAGCCCTGTCGTCGCATCGGTGCCCGGAGCCAGTTCGGAGCTTGCGCGGAGAACGGAGGCCGATAGCGAGCGGATCAGCATTTGCGAATCCATCTGCATCCGCACGGCTTCATTCCGCACCAGTGTCAGGCAGGCAAAAAGCTTATGCCGCAACAATCGCAGATCGTCAACCTTGGAGGCGCCTTCTAAATTATTCTCGAGCGATCGCATTTGCTCCACGCCGGTTTTTGCTCGACAAACTGATCGCTGCGATCGTGTCAGTGGTCGCGGTAATAATTCCACGCAACTCGCGCTGCTGCGCCTCCGTTTTGTGTTCTGCCGCCCGGTTGTATTCGTCGAGCAGCTTGATTACTGAAGCTAGCTGGCCGGAAAGCGTTTCGTCCTCCACCTGATCAGACAAGTCTGAGGAGATCGTGTTTACCTGGTGCTGGAATGCCGGACGGGTATCTGCTTCTACTGCCGTACTTGAAATTCCAGAGAGCAGAAGCTTCACATATTTCATGAAGGTCTCGGGTCGTTTCGTCAAGAGTTTCCCAAGCGAGATCATGCCTCTGGATGGTCAGTGGCACGCGTACCGTAGAACTCTCAGCGAAAACCGGTTAAGCGAGAAATCCTGTGCAGCCGGCCTTAACCGACGGCTGCGCGAGATTTGAGTTCCGCCAGGAGGCGGTCAACTTTGTCGTCTTTTTCCAGCGCGGCGAACCGCTCCTCAGCGCCCGGCTCAAAGGCGACCGTGTTTCCATGCCCTAAAGCTTCCGCCTCGGCGACCTTTACTTTCATCCGGTTGAGTGTGGTGTCGTGCTCGACTCCTGCTATCGCCCCACCGCTGGAGCGAATTGCCACGCGTGCCCGCCGGTGCTGTGCCATAAGCAGCTCAGATTTTGCCTGGGTTTCCGTCATCTTCTGCTCCAGCCGGTGCAGTGCTTCCTTCAACGTTTGCACCTGGTGCGATTGATCTTCAATCTGCTGCGAGAAATTATGAGCGGCTGTTTCCGCCGTCACGGAGCGCTCCAGCGCCGTCCGTGCCAGGTCATCCTGCTTTTTCTGCAACGCCAACTCTGCCTTTCGCACCCATTCCTGTTGTGCTTCCAAGCTTTCGTGCTGGCGCTTTTGTAAAAGATGCTGATCGGCAATCGAGATTGCCAGCTGCGTCTTTACCTGCATGAATTGATTTTGCATATCGAGGAGAAGCTGCTTCAGCAGCTTCTCCGGATTTTCCGCTTTGTCGATTAGGTCGTTGACGTTGGCTTTCATTAGTGTCGTCACACGATCGAGTAGTGCCATATCTCTCCTCCTTCTTCCTAAACTTCGCGCGAATGGGTTTCCCTGAGGCACGCCGCCTCACGAAAGGCTTTACTCGTTGGCGGCGTGCAGCGGCGCCCGTTTGCGCTTACTTTGCTTCGCCGTTCGGATGAGTTCCGATCCCACGCACTTTGCCGAAAAGTTCCGACATCTGCATACCGGAAAGCGTCTCGAACAGAGCCGGAATTTGCGCGGCCATTTTCGTCAGATCGCCTGTGATCTTATTCATACCCGCGGCATTTCCGTCCCCTGTGGAAACGATCGTAATCTTGTCGACATTGGCCAGCGGCGCCGCAAGCGCCCTTGCGACCTCCGGCAGCCCGGTGATCAGCTTGTCGACAACGGCGGCCTGGTTCCATTCCAGATATGCTTCCGCCTTTACGTTCATCGCCTTGGCTTCGGCTTCGCCCTTCTTTAGAATGATTTCGGCCTCCGCTTCACCTTGCAGACGGGTCGCGGTAGCATTGCCGTCAGCCTCAATCATCATTTTGCGGCGGGCCGCTTCCGCGAGCATTTCGATGCGTTGGCGCTCCACTTCGGCGCCTTTCAAGACGGTGGCGATCAGTTCTTTTTCATGACGCAGGATTTCCGCTTCCTGCACCTTAATCTCGCCTTCCTTCTCGGCCTGGCGGACGCGAACCGCTTCGACGACTACCTGCTGCTGCATCACGTTCGACTGGATGTCGTAGGCCTTGTCCGCTTGTGCCTGCTGCCGCTTTACGAGTTCGACGTATTGCGCTTTCTTGATCTCCAGGTCGCGCTGCGCCTCGGCCTGCTTAGCAAGCGAAAGAGCCTCGGCGAGAACACGCTCCTGATCGGCCTGCGCTCTGGCGACCGCCGCCGCTCGAACCGCTTCGGCGCGGCGGATGGCGGTATCCCGCTCGGCTTCGGCAGTGGCTACGTCGGCATCGCGTTTGATCCGCGCTACGTCCGGCCGACCCATGTTCGTGATGTATTCGTTCTTGTCGCGAACTTCCTTGATGGTGAAAGAAATTACTTCGAGACCCATCTTGCTCAGGTCGTCCGCACACGTTCCACGCATACGGTCCCCGACCATTTCCGGCTCTTTCACAATCTGCTCCACCGATAACTGGCCGATAATCCCGCGCAAGTGCCCTTCCATAACTAAGCGGATTAAGGCTTCGCGAGCCTGGTCTGTTTTGGTGAGAAATTGTTCTGCCGCCGTCTGGATGGAGACTGGATCGCTCTTCACCTTGATTTGAGCGACGGCTTCGACCGTCACGGCAACACCCTGTTTCGTGTACAGGTCCTGCTGCGGGGCAACATCAAATGACATGAGTTGCAGCGACAGCTGACGGAATGTCTCTACCATCGGAAACAGAACTGTACCTTTGCCCTGGATGATGCGCGTGCCGCGTAGTCCATAAACGATCAACGCTTCGTGTGGACCGGCCTTCCGGTATAACGTTGCCATGGCCATCATCAACGCCAGCAACACCAGAACCAGCACTACGGCAATAAAAATAACTTCGTTCGACATAAAGACTCTCCTCGCGATGTTTTCGGCGGGCTTGTTCGCACGCCTACTGGGTCATCGCATCCCAGGTTCGGACATAAGCAGTTCCCTGGACGTATCGAGTTACGATCACTTCCTGACCGCGCCCGATAGGTTCGCCGTCTTCACTACGAGCCGGAAGACACCGGCGCGCGCCTTCGCGGACGTACAAAATCTCGCCAACGCCAGCAGCACGTATCGGGGACGAGACCTGGCCGAGTATTCCCACCATCTCGTAGTCCAGCGGATCCAGGTATCCTTCACGCGATTGCAAGAAGCGCAGAAATGCGGCCAGAATCCAGGCGCCGCATACACCGACGGCAACGCTCAGCAAGACGTTCAGCCAAAGCAGCATACCGGTGTAGCGCGTCAACAGGTAGCCGACGCCGCCAAACCAGGCAACAAAGACGGCCAATATGCTGGGGTTAACGACATGGGTCCAATGGGCGCTGCTGTGACTCGAACCGCCGTGTGCTTTGACCCCATGCAGGCCATGCGCGTGTGATGCATGTCCGTGGCCGAGATGGAGTCCACCCAGCAGCAGCGTTGCAAACGCCCACAGCGATCCCACCGCAAAACATAGAAAGTAAAATTCAGACCAGGTCATGTGAATCGGAGAGCTTTCGCATCTCCACCTCATTTTTGTCGGGCCCGTTGTTATCGAGCGCCGTCGTTTGGAAAACGTCCCAAAGCCGATTCACCAGCTCCGGCGCTTTCAAAATTTCAGCCAGCAGAAGCAGACAGCGGCGCGAGTCGTCGTGGCGCGCTAGCTCCAGTAAGGCGTCGGCCAGCTGCGGATCTCGTTCGAACCGCTCCGCCCCCTGAATAAGCCACAGATCGAGCTTGTCCTCGCGTTTTTCGAACTCCGTAAGCAGCTCAGTTTGATAGCCTTCCGGATCATCTACCAGGTAACCCGGATGGACGCGAAAGAACTTCGATAACAAAAGCCGCGTGGTGTTGGTCAGGTGCTTCCGGTGGCCGCTCTCCAGTTGCGAGAGGTACGGCTGGCTCAGGTTCCGGTTCAGCTCGCTCCGAATAGCCGCAATTACCTCTTTTTGAGTCATTTCGCGATCCAGACCGCGAAGATGGCCTTCAACCGTTCGCAAGTACCGAAGCTTTGCCGCCACCGTCATATAGCAATCTGCAATTTATATATCACTAATTGCAATATGAAGCAACGAAAATCGTAGGCTGCAAGCTCCCGGATTTTTTGCCTGCTGCGCCGGAATGTCTGCGGAAGCCGCAGACGCGCCTTGTAACCTAACTAAGTTGGGACAGCGCCTTAGCATTTGCGATTGCCAGCCGCAGGGGACCCTCGGGGGGGCTCCGGATGCTGGTTGATCTGGAGCTGGTTGAAAAGGCGAGGGGCGGGGATGCTGCGGCGTTCAACCAGGTTGTCCTGGCATATCGGCGGCGTGTACTAGGTACGGTGTCTCGGCTTATTGGCCGTCCGGAAGACGTCGAGGACGTAGCGCAGGAGGTTTTTGTCCGGTTGTATCACTCGTTTGATCAGCTTCGGAGCGCAGAGGTCTTTGAACCTTGGCTGTATCGCCTTACAATGAACGCCTCGTATGATTATCTGCGGCGCATAAAGCGGCGGGGCGAACTGCGAATGGCGGATCTGAGCGATCAACAAGTGTTGGCGGCTGATTCGCAGGCAGGCAGCAAGGTCGATCAGGAAGCCTCGCAGAAAACAAAATTGCGCGATTTTGTAGATGCACTCTTCCGAACAGTCTCCGAGCAGGACAGAATTCTTCTCACCTTGAAGGAAGTAGAAGGATTATCCTTGAAGGAGCTTGAACACGTTTATAGTGTTGGCGAAAACGTACTGAAAGTGCGTCTCTTCCGTGCGCGGCAGCGCGTTCTGAAGGCATATGAAGTCGCTGCCAAGGCTGGAAAATTATGACGGACGAACAACGGGCCAGGAGCACCGGTGAAGACGAACTGCAGGATTTGTTTCTGCGGTATGCGGCGGCGTGCCCTGAAGTAGAGCCCGGATCAAATTTCATGCCGCAGCTTTGGGAGAAAATCGAGCAGCGTGGAAGTTTATGGTTCTTCTTCGCTCGCCTGGGTCGGCCGTTGGCTGCCGGAGCTGCCGCTTTGTGCCTGCTGCTTGCGTTGCTGAACCTAGGTTCGCGGCACGCCTCGAATGTTCTGTCTTACCCGGATGCGCTCGTGGCCGCCCATAGCGCGGAGAAAACCTACTTTGCCGAAGGTATTCGCAGCAGCTTGCCCGGGGAAGACAGGGCGGCTGAGGACGCGCACTGAGTAACACGGCCTGCAAATGAAAAAAAACCAGCTCTCGGCTGTAGTCATTGCGGTTCTGCTGTTCGCATCAGGCGCTGCGGTGGGCGCTCTCGGTCACCGCTACTACGCCCAAACGGTCGTGAGCGCGAAAGACGACTTCCGCCAGCATTACCTGACGGAGATGCGCACGAAGCTGAACCTGACGCCCGCGCAGGTTACACAGCTGGAGCAAATCATGGACGAAACGAAAGCCAGATATAAGGCCGTTCACGATTCGAATCACCCTATCATGCTCAAAATCAAACAGGAGCATATCCAGCGCGTTCAGGCGATTTTAACGTCTCAGCAGCTTCCGGTTTATGCCCAGCTTGTCGCCGAACACGAACGGCGGGCGCGGGAGATGGAACAACACGATCACTGACCGGTGGTCGCGACCACTCAGGCAGAAACGCCTGCGATCGGAGCCGACAGGCGCCGGACGATCGCGCTCCCTTCTTTTCATGCAGAAAAAATCAACTTGTCTTGCGCTGATCGCGATCGCGCAACTGTGCACTGTGCGCGCGCAGGATGTATCAAAGCCGCCGTCCGCAACGTCTCTGCGCTCAGCCGTAGAGGCGACGAACCCCGGACCGGGCGCCTGGACCGCCGAGCAGATTGCCACCATGGTTTCTCTGCGCAATCGCGCGATGGAGGACAACTATCCACTACCCAGATTGCGGCACCTTACGGACAACATCGGTCCGCGTTTGAGCGGTTCTCCACAGGCCGCGATGGCAGTCGAATACGTAGCCGATGAGATGAGAGCCCTAGGCGCGTCCGTGTCGCTCGAAAAAACGATGGTTCAGCATTGGGTTCGCGGCCTCGAAACGGGAGAGTTGGTGAACTGGCCCGGACAGGCGCCCGGGACGGCTCAAAAAATCGTGCTGACCGCTTTGGGCGGCAGCGTGGCGACTCCGGACCAGGGTGTCACCGCGGACGTTGTAGTTGTCAGTTCCTTTGAAGAATTAAAACGGCTGCCGGCCGGAGCGGTGAACGGAAAGATTCTCTTATTTAACAAGCCGTTCGACAAGCGTCTCGCTGCCCAGGGAAATGCAGATGCAGCTTACGGGCAGGCTGTCGTCTACCGCGGCTTGGGCCCAAGCGTTGGCGGCGCCGCCGGAGCAATCGCCGTTCTAGTGCGTTCCGTTGGCGGTGCCGATTATCGGCTTCCTCATACCGGAGCTTTAGATTATTCGCCGAACTCGCCGCAGGTGCCGGCGGCTGCGGTTACGGCTGAGGACGCCGACTTACTGGCGAATGTGACGCAGCAGGGCCCGGTACGTATGCATCTGACGTTGACGCCGAAACAATTGCCGGCAGTCGAAAGCGCCAATGTCATCGCCGACTGGAAGGGGAGTGAGCACCCCGAGCAGATCGTTATTGTCTCCGGGCATCTCGATTCCTGGGATCTGGGTACAGGCGCCATCGATGATGGAGCTGGTGTCGTCGTCTCAATGGAAGCAATTCACTTGCTGAAGGAGCTGAACCTGCATCCCAAACGCACGATTCGTTTCATTGCGTGGATGGATGAGGAGCATGGCGCGGAGGGCTCTGCGATCTATGCGCAAGAGCACGGCAATGAATTCGGCAATCATGTGGGCGCGCTCGAATCGGACCAGGGTGCAGGCCATCCGGGCGGAATTGCTTACGTTGGCAGCCAACAACTGGAGACGTGGCTTCGTCCAATGGCAGCCGCGCTGGACGATATCGGCGCATCTGCGCTCATTCGCGTTCCTTATGCCGGTGAAGACATTAATCCTCTCACCGCAAAAGGAGTGCCGAGCTTCGCTCCTGCTCAGGACGGACGTTTCTATTTCAACTATCACCATACGACCGCGGACACATTCGATAAGGTGAATCCCAATGAGCTGAAGGAGAATGCTGCGGTGATGGCCGTACTGTCCTATGCATTGGCTGACGCGGCAGGCCCGGCGCCTCGTTAGCGGAATCTGAAAATCGATCAGCTACATCTTATAGCGGCCGAGATCCTCGTCGTTCAGATTCTCCAGCCATTTGCGCAGTTCCTCATTGTTCACCTTTTCGGAAACGCTGTTCGAGTTTCGTGAACTCTGCAGAACTTTTTCTTCGACGTAAATCGGGCAGTCATGTCGTAGCGCAACTGCGAGCGCATCGCTCGGCCGCGAATCGATGCTGATCAGTTCGCCGTTGCGCTCCAGCCAGATCAAGGCATAGAACGTGTCGTCCTTCAATTCGCTCACCACAACTTTGCGAACCGTGGCTTCCAATCCCGTCAACAGTACTTTGATGAGATCGTGCGTCATGGGCCGGGGAGTGGTTACTTTTTCGATTTCGAGCGCGATGGCATTCGCCTCATAGATACCCACCCAGATCGGCAATACGGAATCTCCGGACAGATCTTTCAAGACCACAATTGGCATGTTGGTCATGGGGTCCATCATCAGGCCGCGAATTTTCATTTCCACTTCCACAACGCCCTCCGCCTCCTGCGATTTCGTGAACATAACTTTTTTCTTACTGGACACTTTCACCGGCCAGGCTATTGGGAGTGGCGCGCGTCACCAATACGTCTAAATACTTTCCAACAAGCGTGCTTCCACCCTCCGGCGCCGATAGAGTCCGATCAATGAAATTTAGTGTTTTGTTTTGACTGGTCCTTCCGATCCATTGCGATGTGGCCTGATTATACGACTCCACGTGCACCTGCTCGGTTGTCCCCAGGTAATTTGAATTTCTCCTCACCTGCACCGCTCGTTGACGTTCCTGCAGCGCAAGAAAACGCCGGGTTTTTTCTTCTTCCGGGATGTGATCCTCATACTGGAGAGCTGGTGTATTCGGGCGTTTCGAGTATTTGAAGATGAACATGGAGTCGTACTCCACCTGTTCGATCAGCCGGATTGTTTCCTGGAAGTCAGCTTCGGTTTCACCCGGAAATCCGACGATAATGTCCGTTGTGATCGCGATGTCGCGTTTGGAGTTTTTCATCCATTCGATGCGACGCATGTATTCGTCGCGGGTATACAAACGCTGCATATGCGACAGCACGGCCGTGGAACCCGATTGCACCGGAAGATGCACATGGTTGCACAATATCGGATTTTCATCGATCGCGTCGATTATCTCTTTGCCAAAATCCCTGGGGTGTGAAGTAGTAAAACGTACCCGCCGTATGCCTGGCACTTTCCCCGTTTCGGCCAGTAACTGAGCAAAGTTCAAGCCGGCCGGCGAGGGATCGCGGTAACTGTTAACGTTCTGCCCGAGCAGCTGAACTTCCGTATAGCCGGTGCCCGCAAGCGTCTGTGTTTCGCGCAGCACACTTTCGCTCGTACGGCTGCGCTCCGGACCGCGCGTCATTGGCACTACGCAGTATGCGCAAGCTTTGTCACAGCCCTCGATAATCGTGATGTAGGCGCGGTGCGGGTTGTCCCGGCGGGTGAACGGAGTGTCGAATGTCTCGTCGGTATCCAGGCTGAGCCCGGTTACGCGCCGATTGCCTGCCTCTAACTGCACCAGCATCTGAGGCAGCTTGGTATAACTCGCCGAACCCGCAACCAGACTGACGTGCGGGGCGCGTTCAAAAATGCGCTCGCCTTCCTGCTGCGCCACGCAGCCGAGAACGCCGAAGACTTTCCCGCGCCCGGCTTCTTTTTTGAATTGCTGGAGCCGGTGGAAGACCTTTTGTTCGGCTTTATCGCGAATGCTGCAGGTGTTGTAGAGGACCAATTCGGCATCTTCGAGATCCTTCACCTGCCGATATCCCTCCTCGAGCAGCGTCCCGACGACTTTTTCCGAGTCGTGAGCGTTCATCTGGCAGCCGAAGGTCTCAATGTAAAACGTTTTCATTTTTTGTCAGCGCATCTCTCAGCCGTGGAGGAAATGCATGAGCCAACCAATGCCAAACAGCGACAGCATGAAGTACCCGAAACACGTGGCGCCATACCGAATACGTTCTCGATCGGTTCGCTTCGTAACCAATCCCAGCAGGATGCTGCTCACCGCCGCGAACAGCAGCGCCATTTCGAAATGATCGAGGTCGAGACTCATGCGACTAGTCCTTTTCTCCGGTCGCGATTTCGTATGCGTCGACCATTGCCAGAATATTCAAAAGCCCCGCCGCGACGAGCAGCTTGGCTCCGTAATCGGCTTGATGCCCCGCCAAATCCGGCGCAGCGTAACCTGACCACACCGTAACCAGGTAAATCAGCCCACTCGCCAGGTCGCCGATGAACCCGCCGTACTGAATTAAACGGGAGAGCACGTCACCTGCGTTCGTGATCTGGAACATCGGACCACGCATTGCTAACCCCACAGCGAAAGTAAGCAAAACTGTTGCGAAAATGATTGCGCCTCGGCCGCGCCGCCCGAGCAACAAGTGGCCGGCGCCCGGAACAGCCCAACCAAGCAAAACAACAACAAAGGGGGACCGCAGCGGGACGGGTGCGGTATTTACGGTCGTCGAAGGCATTCCTTTTAATTCTAACTGCCTGGCAAATCCCGATCTTTCCGTCGCTGCAATCGGGCATGTCGCGATGTTAAAAGGTCCTGAACCTGCAGGCAGTCTCGCACGGCAGCGATAGACTAAACGCTGCTCCACTCTTCGCAAGGATTCATCTCAATGGCATTCGAAAAAAAATTCTCTCTACCCGGAAGTGAGCGTCACCCCATGCCCGGCTCCAGGGTCGTCGGCTCGGTCGACCCGAACGAAATAGTGTCGGTCTCCGTGATTCTGCGGCGTGACGTCGTCACAGGTGGCGACAACTCCAGCGCGATGACTGCGATGGAACAGTTTGCACACGAATATGAACTGACGGTTGCCGACGTCAATATGAAAAAGCGCCGCGTTCAGATGCTGGGTACAGTAGCGGCGCTCAGCAAAGCGTTTGAAACTGAGATGCAGTGCTACCAGATCGACACCGTAGGACCGAAATTTCGCGGGCGAACAGGGACAATTTCAATGCCGGAGGAATTCAAACCTTATGTTCTTGCGGTACTGGGGCTGGACTCGCGGCCGGTGGCAAAACCGCATTTCCGTTTCAATAAACGTAAACACCAACCGGCGGCACCGCCATCAACATTCACGCCGCCCCAAGTTGCTCAGTTGTACAGCTATCCGTCGGGCGCAGATGGTACGGGGCAAACGATTGCGATTATTGAACTCGGCGGTGGATACCGGACCTCCGATCTGAAAACCTACTTCAGCAGTTTGGGAATCAAGCAACCCGCCATATCTGCAGTATCGGTCGATGGCGGCAAAAACGCGCCGGGCGGCTCCGCGGATGGTGAAGTGATGCTCGATATCGAAGTAGCGGGCGCTATCGCGCCGGGCGCATCGTATGCTGTCTACTTTGCACCGAATACCGATCAGGGTTTTGTCGATGCGATCACGGATGCAGTTCACGATACGATGCGCAAGCCTTCGGTGATTTCCATCAGTTGGGGTGGACCGGAAGATTCATGGACCGCGCAGGCCCAGAACGCGATGAACGCCGCGCTGCAGGATGCTGCAACACTTGGCGTAACGGTGACGGTTGCGGCGGGCGATAACGGCTCGAGTGACGGGGTTGGCGATAGCCAGCTTCACGTAGATTTTCCTGCGGCCAGCCCATTCGCTCTCGCCTGCGGCGGTACCAAATTGGTGGGCAGCGGATCGAATATCTCTTCGGAGACCGTTTGGAATGAGGTCGCGAACAAAGAGGGAGCTACTGGCGGCGGGGTCAGCAAGGTTTTCGCCATTCCAAGCTACCAGTCGTCTGCGAATGTTCCTGCAAACCCCCAGACGAATTTTGCAGGCCGGGGTGTGCCAGATGTGGCAGGCAATGCCGATCCGGCGACCGGTTATCAGATCCGCTATGACGGACAAAATGCGGTAGTCGGTGGTACCAGCGCGGTGGCGCCGCAATGGGCGGCGTTGGTAGCCATCCTCAATCAGAAGCTCGGCAAACCGGTTGGCTTTCTCAATCCCGCGTTGTATTCGCTGCCGAAAGGCGTCTTGAACGACATCACCAGCGGTAACAATGACGACAGCAATCTCGGCCACTACTCGGCAGGTTCGGGTTGGGATGCTTGCACCGGGCTCGGCTCGGCGAACGGAACCGCCTTGCTCAACGCGCTCCAGTCTTCGAGCACGACCAGCTCAGGCCGTTGAAGGACGCCGTTGAAGGACAAAGATGAGCGATGAGCGTGTGTCCTTGCCCGGGAGCGAAGAAAACTTCCGGGCCGGCGAACGCTTGATGGATGATGTCTCGTCCGACCAGCAGGTAACTGCAACCGTTCTGCTCTGGCGGCCGCCCAAGGCTGCCTCGGAGCAGGATTTATTCTCTCCTGACTATCGGCCCCCGGCACGCGAGGCCGCGGAACAGGAATTGCGCGCCGACCCCGCCGATATGAAAGCCGTTGCGGATTTCGCGAGTCAGCATGGCCTAGCTCTTATAGACGAGGATCCAGGCTCGCGGCGCATTCGAGTGCAAGGAAACACGAGTCAAATCGCTTCGGCATTCGGCGTGCAACTGAAATGGGCGGAAGACGCGGGCGGTCACCGGTTTCTGACGTATCTGGGATCTATCTCCGTCCCAAAGCAGTTGTCGGGAATCATCACTGCGGTGTTAGGGCTGTCGCAGCGCGCTGTCGCAAAGCATCATTCTTAAATCGCGGCTGGTCAGTAAAGCGATGGCTCGCCCGGTGGCCTCGTCTTCCAGCGCCGGTGGATCCATAACCATTGGTCCGGGTATTTGCGGATCACGCTCTCCAGCACCGAATGAAGCCTCTGGCTATCCGCCTCGACGTCGCCTTGGATGTCAATCTTTGGATAGAAATGCAGGATGTACTGTGCTGTGTTGCTGTCCCAAATTGCAAACCCGGGAATGACGGCTGCTCCCGAATGGTGAGCCAACTTTACGAATCCGGCGTTCGCACATGCCTGCTTGCCGAAAAAATTGACGAATACGCCTTCGGACGTCGATGCGTTCTGGTCGATCAGAATGCCCACCGCTTCGTTGTCGCGTAGCGCCCGCAGGACGCGGCGCGCGGCGTCCTTCTTCAAGATCAGATGATTGCCCGAAAGCTGGCGCCGTGTTTCCACGAGGCGGTCGATCAGTGGGTTGTCCAGCGGCCGCACCATGACATTCATCGGCTCCGTCATCAAGGCATGTGCAAAGGCGCTGAGCTCCCAATTGCCCAGGTGCGCGGTCGCGATCAGGATTCCTTTTCCTTCGCGTTTCGCCTCTAGGTAGTTTTCAAGACCTTCGTATCGAATCCAACGATGAACGTTCGATTTGTTCAGGGTAGGGAATCGCGCAATCGCAACCAGCAGTCGAGCAATGCTTTGGAACACGCCATCCACGATGGCCTGCCGGTGTTCGTATGCCAGTTCCGGAAAGGCGAAGGAAAGGTTCAGCATGGCGGTACGGCGAAGCCTTGGCACCGCTATGTCCAGCAGACGTCCCGCTGTACGGGCTAATACATTTGCCGCCGGAAGAGGCAGCCCACGCAGCAGGCTGATGAGCAGGACTGCGCACGCGTACTCGATCCGCGCCTGGAACGGGTGCTTTGGTTGCGCCACACCCTAGTCGATCCAGCCGCCGCCGAGCACCACGTCGCCATCATAGAAAACCGCCGCCTGACCGGGTGTTACGGCACGTTGTGGTTCGGCAAAGATCACATTCACGCGGCCCGGCTCGCCGGTCGGCGTAAGAGTAGCGTCGGCTGCGGCATGCTTGTTTCTAATTTTGACTTGCGCGCGCGTTGGCTCGAGAATCGGGCCTATCGAAATCCAGTTCACGTCGCGGGCGGTCAGTGACGAACGCCAAAGCTCGTCATTGCGGCCCACTATGACGCGCTGAGTGGAAGGCTCTGTCGCAATGACATAGAGTGGCTCGCCAGACGCCACGCGCAACCCGCGGCGCTGCCCCACAGTGAAGTGATGAGTCCCACTGTGCTGCCCTAAAGGCCGCCCGCTAGTATCAACGATTTCGCCGGCGGTGGTCTCTCTCGCGATACCTTGCTCGGCAAAGTATGCGTCGATGAACGCTGCGTAATCGCCGTTTGGGACAAAACAGATCTCCTGGCTATCGTTCTTTTCCGCTACTGGCAAGTGCAGATCCTTCGCCAAATCACGCACGTGGCTCTTCACCATACCGCCCAGCGGGAAAAGCGTACGCGCCAGCTGCGGCTGGGTTAATCCGAATAAGAAATAAGTCTGGTCCTTCGACGCATCGGCGCTTGTTTGCATCTGATGTCGTCCGCTGCCTTCATCAAAACTGAGCCGCGCGTAGTGTCCGGTAGCGATCTTCTCCGCCCCAACACTATCGGCCATCTCCAGAAACTGATCGAATTTGATGAAGTTATTGCAAAGCGTGCAGGGAATGGGTGTCCGGCCCGACAGATAATCCGCTACAAACGGCTTGACAACCTGTTCTTCGAAACGATCTTCAAAGTTGACTACGTAATACGGAATACCCAGTAACGATGCGACGAAGCGCGCATCGTAAACGTCGTCTAACGAGCAGCAACGCCCCACCGATCCGCCTTCGGGAGTCAGATCCGGCAAACGCCGTTGATTCCAAAGCTGCATTGTCAGCCCAACGACGTGATGGCCTTGGCGCTTCAACAAGCCGGCGACAACCGAGCTATCCACGCCCCCGGACATTGCAACGGCGATAGGAGCGTCAGGCATAGCTCACCTCCGGAAGCACCTGCTTCCGCATCCGGCGAGCGGTTGCGACAACAGCATCTGCCAGCTTTCTTACGTCCTCCGTCGTGTTGTATCGCCCGAAGGAAAAACGAACGGTTGATCGCGCTTCCTCGCGGGTGAGGCCCATGGCTAACAACGCGTGGGACGGTTCCGTTGAGCCGCTGCTGCACGCTGAACCGGTAGAAACCGCCATGCCCAAGATGTCGAGCGCAATCACGAACGCTTCACCAGAGATCCGGCGAAACGTCACGTTGCTTGTATTCGGTACCCGCGGCGCGGTGCGGCCATTGATCTGGATGTCCTTGAGCTCCGTCGCAATATGGCTCTCGAAGCTGTTGCGCAAACTGCTGACGTCGATAGACGGGAGTGCCGTAGCGCGTGCCAGTGCCACCGCTCCGGCGACATTTTCGGTTCCGGCACGGCGCTCTCGTTCATGCTGGCCGCCGAACTGAATACCATGTAGCGGCGTGCCCTTTCGGACGTACAACGCGCCAACTCCCTTCGGAGCGTAAAACTTGTGTCCGCTCAGCGAATACAGATCGACCCCAAGTTCGCGCACATCGACCGGTATGCGCCCCGCCGCCTGAACGCCATCGCTATGCAGAAAAATTCCTCGTTCCCGTGCGATCGCCGCTACTTGCCGCAAAGGCTGCAGCGTGCCGGCTTCATTGTTCGCGTGCATCAGTGAGATGAATACGGTTTCGGGCCGAATGCTTTGCAGCACTTGATCCACGTCGACAACACCGTCGTGCTGGACGCCGGCGCGAGTTACTGCGATGCCCTCGCGCTCCAGTTGCTCGATCGGACCCAACACAGCTGGATGCTCAATCGTGCTGGTAATGACGTGCCTATGGGTCCCCGGAAGATTGCGAACAAGCCCCAGAATGGCAAGATTATTCGACTCTGTTCCGCCGCTTGTAAACACAATCTCGTTGGCCGACGCGCCAAGAAACTGCGCTACCGTTCTCCGGGAATGCTCGAGCGCCTCGCGCGCATGCTGTCCCGATCGATGGATGCTGGACGCGTTGCCCCAAATGTCGCAGACAGCCGCATGAAATGCATCTGCCACTTCGGGTGCAACCGGAGTTGTCGCATTGTGGTCAAAGTACAGCAAGTAGAAGGGAAAAACGAGGCTTTCATTACAATTCTAACAGCCGATGCCCAATTCCGCTGAGCAGCCGCTGATTACCTTGACAACCGATTTCGGCCAGTCAGATCATTACGTCGGGACTATGAAAGGCGTCATTCTGAGCCGTTGTCCGTCTGCGCGTATCGTCGATCTTTCGCATCAGGTCCCGGCCTTTAGCATTCTCGCCGGCGCGTACACGATCGACCAGGCGGCGCATTATTTTCCGCCAGAGACCATACATGTCGTCGTGGTCGACCCCGGCGTTGGAACCTCGCGCAAGGCGTTGCTGGTCGAGGCGAATGCCATGCGCTTTGTCGCGCCCGATAACGGGGTGCTGAGCCTTGTCGCCGGTCGTTATCCGAATCTCGCGATCCGGGAATTGGCTAACAAAGAATTGTTCTTACCTGGAATCTCCGCTACCTTCCACGGGCGCGATATTTTCGCAGCGGTAGCCGGTGCTTTAGCCGCGGGAAGAGCTGAGTCGCAAGATGTTGGCCCCGAGTTGCAGCTAATGGAACTCCTGCCGGCTCTGCATGCCGAATTCGAACACGGGTCCTGGCACGGGATCGTACTCAGTGTGGATCATTTCGGGAACATCATCACCAACCTGCGATCCTCGGCATTCGAATCTGTGGCCAATCAGCGTTTTCAGATTTCGATCAACGGCGTTGCCATCGATTCCTTCTACCCGACGTTTGGCGCCGCTCCGTCCGGCGTGGGGTTTGCCTACTTTGGCAGTTCGGGTTACATCGAATTGGGAATGAATCAGGCGAGCGCCGCAGCTCAATGGGACGTTACGTCCGGAACCCCCCTCACGCTCACCCTCGGCCGATGAAGGGCATCTTGGTCGCCATAATTGTCATGAACTGAACGTTTGCTTCGAGCGGAAGGTTTGCAATGTAGACGACTGCGTCCGCTACATGCTCCACGTTCATCCGCGGCTCCGGCTTGCGGCTCCCGTCGGCTTGCAGCACGCCATCGCGCATCCGCTGCGTCATCTCCGTCGCCGCGTTGCCGATGTCGATTTGGCTACAGGCAATCTCAAACGCACGCCCGTCCAGCGAAAGGCTTTTCGTTAAGCCGGTGATTGCGTGTTTTGTTGCTGTGTAAGGCGCCGAATTTGGTCGTGGCACATGCGCCGAGATAGACCCGTTATTGATAATGCGTCCGCCGCGAGGCGTTTGGGATTTCATCAATCGAAACGCGCCTTGAGCGCAGAGAAACGAGCCGGTCAGATTGACGTCTACCACCGCTTTCCATTGATCGAACGTCAGTTCATCGAATGGAACACCAGGCGCGCTTAGTCCGGCGTTATTGAAGAGGAGATCCAGGCGCCCAAACTTCCCGCGAATTGCCTCGAACAAGCGGCCGACCGAATTCGGTTGGCTCACATCGGTGACAGCCACCGTCAGGTCTGAACCGGCAAGTTGAGCGGTTTCTTTCAGCGTCTTTTCCGTTCTCCCCGCAAGAACGACTGCAAACCCGGCCTTGTGTAGCGACAATGCCACCGCCCGGCCGATCCCGCTGCCCGCGCCCGTAACCAATGCAATTCGATCCGATGCCATGCTGCACACTATCCCACACGCACGCCGGCCAACCGCATACTCTTCTGGCGTGAAGCAGGCCGAGATCCCCGTCGGCAAAATACCGACATTCGAACGTGTAGGGTTGTTCGCTGGTCATTTTCAGCGTCGTAGAGGAATCAAAGACCGGAGTGCTTTTTATTGACAACCGGTTTATGCGAATTCGGCTGCCCGGAAGGTATGGCTTGGGGGTTAGCGCAATCCCTCGCGTCGAATTAGTCGATTTGTGCGGGCAAATGTCACGCCGATTGAAAAGCCACCTTTTTGCCCGCTAGCGCCAGGTTTTCGCGTACGAAAGTCTCGTCCCAGAGATTGGAATTCACCGCCGCGATATGCGGGTTCTGGAGAACCCAAAGATATGCCTTTAAGGCGGGTTTCATATCGCCCGGAACGATCTTGTTGACCTTGTCGATACGCCACTGGGGAATCGGCTGCAATGCTTTGTGATGAGTGGCAACCGCATGGGCGGTCTTCATCGCGATCATGCCCACGTCTTTGGAATACGCATTCACAATCACCTGATCGAGGTATCCGCCGTTGATCACGTTGTACGCCATCTGAACGCCGTCGTAATGTCCTAACTCCGTTGCGCGGCGCAGCACACCCGCCGGATCGTTGTGAGAGGTCACACCCAGGAAACGCACTTTGCCCTGCTTTTTCAGCTCGAGGAATGTCTCATAGATGTGCGGATTGTCGAGTTCTTCAGCCAGGTTCGCGCCGTGCGGACACATCAAGAAATCGAAATGGTCCGTTCCGACGCGCCGCAGACTGCCTTCGAGCGAGTCCGTGATGCACTTCTTGAATTCGGGGCTGTCTTCCACCAAGTGCGCGTAATCGGGCATCATCGCACTGCAGAGATAGGAGCCCGCGAATTGATTCGGCTGACCGGGAAAGTAGGTAAGGTAGTAGCCGGGCTTTTCGACCAGGCTGCCTGCCCGCATATCCTCAATCCGCCGCATAATTGCGTTTTGTTTCTCAGCCGGCAGCCCTTGGAAAATGTCGTGATACAGGCGATTTCTCACATTGCCATAAGCGCTTACTTTCGTCTGCAAAAAGACTTTCTGGCGTTTGGCTGATCCCCCAAGAAATTTGCCATAAGCGATTTCACAGTCGCCATTTCCATAGGCTGGCGCCATATCCAGATAGTTCAGACCCATCTCCAGCGCCAGATTCAGCTGCTCGTAGTTGTTGGACGCAATAGGGTCCCCGCCGGACACCACTTCGGAAATCATCAAGCCGGAGCGGCCAAAGCGCCGATACGCCATGTCAGGCTGCTTGTTGCGCCATTCCACCGATTGTGTCTGCGAAGTTTTCGCCTGCGCGTCTTGTGGCTCTGCCGCGCTGGCCGTAGAGTGAATAGCGGCAGTTGCACTGGTGGCGGAAATCAGGGTTGTTCCCAAAAATTCGCGCCGGGTGTTCAGGGGGTCCATTTGCACGCTCCTCAGCAAGAAGTTGATTCTGCCTATTGTCTCGCAGGTGCTTGGAGGGGCGATACCATGCACGCCAGCGGAATGAATAACCCGCCAGTACTTTGGCGAACCTCGACAGCTTGCTACTGTTAGCAATGAGCGCACAAGCGGAGCCGTTCACCGCGAAGTGGGAGAGAACGTGTGGAATGTCGCCGGCAAATCTTAATTGTGGAAGACAATCCCGGCGACGTTCGATTGATGCGTGAGGCATTGCGCGAGATCGATCCGCCCGTCACTTTGGAAATTGCGGCGGATGCGGACGACGCGCTTGCGTTTTTGATTAAACAGAAAGAAAACGGCGGCGGATTTCCTGGATTGATCTTTCTTGACTTCAATCTGCCGAAAGCCGGTTCGCGCGACCTCCTCCGTCAACTCAAAAACGATGAGAGCTTGCGCATGATCCCAATTGCCGTTTTAACCACGTCCGATGCCGAGCGGGATATTCGGGACGCCTACGAACTGCATGCAAACTGTTATCTGCGCAAGCCCGTGGATCTGGACGGTTTCCTCACAACCATTCGCTTAGCCGCCAACTTCTGGCTTAAAGTGGCCCGTGCGTCTGCAAACATAAGCGGCGGCGCGGCTCGCTAACAAGCCAAGCGCGGCGCCACGATAAGGGTTTGTTTGCCGTTAAATCCCCAGAAACAGCGAACCGCGGTTTGTTACCAGGCTCCAGCCCTGCTATGATCTTGGCGCGATGCTCGCATATTCGATAGGAGTTGACCTCGGCGGCACTAATCTTCGCGTCGCCGCGATAAGCGAGACGGGCCACGTTCTCGAAAGGATATCGCGATCTACCAGCTATGACCATGGTCCTCGGGGCGTTGTGGATGACATGGTCGCCGTAATCGGAGAAATGCGTGGACGGCTAGGCCCCGATGATCTGGTTGGTGTGGGAATCGGGGTACCCGGTTTTATCGATATTGATGCCGGCGTTATCATGGGCTCGGCCAATCTTCCAGGATTTCAGGGCTTTCCCGTGCGTGATGAGATTCAGGGTCATCTCGGCACGCCCATCCTGCTCGAGAATGATGCCAACGCCGCGGCGCTTGGCGAAAAGTGGATGGGCGCCGGTAAAGATGTAAAAGATCTGGTTCTGATTACCTTGGGGACCGGGATAGGCGGCGGCATCATCGTCGATGGAAAGATTCTCCATGGCTTTATGGGAATGGCCGGCGAAATCGGCCATATGACGGTTTTTCCCGACGGCAATCCATGTGGCTGCGGCAATTGTGGCTGTCTGGAAAAACATGCATCGGCGAGCGCGATCGCGGCTATGGGAGGCATGATGGGCATCGCTACACAGCGTTTCAGCGCGCTCGACGTATACGACCTAGCGGTAGCGGGAAATCCTCGCGCCAAGTTGGTCTTCGAGTCGGTCGGCCGTGCTTTAGGGATCGCGATCGCCAGTCTCATTAATCTGTTCAATTTCCCGCTTTACCTCCTTAGCGGCGGCCCACTGCCTGCATGGGATTTTTTTGCCCCCAGCATGTTCAATGAAATACAGAAGCGGTCTTTCACCTATGCCCGTTCCGGTGCTCGTGTTGAAAAGGCGGTACTCGGGGCTGATGCGGGGTTACTGGGTGCAGCGTATCTGCCTTTCCAACACGTGCAGTCGGAGCGCGCTTCTTATACGAAAATTTCGGTTCTCGACAAAAACGCTGTCTCCAGATAAAATCGCCCACGCACTATGTCTTCTCGCACAAAACGCTTCTGGCTTGGCTTGGATGTTGGAACCGGCGGCTCCCGCGCCCTGCTGGTCGATCATACCGGGCGCGTCCACCATGCTGTAACCGAGCCTCATCATGAAATGCAGATGGCCCGGCCTCTCTGGGCGGAGCAGCATCCGGATGATTGGTGGCGCGCGGCGCAGATCGCCATCCGCAGCGTGCTGCGTGAAGCCAACGCGGATGGCAGTTCAATAGCCGGTATTGGCCTCACCGGGCAGATGCACGGCCTGGTGATGCTCGACGAAAAGGGTGCCGTCATCCGCCCCGCGCTCATTTGGTGCGATCAGCGCAGTCAGAAACAGGTCGATGCCGTCAATGCCCAGGTCGGCGCGGAAACGGTGCTGCGCTGTACGGCAAATCCCATGCTGACCGGGTTCACGGCGCCGAAGCTGCTGTGGGTGCGAGATCATGAGCCCGAGAAATTTGCGGCCATTCGCCACATCCTTTTGCCCAAGGACTACATTCGCTTCAAGCTGACCGGCAAACTCGCAACCGACGTCTCGGATGCCAGTGGCACGTCCCTGTTTGATGTCGCAAATCGCAGGTGGTCTGACGAGCTCGTGGCGGCACTTGGTCTTAACGCCGCGATTCTCCCTCGCGCCTATGAATCGAGTGATATCACGGGCTGGACCACGGAAATTGGTTCACAAGCGACTGGTCTCGTCCCCGCGACACCCGTCGTAGCGGGTGCCGGTGATCAAGCCGCGAGTGCCATCGGAAATGGCATCGTGCGGCCGGGCACAGTCTCCTGCACCATCGGGACGTCGGGTGTTGTTTTCGCGTACCTGGAGAAACCCGCCTATGACCCTGCTGGCCGTGTTCACACGTTTTGCCACGCGATCCCCGGCGCCTGGCATGTCATGGGCGTCACCCAAGGCGCTGGTCTCAGCTTGCAATGGTTTCGCAGCCGTCTCGCCGCCAATTGCCAGTACGACGACCTGACCGCCGAAGCCACCCTTTCCCCGCCGGGAGCCGACGGTCTCCTTTGGCTGCCCTACTTGATGGGTGAGCGCACGCCACATCTTGATGCTGAGGCGAGAGGCGCCTGGGTAGGTTTGACTGCTCGGCACCGCCGGGCTGACATGGTGCGTTCTGTTCTCGAAGGTGTTTGCTATAGCCAGAAAGACGGTTTGGAAATTGTCGCGAGCCTCGGCGCGCATCCATCGCTAGTGCGTCTCTCAGGGGGCGGCGCCAAGAGTCCGTTCTGGCACCAGTTATTCGCCGATATCTTCGATTGCCGTGTGGCCACTCTTGCCACTCAGGAAGGCTCTGCTTATGGCGCAGCTCTTTTGGCTTTAGTCGGAACGGGAGAGGCTTCGAGCGCTGTTGAGATCTGTGATATCGCAATTCACGAGGTCGACAGCAAGAACCCGGAAAGCGGGTCTGCTGGTTCTTACCGGAAACGCTACGAAGCATATCGCGCCTTATACCCGGCGCTTAGATCTACTTTTCACACCCTCAGCCGACTGGACTCCAATTGACAGAGGAACTCGGCAAACGTCAGAAATTTTGATCGTCCCAATGGTTCCTCGGTAAATGACAAAGCGCCGAAACGGACAGCTGGTGGGGAGCTTATCCGCTTCGGCGCTGTTGTGCTGAGTCGAACACGACTCAGCAGTTTTAACTTAGTGGGCTAGACGGCGCTACGACGCCCAGCGAGCAGGCTAACCACAAAGAGCACCAGGAACACCACAAAACAGATCTTTGCAATCCCGGCCGCCGCTACAGCGATTCCGCCAAACCCGAGAACCGCAGCCACAATCGCCACTAACAGGAATACCCATGCATACCACAGCATCTTTATCTCTCCTCCGCCTTCTAATAAGCAACCGGCGTGCCATTCCGAAACCGTACTTGTGCGAGGATACAATCGCTAAGAAATCAAATACTTAGCGTCCGACAACGCCATCGCGGGTAATCGGGAGATTGGCCGACCTGGAACAAATTTCGTGCTGCGGATGTAATACTGCGCTGTTTGCCAAATGAGTGTCCTGAGCCCTACATTCAGGCAGAGTTCCGCCCGAACACCAAATCGCGCGCAGCGTTTGCCGGGGTACGGATCATCCTTCATAGTGGTAAAACATGCGCATCGGAATTACTTGTTATCCCACTTATGGTGGAAGCGGCATTGTCGCCACCGAACTCGGGATGGAGTTAGCTCAACGCGGCCATGAGGTGCATTTCATTACCTACGCCAACCCGATCCGTTTGGATGCCGATCTTCCGAACGTGTTCTATCACGAGGTGGAGGTCTCAAGCTATCCCCTGTTTCAGTACCCGCCTTACTCCCTTGCGCTCGCGTCGCGCATGTCGGAAGTAGCCGAACGTCACAACCTCGATTTATTGCACGTTCACTACGCTATCCCGCATTCCATCTCCGCATTGCTGGCCCGGCAAATGATTGCGAGCCGGCGCCTTCCTTTCATCACTACCCTGCACGGAACGGACATCACCCTGGTGGGGACCGATCGTAGCTACTTCCCCATTACAAAGTTTTCCATTGAGCAGTCGGACGGCGTAACCACGATCAGCGAGTATATGCGCAATCGAACAGTGGACTTCTTTGGAGTGAAGAAGCCGATCGAAGTCATCCACAACTTCGTAAATTGCGCCCTTTATCGGCCCAACCCCGACGCGCAAAGCCGCGGTCGCAAACGGGTTCTGCACATTTCCAACTTTCGCGCGGTCAAACGGGTTCTGGATTGTATACGAGCGTTTGCGAAGGTACGGCAAAACGTGGACGCGGAACTCGTAATGGCCGGAGATGGGCCGGATCGTGGGCCTGCCGAGGCGCTTGCTTCGGAACTCAACGTCGATAAAGACGTTCGCTTCCTCGGAAAACAAAATCACATGGAGCGCCTCATTCCGGAAATGCATGTCCTGCATCTGCCGAGCGAAATGGAAGCCTTCGGACTGGCCGCGCTGGAGGCGATGGCTTGCGGCGTCCCCCCCGTAACCACGCTCACCGGCGGAATTCCGGATTTGGTGACTCATGGGGTCGACGGGTTTATGGAACCCGTGGGCGATATCGATGCACAGGCGGCACGCATCACCGAACTACTGTCCCAGCCGGCTCTGCATCAGCGAATGGCCGAAGCTGCCCGTTTGTCGGCCGAGATGCGCTTCTCCACAGACCTGTTGATCCCGAAATACGAACGCTATTATCGGCAAATCTGCGACTGTCCCGAACCGCTTCTTTCGGCCGCCGCTTCCTGAAACGCCGGAGCTTCGGTGCACGGCGCGAGTTCGCTGCTTAGAGCCAACGGGAACTTCCCTCTGGTCTCCGGTATCTAAGTGGATAGCGGTTCCTTAGAATGGTTGTAGCGAGAGTTTTGTAACATTCAAACCATGGGTCAACCCCTACTCGGAAATTCGGGCAGTCTGTCCATACTGGCGGCAGCCCAGGGAAGTGTCTCGGAGGAAGATGCCCGCATTGTGCGAGGCCTCCGGGCAGGCATCGAGGAAGCGTACGAAGAACTTATTGACCGTTTTCAACAACCGGTGTACGGCATGGTCTACAGGCTTTTAGACAATCCGAGTGACGCGGCCGATGTTGTGCAGGATGTGTTTTTGAAAGTCTTTCGAAATATTCACTCGTTTCGGGAGCAAAGCAGCCTGCGAACTTGGATTTACCGGATTGCCGTCAATGAGGCTCACAATCAGAGGCGCTGGTTTTCGCGGCACTGCCGCCGGGAAGTTCCGCTCGAGCGTGAACGCGATGACGACACACAAAAATTCGATATTGCGACCGATCATGGGCCGTCACCTTTTCACCTCGCTCTCGACGGCGAAAACCGGATGCTGATCGAGCAGGCGCTTGCACGGGTGAAGCCGGCATTCCGGATGGTAGTTGTGTTACGCGATATCGAGAACTTCAGTTATGAAGAGATTGCCGAGATTCTGCAGTTGTCGCTTGGCACGGTGAAGTCGCGGATCGTGCGTGGGCGAGAAGCATTGCGGCGTGAGTTGACGCAGCGCTTGAACTCCACTCTTGCGCAGGTGTACACATGAGGTTTAAGATCCCGGTCGTTCTGCACGAGGTTCTGCAGAGCAAAAAAGGCCGAGTTCCTGGAAAGGAGAGCATGATCTGTTTCATCGTTAGACGTTGCAGCAGCGCATACCTCGATGGAAGGCTGGGTGCCGGCGAGGGTTCCCGAATTGGCGCGCACTTACGTCGTTGCGATGGATGCGCGTATTATTTCGACCAAATTACATTGCTGCGCTCCGGCCTGCAGCAACTGCCAAGGCCACTCGCTCCGGCTGCTTTGAAAACACGTTTGCGGATTGTTGCGTCCCGCGAGCGCTCGTATTTTCATGAATCGCGTTTAGAAAAGCTATGGGAGTCCTGGAAGTTTCGTGTCAACGAATTTATGCGGCCGATCACCATCCCGGCAACTGGCGGTCTGCTATCGAGCATCGCACTTTTTTTCACGCTGGCATTGAGCATCGGCCAGACTGTTCGGGCGGTGGCATATGAAGTTCCGCTGGGGTCGGAGGTTCGAGCGGCCAATCTGCTCCGTGTGGATATGCGTTCGGCCGTCGTGCTCACGATGAACGTAGACGGAACGGGACGAATTCGCGACTACGATGTTCAGGGTGGCCTCGGTTCCTACAGCGGAGATCCGATGATGCTCGTATCGAACAACATTTTGCTGCCGCGAATTCCAGGTGTTCTTGAACTGACTCAGCCCATCAGCGGAGCGGTGCGCATTTCGTTGACGCCCCTCGTTTTCCGCCAATAACAATTTGCCTCGCCGACTTGGCCAGCATTTCCTCGTTCGGGAATCGGTCCTGGAAAAGCTCGCGGTTGCGGCGTGTGGCGAGCATACCAGCCGTGCGATCGAGATTGGACCTGGCCGTGGCGCGCTCACGCGCAAACTCCTCGCCAGGGTGGATGAACTGCATGCCGTTGAGCTCGATCCGGGATTAGTCGAGCATCTCGGGAGGGTCTTCACGGCGGATCCGAAACTTCATCTCCACGCTGGAGATGTGCTAACAACAGATCTTGCACAGTGGGGCCCGGCCGCAATTGCGGGCAACCTGCCGTACTACATTACTTCCCCGATAATTGAAAAATTCCTCAAGCTGGATCATCAATTCCCGGTGGCGGTTTTTCTGCTGCAGTCGGAAGTCGCGCAGCGATTGATTGCCTCTCCCGGGACGCGCGACTACGGCTATCTGACTGTGGTCACGCGGCTGATTTGCGACGTGGAACTTGTGTGCCAAGTGCCCCCTGCCGCGTTCTCGCCGCCGCCGAAAGTAAATTCCGCCGGTGTGCGTTTAATTCGTAAGCCGCAACATCCCGTTCGATTGGATTCGTTGCGGACATTGATCTCCCGCTCTTTTGCTCATAAACGTAAGACGCTGCGTAACAACCTTCGCCCATTCTACGGACCGGATGTCGACAGCTTGCCTGAAGCCCAATTGCGTGCAGAGCAGCTCAGCATTGACGCATTTATCGATTTGCATTCACGGTTATCACCAGGTTCGGAAGTACACTGAGACTTCATGTATCGAGCTCGCTTCGCATGCGTCTGCCTGTGGTCTAACTCGTGAAACAAATTATCGTTGGCATTGGTGGATTCCTGCGCGATGCGGCCTGCTGCGTTATCCGGGATGGCAGGATCGCCTCGGCTGTTGATCAGGGAAAGTTAGCGCGGCGAGCAAGCCTCGCCTGGTTTCCGGAGGAGGCATTTGCGACAGCTTTGCAAGTAGCCGACGTTCAGCCGGATCAGATCGATATTTTGGCAGTGGCAAGA